>CAXUNR010000012.1:0-75937 GCA_964252655.1 uncultured Acidobacteriaceae bacterium
CTCTAACCCCTTCCATCCAAACCACTTACCCCAAAAAGAAACTTGGCATACTCACCCCGCTCCCCCTGTTATCCTGAATGAGTAGACCAAGAAAAACTCAACCTAATCTCCAACCCTTAAGCCCTTTCTTGAGAGGACTTTACCTCTAACCCCAAAAGAATGACGACTTTACTGCACCCGTAGCAGCTAAGTCCCTCATTCGAGCGAGTTTACCGAAACACCAGGGGGGTACCCCCCCCCAGTACCCGGGGTCATCCTAGCTGGACCCTCGACATGGAACCGATGAACCAGCCCAGCCAGACCCAACCCACTCCGCCGGACCAGCGCCGCCGCGTCTTGAGCGGCATGCGCCCTACCGGCAAGCTTCACCTCGGCAACTACATGGGTGCGCTCTACAACTGGGTCCAGCTCCAGCATCAGTACGATTGCTTCTTCTTCATCGCCAACTACCACGCACTCACCACCGATTACGCCGATACCAGCAGGCTCCGCGAAAACACGCAGGATGTCGCCCTGGACTTTCTCTCCGCGGGCCTCGATCCGGAACACTGCACCCTCTTTCTGCAAAGCAAAGTTCCGGCCCACTTCGAGTTGAACGACCTGCTCGGCATGATCACCCCGCTCAGTTGGCTCGAGCGCGTACCCACCTACAAAGATCAGCAGGAGCAGCTGAAAGAGAAAGATCTCGCCACCCTCGGCTTTCTCGCCTACCCGCTTCTCCAATCCGCGGACATCCTCGTCTACAAACCATCCTTCGTGCCCGTCGGCCAGGATCAGGCCGCCCACGTCGAGATCACCCGGGAGATCGCTCGCCGCTTCAACCTGTTGTACGGAAGCCAATCCGCAACGACTGTAAAGCACCTCATGCAGGCTTCTTCTGACAAAGAAAAACTGCATGTTCTTGAGGATGAGCCACGCACCTTTGAGCAAATTCTTCCTGAGCCACAGGTCTTGCTCACCCCTTCGCCCAAGCTTCCCGGCACCGACGGTCGCAAGATGTCCAAGAGCTATGGCAACACGATCCTGCTCTCTGATCCTGAGCCGGACATCCGCGCCAAGCTCAAAACCATGGTCACTGACCCGGCTCGCGTCCGTCGCACCGATCCCGGCAATCCCGAGGTCTGCCCCGTCTTTGACCTGCACAAGGTCTTCTCCACTCCGGAAACCCAACAAACTGCGGCCGAAGGCTGTAGAACGGCGGGAATCGGTTGTATCCAATGCAAAACCTGGCTCGCCGATGCCGTCGTCGCCACGCTCGCGCCCATCCGCGAGCGCCGGGCCTACTTTCAGGCTCGACCCGCCATGGTCACGGAGATCTTCGCCGCCGGTAACGCCCGCGCCAACCTCCGTGCAAACCAGACAATGGATGAGGTTCGCAAGGCAATGGGTATCGATTGACCATGGCGGACCGCAGCACTCCAGCCGAAACCGGGTCCACATCCCAGGACTCTTCACAGTCCTTCGCTCTCGTCCCGCGTCCCGAACCCGCTCCCATCCCCGAACCCAAGCGACCCGCGCCCCCGAAACATGACGACTCCCAATCCCCCTTCTCGATCACCGTAGGCAAGGTTTACGACGGCCCGCTCGACCTGCTGCTCGACCTGATCCGCAAGCAGAACATCGACATCTACGACATTCCCATCGCCAGAATCACCGCCCAGTTCCTCGAGTACACGCATCACCTCCGCAACACCGACGTCGACGCCGCCGGCGAGTTCATCTACACCGCCTCGCTGCTCATCCACATCAAGAGCCGCATGCTCCTGCCCCGCGATCCCACTATGCTTCCCGGAGCCGACCCCGACGACCCCCGCCTGGAGCTGGTCGAACGCCTCATCGAGCACGAGCGCTTCAAGGCCGCCGCCCAGATGCTCGCGCAAAAGCAGCAGGTCGAGGAAGCCTCCTGGACCAACCCTGGCCTGCGCCACTTCAAGGACGCCGCCTCCGCCGAAGGCGAGATCGCCGCCGACACGGTCGACCTCGTCCGCGTCTTCCAGGACATCCTCACCCGGCTACGCTCCCGCCCCGTGCTCAATGTCGATGAGGATTCGGTCACCGTCGCCCAGATGATCGACTACGTCAAACGCCGTCTGCTGATGGAGGAGAAACCGGTCTCGCTGCACCGCCTACTGCACAACATCCACACAGAGCGTGCGCTCATCTGCATGTTCCTCGCGCTGCTTGAGCTTGTCCGCCTGCAGGCCGTCCTGCTACACCAGCCAGTCCCGCTCGGCGATCTCTTCATCAAGAAAGCCGAAGGCTTCGACCGCATCTTTGAGGATGACCAGGCTACCCGCGACGACTGGCGCTAGCTTCAGGCAGCTTGATCACGCCGATACATTTCCGCCCACGCGGCCTCTCAGGCATCGTTGCCGAAGCGGCTCTTCGCAAGGCCGGAACCCAGAGATCCACGTCGATCTGCGGAAAGTAAATTCCAAAGACGCCCGCGATCTCCACCTCAGCAAGCTCCGCGTCGGTTGCCTTCTCCAGACCCTGGGCACGTTCCGGAGCGAAGTGAATAGAGTACCCCCAATTCAACTCGACTCCACGCGACGTGAGGCTGTATTAAAGAGAACCGCAATCGGACGCGGCAACGTGCGCCGCAGCTCCATACCTCTCTCCACCGCAGCATCATGCTCTTGTTCGCTGATCAGTTCACTGACCATGGATCGCCTCCCAAGCGCTACAAAGGGTACCAAATTATCAGCCACAAAACGAGTCAGAGCACTGTCCTCTTGTGAGCTCATTCCATGTTTTGTTCGCAAGACCGGCGGTCCGTTCCAGCAGTTCAGCCAAAACGTGACTTCTGTTCCGGGCCCCGTCAGCCCCACTCGTCGACCGCAGTCGCCCCATCGAACAGATGCTCACCCATCCGCCCATTGCGATCTTCGAGGTCCTCTCGCCCGAAGACAGGATCTCCCGCCTGCTCGTAAAGTGGGCCGACTACGCGCGCATGGGAGTCCAAACCATCCTGGTAATCCAGCCCGCTACCGGCGAGCTGTTCGCCTATCAACGCGGAGCCTTGATCCCGGTTACCTTCATGCAGGAGGACCTGCCTTCCAGCCTGTGCTCGATCGACTGGCCCGAAATCAAAGGTGCTCCTCGACTTCTAAGTGAAGCCTAAGTCGCCAAGAGCCGCTCATAGATCTCTGCCGTCTCGTGATCGAAGCAACAAAACACGACCCGCTCCACCGTCATCCGCTCCTCAGCCAAGACTGTCTTCACGGCAATCGCCGCAGCCTGCTCTCGAGGGAACCGGTAGATCCCGGTGCTGATGGCAGGAAACGCAATCGACCGCACCGCATGCTCCTCAGCCAGCTCCAGGCAGCGCCGGTAACAGCTCGCCAGCAGCGTCTCTTCTCCATGTGAACCGCCATGCCAGCGCGGCCCGACCGCGTGGAAGATCCAGCGCGCACGCAGCCGGAACCCCGGCGTCGCCTTCGCCTCACCCGTCTTGCATCCATCGAGCCGCCGGCACGCCGCCAGCAACTCCCTGCCGGCCGCCCGATGGATCGCGCCATCTACGCCGCCACCGCCCAGCAGGGTAGTGTTTGCCGCATTCACGATCGCATCTACGTCCAGCCCTGTGATGTCTCCCTGGAACACTTCCAGTATCATTACGCTGCCTCCGAGCCACCTTACTTCTACAGCTAAAGTGTCATTGACAAGATTCACATCTTGTTCATCTTCTGCTCACCTTACAGGCCTAGTCTTGGGCAGCATCTCACCTTCACACGAGCAGGTATCTTGCATGGCTACCCCCACGATTGTCCCCACGCCTTCTTTGCTTGAGGAGAAACTCAAACACTCCAGCCCCGGCGCAATCGGCACGGCGGTCTTCGGGATCATGCTCGTTTGCGGGCTGATTTATATCGCTCATGCGCTTTCGACCGATCTCTCGATCGTCCACAATGCCGGGGTCTTCCCGTTCGTTCTGCTCGGCTTGGCCCTCTTCATCGCGCTCGGCTTTGAATTTGTCAACGGCTTCCATGACACCGCCAACGCGGTCGCTACCTGCATTTATACTCACTCGCTCGAGCCGCACGTCGCTGTTGTCTACTCCGGCATTCTGAACTTTATTGGTGTGCTCACCAGCTCCGGGGCCGTAGCCTTCACCATTATCACGCTGCTTCCGGTCGAGCTCATCCTGAAGGTTTCGAAGGGCTCCGGATTCTCGATGGTCTTCGCCCTGCTGACCGCCGCCATTCTCTGGAATCTGGCGACCTGGTGGCGCGGGCTGCCTGCCTCAAGCTCCCACACGATGATCGGCTCGATCATCGGCGTCGGTGTCGCGAATCAGCTGATGCAGGGCAAAAGCGGTACCGCGGGCGTTGAGTGGGAACAGGTCACCAAGGTCTTCCAGGCGCTCCTGCTCTCTCCGGTCGTTGGCTTTGTGATGGCCGGCGCCCTCTTCTTTTTGTTCAAGCTTCTCGCCCGCGACCCCCGCCTCTACAAAGCCCCGGAGGGCTCCGCGCCGCCACCGTTTTATATTCGCTGTCTGCTCATCGGGACCTGTGGCGGTGTCAGCTTCTTCCACGGTTCAAATGACGGCCAAAAGGGGATGGGCCTAATCATGCTGATTCTGGTCGGCACCGTGCCCACCGCCTACGCGCTCAATCACACCGTCAGCGCCGGTGAGGTCCAGACTTTCGCCCAGGTCTCCGGCCGGGTAGCCGGCGCGCTCCAACACTACGTCACGCCAGGAGCCGTCATGGGCGATCCCGAGCCTGAGCTTGAGCAGTTTGTCTCCTCCAAAAAGTACGAGCCCGGCGTTCTGCTGGCTCTCCAGCAGCAGGTCAATAACATCTCGAACGAAGCTGTTCAGTACGGAGCTCTGGCCAACGTTCCTGCCTCCATGCAGGCCAACGTGCGCAACCAAATGTACCTAGTGAGCGAAACCTTTCGCAATCTGCCTAAAAACGGCGGCCCCAAAATGGCTCCCGAAGACACCAAGACGATCGCGGTTTACAAGGGATTTTTGGATAAATCTACCCGCTTCATCCCCACCTGGGTTAAAGTGGCCGTGGCCCTTGCCCTCGGCCTGGGAACCATGGTCGGCTGGAAACGCATTGTCGTCACGGTCGGCGAGAAGATCGGCAAGACGCACCTCACCTATGCTCAGGGAGCCGCGGCCGAGATCACCGCGATGATTACCATTGGCATGGCCGACCGCTTCGGTCTGCCGGTCAGCACGACGCACGTCCTCAGCTCGGGTGTGGCCGGCACCATGGCCGCGAACAAGAGCGGCCTGCAAATGGCGACGGTCCGCGATATCGCCCTGGCCTGGGTCTTTACCTTGCCGGCTGCGGCCTTGCTCTCCGGCTGCCTTTTCTGGCTCTTCACCAAAATTGCTGCATAATCGCTTGCGTCGACAGAAGCCTTCGGTGCCCCACTTCAGACAGCAGTTGTTTGAGGCGGGGTATCGTAGCGAGCTCAGAACAAAAGCTCGTCCGCCGCTCCACGCGAATTCGAATTGATAGACTGGACTTCGGTCCGGGCGTCGATCTGTCCGTTGATTGATCGGATAGGTTCTCAGAATGAGTTTGAAAGCCAAGATCGAGGCGGTCATCTATGCCTCTGAAGAGCCCGTGACCCTTGTGCAGCTGGTCGGGCTGCTCGCTCATGAAGCTCAGCAGGAGCTCGACACCCTTGCCGCCCGTCAGCAGTCTTTGCCTCTTCAGCAGGAGTTCATTGAAGTGGCAGCGAGTGACTTTGCGCGAGACGAAGACGTCGCGGCGGGATCATCCGTATCCGGGCCCATCGTCTCAGACGAGTCTGTCTCCGCTGCTGCCGAAAAGAAAGCCACACGTGAGGCTGAGCGTCGCCTCCGCGACTTTTTAGCTGATACCGTACAGTTCCTCATCACCGACTATGCCACCTCCGACCGCGGCCTGGAGATCCGCGAAGTTGCCGGCGGCTATCGTATGGCGACCAAACCCGAGTATCACGACGCCGTACGCGGCTTCGTCAAATCGCTCAAGCCGGTGTTCAAACTGACTCTTCAAGCGCTGGAGACGCTCGCGGTCGTCGCCTACAAGCAGCCGATTACGGCTCCCGAGATCTCGGAGATCCGTGGCGTCGACTCCGGCGGCGTGCTCGGTTCGCTTATCACGCGCAAGCTGATTACTACTGCGGGCCGTAAACAGGTGGTCGGTCGCCCCATCCTTTATAAAACCACCAAGGATTTCCTGCTACGCTTCGGGTTGAAAGACGTCGCTGAGCTTCCCAGCATCGAAGAGTTTGAAAAGATGGCCGGCGAGCTCGCCGCGCAGGAGGAAATGGCTATGCCGGAGTCGGTGCAGGATAAAGCAGAAGAACGTGTCACCCATGAAAATTTTGTCGAAGAGCGAGCAGCAACTGTGCCGCAAGCCGATGGCGACTCTCACTCGCTTGCCAGCGATGACGGTCTTCGTTCGGACGACGAGCTTCCCGCTGTCGATGGACGCCTCTCCGGTCTTCCCCCTGCCGCTGCTCAGCCGGGCGGCGACCCGTCTGCCGACGAGGCTGCCATCCAGAGCGGAGAAGGTGAGATCCATCCATGAGCGACAAGGCCGATGCATGGAACGAGACGGACCGCGATCTTTCAACTTCTGACTCACCACAGGACCATGAGCCCGATACGGTCGGAACTCCTGAAGGCGATAACGAGTTCTCTCCGGACCAGCCTCTAGGTAAGCTCCCCGAGAAAGCCGAACAAATTCCCCGCGGTAGCGCACCCGACCCGTATAAAGGTGAATAGCCGTCAAGGGTCTTCGACTATGCCTATAAATTCAACTCGTAAAACTGAGGATACCCCTTCCGGCGACCGGCTTCAAAAGATCCTTGCCCAAGCGGGCCTTGCCAGCCGCCGTAAAGCCGAGCAGATTATTCTGGAAGGCCGTGTGCAGGTGAATGGCCAGGTAGTGACCGAGCTCGGAACCCGCGCTGATGCCGCCAAGGATCACATCCGCGTTGATGGAAAGCTCCTTCATGGTCCTGAAGAACAGCGGTACTACATGCTGAACAAGCCTCGCGGGTATGTTACGACGCTTGACGACCCACAACATCGACCTACTGTGACCCAGCTGATGCAGCAGAAGAGTGGTCCCCACGGAGATCAGGTCCGTCTGTATCCTGTCGGGCGGCTTGACTATCTGAGCGAAGGTCTTCTGCTGATGACCAACGACGGTGCGCTCGCGAATTCACTCTCGAAAGCTGCCGCAGGGGTCGAAAAGACTTACTTGGTCAAAACCAGTGGAGTTCCACCGCCCGAGGGCCTGGAACAGATTCGTCGTGGCATTATGATCGACCGCGGTCGCCTGGATGAAGTGCGGGCCGGTCGCCGCGACCGCATCCTCACCGCCCCTGCGAAAGTGGAGCTCGTTCGCGGGGGGGATAATCCCTGGTTCGAAGTGACACTGACCGAAGGCCGCAATCGCCAGCTACGCAAGATGTTCGAGGAGATTGGCCACCACGTCGAGAAAATTCGTCGCATCGGTTATGGAGCGCTTCGCCTCGATGTTCCTCCAGGCGAATTTCGCGAGCTGAAGCCGGGCGAGGTGATGGCATTGGACCGAGCGGCCAAAGGTCGTAAGGTCGAGCCCAAAAAGAATCTTCCGGAGTTTGCCAAGCTGAAAGCTCCTCCCAAGCTTAAGTCGGTAAGAGCGGTACGGCGCCCCATTCCAAATGCTCGTCCCGCCCGCTAGATTGTTGACCTATAAGGAGCGTCGCTGCTTGCTGTGCGCGTTTTTCCAGGGGAATGCTGTTGTACGCCCGAGGCGGAAATGCGGAAGATGGAAGAGGGTCTAGCTGCCTGAAGACTTCGTCACCTCCGCTACGATGGCTGCAGTTTGTCCGTCGCGAATCATCGCCTGGAGCGTCGCCTCAGGGATGCCACCAACTCGGCCCAGGATCTCCTGAAAGGCGTAGGCGTGCCCTTCGTTGGTCCAGTTCGCTCCTTCAATCAGCGCCGGCAGAGCCCTCTCCGCTACCGCTGACAGCACTTTGGGGTCGCGCGACTCTGTAAGCTTCGCCAGTAAGACGCTTCCTTTGTTCCGGTCGGTCCAGCGTGAGGACAGCAACAAGTCTACAAACGGTTCGGGGTTGATTCGGTAGGCATTCGCCTCCGGTGCCATGGCCAGTACTCCGAGTGCCCGAACCGCATTGTTGCGAACCTCCGGGTTTTCGTCGTGGGCGGCGTACGCCAGAGTATCCACCTGCGCCTGCGACAGCGGCGCGTATCCCAGCAGAGCCGCACTTGCCTCCCGCTGGTGTGCACTGCCGGCCTGCCGAAGGACGCGCTCCAACTCTCCCGCATGCGCTTTTGCATATTCGCGCATCGTGAGCTGAACGCGACGGGTCTCAGGATCATAGGACAACGCGTATCCGGCCGAATCGTCTTCCCGCAACTCTCCGTGTGCACCCGCCCGTGCCATGCTCTGCTGGCTTAGGTTAAACAGTTTCATGGCGGACGGTGCCAGGCGTTCTTTTCCGTGCGGTGGAGGCTCCGGCGCAAAGGGCCGCGAAGAGTCGCCATTTAGGCCCACATAGACCAGCAAATGCTGATGTTCGTCACAACAGAGTACGGCAAGATCCGTGGGCGGCTGACCCGTGATCCCCTGGATCTCCTGAGAGATCGAGGTCTGCTCGCGAGCAAACGTGGTCAATGTCAGGGAATCTCCAACGCTCAGCGGCAGACGCGCGCGCACCGAATTTAGGTCTACTCCCGCATACCCGAAGTAGTTGATCTGTCCAACCTCTAAGCTCAGCGGCTTGGAAGAGGTTGTCTGCCCCCAGTTTGGAAGGGTGAAGGCCATCCACAAAAGAAAACCAAAGCGTCTCAGCATTCTGCATCCTCTACGTCTTGGCCTTATCGGCAGATTCCGCGCAGAGGTTCACCGGTGTTGCATTTTGAGACACCTCCCGGGTTCCTAGCCTTGACATCCCGGGTAACGCATCTTTTTACTTCGGCACGGGACTTTTGGCGCTTCAAAGCATCCAACTAGGAGCTAAGGAGTTAGGCTATGGCGATCGAAAAAGCGACATTTGGAGCAGGGTGTTTTTGGGGCGTTGAGGCCCGTTTCGGCGAACTTGGGGGAGTGACCGATACCGCCGTCGGGTATGAGGGAGGTGCGCTCGAACATCCAACCTACAAGGAAGTCTGCACCGACCGGACAGGGCATGCTGAGGTTGTGGAGGTCACCTTCAATAACGCTCGCCTCTCTTACGAGACAGTTCTTGATCTATTTTTCTCGCTGCATGATCCAACCCAGCTGAATCGTCAGGGGCCGGATTGGGGGACACAGTACCGCAGCGCGATTTTTACTCACTCGGACGAACAAGCCCGGCTGGCAAAGGCCAAGATTGCCGATCTGAATGCTGCAGGAACCTTTCGCAGTCGCATTGTTACCGAGGTAACACCCTCGACCGGCTTCTGGAAGGCGGAAGAGTATCACCAAAAATACCTAGAGAAGCGCGGCATGGTCAACTGCCACATTTAGGGAACAGAAATGAGAAGTTCTATCCAGGTACTAGTTTCTACGTCTTCAGACCGAGCAGGCTTCGGATTTCCAGTAGGGTGACGCGACTGTTGCGGGTGTGCACAGCATTTGCACAGATTCTGCGCAGCATCCTCAGTCTGTACCAGAGAAGGTCGATCGTCCGCTCGTTCTCGAGGTGAAATCTTCGTTCGCTCTCAAGCATCTTTGCATAACGTTGAAGTGAATGTGTTCCTGCAAGCGAGAGCGTCGAGAGCTTGTGCTTCAGAGTTGATTGCAGCAGCCAGATTCTACTTCCGTGGGATTGGAGTCGGTGGAAGACTGCGTGATCCAGAAAGTCCAAGGGATAGCTTCCCGGAAAGCCGCCGATCTGCCGCATGGCTGCCACGCGCACTACCGCGCCAGAGTTGTACGCCGTGATGCTTTGTGTCGCAATGCCATGTGCGTTCTCAGGCAGGTGTCCATGTTTCAGCTTGGGCCGCAGCCGCGGTGAATGGATGATCTCGCCTTCTATCAGGCGTGGGATTGCAGCGCCGATCGTTGTGTCAGTCCTACCCTCGCCCGCGATGAAGGCCAGAACTGCTTTGAGATAGTCAGCGTTCAGGAGCGTGTCCTGGTCTAGCAAAAGGATCCACTCCGTGCCAAGATCGCGAGCAAGCGCGAGTGCCAAATTGTATGCCGGCGCCAGTCCGCCGTTTGCCGCATCGTGGCAGTAGGTGGTTGCTATAGAAGTCTGCGGCAATGGGTGCGATTCGGGTGAGTTGTCGAAGATGAGTAGATGGAGCTGCTCGGCGACACCCGGAACTTCTCCCGTAATCGCTTCGAGTGAGACGAAAGACTCACTCTCTTCAAGACGTCGCAGGTAAAGTACGACGACGGCCAACAAAGACACAGCAGGCATACTCGAATCCTACATGTTGTCCATTCCAGCGCCCTCGGCTGGGTCATGCGTAAGCCTGCTTCTCCAGACGCTGATATTATCTAGAAGGTAGCTGCCCTCTTCTCTCGCGGATCTCGACGGTATGGTTTCAAATCGGTTCTGGGCAGGCTTGAGTAGGCGGTCCAGCTGTCTGGTGCAGTTCCTATTTACTTGACCGAAGCCACTCCTTGGTATCGACGCCTTCTGCATCGTGCAGGAGTGGATGGAGCCATTGGTTATACGGTGCTCGCGCGCGGATGGTCTTCTCTCGCCGGCCTGGTGGTCGTGGCCCTGATCGCACGAACGCTCTCGCCCGCGCAGCAGGGCTACTACTATACCTTCGGCTCGCTCGTTGCGCTGCAAATCATCTTCGAACTTGGGTTTTCCGTGGTGATTTTGCAGTTTGCCAGTCATGAGGCAGCGCACCTGAAGCTGTTCAGGGACGGTCGCGTCGAGGGCTTGGTGCGGGCGCAATACAGGCTTGCCTCCGTCTTGCAGAAGGCGACTCGCTGGTACTCGGTTGCTGCTGTGCTCATGGCGCTTGGGCTTCTCCCTGTTGGTTGGCATTTTTTCGCGACCAGCCCGGGCGCAAACGCGACTGCATGGCGCGGTCCCTGGTGCGCCGTGGTGCTCGCGTCCTCCGTTACTTTTCAGATCGATCCAGTCTTCTCCTTTTTTGAGGGCTGCGGCTTTGTCCGGGAGATCGCGCGCACCCGCTTCACCCAATCCGTCCTTGGCTCCGTGCTTGCCTGGAGCGCTCTGCTCTTGCATCGAGGCTTGTTCGCTCCAGCCCTGCTCATCTCGGGCCAGGCCTTGGCCGGCGCTTACTTTCTTTGGACCCGCCGAGCTCTTCTGCGTACCTTTCTTCACCTCCGGTCAGTCGAGCACCAGGTCGACTGGGGAAAAGAGGTGTGGCCGTTTCAATGGCGTATCGCCGTCTCCTATGCGTCTGGCTTCATCATTTTCCAGCTCTTCAATCCAGTGCTGCTTCGGTACTACGGCCCGGTGATCGCGGGGCAAATGGGCATGTCGCTGAACATCGCCAACGCTCTCGCCTCGATAGCGATTGCCTGGATCAATACCAAGGCGGCGCCCTTTGGTGCACTGATTGCTCGCCGCGAGTACGACCGGCTCGACGAGCTCTTTTTTCTCTCCGCTAGACAGACCATGCTGCTCTGCGTCACCGGCTCTGTCGTCGTTTGGACAAGTGCATTTTTGATGGCACGGCACGGCGTTCGCTTTTCACATCGGCTGCTTGCGCCTTTGCCGTTTGGGCTCCTGCTAGCGACCATGTGCCTCAATCAAATGGTGGGGGCGATGGCGCTTTACCTGCGCGCGCACAAGCAAGAAAAGTTTTTGTTCAACTCTGTGCTTGGCGGCGTCTGTGTTGCGATTTCTACACTCACACTGGGCCGCTGGTACGGGCCTCTCGGGATGACCGCCGGCCAGCTCACGCTTACCGCTACGATCGGCCTTGGTCTAGGCGTGTACACCTTTCGCAAGTATCGTAAGTTGTGGCATGCCTGATTCTGCACCGCTCCTTACGATCGCCGTCCCCACCTACAACCGCGCACGCGAGCTTTCGCTTCTCCTTGAATATCTCGCCCCGCAACTCGCTCACTTTGCTGAGGAGGTTGAACTCCTGATTTGTGACAACGCGTCCGCAGACGATACACAGCTAAGGGTGCGCCAGTGGATCGATCAAGGACTCCGCTGCCGCTACGAGCTCAGCCCAGAAAACCTTGGCCCCGACAGCAATTTTCTTCGCTGCTACCGTCTTGCTCGCGGTAACTTCGTCTGGATTTTTGGAGATGACGACGTCATCTTTGATGGTGCGCTTAATCGTATCCTTGCTGTGCTGCGCCAGACGAACATGGATCTGGTCTTTGTTCCTTCGCTCGGCTTCGTACACCATCCCACGGAGCGAACCAAGCCCAATCCTGAGGCGTCCTTCCGCCTCTTCAACTCGCCCAAGGCCTTGCTGCATGCCCTTACCTTCGTCGGCGATCTTGCGCTCATCTCGTCTGTGATTCTAAATCGTGAGTGGGCCGAAAGATTTTCCCATGCTGACTATGAACTTGGCCGGGGCAGTAATCTCATCCAACTTGGCTGGACCTTTCATCTTCTTCGTCACATGCGGCGCGCCGCCCTTTTTGAGCAAGGCCTGATTAGTACTTGCGAGGCCGCACCTTCTCGGCCCTTCGATCTCGTCGGCGTCTTCGCGCACAACTGGAAGAGGCAGGCCGAGCGCTTTCTCGATGCGCGCTCGCCGCTCCACCGCAGCGTGCTGGATGCACAGATGTATGCCTGGTTTCCGGCCAATTGGGTGAGCATGCGGCGCAACGGTTTCGCTCAGCATACAGCGTATCCAGCCCGGCAGGTGTTCCGCGATTATGGCGGACGATGGACCTTTTGGGTGTTCACATGGCCGTTGCTTTTCTTGCCTCTTCCTCTTGCCGAACTGTGGCTCGTGCCTATTCGTATGCTGCGGCGATTGCATCGAGAGGTACTCTTCCGATTTTTTTTTACTGCAGTCGTTTGACGATAGGTGCGAAATGGGAACAAAACCTTGAACAGATAAGAGGAATGGCAATGGTGACCGCGGTTGGACACAAAGATGCCGAAACCGGCATACAGACGAAGGGGGACGGTGCAGGGTCGAGATAGCTCCGGTGAAACGCAGCCGGCCTCACGGACGCGAACCAACCTGCTCCAGATCGCGGTGACGGCGCTTGGCCTGACCGAGCTAAGCTGCTTCTTTGTGATCGCGCCGCTGCTGCATTCGAGGCACGCCGCTGTGTACCACTGGAGTGGAACCGGGTTCAGTTTATTTTTTCCTGTGTTCCTCGATCTACTGTTGGTCTGGCTCGCGATTGGGGCGCTGCTGCTGAGGATGCAGACCAGGCCTCTGCTGCGGACCACGATGTGGCTCGGAGTGCTTCTCTTAACACCGGCTGCTGTTTCCTATAACTTCGATTTGTTGTTCAACGGCGCGGCAAGCGCGTGGACGCTTCGGTTGCTGGTCGTTGGTGTCCTCACCGGTGCGGTGCTCGGATACGGGTGGCGTCTGTGGGGGTGGACGTTGGGCCGGGTCGTCAACGCCATGTCGACCTTGATCTTCTTTTTTGGGATCGGCGGTGTGTTGGTTCTTGGGGAGCTGGCGTGGGCCGGCGGGCAGGCGCACGGGCTCAATCGTGGGCCCGTGTTGAACGCCGTGCGAGAGCCCACCGCGGCGACCGCAAACAAAGGACGACTCATCTGGATCATCTTCGACGAGTTGTCGTACCAGCAGGTTTATGAACGGCGTTTCCACGGATTAGCGTTGCCGGCCTTCGACGGACTGGCTGCACAGAGCAATGTCTTTACGCAAACCGTTCCGGCGGCAACCTTCACCGATGTCGCGCTGCCTTCGCTCATGTCCGGGCGCACAATCGACGTTGTGCGCGCGTCTGCCGGCGGTGCGCTGTCGACTCACGATCCCACGACTGGAACATGGGAGGCGTTCGATGCCCAAAATACCATCTTCGCGGATGCGCTCCGGAGCGGGTATAGCACCGCGGTCGCAGGCTGGTATATCCCGTACTGCCGTATCCTGCCGGGCGTGCTCGACCAATGCCTGTGGAGCTACGACATTCCGATCAAGAATCGCATGTCTTCGCAAAAAGGCATCCTGGGCAACATGCTTGCTCCTTTTCTCTATGCGCTCAATGGGAGCAGCTGGATACCGCAGTCCTGGCTGGCCGGGTCTACCCGTATGCAGGCATTCCGGACGTATGGGGCGGAGATGCACATAGAGGACTATCAGGCGATCTATGGTGCCTCGGAGACCGCGTTACGCGACCGTTCGGCCGGTCTCGTGCTGCTTCATTTTCCCATTCCACATTTTGGCGGAATCTACAATCGAGGAACAGGCATGTTCACCACCGGTGCCTCGACTTACCTCGACAATCTTGCGCTGGCGGATCGGTGTTTGGCCCATCTGCGGGAGGTCCTGGAGCAGACGGGGCAGTGGGATTCTTCGACAGTCGTGGTGATGGGCGACCATAGCTGGAGGACGAAGCAGGTGGCGGACGCCGCTGCGCTGAAGGGCGAGGAGAACGAGGCGAGCCAGGGTGGAAAGTACGATCCGCGACCGGTGTATGTGGTGAAGCTTGCCGGGCAGCAAGCGGGGACGCGTGTCAACGCCTCGTTCTCGGCCGTTCATACCCGTACTCTTCTGGATGGCATTCTGCAGGGAAGTGTTCGGACCCCGCAGACGCTGGCAGAGACGGTTGAAAAGCTTCGCTGAAGCAAATGACGCGGCCTGACGCACAATGGCCGATGCCCTTCAGCAACGTCGTGCTATGCTTCAGTAAGCGCGTAAGCGCGGGGAACTTCGGGGAGAGACTCGGGACTGCATCCGTGCACACCAGAGTCTGGCCAGAGACTGAAGTAACAACCCTTACCACCGCAGCGTCTCTCCCGGCAATTTAGCGGAAATTAGAGACGCAGCCCTGGTTGCTCTGGCTGGAAGGCAATGGTCACAGGACCTGCCTCGCCGTGCAGCAGCGCTTCCGTACCCACGACAGCAATGCTGACCTTTGCACTTAGCCGGCGCCCGTGTGCGCCTCGCGACCGCTAGCGAACTACTGCGCGCGCTCGCTTACCCGCAAGATGAAGGAAACCACTTGAATTCTGCAATGCTCGAACCGAACGAACAGCTTCAGACCGAACAACCTCGCTCTACTCAACCAGCAAAACACGAAGCGCCCTCCGAACCGCAGCGCTCGATTGCCGCGACCGACGCCGTAATCGATCCGAAGACCGGCTTACCGATGCTGAAGGACGTGCACTTTGCCGACTTCCGGATCTCCGATTCGCTAAAGACCCGCCTTGCCGCGGCCGGCTTCAACACCCCTACTCCCGTCCAGGCCAAGGCGATCCCGCCCGCACTGGAGAGCCACGATATTCTTGCCACTGCCTCCACCGGCACCGGAAAAACGCTTAGCTTTCTCATCCCGATGATTGAGCGCATGGACGCGAACTCTGTGCCGTCCACCAAGGGTAAGCGCGGCCCCATCCGTTCGCTCATCTTGTTGCCCACGCGCGAGCTCGCCATGCAGGTGCTGGAGGCCTACGGCAAGATCTCCCCGCAGGCGAAGTCCGACTCTGTGCTTGTCTGCGGAGGCTTGTCTGAGAACACGCAGCTCGACCAGCTTGGCCGCGGCCCGCGCCTCGTCGTCGCCACCCCAGGGCGCCTCGAAGATTTTCTCCGTCGCCGTTCGGTCAACTTGAGTTCGGTCGAGATGCTGGTGCTTGACGAAGTCGACCGCATGCTCGACATGGGTTTTCTGCCCGCCATTCGCCGCATCGTCGGCGCGTTGCCTAAGACTCGCCAGACCATGTGCTACTCCGCGACACTCGACGCCAACATTACTGAGATCGTTCGCGACTACGTGCAGAAGCCGGTTCGCATCGAGATCGGCACGACCTCCAAGCCGTCCGATCGCGTCGAGCTGCGCGTCTACACCGTCATGCAGGACCAGAAGCTCGGCCTGTTAAACCAAATGCTCAATGAAGAAGAGGGAACGTTCCTCGTCTTCTCGCGCACCAAGCATGGTGCGGATCGCGTCGCCAAGAAGCTTGAGAAGCTCGGCCACCTGGCAGATGTGATCCACGGTGATCGCTCGCAATCGCAACGCACCGCGGCACTTAAGGGTTTCTCGAACGGCCGCCACCGCATTCTGGTTGCCACCGACGTTGCCGCTCGCGGCATCGATGTCCAGGACATTGCGCATGTCGTCAACTACGATTTGCCCAATGCGTCAGACGATTTCGTTCATCGCATCGGCCGAACGGGACGCGCTGGAGCCAAGGGAGTGGCGACGACCTTTGTAATGCCGCAGGAGCGCTCTGACGCCCGCAAGCTTGAGCGCGAGCTGAAGATCAAGTTCGAATGGCGCGAGGCCGATAAGAACCTTGAAAAGGAAGAGCGCAACAAGCCGCTTGACACTGCCTCCTCCGCTCCGGACTCGCTGCTTGGCATGGAGTCCCGCGCATGGCGTACGGGTGATGTCTCTGCCGAGCGTCAAGCCGGCATGCCAACCAGCTCCTATCGCGGCGCTGGTAATGGCTCCGGAAGCAGCTTTCGTGGACGCTCCGGCTCTGGGGGCGGCGCTGGCCGCAGCTCTGGAGGACGCGGCCCTTCATCCAATAGCCGGCCCGGCTCCAGCCGTTCTGGACCTGCCCGTCGCGGACGCTAACACTCAGCGTCTGTTCTCAAGCACTGGTGCCCCATCTCCGGCTGTTTTATCGTCGGAGATGGGGTCAGTCTTTTGAGGAAGCTACGCACGAACCCGGCAGAGAATCCTCTCAGAGACGCCACTCATCCAAAGGGATTGGTGCTACCCATGTCCTCCGTAACTCTGCTGACCGACGCAACCCAAACCATCCAGCCGGCCCTGAGTTTGGATACCCGTCTGCGCGACAGCCATGGTCGTGCCATCACCGACCTTCGCGTCTCCGTTACCGACCGTTGCAATTTTCGCTGCGTTTATTGCCGCACCGGCGAGGAAGGGACCCAGTTCGCCGAGCTTGCCCATGATGATTACTTGCGCATCATCCGTCTCTTCGTTTCGCTTGGAGTAGAAAAAATTCGCTTTACCGGCGGTGAACCTTTGCTCCGTGCCGGTCTTGTCGATCTCATCGCTTCAGTCGCACAGATGCGCACCACTTTCGCGCCGGATGGCTCCCGCACCCGCCTCGGCGCGCCCCTTGACCTTGCCCTGACTACCAATGGACATCTGCTCGCCGGTATGGCGCAGCCGTTGCGCGACGCTGGTCTAACTCGCGTAACCGTTTCGATGGACGCGGTGGATGCCGAAACCTTCGCCGCGATCACCCGTGTGCCGCGCAGCTTTGACCGCGTTTTGGCCGGCATTCGCGCGGCGGCCGCAGCTGGTCTGGGCCCAGTCAAAGTCAATTGCGTCCTGCTCCGCGGCTTCAATGACTCCCAGATTGAAGCCTTCGCTGAGTTTTCCCGCCGTGAAAACGTCATCGTTCGCTTCATCGAGTGGATGCCTCTGGAAGAAGCTTCTACTGCCCTTAACGCTCGCAACTGGACGCCCAAATCCGTTGTCTCGCTTGCGGAGATTACGAGCCGACTCAACGCCTGGATGCCTCTGGTCGAGCTGCCTCCCCTGGCCGCGAGTGAGACCGCTCGCCGCTACACCTTCGCGGACGGCCGCGGCGAGATCGGCATCATCGCTCCCGTCAGCCAGCCCTTCTGCGGCCACTGCAGCCGCATTCGTCTCACGTCCGATGGCAAGATCCGTACCTGCCTCTTCTCGCAGTCTGACCACGACCTCTTCGGCCGCCTCGAACGCGGTGCCACCGACGCCCAGCTTATCGACTACATCCGTCAAGTCGTCGATCGCAAAGAAGCGCGTCATCACATCGGGGAGGTTGGCTTTGAAAAACCCTCGCGCTCTATGGTGCATATCGGCGGTTGAGGAAGATTCTTCCGTACTGTCCGGAGTTGCTACACCTACTCGGGAATTTGCTCTTACCTGACATAAATCCCCTCCCATATGGGTAACCTTCCTATGCAACTAAGGAGGGATCGAACCTCCGTGGAGTCTTCGGATAGATTATGGTGGAACTCGCAGAGGTGCGAGACCGTGAAGCAGCGACGCCAGTTCGAAGTCATTGAGAGCCGCCAGATGGATCATCTGCGTGTCTTTCACGACGTTGCGCGCACTCTTACCAATTCGCTCGACCTCGAATTAATCCTGCTCGCCATTATGGACAAGATGGCCAATTTTTTCGGCCCCGAGCGGTGGTCGCTCCTCATGGTCGATGAAGCCGCCAAAGATCTTTACTATGCCATCGCTGTCGGAGAGGACTCGGCCTCGCTTCGCGGGTTGCGGGTGCCCCTAGGGCAGGGCGTTGCCGGCTGGGTTGCCTCCACCGGTAACCCGCTCGTCGTGCCTAACGTTTCGCTTGACCCGCACTGGTCCACCTTCGCACGCAACCACCCTGACCTGGACATCCACTCTATTGCCTGCGTGCCCATTCGCTCCGGGGAGACCACGCTCGGCGTGATCCAGCTGCTGAATTCTAAGCTTGACCTGCTGAGCGAGTACTCCATCTCCTTCCTGCGTATTCTCTGTGATTACGCCGCCATCGCCATCCAAAACTCGCGCTCCATGAAGCTCATCCAGGAGCTGTCGATCACGGATGATTGCACCGGGCTCTTCAACGCGCGGCGCCTGTACACCATGCTCGATGAGCAGGTCACCCTCACCCAAGCCAGCGGTGAACCCGTTCCGTTTTCCCTCGTCTTTCTTGACCTTGACTACTTCAAGTCCGTCAACGATACGCACGGCCACCTGGTCGGCAGCCGTTTGCTCGCCGAGGTTGGCGGTGTCCTCCGCCGCACCATCGGCCCCGAAAACTCCGCCTTCCGTTATGGAGGAGACGAGTTCGTCCTGCTCATGCCGGGCTTTACGAAAGAAGCCGCCGTCCAGCTCACGCAGGACCTGCACGCGACTCTCCGCGCCAACAACTTCCTTAGCGGCGAAGGCTTGGCGCTGCGTATCTCCGGCAGCTTCGGCGTCGCTACCTTCCCCGAGGACGGCGCCTCCGTCCACGCCATTCTGCGCAGCGCCGACTCCATGATGTACGAGGTGAAAAATACTACCCGCGACGACGTCGCCATCATGGGCAAGATTCGCCAGCTTACCTCCATCAAGCCAGCTCACGGTGAGCGCCGCGTCGTAGGCCTGCGCTGAACTGCGTCGTAGGCCTGCGCTGAACTTTGGTCCGCGTCTTCGCGTAATCTCTGCGCTCTCCGCGCTCATTCTTTGTCTTTCCATCGCGGGTCCGGCTATCCGGGAGTATGCCGCTCGAGCGTGCTCGGCCGGTGCTTCTCCGGCTGGATCAGGTCCCGGTTTTCGGGCGCGGTCGGGTGCACGCCAAACTCCCACACTCCCAGGTTGATTTCTTTGTTCCCCAGCACTTCCACCAGCGCATACTCGCCGATCAGCAGCTGCTCGCGTGGTACCAGCTTCAGCCAGTGGCCACCCGGAAGTTCGGTTGCGTCGAGCTCTGTTACATCCTCCTGTTGTTTTCCCGTGCCCAACTGCCCGAGGTTGAAGCTTGTCACAACGCGGGCATCCTGCCGCAGGTCCAGCCGCACAATCACGTAATCGCTGTCCCCGGGTTTGGTTTTCTCCGCCGCGCTCCGGCCGGAGGCGCCATGTGTATCCACTGTTAGCGCCTCGCCGCTTGCCGGCAGCGCGTCGTCGAGCTTCACGTAGATCACCGGATCATTGACATGCATCTGCACCGCCGCCTTCTCGCCCTTCAGCACCACCACCTGGTGCGGTGCCGACGCTGGCTTGATCAGCCCCCGCAGCACACTATGTCCCGTTTGTCGGTTCAGCTCCCCCTGTGATTGCACCAGAGGCACCAGCTCCGGCGTTGCCTGGTATGTGTCGAGCGCCAGCACGCTGTCCGTTGGTTCCAGACGCAGATCCGTCGCCACCTCCGGCGAGAGTGCCGCCCGTTCCGCCTCCTCTTTCAGCAGCTCCGGGTCGATTACCGGAGCAGGCCGCACTGCTGCCGGGGCGTTGGGGTCTGGAGCCGCATGCTCCTGCGCCCAGCGCTTGGTCGCCTCCAAGTCCACCAGCTTCAGCGGGATTTCCTCGGGCTCTCCGCCTCGCTCCGCGCTCACGTAGCGCACTCGATCTTTTACCACTGTGTAGCTCATCACGATCTGATAGCCGCCGTCCTTCAGGATCAACCGCTGCCGATGCGGAGCCGTCCTGGCCGGCGTCGCGGAAGCCGGCGTCTCTCCCCGGTGCGCCAGCTGCGGCAGGGCTGCAACGCTCCCTCCCAGCGCCAGCAACCACATCAAGTGCCGCCATCTGCTTCTCAGCATCTTCTTCTCCCACGCCCTATCCTAAGGGCCCTAAGATTTGTGAGCGCAATCTATCCTCGACCGTCTGTCCGCTTAGATGAGACTTTTGGGCGCGATCGAGGACCTGAGCTTGGCATCACCCGGACGGCACAGTGCCGACAAATCCTCCCAGCCCGCCGCGCAGACTACCACCGACCTTGCCGCTCTGGTCGAGCTTTACGCGCCTCTGCTCTTCCGCATCGCTCACTCCGTGCTCCGCAGTCCCACCGAAGCTGAAGATGTCGTCCAGGATACCTTCGTTCGCGTTCTCGAGCATCGCATGCGGCTGCCCGAGATTCGCGATCTCCGCGTTTGGCTCATCCGCATCGCGTGGAATCTCGCCCTGGACCGCAAGCGCCGCATCCGCCCCGACCAGATGGACCCCAGCTTCTCCGATAGCATTCCGGCTGCCATCCTCTCCGCCGATCAGCAACTTGCCGGACGCATCCAGATGCACTCCGTGTTTCGCGAGATCGACCGCCTGCCGAAGAAGGAGCGGGCCGTTCTCCTCCTTTCCGCCCTCGACGAGCTCTCCACGCCTGAGCTCGCCGCCGTTCTCGGCAAGTCCGAATCCGCCATCCGTGCCCTGCTCTTCCGCGCTCGCGCCCGTTTGCGTGAGCGCCTTGAAAAAGGATCCTCCCGATGAGAAAGCCCCTGCAGCCGTCTCCAGACGAGGCCATCGACCAAGCCCTCGCGGCTCTTCGCAACGTCCGTCCTGCGGAGGGCCTGGAAACCCGCATCCTCGCCTCGCTCCATCATTCCGAGCCCCTTCGACGCCCTGTCCGCCGTTGGCTTCCCGTCACGCTCGGCTTGGCGACTACCTCGCTTCTGGTTGCTGCTCTCATGCTCCGTGCTCCGATTCGTACTCCGATTTCGACTCCGACGTCCAGCCCGGCATTTGCCTATCATTCATCCCATCCTCGGCAGACTTCGGTTACCGCCGCCCAGGTTCTTTCCTTGCCGTCCGCCCCGCGCCGAACGTCCACCTCTCAACGGAGCCTCGTGTCCAAAACTGCGTCCTCCGAATTGGCCAGCTTTCCCGCGCCCCCCGCCCCGCTCACCGAGCAGGAAAAGATGCTCCTCCGGATTGCCCATCGTGGTGACCCGAAGGACTTGGAACTGCTCAATCCCGAAGCCGCGGCCCGTGAACTGGCCCAGAACATGGCCGCGTTCGACCACTTCTTCCCGCCTCCACCCCCTTTCGGCCCCCCAGTGCCCAAGCCTTCTACCAAGACCCCAGCACCCAAAGACAAAGTACCCGACCAGGAGATCCCCAATGAAGCTCACCCTACGGACCGTTAGCCGTTTTTCTCTCGCCCTGTTCGCCGCTCTCCTCTGCGCAAGCGTTGCTCCCAACCCGCTGTCCGCCCAAGCCGAAGCTGCATCCACGCGTGCCGCCGGAACCGATCCGATGAAGATCTACTATCTCAAAGACGCCAGCCAGGCAAGTGATGGAAACGACATTCTCACGGGTCTACGCATCATGCTGGATCCCACCGCCAAGATCTATCTCGAGCCTAGGCAGAACGCCATCATCGTCCGTGGCACGCCCGACCAACTCGCACTTGCCGGTCAGATCATCGAGGCCCTCGACAAGCCTGGCAAGATCTTTCGCCTCACCTACACCATCCGCGAGTCCGACGCCGGCAAGCGCATCGGCAGTCAGTCCTTTGCGCTCATCGTCCACGCCGGCCAGCGCACTACCCTCAAGCAGGGCAGTAAGATCCCGATCGCCACCGGCCAGTATGGCGCGCCCAACATTCCGGAAAAGGCGTCCGAGGTTCAGACCCAATTCACTTACCTTGACGTTGGCTACAACTTCGACGCCACCCTAGCGCTCGACGGGCAGACGCTGAAGTCCGTCGTCGAGCAATCCAGCGTAGCTGAGGAGCAATCGATCGCGAACGTCCAGGAACCGATCATTCGCCAGTCCGTCCTCCAGGGCACCGCACTCCTCACCCTCGGCAAGCCTCTCACTCTCGGCTCGCTCGACCTTCCCGGGAGCACCCGCCACCTGGACGTGGAGGTCCTACTGGAGCCAGTTAAATAATTGTTCAACGTGCCAACTCCTCCGCAACCAACGCTCCGGGCCCGGGTTCTGTTAACGTAGAACGCCGGGCGGAAAACCTCGTCTAAGCCTTTGTCCGGCACGGTGCTCGACCCATCTCAGGAAAGTCGGTCCTCCCCCATGAAGCTTGTTCCACGCTCTTTGACCGCACTCACAAAGCCTCTCACCCTCGCTTTGAGCACGCTCTTAGCCGCGGTCGCCTCGGCCCAGGGTCCCGCCCCACGCATCACTGCGCCCGTTGATAGTGCCGCGCGTACGGTTTTGACGGGATCGCGTTCTCCGCATGCCCATGCCGAGAACGACGCCGGTCTTGTGCCGCAATCCATGAAGATCCAGGGCATCAGCATCAATTTCAGCCGCTCCGTCGCTCAGCAGGCTGCGTTGGATACGCTGCTCACTGCTCAGCAGGACCGCACCTCCCCGCTTTATCACCAGTGGCTTACGCCTGATGCCTTCGCCGCCCAGTTCGGCGTCGCCGCGTCGGACCTCCAGGCCGTCCAAAATTGGCTCACCTCCCAGGGCTTCCAGGTGGACAGCGTCGCCCGCAGCCTGAACCGTATTACCTTTACCGGTACCGAGGCTCAGGTCGAAGCTGCGTTCGGAACTCAGCTGCACTACTTTACCTCCGGCACTGAAAAACATTTCGCGCCCGCCTCTGACCTCAGCCTTCCCGCCAGCCTGGCCGGTGTCGTCCAGAGCGTTGGCAATCTCTCTGATTTCAGACCACACTCGCACCTGCGTCGCTCAGTGTCGCCTGCCTTCACCTCCGGCCAGAGCGGCAACCACTTTCTCACGCCCAAAGACGTTGCCACCGTCTATGACATCAATCCGGCCTACGCTGCCGGATACACCGGCATCGGCCAATCGATCGCAATCGTGGGCCAGTCGGCCGTAATCCTGTCGGACATTGTCAATTTTAAATCGGCTGCTGGCATCAGTTCTCCTGCGCCCATCCCCGTGCTCTACCCTGGAACCGGCGTCTCCACCGTGTACACCGGCGACGAGTCCGAGTCCGACCTCGACCTCGAATACTCCGGAACCATTGCCCCCGGAGCCACGGTTTATTTTGTCTACACCGGCTCCAGCACCAACTACGGAGCCTTCGACGCGCTTGTCTATGCCGTCATCAACGACATAGCGCCCATCATCAGCTCTAGCTACGGCGAGTGCGAGCCGAACTTTGGCAGCGCCAACTACGCCTATTACAACCAGTATCTGCAGCAGGCTGCTGCCCAAGGACAAACTGTCGTCGCCGCCTCCGGAGATGAAGGGTCGACCGACTGTTACGGCGAGACTGGAACGCCGACCGCCACCCAGATTGCGCTCGCCGTCGACTTTCCTGGAAGCAGCGCCTACGTTACCTCCGTTGGAGGGACCGAGATCTCCGCGTCCAACAACACCTCCACCAGCACCACCTATTGGTCCTCAAATGGCTCGACCGATGTCCTTAGCTCCGCCCTCAGCTATATTCCGGAGCTCGCCTGGAACGACGATTCCACTGCGCAGCTCTCCTCCGGCGGTGGCGGTGCCAGTGTCTTGACCGCCCGGCCCACCTGGCAATCCGGAACCATTGGCGGAGTGGCCTTTCCTGCCGGGACCTTCCGCCTTGTACCAGACGTTGCCTTGATGGCCTCACCCGCCGAGCCGGGCTATCTCTATTGCTCCAGCGACTCCCAGAGCACCGGGATTCAAGGCAGTTGCAGCAACAACTTCCGCGATGGCAACAATACCAACCTAACCGTCGCCGGGGGAACCAGCTTCGCGGCGCCGATCTTTGCCGGCATGCTCGCACTTATCAATCAGGCCACAAAATCCACCGGCCAAGGCGCGCTCGGACCGATTCTCTATCCACTTGCCTCCAGCACAACGACGTATTCCGCCGCCTTCCATGACGTGACCGTCGGCAACAATGCCTGCGACACCTCTCCCGCGACCCTCTCCTGTGCCTCCTCCGGCTTGACCTCCTTTAGTGCCGTCACGGGGTACGATGAAGCTACCGGCCTCGGCTCGGTCGATCTCTACAAGCTGCTCACCGCCTGGCCTGTTCCCTCGGCTACGACTTCGTCGCTCCAGAGTTCTACCGTCGCTCTCTCGGCCGCGACTGTGTCGCCCCATGCTGCTGCCGCTGACACGATCACTATCAACGTTGTCGGCTCTGCGGGCACTTCTACGGTCGCCCCCACCGGTACGGTCAGCCTAGTGATCACAGATACAACCTCCACAACCACAGCCACGACTAACGCTGTCTACACGACTGCGACCATCAATGCCTCGACTACCCTTGCCGGCGGTACCGCATTGTATAGCTTCGTTGGTAGCGCCGCTGGCCAGTACGCGGTGGTGGCGAAGTATTCCGGGGACGGAACCTACGCTCCGTCGACGTCCACCCTGCTCCTCCAGGTCGGGGCAGCCGGTGGCTTTAATCTATCGGTCCCGAATACCACGGTTACCAACGGGAGCACTGCCACTTCGACCGTCACCGTTACTCCAGTGAGCGGCTATGTGGGATCGGTGGCCTTTACCGTAACGGCCAGCCCTACGATCGCCAACGCTTGCTACACCCTGGGTAATGCCACTGTAAACGGAACCGCCGCGGTGACGGCCACCCTCTCCATCTATACCAGCCAGACCACGTGTACCGCCACGCCCACGGCCATAACCCTTTTCCAGAAAGGCGTATCTGGAGGAGTGGCCCGAGCCGAGGCTCCGGGATCCCATCCGGTGCCCTTCGCCCTTAGCTTCGCCGGCCTGCTCGCCATCGGCGTTGCTGGACGCCGCTCAAAGAAGATTCGGTCCTTGGTAGCTGTTCTACTTCTGGCCGTCCTCGGCTTTGGTCTCTCGGCTTGTAGCGGAGCCAGCACGGCACCCGCAAGCACTGTTACGCCGACCACTAACGTGACCAAAGGCCCTTACACCATCGTGGTCCACGGAACAGACACGGTGACCAACACCACAACGAACTACGCCAGCTTTACGCTAACAGTCCAGTAAATAGGTAAGGGGGCACTCTATACGGGTGCCCTTGCCTGCTTCAGTGCAGCTCTTCAGGAATGACTGCGTATTGGATCAGAAGCTCAAAAGGCACGATTTTGAGTGTGTTCTCATGGGTCGCCTCAAGCACGACCGGGCAGGCGGCTCCGGCCTGGGTCGCCTGCAGCCACCGCGCCGCACACACGCACCAGCGATCCCCCGGCTCCAACCCCGGGAAGCCGTACTGTGGCATGGGCGTCGAAAGATCGTTCCCTTGCGATTTCGAAGTCGCAAGGAAGTCCGCGCTCACAATGCAGCAAACCGTGTGCACGCCAAGATCATCCGGACCGGTCTCACAACAGCCCGTCCGGTAAAACCCGGTCATGGGCTCGCATCCGCACGTTGCCAGCGCTTGGCCAAGTACGTTCTTTCCGCGTGCCTCGATCGGTTCTGTAGATGCCATGGAGCTATTGTAGACTTTCGCGACAGGCTTACTTGCTGGCCAAGGCCATCTTCTGCTCGTACTCCTGATACGGGCCCTTGTGATCAGTAATGTGAAAGTTTGCCGGGCCGCCTTCAAAGTGCCAGATGCGGGTTCCGGCCTCTTCGATCAGGTCCTGGTCGTGCGTCACCAAGAAGACGGTTCCTTCGTATTTCTGGATTGCCTGGTTGAGGGCGTTAATGCTTTCAAGATCCAGGTGATTGGTGGGCTCGTCTAGGATGAGAATGTTGGGCTTCTGCAGCATAATTTTGCAGAAGAGTAGACGTGCGGCTTCGCCTCCGCTGAGCGCCTCGGTCTTCTTCATGCCTTCTTCGCCACGGAAGAGCATCTGCCCCAGAATGCCGCGGATGTCTTCCTTGGTCGCCTTCGCGTCGAAGCCATGCAGCCACTCTGCCGCCGTGGTCCCCTTCGGAATGGACGCGGTATGATCCTGCGCAAAGTAGCCGATCTGGACCTCGTGGCCCCACTTTACCTCGCCCGCATCGATCGCCGTCGAATCAGATTCATCCACCCCGGGCGCGTTGGCGAGCAGCGCCTTGATGAGGGTCGTCTTCCCCTGACCGTTGCGCCCCATCAGGATTACCTTGTCGCCGCGCATGACCGACGCCGAGAAAGCCTTGATGACGTGCTCGGTCTTGCCGTCCTTCTGCGGGTACGATTTGCTGACGTTCTCGAATTCCAGTACGTTCTTGCCTGAGGGACGCAGCATGTCAAAGCGGATGAACGGACGCGCGATGTTTGACCGCGCCAGCTCGGACGTGGCCAGCCGCTCCACTTCCTTCTTGCGCGAGTTTACCTGGCTGGACCGCGTACCGGCCGAGAAGCGCGCGATGAAGTCATTGAGCTGCGCGATCTTTTTTTCGCGCTGCTCGTTCTGGTTCTCGATGCGCGTCCGGACCGACGTCTTTTGCAGCACCATGTCGTCATAGCCGCCGGTGTAGGTGATGATCGTCTGGTAGTCGATATCGGCGGTATGTGTGCACACGGCGTTCAGGAAGTGCCGGTCGTGCGAAATGGTGATGACCGTGCCGCTGTAGCGAAGCAGAAAATCCTGCAGCCAGTGGATCGACTCGAGGTCCAGGTAGTTCGTCGGCTCGTCGAGCATCAGCGCTTCCGGGTCGCCGAATAGCGCCTGCGCCAGCAGTACCCGGACTTTCTGGCCGCCTTGCAGCTCGCCCATGGTGCGTTCATGCAGTTCGTCCGGAATGTCGAGCCCCTGCAGCAGGACAGCCGCGTTCGCCTCGGCCTCGTAGCCGTCCTCGTCGCCGACGATGCCCTCGAGCTCGCCCAGCCGCGAGCCATCTTCATCCGTCATCTCGGCCTTGTTGTAGATGATCTCCCGCTCTTCGAGCGCCGCCCACAGGCCCTTGTTGCCCATGATGACGGTGTCGATCACGCGGTAGGCGTCGAACTCGTACTGATCCTGCTTGAGCACGCCGAACTTACGTGGTCTTACGACTGTCCCCTTCTGCGGATCGATCTCGCCGGTAAGGACCTTCATAAACGTCGACTTGCCGGCGCCGTTCGGCCCGGTCAAGCCGTAGCGGCGACCATCGGTGAAGGCAACCGAAACATCCTCGAAGAGCAGCTTCGAGCCGTACCGCATGGTGACACTGGAGGTAGCAATCATAGTTAAATCCTGGTCGTGGGGCTGCCTTAAAGCCTACCGCATTTGATGCCTTTTTTGCAGAGCCTCTGCTACTGCTGTTGCTGCGCCATCTGCTGCTGGCGCGTCAGAGGAGGTGGCGCGTCCGGCTGCGCCTGCGCCTTTTCGACCAGAATCGACCAATCCTCCGGCACCGGCATCTCTTGGTCGAGCAGCGGCGTCCCTTCGCTCGGCGTCACCCGCACGGCTACGGTCAGCTCGCTCTTGGCGCGGCCGCGGAACATGCCGTGAGTCGGCGGCACGTCGGAGTAGTCGCGTCCGATCGCCGTCCGAATGTGCCGTTCTCCCGCCACCAGCCAGTTGGTCGGATCGAAGCCCACCCAGCCGAAGTGCGGCATCAGGACCTCAATCCACGCGTGCGTGGCCGAGGCAGCTGACCGATCCGTCTCCTCCCCGCGATGCGCGAGGTAGCCGCTGACGTAGCGGCACGGCATGCGCAGCTTGGTGCGGATGAGCGTGATCATGATGTGCGCAAAATCCTGACACACTCCCTGCCGCGAGGTGAGCGCGTCGTCAATCGGCGAGTCGACTTTGGTCGACCGCGGCACATAGTCGAAGTACTTGAACAGGCGTCCGTTGAGTTCGTGCATAAGCATCAGCGGATCGTCCCGCCGTGTCACCTCGAGGTCGGCGGACAGCGTGTCCAGTAGCGGGGTCGGCACGCAGAACTCGCTTTCAAAGAGGAACTCCCAGTAGTCGCCCTGTTGCACCATGGCGTCGAGGTCTGCCCACGCATCCGGTGCCAGAAAAGACGGAATCTCATACGCCGGCTGCACCTCGACCAAAGACTCCGCCACGATCACCAGCTGCCGATGCTGGCCGGGGATGTCGAAATGATGCACGTTGTTGGCCAGGTGGTCACGATAGCTGAAGACCCGGCAGCGCGGGCTCACCGAGAGATGAAACGTAAGGCAGCGCTGGTTTTGGTCGCTGCGCGGATGCATGCGCGTCTCCATCATGCTCTCGCTCACGGCGTGGTCGTAGAGGAACTTGGTCAGGTGGCGGATCGAGTAGAACATGGCGCTCCTTCGCTGCTAGCTGCCTAACTGGCCAGAGCTGCCTGAATTGAATAATCGACGTATAGCTGGTAAATCGTATTGTGAATTTCGCGGCATTGCACCTGGATCATGCGCAGATACGCGACGATATCGCCGTCAAGAATCTCCTCGACGCCCGAGTAGCTGAGGCTTCCTTGAAGGCGTCCCGCCAGCCGCCGCAACTGGTCAGCACGAACCTTCCCCGACTCATGCTGGATGTTATCGAGCGAGCACTGTAGTGAATCGATCGAGAAGCGCAGCGAGTGTGGAAAATCTTGATCGAGAAGCAGAAACTCAAGGATGCGCTCCGGCGTCAGGTCCGCCGTGTATACCTTGCAGTACGCCTCGAACGCCGTTGCGGAACGTAGCAGTCCCATCCAGTCAAGGTACTCGTTGCCTTCCAGGCGCTCGTTTATGCCGTCACCCCAAAGGTCGTTGTGGAAGGCCTCGAGCAGGCAAGCGGTCGCGGAGGCGCGCTCGATGTAGCGGCCTACCTGGATAAACTGCCAGCCCTCGCCATGGCTCATGGTTGAGTCCGTGACGCCCTGAAATTGATGCACGGCCTCCATGACCTGAGTTAAGAATTCGGTCGGCAGCTCGGGCTCCATCGACATGGTTCCCGGCTCGGAAGTCTTGCGGTGCTCCGGCAAAGTCACGGCGAGGTACAAACTGTTCAAGCGGTGCCACTGCTCGGTTGAGATCTGCTCGCGAACATGGCGGGAGTTCTCGCGAGCCATGATGATGAGCGAGAGGATCGACGAGCGCGAGTTCGTATCGAAGCTAAGCTGGCGCACCAGCTCGTAGGGGTCGCCCTTCCACGGAATGTCCTTGGGATTGCCGAGCGCCTGGAGGACTCGCTGCCAGCGTCGTTCCGCGCTGGCGGAGGACTCATCGAGCATCAAGTTTAGATTCACGTCGAGCAGGCGCGTGGTGTGCTCGGCGCGCTCGAGATAACGGCTCATCCAGTACAGGCTGTCGGCGACACGTGAGAGCAAAGATTTCTCCTCAAATCGAGCTAAGCGACTTGTCCAACGAAGGGCAGGTGTTCGGCTTTCACTTCCGTTAGATCGATGCGCTCAGAGGCGTGTTGAGATCAATCGCAACCACCTTTCCGGCAGTGTCGAAATCGATGACAGGGCCATCGGCGATCTCTTGAGAGTCACTGCTGACCGCTGCGGAAAGATCGATATAGAGAGAGTCAGTTTCTCTGTAGTGATGAAGGGTCAAGGGTCCTCCTGGCAAAGCCTCGGTCTGCAAATGCATTGTGAAGCGTGATGCCGTCACTCAACGTAACTACCCTGATCGCTTTTCCTGGATCGGGAGGGTAGCCCCAAAGGCGAATACGTCCATCCGACTGGATTCACTTCGAATGGGAGAGCGACGATGGCGAGACACCACTCAATTCTAAGATAAGGTCTCTTCCTTAGGACTTGTTCGCGGAAGTACTCCGTCATCGGAGGTAGATTGCTCAACGCCATCTCACTGGCTCAGCACCCACGTATCCTTACTTCCTCCACCCTGGCTCGAGTTCACCACCAGCGAGCCGCGCTTCAACGCCACGCGCGTTAAGCCGCCCGGCACCACGGAAACCTTGTCCCCGTAGAGCACATACGGCCGCAGGTCGACGTGGCGCGGCTCCAGGCCGTCGCCGATCAGGCACGGCGCGCGCGAGAACGAGATGGTCGGCTGCGCGATGTAGTTGCGCGGGTCGGCCTGGATCTTCTGCGCGAACTCCGCCTGCTCGGCCTTCGTCGACTGCGGCCCGATCAACATGCCGTAGCCGCCGGACTCGCCGACGGCCTTGACGACCAGCTTGTCCAGATTCTGCAGTACATGCTGGCGAGACTTGGGGTCGGTGAGCAGGTACGTCTTTACGTTCTGCAGAATTGGCTCTTCCGATAGGTAGTACTTGATAATGTCCGGCACATACGCGTACAGCGCCTTATCGTCCGCGACTCCCGTGCCGAACGCATTGGCCAGCGTCACATTCCCCGCTCGGTACGCATTGAACAACCCGCTAACGCCCAGGATCGAGTCGCCGCGAAACGAGAGCGGGTCGATAAAGTCGTCATCGACGCGGCGGTAGATCACGTCCACGCGGCGAAGGCCGGAGGTCGTCCGCATGTAGATGACGTTGTCATGCGTGACCAGGTCGCGCCCTTCGACCAACTCGATGCCCATCTGCCGCGCAAGATAGGCATGCTCGAAATAGGCCGAGTTGAACACTCCCGGCGAGAGCAGCACGATGTTCGGTTCCGGCCGGCCTTCCGGCGCGAGCGAGCGCAGCGTTCCCAGCAGGAGCTGCGTATATTGCTCAATTGGCTTGACGTTGTAGCTGCGAAACAACTGCGGAAAGATGCGTTTCATGACGCGCCGGTTGGTCAGCATGTAGCTAACGCCGGAGGGTACGCGCAAGTTGTCCTCGAGCACGACGAACTCGCCATCCTGCATGCGGATCAGGTCCGTGCCGCAGATGGCCACGTAGACGTTGCGCGGAACCTGGAGACCCACCATCTGCCGCCGAAAATGCTTGCAGCTGTAGACGACCTCGCGGGGAACGATGCCATCGGCCAAGATGCGTCCTTCGTTATAGATGTCGCGCAGAAACAGGTTGAGCGCCATGATGCGCTGAGTCAGCCCACGCTCTACCTTGTCCCACTCGGCCTGTGTGATGATGCGCGGCAGCAGATCGTAGGGGAAGATCTGTTCCTTGCCTTCCTCCCGCCCATAGACCGTGAAGGTGATTCCCTGGTTGAGGAAGCTGAGATCGGCGGCGGCCTTGCGACGCTGCAACTCGCCTTCGGGCAGCGAAGCAAAATGGTTTAGCAGAGGCTCGTAATGCTCGTGCAGCCGGTCTTGGCCTTCGAACATCTCGTCGTAGGCGTGGTCCAGTAGATAATTCTTTAGCGTGTTCCGCTCGAAGGTTTGTGCCTGGTTGGAGAGCATCGGAACCTTGAGTATAGTGCGTGAGCCGGATGAGTTGATCCACTCCCTTGTCCATCTGCTTAGAAGTGGAACACGAGGTCGCTTGCGACGGTGAACTGGTTCTGCTTGGTCCCGCTGTCGTACGCATCGCGGTCCCAGGCGTGATCGAACCGCACCTCGGGGCGAATCTGCACTGTGGTTCCGATCCAGTGGCTCCACATGAAGGTGTTTTCCGTGTACTTGGTGTTGTAGCCCGTGCGCTGGCCTTTTTTGTCGTTCAGGTAGTCGCTCCGGAAGGAGAGGAAGTCGTGCGGCCCGAGTTCGCGGTTGACGTAGTTGTCGGCCGCCCACTCCGGGGCGAAACATTTCTGCTGGCCAGCAAGGCAGGTCGCGCCGTTGCTTCCCGGTTGCGGAGCGAGACTGCCCCCGGTTGCCGGGACGTCGCGTTCGTACATCAGGTAGGCTTCGCTGGCGATGTGCCACTTCTTGCCGATCTTGTGGTACCAGGTGCCGTCATATTGCTGCAGATTGTTGAAGGCGTATTCGCCGTCGTTGATGCCGTTGGCGCAGAGATAGAAGTTGTCGTTCACGGATTGTGTCGTATAGCTTACGCATGCGGTTGCGGAAGGCTGCGCATCCCGGGTCCAGAGCGCCACGTCATGCCCGCCGGTGATGCCGGCCTGCACCGTCCACCGGTCGTTCAGCTGAATGGTGGCGAGCAGGCCCGTGTCCGTGAAGGGATCGATGGAGTAGAGCAGCGAGTGCGAAAAGATGTAGTTATTGGGGCTCAGCTGCGCTTCGATGCCGGGAATGGAGATGAAGCGGCCAATGCGGATGTTCATGCCGTGCGCCACCTGCGGCACGTAGATGTCGACGTACTCGAGCACCGGGTCGAACCCGTACTGGTGGTGATCGCGGATCAACTGGTAGCTGATGTAGCCCTTGTCGGTCGTGTAACGATAGTCGGTCCCGTAGAACGCAGTCAGGTGGTAGCCGACGTCGATGTGGTCGCGCTGTACGGAATTCGGAAGCCGCTCGATATAGATCACTGCCTGGTCGAGTTCGACACGGTTGGGATAGGCGTCGTTGGCCTCGGGCGAGTTGCTGTGGGCGGAGGTGCTGCCGTTGACCGAAGGCTCGACCCAGCCGTAAATCTTCGTCCGGCTCTTTGCCCCGTTCAGAGCTGTCATGAGCGGATAGGAGTTGGTGTCGGCCTCGCCGATGATGGGCGATCCGCCGTAGGACCAGTCCGCGCTTGGGAACGGGGGCGAATCGAGCGGCGATGGCGGTCCTCTACGGGCCGGTGCCGGCGCGGATGGCGCGGTGGGATGCCAGTCTTCGCGGTAGAACGCCGCCAGTCTGCCGAAGAACGAACCGTCCGGAGCTGGCTGCGCGGCCGGGGTTGCATCCGATCGTGCCGGAGTCTGCTGGGTGGCGACTGGACCGTCCGGAAAAGCGTCCTGGGCCTGACCGAAAGCTGCCAATGGATTGCTTGCAAATCCGCAGAGCATGACTCCGGACAGCAAAATAGGATGACCCGCCATTGAACGCATACAGGCATAGGAGAACATACGCCTCAGATGCGCTTTCCGCAAAGGCGCAAAAACGTGCTACTCGGGAGCAGAGGCTAACGCTCCCGGGCACCCTACTTGCCCGTGTAGTAGCCGTCGCGGGTCTGCACCTGCAGCTTGTTCTGCTTAGGGATGGTCAGGTCCACCTGGTGGTAGCCGTCCGACGCCGTGGCTTTGTCCGGAGTGTAGCCGACCCGGTACTGCGAGCGAAGTTCCTCGCTGATCTGGTTATAGATTTCGGGTAGATCCTGCTTCTTCGAGACTTCGAACATGCGTCCCCCGGTCTCGCCGGAGATGCGTTCCAGGATCTTCTTGCCATCAACGCGGTTTTCGTTGCCTCCTCCGCCGCGAGAGCCTCCTCCGCCAGGGTTACTGCCGCCTCCCGGGTATCCGCCTCCCGGAAAGCCTCCGCCGCCTCCGTGTCGGCCTCCGCCGCCAGGGTATCCTCCGCGGTTGGGGTTGTCCTGGTGCGGCTGCTCGCCCTTGAAGTAGATGGAATAGACGATCTCGTTAGCGCGCTGGGCTGCTTCGATCGAGCTGGCCAGCGATTTCCGGCTGCCGTTGTCCACGCCGTCTGAGAGGATGACGATCGCCTTGCGTCCGGTCTGCTTAGCCATCAGCTCCGTGCCGCTGAGATAGAGCGCATCGTAGAGTTCGGTGCCTCCGTGGCGGCGCACGCTTCCGCCCTGGCTGTCTCCTGAGTCGCTCGAGTCCGAGCCGCTGGAGCTGTTGCCGCTGCTCGGGCTGGGCGTGTCGAGTTCCTTGAGCGCGGCCTGCAGCTTGGGTTTGGATTCGGTCAGGTCTTGCAGCAGCTCGGTCTCGCGCGCAAATTGGATGAGGAACGCGTGGTCGGCCGCCTGCCCGGACGGAGCCTTGAGCATGTTGTCCAGGAAGGCGCTGCTGGCGGTCCGCTCCTGATCGAGCACGCTGCGCTGCGACTGGCTGACATCGACGAGCAGGCCCAAGGTCAACGGCAGATTCGAGTCTTTGTCGAAGTAGCGAATGACCTGCGGATTGCTGTCGACCGAAAGCGTGAAATCTTCCTTGGTGAGGTTCTGGACGAGTGCACCCTTCTTGTCGCGGACAACCACCGGCAGGTTGACCAATTTGGCCGCGAGCGAGAGCGTCTGGGTCTTGTCCCCGGCGGTCGTGTCGGGCTTAGGCGGCGGCAGTTTCAGGGCTTGAGCGGATGCAAGAGAAAACAATCCGGTGAGTGAACCGCAGACGGCTATTCTCAGAAAAGGTGAGCGTTGCATACTGCTTAGACGGTCTGATCTCCCGTCCTGTTTCAGGCGTTCGCCTGCCAAAGGCTCTTGTTGAGTGTCGCCCTGTTAGACTAAAGACACTGCGCATTTTCGGCCCTGACCGTACCTAAAGCGCAAACAGAATAGGACATCGACCCACCGTGAGTTCCGCAACCGCAGAAGCCATCCGTAATATCGCCATCATTGCCCACGTCGACCATGGCAAGACCACGCTGGTTGACGCCATGCTCCGCCAGTCCGGTACTTTCCGCACGAACGAGGCCGTAGCCGAGCGTGTGATGGACTCGAACGACCTTGAAAAAGAGCGTGGCATCACAATTCTGGCCAAGAACACGGCCATCCATTACAAGGACTCGAAGATCAACATTGTTGACACTCCGGGCCACGCCGACTTTGGCGGTGAGGTGGAGCGCGCGCTAAAGATGGTCGATGGCGTAGTGCTGCTGGTCGACGCGTCTGAAGGTCCGCTGCCGCAGACGCGGTACGTGCTCTCGAAGGCGCTTGAGGCGAAGCTGACGCCCATCGTCGTGGTCAACAAGATCGATCGCCCCGACGCCCGGCCTCAGGAGGTGCTGAACGAGGTCTATGACCTGTTCATCGACCTCGACGCGGATGAAAGTGTGTTGGAATTCCCGGTCATCTACACCAATGGCAAGGCGGGCACGGCGACGCTCGACCTGGCGGTTCCCGGGACCGACCTGCAGCCTTTGTTTGAGCTGATCTTCAAGACGATTCCCGCGGCACCGGGTACGGCTGAAGGCGATCTGCAGGTGCTGGTGACGAATCTAGACTACTCCGATTACCTGGGCCGCTTGGCGATTGCACGGGTGTTCAACGGAACGTTGAAGACGGGCCAAGAGGTAAACGTTTCTAAGATTGATGGCTCGCTCATGCCTGTGAAGGTGACGAAGCTCTTCACCTTTAATGGGTTGAAGCGCGAGGACATCACCGAGACGACGGTCGGCGACATTGTGGCGATTGCCGGCATTCCAGGCATTACGATTGGCGAGAGTTTCTGCGCACTCGAGAATCCGAAGCCTCTGCCCGTGATCACGATTGATGAGCCGACCATTGCGATCAACTTTTCGGTTAATAACTCGCCGTTCGCAGGGCGTGAAGGCAAGTTCGTCACCTCGCGCAATATCAAAGACCGGCTGGATCGTGAGCTGCTCACGAACGTTTCGATCCGTATGGAACCGACGGATGCAGCTGATACGTTCAAAGTTCTTGGTCGCGGTGAGTTGCAGCTCTCGGTGCTGATCGAGATGATGCGCCGTGAAGGGTTTGAGCTGCTGGTCTCGCGTCCGACGATCGTAACGAAGCGGGTCGCGGGTGCGCTGATGGAGCCGTCCGAAGTGCTCACCATCGACATCCCGGAAAACTTTGTAGGTACGGTGATTGAGCGGCTCGGACCGAGAAAAGGCGAGATGGTCAAAATGGCCAATCACGGGTCAGGCCGGGTACGGATGGAGTTCAAGGTGCCTTCGCGCGGGCTTATTGGGCTCCGTAACGAGATGCTGACCGAGACGCGTGGCACGATCGTAATGAACTCGATTGCAGGGGACTACATTCCGTATCAGGGCGAGATTCCGCAGCGACCTTCCGGGGCGTTGATCTCAGACCGCCAGGGCGTCACGACGACCTACGCGCTTGATGGTGTACAGGAGCGTGGAGCACTGTTTATCGGCGATGGCGTTGAGGTGTACGAGGGCATGCTGGTTGGCGAGCATTCGCGTGACAACGACCTAGACGTCAATGCTGTACGCGAGAAGAAGCTGACCAACATGCGCGCCTCGGGTTCAGACGATGCGTTGCGCCTAGTACCGTTCAAAATCTTGACGCTTGAGCAGTCGATCGAATTTATCGCCGACGATGAACTGGTCGAGGTGACGCCGAAGAGCCTGCGGATGCGCAAGAAGGTGCTGGCTTCCAATCGGCGGCCGAAAGGCAATCGCGGCGGCAGTGTGCTCGAGTAGAGATACAGCTTCTTACCGCCTCCGCTTTACTTTCCCGTGTTGGAAAGTAAAGCGAAGGCTTTTCTTTTAAGGCATTTCTAACCCAACGCAGCAAAGCTCTCACGTCTCCTTTGCGATGATGACCTGTATGTCTGCGTATTGAAACGCCTGGGTCAGTTCGGGAGAGATACCGTCATCGGTGATGACGATATCGATGTCGGCAGCGGCGCAGATGACGGCGGGACTGACCATGCCGACCTTGCTGGAATCGGCAACAACGATGACCTGCCTGGCGCGTCGACTCATGGTGCGGAAGACGGCGGCCTCCTCCGGCTGGATGGTCGTGGCACCGTGCTTCGGATCGATGCCGCAGACGCCAAGAAAAACTTTGTCCAACATGACGAGGCTGAGCGCTTCGAGCGTTGCTGGGCCGATGAGCGAAAAGGCTCCCGGCCAGCGCATATAGCCGCCGAGCAGCATGGTGTTCGGGCCGTGACTTGAACTCAACTCCAACCCAATGTTTACGGCGTTGGTCACGATGTGCAAGCTAGACCGTAGGCGCAGACTCCGAGCGACCTGGGTCGTCGTGGTACCGGCAGTGATGCCCACCGTTTCGTTGTCTTCGACCAGGTCCGCTGCGGCGTTTGCGATGCGCTGCTTTTCCAAGGCAAAACGCTCCTCCCGCACGTTGAAGGAGGCATCGAAACGGAACGGCTCATAGGTTTGCCCCGCCAGCATGACGCCGCCATGCGTGCGGTGGACCAGGCCGCGCTCATCAAGCCGCACCAGATCGCGGCGAATACTTGCAGGTGAGGTGGCAAACAGATCGGTCAGGTCCTCGACCGAGGTCTTGCCGTTCTTCAGCAACAATCTGAGAATCTCTTTCGCGCGTTTTTCGGTCTTGGAAGACATACCTGGGGCTTGTTGGGAAGATTGACTCGGATGAGTCAGCTTATTGTACGAAAATGACTCGATTACCGGCGGGGATGAGATTACGAGGACTCTGGCTCGCCAAAATGATCGATGTTAACCAGCTCAGCCGTGCATCAGGCTTATAGGTTCCCGGCAGGTGAGGATGGCTTGCTGCAGTGCGTGGACATCCTCCGGGCGGACGATGTAGCGAGTGTATTCGTCTGACGTTGCACTACCCAGATGCATGCTCTGTACCTGGTGCTGAACAGGGCTGGGCACTGCGTACCGCAGCGCTGCATGGAACTCCGAGACGCCGCTCTCGCGGGCGATCTGCTGCACGTTGGCGGATCGCACACCACCTCCGGCCATGACCCGGATGCGATCGCCTGCGGCTTGCACCAGCGCCCGAATGCGGTGCCGTCCGAGCAACGCCGTTGGCTCAGCGCCTGAGGTCAGCACACAATCCGCACCTGCGAGGATGATCTCTTCAAGCGCGCCCTGAGGATCGCGCGTCATATCCAGTGCGCGATGGAAGGTGACCTGCATGGGGCGGGCGAGCTCGATCAACCTCCGCGTCCTCTCCCTGTCTACGTCGCTGTACTCCGTGAGAAGACCGAACACGACTCCGTCTGCACCTGCCTCCGCGGCGAGCGCGATGTCGGTGCGCATGATCGCGACTTCCTCCTCGGAGTAAAGGAAGTCGCCGCCGCGCGGACGAATCAGTACATTCACCGCAATGGACATACGTGCACGTACGGCACGCAGGAGACCAAGGCTGGGGGTGAGGCCGCCTTCAGCCAGCGCGACGCAGAGCTCGATGCGTTGTGCACCGCCGGTTTGTGCTGCCAGCGCGGACTCGAGCGAGTCCACGCAGATCTCAAGTGCTGCCACGGCCATACATTTCCTGTGTTTGGGGACTGTGTAACGACACAGTCCCCGTTGATGATGGATGCGCGCGGAGAGCCGCTCGATCACGCCTTGCGTAGAGGGTTACGGTTTAGAAGCGGTAGTTCGCTGAGAACTGCAAACGCCGTTCTGTGGAGCGCACAGCTTGACTGGCGCCGTTGGCGGTGCCTTGGTTGGAGATATTGCCAAAGTTGCTATCGGTGATGCCAGTATCCGGATTGCCGTAGCTCACGATGTTGAAGGCATTGAAGGCATCGAAGCGGAAACCGACAGTCTGCTCGCGGACGGTGTGAAAGTCCTTGAAGGCGGACATGTCGACATTCAGGTAGCGCGGGCCGCGGGTATTGCCGTTACGGGCATCGCCGAAGGTGTTTACCGCGGGAGTTCCGAAGGCACACAGGCCGTTATCGACACCAGCGTTCAGGCATGGGGTCGCAGAAGGATCGGTGCCGTACCAGTGGTCGATGCTGCGGTTCACGATCTTGAGCGGGCGGTACTGGTTGGGCCGCGAGTTTCCGAAGCTGTTCGAATTATTTCCGGGGCCGGTGATCGTCTCTGCAAACCCGCTGTAGGCGACGGCGGCAACAGAGGCCTTCCATCCGCCGACGAGCTCATCGACGAGGCGATTAGCGCCGGAAAGAAAGCTCTTTCCGCGGCCAACCGGCAACGCATAGACTCCGGTTCCACTGAAGTTATGGCGTACGTCGTAGGGCGCGGGACCCCAGTCCGCGCGGCTGTCGTAGTAATTCTGGAAGGCACCCTGGCTTTCCCCGGTGGCGCCGGACGTGTTTACGGGGTAGTTTCCGGTGCTGTTGGTGAGCGCCTTACTGTACGTGTAGTTCAGCGTGAACTCCAGGCCATGATTGACGCGCTGGCGGAGCACAGCCTCAAGCCCCTGGAAGTTGGAGGCGGCCCGAGATTCCGTGATGAGCAAAGAGTTAGAGCCGATGCTGATGGAGGGATCGATGGCGTTGATGCCAAGGTACTGGTTGTTGTAGTAGCGTGCTGAGGTGGGGTCGCCGTTGACGAGGTATTGATTGAGGTTGCCGTAATCCTCAATGTGCTGGCCCTGTTCGCCGACGTAGCCGACCTGCAGGGACAAGCTGCGATTTAACGCGTACTCGGTCGTGAGATTGAATTGCTGCACATAGGCAGGCTGAATGTTTTGCGGGTAGACGTTGAAGGTTCCGCCGTTGGTGAGCGTTCCTCCGGTAAAGCCCTGCTCCGCTGTGCGCGGCGTGCTGGGATTGCCGGGACTGGGTGTGTTTACCGTCGCATTGACGGCCTGGATGAAGGGCGTAATCGAGGTCAGCCGCTGATTGGAGGAGTTGCCTTCGTAGAAGCTGGTCGCCCCGTACCCGCCCCGCACGACCAAACGGCTATTGACCTGGTAGGCAAAGCCCAAGCGCGGCATGATCTGGTGGAAGTTACTGTCGTAGCAGGCTCGATTGCTGCAAAGCCCGGAGCCGCTGGGCGCCCCAGCCGGTATGTGGTCGGCGTAGATGACCTGGCCGGTCGCGATGTTGATGTTACCGGTCTTGTTGTTCTGCTCGGTCCAGGGCTGGTCGTATTCAAAGCGCACGCCGACGTTTATGGTGAGATTCTCAGAAGCTTTGTAGTCATCGTTGATGTAGCCGGCGGCTCGCCATTGACGGTTCCCGACGTTGGCACTGCCGAGGGTCGCCTGTGCGGAGCTGACACGGTCGAGCAGGAAGTCCGCGGCACCGTACCCACCTCCCCCGCTAGGCGCGGCGGAGTTGCTGGTAAACGCGCCGGTGTAGTTGAGGTTGCCGAGATAGCCGGAGTTGTTGCTGGTGGGGTAGTTCGTTTGGTAGCGGAGCGCCTGGGCGCCGACCCGGAAGGTACTTTTGCCGCGCTCGAGCGTGAGGTCGTCGATGTAGCTGAAGGTATTGTCGGTGAGGCTGCCGTTGTTCGCGGCCTGGTTGCCGACGGTGCTGGCGCCGCCGCTGATGTTCTGCGCGGTAAAGCCCTGAAAAGCCTGATTGGCAAAATTGATGCCGACGACCGCATCACCGTTGTTGCCGAAGCGGCCGGTTCCATCGACGGGAAGACCTTGCCGCCAGGCGACACGGGTAAAGCCGACCCGGGCCGAGTTGACGACCCTGGGCGAGAAGATGTGCACCCAGTTGGCGCCGGCGACTTTAGATGGGTAGACGCTGCCGCTGGGGAAGGTGATCGCCAAGACTGAAGAGGAGCCATCGTACGCTGTGGAATCGGAGAAGAAGCCCGTAATCTTGTCGGCGTTGCGCGGATCGAACTCGATCTTTACGTCGCCCTGGTTGTTAGCCCGGAAGGTGCGCTGGGACCCGCGAAGGTTGTTGCTGATGATGCCGTCCGAGGGCGTGGCGTTGGGCAAGGGATAGAGCGCCGGATTGGCAAAGAGAAACTTCGCCACCGGGTTCACGATCGGGACTCCGACGTTGCCTACGTAGGGGGCGAAGTTGTTTTGTGAGTCATAGAGCTGGATTGGATTGGCAGCACCGTATAGCGCGGAAAAATCTCCGTTCCGCATCGCCTGCGTCAAGACACTGGCTTGGCTGATGCCTCCGGTGTGAAAGCGGGAGCCGAGATAATCCGCAAAGAAGAACAGTTTGTCCGGCTTGATGGGACCGCCGATGGTGCCGCCGAACTGATTTTGCGAGAAAGGATTGGTGGGGATGATGGGATTAACGTGCTTGTTGGTCCAGGAGTTGGCGTTGAGCTTGTAATCCTGCAGGTAGCCATAGGCTGAGCCGTGAAAGTGATTCGTGCCGCTCTTGAGTACGCTGACCACGCCTCCACCGTTGACGTTGCCGTAGTCGGCCGGCGAGTTGGCGGTGAGCACCTTGACCTCCTGCAGGGACTCCGGCGCAGGACTGTAAGCGATCACGTTGTTGAAGGTTTCGTTCAGGTCGATGCCGTCGAGCGTGTAGTTATTCGCCTGCGCGCGATTGCCATTCAGGTTCACGCTATCGGTATAAGAAGTGCTGCGTTCGATGCCGGTCGTGCCGGAGGTGCCGACAGTGCTGACCGAGCCGGGAACATAGAGCGTCAACGCGGAGAAGTCCAGGCCGTTGAGAGGAAAATTCTGGATGGTATTTGCCGTGAAGGTGCCACTCAGGGTGGCATCGGACGTGTCGAGGATCGGGGCCGCATCCGAGACCGTTACCGTCTCCGCGGCACCGCCGGGAGTCAGCTTCAGATTGAAGGTCGGCGTTTGCAGCGCTTCAAGCTCAAAGGGTGGAACCGTCTGCTGCCCAAAGCCGGCCGCCTGGACCGTGACCTGATAGCGGCCAATGGGCAGAAACGCGATCCGGTAGAGGCCGGCGGCGTCCGTGGTGGTACTTGAGTCCACCCCAGTCTCAAGATTGTGCGCGACGACCGTGGCGCCAGGAATGACTGCGCCACTCGGGTCGGTAATGTTGCCTGTGACGGCCCCGGTTACGGTCTGTGCGGATGCGGGAGCAACACACATTCCCGTCGCGATGAAAGATCCTGCTAAAACGCCCAGCCGACTTGTTCTCATGTGTCCTCGCTTCCACGACGGGTCAGCCGATGATCGTGAGGCAGACACACAGAGTGCATCCTGCCGAATCTGATCTGAACAAAAAGTCGCTGCCGTTTGGCCAAGACTAATCTGCGATGATCGTTTCGTCCAGAGAAAATGCGTAGAATAGCCATAATTTTGGCGTAGGAACGCAGTTGCTGCATTTTTCCCGGGTGAAAAAAAGGAACTTGCAGCAAGTAATCAATCTTTGGGAGTTGTTAGAGCGTTTCCGGATTCGCTAACGGGCGTTGGGCAGGACGGCCCAGATGCCTGGATCTTCCTCGCCTAAAATCCATGAGCAGACGCCTTCCAGCCGGTCGGTTTTGGCCAGGGTGTAGCGGTCCATGAAGGCGCGCGTATCCGTGTAGAAGACCCACTCCCGCATGTCATCGCGATAGATGAAAAACCAGGGGGTATGGTCGATCTCGTCCCACTGCTGCTTGCCATTGTAGGTGTCGCGGAGCGAGAACGCCGTGGCCGCGGAGATGTAGTCGGCTGTGACGTTGGGCGCCTGTTCCTTCTTGTTCAGGCCGGGGTCGCCGGTGTACCAGCGGTAGCCATAGGCAGCGATGCCGAGCGAAAGCTTACCCGGCGGCACCACCTTCAGCGCGTACTCAAGATTCTGCTTCGTCCAGACCCAGCCACCGACCGGCCCCGGCGTCGTCCAGTGGGTGCTTTGGTCGTAGGTCATCAGGCAAACCAAATCGACGGACTCGCCCAGCGCCTTCAGGTCGTAGGCGCCCCGCCACTGCTCGAAGATCCAGCGGCCGAAGCTCGATTCGCCGGCGTGGCCCGGGGCTCCGGGGACTACGTCGATCGAGACCTGCAGATGTTTCCCGTGCAGCGCCGCGGCGGTTTTTCTCACCATCGCCGACAACGCGTCGCGGTCGGTCCAAAATACATTTTCGAGGTCAAGATTGACGCCGTCATAGCCATTTTCCAGGCATTCCCGGATCAGGCCGCGGTTCATCTCGTCCTGCGCCTTTTGGTCGCTGACGAGCATGTGAACTTTTTCCGGGCCGAACAAGGCAAACAGCGGAGTGATCGTTACGTGCGCGGTTTTAGCGGCCTTCAGCACCACCGGCTGCGGCTCACCCGAGACCAGACCCTCTGCGTTGATGCTGTACCAGGTGGGGGAGATAATCCCGATCTTATCTTTGTGTTCGAGAAAGGAGTTGACCGACGTAAGGCCGTTGCTCATCCAGAACAAAACCTGCGCAGGCCTTCCAACCGCTGAGTTTGCTTCGACATGTGCGGGAGAGCTTAGGATTCCGGACCAAAGCAGGAGCAGAGCAGCAGATTTTTTCATGATTTTCATCTTTCTTAGCGATTCGGCCACCCTCGCACAGGGATCCCTGAGAGTAAGTGGTTTCGCTGAACTCTCTTTAAAATTGCAGAGTTTGCATGGAAATGTCTACTCCAATCAAAATGTTGTTCTAATCATGATCGTTTGTTCATTTACAAACTGATTTTCCCTTTACAGTTCGTTTCCTGGGAGGAACTTCTTCGCATGGCATCTCGCACGATCCCACCGTCTGTCAGCACTTCATCGCAGCAGGCACATGAACTGGATGAAGCGATACGAGTCAACCAGCAGGAACGAAGGTCACACCTCAAGCTCGGAGTTCCTGAACACGGTTGGACGATGTTTTCCGGAATCTCGCAGCCGCATAGCCGCGGCAGAGTCTCGTTGAGCGGACCCAATCCTCACGATCCATTGCACATTGTGAGGAATGGCCTCAGTGAGCCTGCGGATGTCGAAGCAGCGCTGGCCAGCGTTGCGCTGGCTAGGGAGATTGGCAATGCCCCTGCGCTTGCCTCCTTGAACCGGCGTGAAGTGATGCCGGGCAATCTTCGAGGTCCCGAGCTACTCGATTTCCTTCGCAATGCTGCGGTGACCTACTGGCAGGAGACCTGCACCGCAAAGATGGGACGCGATGCCATGTCGGTTGTAGACAGTGAGCTTCGTGTGTACGGGATACAATCTGCGGATCGCGGATGGTTCTGTGTTTCCCCGTATTCCAAGAGTCAAACCCCATGGCTCCGTGCGTCGTGGTTGGCGAGCGCGCGCCTGAGCTGCTGCAGAAGACCCATGGTGCTTAAATGGCCTCAAGATCGCAGCTTTTCTAGGGCTTGTAGCCGGCAGCACAAGCGGAACGCGGCTGCTCCACCTTTGGCGAACGGATGACAACTGGAACGAAGACCACCTACTTCAGGGTTTGACCTGGCCCTGGACGGCGTCGTCCAAGGTGATTCCGTTCTTTTCCAGCAGATCGCCGAGTTGGTGGTCGAGCTCGATACGGGCCTTCTGGTAGTTGGAGCGGGCGGCGATCTCGGTGGCACGGGCCTGCGAGAGAAAGGCCGTGTCCTGGACGATTTGGAGCGGGGTGGACTGGCCAAACTCGACGCGGTCGCGATCGGCCTGGAGGAGCTGCTGCTGGTAGCCGCGGCTGGCCTTGGCGGCCTGGTAGGCGTCGAAGCTGGTCTCGATGGCGATCTGGGCGTTTTCGATGTTCTCGCGGATCTGTTCTTCCAGCTTTTCGGTACGCGCCTGGACCTGGCGGACCTGGATGGCGTCGCGCGCGGCGTCGGATTCGGCGAGTCGGTTGCGCAGGGGTAGATTGAGCTGGATGCCTGCCTGATAGATGGTCGAGACGCGCAGGCCGCCAAGGGCGAAGGTCTGGGGCAGGGTTGGAATGGCGGTGCCCTGAGTGCCAAGCTGCTCGTAGGGCTGCTCGGCAACACCGCGGGTCTGGACATTGGCGTAGACGTTGAGCTGGGGGAGGGCCTGGTTGCGGGAGGCAGAGGCGTTGATCTCGCCGGTCTTAACCTGGAGGGCGGACTGGGCGAGATCGGGCCGATGGGCGAGGCCTTGCTGGATCAGCTCAGAGACCGAGGTAGGATCCATGGCGTCGGGTACGACGATGGTGTCTGTGGGAACGATCTCAGTGAAGGCAGCGTTGAAAACAGGGGATCCGGGCCGGGTGAGCAGGGTGCGTAGGATGACCTCCTGCGTGCGGTAAAGGCCCTGGGCCTGCGAGAGGGAGAACTGGCTTGAGCTGACGAGGGCATTGGCGCGGACGAGCTCAATGGGCGCGAGGGTGCCGATCTCGACCTGGGCGGCTTCGTCGGACTGGAGCTTTTTGGCGGCGTTAAGCGAGTCCTGCTGGACGGCGATATTTTCGCCGAGTGAGACAAGGTCGAAATAGATGCGGGCCGCGCCGTAGATGGTTTCCAGCACCTGCTGCTCAAAGAGCAAGCGAGAAATGTTGCGATTGATGCTGGCGATGCGGATGTAGCGAAGGTTGACCCCGGAGCCGAAGCCGCGCAGCAGGGGCTGGGTGAGGGTGACGAAAGTGCTGGGAGTGGAGAAGGGAACGAGTTGGGAGTTCTCGCCGTAGAGGACGTTCGAGGCATTATTGGCGACGGCTTCAACCTGGGCCCCGGTGCGGAAGCCCTGCTGGTAGGAAAGATTGAGGGCGATGAAGTCTAGGGGCTGAAGCTCGTTGGAGCCGCCGGTCGAGGCCGTGCTGCCGGTCGTAGTGGGGATGAGGGAGATGGTATTGGAGCGGCGGAGATAGCCGGCCTGCAGGAAGAGGTTGGGGTCAAAGAGCGGGACGGCGGGGCCGTTGGCGTACTGGGCGGTGGCAGTAGAGGCTCCGGAGAGATTGGTGACTACCTGGGTGGTGGCGTTGAGCGAGGTGAGATCGGTGACGGTGGGAGTGGTTGGGTTGGGATTGCTGGCGATCGTGTTGAGCAGTGGGGAGCCGGGGCCGCCGACGCCGTTCGGGGGCTCCTGGATGGTGTAGTCGATACCGCGAAGAATGCCTCCCCCGGCGGCGCGGCGGCGGTCAGTATCGGCGAGAACAAGGTTATAGCGTTCAGTTTCGACGTCGAGGTTGTTTTCGATGGCGAGTGCGATGGCGTCGCGGGCGGTGAGGTAGAGCTTGCCGTCGTGGACAAGCGAGCGGAGACGATCACCGTTGCCAGGGAAGAGCGGGGGGACCTTCGGGGCATGGTAAGGGCCGACAAAAAAATGCGGAGTGAAGCCGGTGGGCTCGAGGCGCCGCGGGAGGACGGGTGGAGTGCCGGTGTCCGTGTCCGGGACGCCGGGGGTAACGCCGCTGATCGGTGGAGCGTCCGGAATGAGGGGCGCGGCGAGGATCGGTGCCGGGGGTGGGGGAGCTACTGGAGGAAGCGGCCGAAGCGCTTGGGCCTGGAGGTGCTTACCGGCAGAGGCGCAGACGGCGAGAGCCAAAATTGTTTTTGAGGCCTTTGAGATTGAACTTCCCCATCTCAGACGGTGCACCTGTCTGAGATGGGGCACCCGAAGGGTGTGCTGGAAGAAAGAGGGGCCGGAAAACGGCTCTTCAATATGCGCGACGGGGGCGCAGCGTCTGGTCATTGCTGTGTCCCCTGCTTGCCACTGCTGGCCTTGGTCTGTTGGCCGGCGGCAGGTTTTTTCTGCTGCGGCTTCGCGTTCATCCCTTGCATGTCCTGGTCGATGATGCCTTCGTCTCCGTACTGGGTGGAGCCACCAGGGGATTTCGGTTTGATCGCCTGGGTGGCCGGTGAGCTTACCTTCTGTTGCTGCGGGCTGATGCGGGTGCGGACGCTGGCACCCTCGACGACCTCGTCGGTAAAGGTGCTGGCGACGATCTGTCCGGGACGGAGGCCGGCGACGATCTCAACCGCAGATCCGTAGTCGCGGCCGATCTGAATGGGCGTGAGCTTGACTTTGCCGTTGTCAATGACAGCCACGGTGGGCCGGTCGTCGCGGATGGCGATGGCATCCCCAGTGACGACGATGGGACCTCCTACGTCGGCTGCGTCTCCGGTCTTATCGGCAAAGGTGACAACGGCGTACATGCCGGGCAAGAGAAGGCCGGCGTGATTGTCTACTTGAACTTCGACAAGTTCGGTGCGCGTGTTTTGATCAATGGAATCGGAAGTGCGGGTGACGGCGGCGTGGAAGGTTCGGTCCGGCAGCTCCTGGAAGTTCAGGGCAGCCGCCTGGCCGTTGTGGATCTGGCTGGCGTAGCCTTCGGGAACCGAGACGAGGATGCGGAGGCGGCCGGACTGGGCGATAGTGAAGAGCGCGCCACCCTGGCCTCCCATGCCGGTGGAGGGCGTGGCGAGGTTGGTTCCGGAACCAGAGGAGCCTCCAGTGTTGGAGGCGGCGTTCTGGGCGGAGCCGGAGGCGCTAGAGCCGGTGGCGACGGGAGGGGGGGCGCTGCTGCCTCCGGCACCGGAGGCCTGGATGAGATCGCCGTTTTCGACGTTGCGCTGGATGACGACCCCATCGAAGGGCGCCGTCACGCGCTCGAATTGCTGGAGCGCGAGGGCGTGGCCGAGATTCGCTTTGTACGCTTCGACGTTACGTTCCGCGGCGGCAACATTTGCGATCTGAGATTGGTAGTCGGCTTCGCGCTGGTCTCCGTCCTGGCGGGCGAAGACACCGCGGGCGACGAGAGCACGATAGCGCTCGACGGTGATCTTGGTGAGGGCTAGCTGGGTTTGTTGCTGGGCGAGTTGGGCTCCGGCCTGGTCGACCTGCTGCCGCGCCTGCACTACCTGCTGGTCGAGGTCAGGGGCGTCAATGATGGCGAGCAGCTGGCCCTTATGGACGTGGTCGCCGATGTCGACGAAGCGCTTCTTCAGGTAGCCGTTGGCCCGGGCATAGATGGAAGAAATGGTGATGGGGATGGTGGTTCCGGGGACAACCAGGCCACCGCCTCCCGTGGCGCGGACCACCTTGACGACGTCGATCTCGGGTTCTGCGGTCTGCTCACGGGTCTGCTCTTTGGCTTCCTTGTTGCGGGAGAGGCGCGGAAGCAGGCCGACGACGAGGGCGATCAGCATGACGACGACGACGCCCGCGATGAGCCAGAAGAGGGTTTTATTTCCCTTAACGCGTTTGAAGGGTGCTTCAACGGTTTCCGCTATGGGGCGATGATGTTTCTTTGCGCTGGAATTGGTTTCGGCGAAGCTATTGCCAAGTCTGGTGTCGTCAACGGAGTTGGGGTCGGCGAAGGAGCTGCCAAGGGCGTGTTCATCGGCGTAGTGGGGGTCGGCGAAGTCATCGCCGAGGTGGTCACGGCCGTCGCTAAGCCGTTGCGACGGCTGGCCTTTGGGACGATTTAGGTCGTGATCGTACGAATCATTCGGCATTACGCGGGTTGCTCCTCTTACGCGGGTTGCTGCTGGGGCTGGCCGGAACTGGCAGGTTTACCCAGAGAGTTTTCTCCCGGGGGGATCGGACCATATTGCTGATCGATCTGCTGATCGAAGTCAGTGGGGGCGTTCTTTTTGAGTAGCGAGTAGATGACGGGGACGATGAAGAGGGTGCCGACGGTGGCAAGCAGAAGGCCGCCGATGACGGCGCGGCCGAGCGGCGCGTTTTGCTCACCACCGTCGCCGAGGGCGAGCGCCATGGGGAGCATGCCGATGATCATGGCGAGGGCGGTCATCAGTACGGGACGCAAACGGGTGTGTCCGGCGTTGAGTGCCGCTTCGAGGCGATCCTTTCCGGCGATGCGCTCGTCATTGGCGAAGACGACCATCAGGATGGAATTCGCGGTGGCCACGCCAATGGTCATGATGGCACCCATCAGCGATGGAACGCTGAACGTGGTCTGTGTGACGAAGAGCATCCACAAAATGCCGGAGAAGGCTCCGGGCAACGCCATAAGGATAATGAGGGGATCGAGCCAGGACTGGAAGTTGACCGCCATGAGCAGATAGACCAGCAGGATGGCGAAGACGATGCCGATGCCGAGGCGGAGAAAGGAGTCGGACATGGTCTTGACCTCGCCGCGCAGAGCAAGCGTGGAGCCGACAGGGAGGGTCTTGGTCTCATCGGCCATTATTTTGCGGATGTCGGTGGCGACCCCGCCGAGGTCGCGCCGGTCAACGTCGGCGTAGATGTCGAAGACGGGCTGGATACTGTAGTGATCAATGACGATCGGGGATTGATCTCTGCGGAAGGTGGCGAGATTGCCGAGGAGTTGCGAGGTGTCGCCGTTGGGTGAGGTGACGGAGGTGCGGGCGAGTGCGGGGAGGGAGTCGATGCGGTAGATGGGGGTCTGGGTGACGATCTGGTAGTTGACGCCATTGAGCGGGTTGAGCCACTCGTTGGGCGCGGTTTGTCCGGTGCCGGTAAGCGAGATCAGGGTGGACTGTGCGACGTCGGACTGAGTGAGACCCACCTGACGGGCCTTGGTGCGATCGACGTTGACCTGGACGGTAGGGTAGGAGACCTGCTGGTGAATATGAACGTCGACGGCTCCCGGAATGGCGGAGATGCGTGCAAGCATCTTCTGGGCGATAGCGTAGTTCTGCTTGGCGCGGCCGGCGATCTGAACATCGATCGGAGCGGGCAGGCCGAAGTCGAGGATCTGATTGGTGATGTTGGCCGGAGTAAAGAAGAAGGTCGCTCCGGGAAATTTATTGGGAAGATCGTCGCGCAGCAGGCGCATGTACTTGGTGGTGTCGCGCTTGCCGGGGTTGAGCGCGATGAGGATATCTCCGTCAGTGTTGGAGATGGTGGCGCTAGCGACGAAGCCCAAATTGATCCCGCCGTTAGGCAGGCCGATGTTGTCCAGGATGAGCTGGGTTTCGGAGACGGGGATGATGGTGCGGACTTCCCGTTCGATCGCGGCAAAGTACTGTTCAGAGTCCTCGATGCGGAGTCCCTGCGGAGGATTGACGTGCAGACGCATTTGGCCGGAGTCGACGTACGGGAAGAAGTCCTCTCCGATGACGAAGGTAAGGGGAAGCGACAGCAGGACGAAGAGACCAAAGAGGATGAGCGTGATTGCGGGATTTGCGAGACACCACTCGAGCGCACCTTTGTAGCCTTCGCGCATGCGTTCAAACTGGCGATCGAAACGCTGGTGCCAGCGCCAAATCCAGTTGCGTTTTTCCTCGCGTTCGGACTCACCCTCGTCCTGGTAGAGGCCGATCTCCGCAGGGAGGAGGAAGTGCATCATGGTGGGGACCAGGGTGCGGGAGAGGAAGTAAGAGGCCAGCATGGCGAAGGCGACGGCCTCTGCCAGGGGGGTGAAGAGGTACTTCGCTGCGCCGGTAAGCAGCACCACTGGGATGAAGACGATGCAGATGGAGAGGGTAGAGACGAAGGCTGGCGCGGCGACCTGCTGGGCGGAGTCGAGGATGGCGCGGACGAGAGGCTTCTTTTCGGCCATGTTGCGGTGCGTGTTCTCGATTTCTACGGTGGCGTCGTCGACGAGGATGCCGACGGCGAGAGCAAGACCGCCGAGCGTCATGACGTTGATGGTTTCGCCGAGCGCGGTGAGGATGGCAAGCGAGGTGGCGATCGAGAGCGGGATGGAGGTACAGACGATGAGGGTCGAGCGCCACGAGCCGAGGAAGAGCAGGATCATGAGGCCGGTGAGGGCGGCGGCGATGGTGGCCTCGCGGGCAACTTCGTTGATCGAGTCGCGCACGAAGATGGATTGGTCGAATAGGGGAACGACCTTGAGGGTAGGAGGTAGACCCGCTTTGATCTGCGGAATCGACTTGATGACGCCATTGACGATGTCGATCGTGCTGGTCTCACCGTTTTTTAACACGGTGAGCAGGGCACTCTTGCGGCCGTTCTCGCGCACGATGTTGGTCTGTTCGGCATAGCCTTCGTGCGCGGTGGCGACATCTTTGAGGAAGACGACTGTGCCGTTGGCGGCGCGGATTGGCAGATCGTTGAGCGCGGCAACCTCACCAGGGGAGGAGTTCAACTTGACGACATATTCACGGTTGCCAAGACGGGCGGTTCCGGCGGGCAGGATGAGGTTTTGCTGGTTGACGGCGACGGAGACGTCGCTGGCTGAAAGGTGCTTGGCGTAGAGCAGGTTAGGGTCGGTGTCGATCATGACCTGGCGTACTTTGCCGCCGTAGGGCAGGGGAATCGAGGCACCCTTGACGTTCGAGAGGCGTGGCCGAATGAAGCTGATGCCGAGATCGTACAGGTCTGCTTCGCTTAGACCCTGGCCGGATAAAGCGAGTTGGACGACAGGTACCGAGGAGGCGTCGAACTTGAGGATGTTGGGCGGATACGTGCCTGGCGGGAGAATGCGCAGGATGGTCTGGACGACGGCGGTGACTTGCGAGATGGCAAGCTCAACCTTAACAGTGGGCTGGAAGTAGACCCGAATGACGGAGACACCTTGGTAGGACTCGGATTCGGAGTGCTCGATGTCGTTGACGGTGGTGGTGAGCGCGCGCTCGGTGACCGTGACGATGCGGCCTTCCATCTCCGTGGGCGTAAGGCCGGAGTAGGTCCAGACTATGGTAACGACGGGAATATTGATGTACGGAAAAATGTCTTTGGGCGCTTCAACTGCCGATCCGACGCCGAGGGCAAAGAGCAGCATAGAGAGAACGACGAAGGTGTATGGCCGGCGAAGCGCAAGTCTAACAATCCACATCAGGTCTCCTGAGATATAGACCGGCGTTCTGCGGTCTGAGCACAGCGGACAAAAGCTTGGATGCTTTCATTAGCTCCAAGACGCACGCCGTAGGTCGGAAGACGCAACGCGAGGGACACGCGCGGCCGTTTGTTCTTCATGGAAAAGGAGAAGACCGGTGGTGCGTTTATGCGTCATTCTCGTTCATAAATGCAACAACTTGGAAGTAGTTCTGCAGCCGCCTGCGGGTCACTTCAGGCTGCATCTTCCCCACCTCAGACGATGAAACAGGCTGAGGTGGGGGCACCAGAGACTGGTTCGGCTACTATTTCTTTGCTTTTTCAAAGCGGGCGTTGATTGCGGTCCAGTTGACGGTATTCCACCAAGCTGCGAGATAGTCGGGGCGCTTGTTCTGGTACTTGAGGTAGTAAGCATGTTCCCAGACGTCGTTACCGAGGATGGGATAGAGACCCTGCGAGAGGGGGCTATCCTGATTGGCGGTGGTGACGATCTTGAGCTTGCCGCCCTCATAGACGAGCCAGCCCCAGCCGGAGCCGAACTGTTTCGCGGTGGTCTCGTTGAACATTTTTTTGAAATCCTCAAAGCTACCAAAATCGATTTTGATCTGGACTTCAATGTCTCCCGTGGGCTCTCCGCCCGCGTTTGGGGCCATGATCTCCCAAAACATGGTGTGGTTTACGTGGCCGCCGCCGTTGTTCTGCACAACCTTGCGAATATCCTCGGGAATCGAGGGCAGGTCTTTGATCAGCTCTTCGGGGCTCTTGGAACCGAGCTCGGGATGCTTATCGATGGCACCGTTCAGGTTAGTGACGTAAGTCTGGTGGTGCTTGTCGTGGTGTAGTTTCATCGTGGCTTCGTCGATGTATGGTTCGAGCGCGGCGTAATCGTAGGGAAGCGGAGGAAGTTCAAAGGCCACGGTGGATCTCCTTGGGGTAAATAGGTGCAGCAGCCAAAGTCCGTCCAGGGTCGTATATGGACCGTCAAAGCGCGGCCCTGGCTTTTTCTAAACAATTGGTTCGATGCCGTGCCCAGCTGGAGCGATGCTAAAGGTGGGCGACGGAGGCAGATATGGTTTACCCGTTCCGCGAATTTACCCGGGATTTTACCGAGTGGGAGCCGCCATTGCGCTGCGTTTTGGTTTCTAATCACAGCAATGCGAGACGACAAAGATTTCGTAGACGAATATGCCTGGCTGGACGACGACGGTGCTGCGTTTGGTGCGCCCGGCGTGGAGCCACGCTGGACTTCGAGCAGGAAAGACGCAGTTTCGACCGCCTACTCAGCGTCGAGCCAGGTCTGGTTCACGATCTCGCACGGAACGTTGAACGAAGTCTACTTTCCGACCATCGACCGCCCGCAGATGCGGGACATGGAGCTGCTGTTTACCGATGAGGAGACCTTCTTTCATGAGGAGAAGCGCTCCCTTGAGTATGATTTTGGTTATATGGATCCGGGCACACCGGCGGTGCGGGTGAGCGCCTCGGACCTCGATGGTCGGTATACGGTGACCAAGGAGTTTATCGCCGATCCGCACCATCCGGTCGTGCTGATGAATGTGAAGATCGCCGGGGAGGAGGCGGTGCTGTCGCGGCTGAAATGCTACGTGCTGCTGGCGCCGCATCTGGATGGCGGGGGCGCGGGCAATTCGGCGCGCTCGATGATGCTGGCCGGCAAGCGCATTCTGCTCGCGTGGAAGCATGGGACGTCTTTAGCGTTGGGGGCGAGCTGCGGCTTTACGCGAAGCTCCTGCGGGTTTGTGGGCACGAGCGATGGCTACCAGGATCTTTCCGCGCACATGAAGATGACGTGGCAGTTTGGGCAGGCTTGCGACGGAAATATCGAGGTGATGGGCGAGATCGACGTGGCTGAAAACCGTGAGTTTACGATCGGAATTGCGTTGGGCGCAGGGCACCACGCGGCGCTCGCGGGGCTGATGCAAACGCTTTCGACTCCGTACGAGGTGCACAGCAAGCGGTTTATCGAGCAGTGGCACCGGGCACAAAGCCCGAACGAGGAGGCGCTGCGGAAAGCGTCAACCGACGACGGACGGCTGGCACGCATCAGCCAAAACATTATTTTGACGCATGAGGACAAAACGTATTCCGGTGCGTTCATTGCGTCGGCGTCCATTCCGTGGGGCGCGTCGAAAGGGGACTCGGACCTGGGTGGATACCACCTGGTTTGGACGCGGGACATGGTACAGTCGGCGACGGCCCTGCTGGCCTGCGGGCGGACGGAGACGGCGCGGCGGGCGCTGGTCTACCTGGCGTGTACGCAGCGGCCGGACGGGGGCTTCGCACAGAACTTCTGGATTGACGGCACTGCCTACTGGACGGGAATTCAGCTCGATGAGGTGGCGTTCCCAATCATGCTGGCGTGGCGTTTGTGGAAGGTGGACGGACTCGGGATCTTCGATGTGTTTCCGTTTGTCGAGAAGGCCGCCGCGTTTCTGGTGCGCAATGCGCCGGTAACGCAGCAGGAGCGCTGGGAAGAAAATGCCGGCTACTCGCCTGCTACGCTGGCCGCGGTAATCTCAGCGCTGGTGTGCGCGGCAAATATTGCACAGGCGTACAAGGCGGGCGAACTTGCAGAGTTTCTGCTGACCTATGCGGACTGGATTGAAGAGCACCTGGATGAGTGGACGGCGACCAACGATGGCGTGTTGTTGCCGGGCGTGAAGCGGCATTACATGCGCATTCGTCCTCCGCAACAAGGCGATCCGTTTTACGATCCGCATCTGCCGCCCGGGTTCATCCACCTGGCCAACCGCGAGGTAGGCGAGCAGGCCGATTACGACGCGCGCGAGGTGATCGACGCTGGTTTCCTCGAGCTGGTGCGCTACGGCATCCGGCGCGCGGATGATCCGCTGATCACGGAGTCGCTGAAGGTGGTCGATGCCTGCCTGAAGTACGAGACGCCCTACGGGCCGTGTTGGCGTCGCTACAACCATGACGGCTACGGGCAAAAGAAGGATGGAGGCCCGTATGACGGGTCCGGCCAGGGTCGCGCCTGGCCTCTGCTGGGGGGAGAGCGGGCGCACTTTGAGCTCGCGGCGGGCCGGGATGTAAAGCCGCTGATCGGAGCGTACGAACGGTTTTCCTCTGTTGGCGGAATGCTGCCGGAGCAGGTGTGGGATCACGCCGATCTGCCGGCTGAGGGCATGTATCAGGGCCGGTCGGCGGGTTCGGCACAGCCGCTGGTGTGGGCGCATGCGGAGTACATTAAGCTGCTGCGGTCGGTAGCGGATGGAAAAGTCTTCGATACGATCTCGGTGGTGGCGGAGCGGTATGCGGTCAAGCCCGGCAAACGCAGCTTCCGGAGTACGACGGAAATCTTCCAGGTGGCAAGGCCGATTGACGAGCTGCCGGCCGGGCATACGCTTAGGATTGTGGACCGGGACCGCTTTGAGGTGGTGTACACGCTCGACCACTGGCGTACGACGAAGACGCTACCGTCGCGTGCCATCGGATATGCGGGTTCCTTTGTGGATGTGCAGACGCCGGCGGGTGCTCCGGGTGGCGCTGGTCTGCTGATCTTTACGCTGCGTTGGCCGGCGGCGGCGGCGGCGGAGCAGGAGTGCTGGCTAGGGCGGAACGTGGAAGTCAAGCTGACGAACCTAAATGCGCAGACAGCTTAGGGCGCACAATTGGATGGCAATCTAGGACGGCACAAGGCGCGGGGCGAGTACACTGAGGCAGCAGAAGCAGGACGGCAGGACATCGAAGGCAAGAGAGCTTGGAGCTCATGTTCGATGAATTTATGGACTGACAAGGATCTGGGAGCGGAATGAGCGAATCGACATTGGAAGTCACGGCGGCAGGGACGCAGCAGGATCTTGACCAGCTATCGATTAATACGTTGCGCTTTCTCGCCGTGGATGCGGTGGAGAAAGCGAACTCCGGGCATCCGGGAGCGCCACTTGGCTGTGCGCCGATCGCCTATCTTCTCTTTACGAAGTTCATGAAGTACGATCCTGAAGAGCCGAAGTGGTCGGATCGGGACCGCTTTGTACTTTCGAACGGGCATGCTTCGGCGTTGTTGTATGGCGCGCTGCACCTGGCTGGGTATGACCTGCCGATCAGCCAGCTGGAGCAGTTCCGCCAGTGGGGATCGCACACGCCGGGGCATCCGGAGTATGGCGAGACGGCGGGCGTAGAGGTTACGACGGGCCCGCTTGGGCAGGGTCTGGCCGAGGCGGTCGGGCTGGCTATCGCGGAGAAGCATCTTTCGGCAATTTTCAATCAGGCAGGCGACACCAGCAGCGGATACAACAGCACAACGCCGGTCAATCACTTCACCTATGTGCTGTGCGGCGACGGCGATCTGATGGAAGGCATCTCGCATGAGTCGTGTTCGCTGGCCGGGACGCTGAGCCTCGGCAAGCTGATTGTGCTCTACGATGACAATTTGATCTCGCTCGATGGTCCTACGGAGCTCAGTTACACCGAGGACGTAACGAAGCGGTTCGAGGCGTACCACTGGCATGTGCAGATGGTCGATGATGGCAACGATCTGGTGGGACTTGAAAAGGCGATCCTGGCGGCGAAAGCCGAAACGACCAAGCCGTCGCTGATTCGGGTGCGGACGGTGATCGGGTACGGCAGCCCGAAGGCAGGCACGAGCAAGGTGCATGGCGAGGCGCTAGGCGCAGAAAACGTCAAAGCGACTAAGAGAAACCTTGGTTTTCCGGAAGACAAGAGTTTTTATGTTCCGGAAGAAGCGGGCGCGCATTGGGCCAAGTGCAAGGAAAAGGGCAAGCAGGCGCGTGAGGCCTGGGAAGCCAAATTTGCCGAGTACAGAAAGGCTTACCCCGACAAGGGTGCGGAGTATGAGCGCACCGTTTCGATGAAGCTGGCCGAAGGCTGGGAGAAGCAGATTCCGGTGTTTCCGGCGGAAAAACCGATCGCTACGCGGAATGCGGGACAGACGGTGATGAACGCAATCGCGAAGGTGGTTCCGGAGCTGTTTGGCGGGGCGGCCGATCTGACGAGTTCGACTAAGACGATCTTCAAGGATTCGCCTAGCTTTCACCTGGATCCGAAGGGCCGCAATGTGTACTTCGGCGTGCGCGAGTTTGGGATGATGGCGGCGGTGAACGGGATCGCTGCGCATGGCGGGCTGATTCCGTTTGGCTCAACCTTCTTCACCTTTTCGGATTATTGCCGTTCCGCGCTGCGGATGGGCGCGCTGCAGAGCTCACACTCGCTCTACATCTTCACCCATGACTCCGTTGGCCTGGGCGAAGATGGCCCGACCCACCAGCCAATCGAGCAGCTGATGTCTCTGCGGGCTATTCCGCAGCTGACGGATTTCCGTCCGGCGGACGCGAACGAGACTGCCGTGTGCTGGCAACTGGCGCTCGAACGCCACACGGCATGCTTCATGGCATTGTCGCGGCAAGATCTTCCTGTGCTCGACAATGAGAAGTACAAGGTGCACGAGCGTGCGCGCAAGGGTGCGTATGTTCTTGAGGAGTTCGGCAAGGCAATCGTGCTGGTGGCGACAGGCTCGGAGGTCGCGCTGATTATGAAGGCGGCGAACGAGCTGAAAGACGCTGGCATTTTGGCAACAGTAGTTTCGATGCCCAGCTTCGCGGTCTTCGAGGAGCAGGACGACGCGTACAAGATGTCGATCTTCCCGCACGGTGTGCCGAAGATCTCTGTCGAAGCCGGCGCGACGATGGGCTGGTGGAAATATATCGGCCGGGACGGAATCGCCGTGGGCCTGGATCGCTTTGGCGCTTCGGCTCCTGGGCCGGTGGCGCTTGAAAAGCTGGGGATCTCGGTCGCGGTCGTGGTGGAACACGCGAAGAAGCTGGTCAAGAAGTAGATGCAGGGGAGTGCGATGGTGAAGTCAGAACGCGAGATGGTGTGTAAGTTCGAAGACGACGAGGTCGAGACGCAGGAGCGCTCGACCTCGCTCCAGCCAACGTACGAGGACAGCGTTCCTCCGGACCTCGAACACGATTGGCAGTACGACTGAGGAAACGGGATGAAAATTGCAATCGCCGCGGATCATGCAGGATTTCCGCTTAAGGAAGAGGTTCGCGCGTATGTGGCGAACCTTGGGCATGACGTCAACGATTTGGGTGCGTTTAAGATGGAGCCGACGGATGACTACCCGGACTTTGCGGTTCTGGTCGGTCGCGAGCTGATGGCGGGCCGGGTAGATCGCGGGATCCTGATCTGCGGCTCAGGGGTAGGCGTGTGTATCGCGGCGAACAAGATGCCGGGCGTACGCGCGTGCATGTGTCATGACACCTACTCAGCACATCAGGGCGTGGAGCACGACGACATGAATACGCTGGTGATGGGTGCGCGGATCATCGGGCCGGCGCTGGCGTTTGATCTTGTAGATGCGTATTTGAAGGCCAGATTTGGTGCGGTTGAGGAGCGGTTAGCGCGACGTTTGGAGAAGGTAAAAGCCATCGAAAGACTGTTCATGCCGGATGCACGGGAGACTGCCGCAAGGACCTAAGCCTGCTGTGGCGCCCTCTTTCGACTTGGCCGGGCTTGGATCTCTTAGGGCAGGACGCATCCTGATCCCTACTTTCGCATCGAAGACACATATCTCTATATGAATGTACAAACTTCTGGACGTGTGTGGTTTATTACGGGAGCCTCAACGGGCTTTGGACGAGAACTTGCGGAGCAGTTACTGGCCGGCGGCGCCAAAGTCGTGGCAACGGCCCGCAAGCCGGACCAGCTTGCGGAGCTTGGCGGGCAGTACCCGGAAACGGCGTTGATTTTACCGTTAGACGTGATAGACCAGGCCGCGGTGGACTCCGCGGTGAAGGTGGCGCTCGATCGCTTTGGGCGGGTAGACGTGCTGGTAAACAACGCCGGATACGGCGTCAGCGGCGCTATTGAAGAGGTCTCTGAGGCTGAGTTCATGCCGATGTTCGAGACCAACGTCTTCGGTCTTCTGCGTGTGACGCGTGCCTTGCTGCCTCAATTCCGAGAGCACAAGAGCGGCAATATCGTGAATCTCTCGTCGATCGGCGGACTGATCGGTACGCCGGGTGTCGGTTATTACAACGCCAGCAAGTTTGCGGTCAATGGGCTAAGCGAGGCGTTGGCGGGGGAGATGGCTCCGCTTGGAGTGCATGTCACGATTGTCGAGCCAGGCCCGTTCCGCACCGATTTCCTGGGCCGCTCAGCGACCGTAGCCGCGCACCAGATTGAGGACTACAAACAGAGCGCGGGCAAGTCACGCGAGTATTTTGAGACGCAGGCGGGCAAGCAGGCGGGCGACCCGATCAAAGCGGTGAAGGCAATCATTGCGGCTGTTGAGGCACCCGAGCCGCCTCGGCACCTGGTGCTTGGCAAGCAGGCGTACGACCGGATGGAGGCGCGGCTGGAGTTGTGGAAGAAGGACCTGGCGGCGTGGAAGGATACGTCCTTGGGCGTAGATTATGACACGCAGGTGGAGGCTCGGTGAGCAGTTCGATTCGCACCTTGTTCTGGGACATGGGCGGGGTCATTCTGACGAACGGCTGGGATCTGCAGCAGCGAACAAGCGTGCTGAGTCGCCTACAGGTCGACCTGCAGGCGTATGAAGAGGCCCATGTGCTCGCCAATCACGAGTGGGAGCGAGGACTGATCGATGCGGGGGAGTTTTTTCTGCGAACTGTGTTGCGGCCGAATGCAAAACTCAACTTGACCTTCAATTCGTTATGGCCACAGGTCTGTGCGGAGTCGAAGGTGCTGCATCCGGAGTGTCTGGATATTCTGGCGGAGTTAAGGGAGTCGGGCCGCTGGCGGCTGGCTACGTTGAATAATGAGTCGAGCGAGCTAAATGAGTATCGGCTCGACGCGTTCAAGCTACGTTCCCTGTTTGATTACTTCATCTGTTCTGCCTATGTCCACGAGATGAAGCCGGCGCCCGGCATCTATCGGTCGGCCATTGATATCTCCGGCTTTGGGTCCGCGACGGCGTTGCTGATCGACGACAAAGAAGAGAACTGTGCCGCGGCGCGGGCGGCAGGTATGCAGGCGATTCGCTTTGAATCGCCAACGCAGCTTGGTGCAGCGCTGGCCGATGTTGGGGTTTACGTGCAGGCTTCCTAAAGAAGTCTGAAGCGAAGGAAATGAATTGAGAAGTGGAGAGGACGAGAAATTATGGCGATTCCTGAAGTAAAAGCATCGGCTGCCACGCCGCCGCCGGCCAAAACGGTAGAGCGTAAGCCGGACCCATGTGTGGTGATTATCTTTGGCGCATCCGGAGACCTAACCAAGCGCAAGCTGCTGCCGGCGCTTTATCACCTGGAGCAGGCCGGTCTGCTGCCGAAGGAGATTTCCGTGGTCGGGGTAGCGCGGCGACCGCTTGAGGCGACCTTTGCTCCCGACATGAAAGAAGGCATTCTTGCAGGCGGAGGCGTCGACCCTGCGGATGCGGCGCTGCAGCCATTCATCGCGAAGGTCCAGTACCACGCGATGAACTTCGATGATGACGGCGGCTACACGGGTTTAAAGGCCATGCTGGCGGGCATTGATGCGAAAGCCGGAACGAAGGGCAACCGGCTGTTTTACCTTGCAACGGCGCCGGAGTACTTCGCGGACATCATCAACGCCCTGGGCAAGCACGGAATGAATAAGCCGGAACCAAACTCTGGCTCCTGGGTACGAACGATTATCGAGAAGCCGTTCGGGCATGATCTTGAGAGTGCCCGTGCGCTGAATGACGATGTGAACAAGGTCTTCGCCGAGGATCAGATCTTCCGGATCGATCATTACCTAGGCAAAGAGACGGTTCAGAACATTCTTGTGTTCCGGTTTGCCAACGGTATTTTTGAGAATGTGTGGAACCGAAACTATATCGATCACGTGGAGATTACGGCGGCCGAGGCAATCGGCATCGAGGGGCGCGGGCCTTTTTACGAGACCGCAGGTGCCTTGCGCGACGTGGTACAGAACCACGTGATGGAGCTGCTCAGCTTTGTGGCGATGGAGCCTCCGGTTTCGTTTGAGGCTTCTGCGGTGCGCGCGGAAAAGGTCAAGGTCTGGCGGTCGATTCGACCGATTCATCCGGCGGATACCGTGCGTGGACAGTACGGTCCCGGCACCGTAGATGGCAAGCAGGTGGTGGGGTACAGGCAGGAAGATCGCGTGCATCCTCGCTCGCAGACGGAGACTTATGCCGCGGTGCGGCTGGAGATTGAGAACTGGCGTTGGGCGGGAGTGCCGTTTTATATACGTGCCGGCAAGCGCCTGGCCAAGCGTGTGACGGAAATTACGATTATGTTCAAGCAGCCGCCGCTTTCTATCTTCAAAGACGAACAAGGCAAGGGAGCAGAGGGTATTCGGAATAACATCATCTCGATGCGCATCCAGCCTGACGAGGGAATTACGCTGCGCTTCGGGGCGAAGCTTCCTGGGCCGAGCATGAGCATCAGTCCGGTGAACATGAACTTCTCTTATGCGGAGACGTTTGGTGCGTCCTCAGCCAACGGCTACGAGCGTCTTCTGCTCGACGCGATGCTCGGCGACGCGACCTTGTTTGCGCACCGCGATGGCGTTGAGGCGACCTGGGCGCTGATGACGCCGATTCTTGAGTATTGGGCAAAAAACCCAGTCCGGGACCTTCCGAACTACGCAGCAGGCACGTGGGGACCGCCAACCTCGGATGCGATGCTGAAGGCGGATGGACGCAAGTGGCGTAAGCTGTAGGTCGTTGTAAGGGCTGGATGTCGTTAGGTCATGACGGCATCCGCCTCAGTCTTTGAGGGGCACCGTGGTGCCAGAGGGTGTGGAGAGAAAGATATGCCGCGTCACGTTGAGGTTTCAGTCAGGGTCTGTTCCACGGTGGAGGAGGTAACCCGTGGAGCTGCCGATTTGTTTGCTTCCAGTGCAATGGCGGCGATCCGAGCACGCGGCCAAGCGCGTGTAGCGATCTCCGGTGGATCAACGCCGCAGGCGGTGCTCACGCTGCTGGGACGGGAGTACAAGGAGAGCATTGCGTGGGAGAACCTGCAACTCTTCTGGGTGGATGAACGCTGCGTGCCGCCTACGGACAAGGACTCGAACTTCGGTATGACCAAGGCGGCGATGCTTGACCAGGTTCCGCTGCCGGCAGCCAATATCCATCGCATGGAAGGCGAGCTCAACCCGGAGGAAGCGGCGGCGCGCTATGAGGCGGAGATCCGGAATGCACTGCGGCTGGAGGGTGCGGAGACGCCGACGTTTGACTTGATCCTACTGGGGCTTGGCCCGGATGGGCATACCGCTTCGCTGTTTCCAGGCACCGACGGTCTGCATGAGATGGCCCATATCTGCTTGGCGAACCATGTTCCGCAGAAGGATACCTGGAGGCTTACGCTTACTTGGCCGGTAATCACGCAGGGGCGCGAAGTGGCATTCCTGATCGAGGGTGAGCGGAAGGCAGACATGCTCAATACAGTGTTTACGGGGGCCTACGATCCGGATCGATATCCGGCGCAGCTCATTCGGCCGGCGAACGGGAAGCTTACGTTGCTGCTCGATCGTGCCGCAGCAGCGCAACTGCCGGAAGCCAACCGGAGCGGCCAAAGCGTATTGGAGCTGTCATGATCCTGGCGGGCGATGTAGGGGGTACGAAAGTTCATCTGGCGTTGTACAGCTTCAAGGGTGGCAAGCTCAAATCGTTGCGTGAACAGAAATTTCCTGCTGGGGAGTTTGCTTGCCTCGACGACGTGGTGCATCGTTTCCTGGCAGAAGGAGACGATCATCCGGAAGTCAATGTAGGAGAGATTGCAGGGGCGTGCTTTGGCTGTCCGGGACCGGTACGCGACGGACACTTGAAGCTGACGAACCTGCCTTGGACTCTTGATTCGCGCGCTTTGCGAAACTCGCTGGGAATCGAACACATCTTTCTCATCAACGATCTTGAGGCAAACGGATACGGCATTCCCGAGCTCTCAAACGACGCGGTGCATGTCCTTCATCCGGGCGAGACTGGCATTGTAGGACATCGTGGGCTGATCTCCGCCGGCACAGGCCTGGGAGAGGCCTTGCTTGTCTGGGATGCGCGGCAGAAGCAGCACATTCCTTTGCCGTCCGAGGGCGGCCATTGCGACTTCGCGGCGCGCAACGACCGGGAGATTGCGCTTCTTGAATATCTGCGGCGCACGCTGAACGGCCGCGTGTCGTTTGAGCGGGTCGTCTCCGGCATCGGCATTAAGAATGTGTACGCGTTCCTCAAGGAGGAAGAGAAGATAGAAGAACCGGCGTGGCTTGAGGAACGAATGAAGACTGAGGATCCGAACGCCGTGATCGGAAGCTGCGCGGAGGAGGGATCGAGCGAACTGTGTATTCAGACGATGGAGCTTTTTTCATCCGCGTTCGGCGCCGAGGCGGGCAATCTGGCCTTGAAGATTCTTGCTCACGGCGGCTTATACCTCGGGGGAGGCATCGCTCCGAAGATCCTCAAGACGCTCTCGAAGGGACCATTCATAGAGGCGTTTCTCGATAAAGGGCGCATGTCTCCGCTGCTGGAGACGATGCCGGTACGCGTGATCTTGGATGATACCTGTGCCCTGCTGGGCGCGGCGGCGTTTGCGGAGGCACGCTCATCAGAGGTCTCCGGCCGTTCGGAGCGGGCTGCCTCGTTTCAGTGAGCGAGGGTTTTGATTTCTCCAGGCGCGCCAGCCTAGCCCGGTATCCCGAGTGGATGGACCAGCCGTGCAGTTATGAAGATCTGCGCGGCTGCCTGCGTTCGATCGCTCAGGTGAACTCATTGACCGGTGCGGCTCTGCCGACACTTCACTGGCTCGGTCAGGCGTGCCGCGACAGGCAGCAACAAGCTAGGCCGATCCACATTGTGGACGTGGGCTGCGGCTTTGGCGATATGCTCCGGCGGGTCCATCGGTGGGCGCAAAGGCGCCAGGTGCCAGTCCGATTGACGGGCATCGACTTGAACCCGGATGCGGTACGCGCCGCGCAGGAGGCGACTCCTCGAGGACACATTAGGTATGTCGCCGGCAATGTCTATGACTTCAAGGATCCGCAAGGTATTGACCTGGTCATCAGTTCGCTGCTCACGCATCATCTAGAAGACCTTGAGATCGTGCGATTTCTGGAGTGGATGGAGGCAAGCGCGAGTCTGGGCTGGTTTATCAACGATCTGCATCGTCAACCCGTGCCGTACCACTTGTTTCGCGTTCTAAGTCGTCTTACACATTGGCATCGGTTTGTGAAGCATGATGGTGCCGTGTCGATTCTACGGAGCTTCCGCGAGACAGAATGGCGCGCGTTGTGCCAGGCTGCGGCGATCCCAAATGGACGCTTTGCTGTGCAGGCCTATGTGCCCGCGCGACTATGCGTCGCCCGGCTGAAGCGATCGAGTGAAGCGAAGGCGTAAGCGGGCCAGGAGGAACGTTGTCGATCAAGGCTTGGTTGACGGTGGGGGCAGTGGTCTTGGGTTCGGGGGTGAGCTGGGGTCAGCGACTTCCGCAGAACATCACGCCGCAACACTACACGCTGGCTATCGCACCCGAGATCGCCAAGGCGACATTTAGTGGAACCGAGACGATTGATGTGACGTTGGCCGCAGCTGCGAAGACGGTCACGCTGAATGCGCTTGATCTGCAGATTCAATCCGTGACCGCCGATGGGCAGGCAGGCAGCGTGAGCTTTGATGTGCCGAAGCAGCAGGCTACCTTTACTTTTCCGAGAGCTTTGCCGGCGGGCCACGCCGTGTTGTCGCTCACCTTTACCGGGATGCTGAACGACAAGCTACGAGGCTTCTACCTATCGAAGACAAAGGCCCGGAACTATGCGGTCACGCAGTTTGAATCGACCGATGCGCGGCGGGCGTTTCCCTGCTTTGACGAGCCGGCGTTCAAGGCCACCTTTGATGTGTCATTGACGGTCGATGCGAGTGATCAGGTGATCTCGAATACGAACATGCTCTCCGACACGCCGGCCGGAGCAGGGAAGCACCGCGTGGTGTTTGCGCCGACTCCGCGTATGTCGACCTACCTGGTGGCGTTCCTGGTAGGTGATTTTGCATGTTCCAAGGGCGGTGTGGACGGGGTGCCGATCCGGGTCTGCAGTACGCCGGACAAAGTTCAGCTGACGACGTTTGCGCTCAAAGCCGCGGAGCACTTTCTGCATTATTACGATGGCTACTTCGGAATTCGCTATCCAATGCCGAAGCTCGACCTGATCGGCATTCCGGACTTCGAGGCCGGTGCGATGGAGAACTTTGGGGCCATCACCTATCGTGAAACGGGTTTGCTGCTGGATGACAAGGATGCGTCCACCAACTCGAAAAAGCGTGTGGCGGAGACGGTGGCGCACGAGATGGCGCATCAGTGGTTTGGCGACATGGTCACCATGCAGTGGTGGGACAATCTGTGGCTGAACGAGGGCTTTGCGACGTGGATGGAAGACAAGGCGGCCGATGAGTGGCACCCGGAATGGAACTTTCCGCAGGACGTAGTCGGTTCGCTGGACAGCACACTGAACGCCGATGCGAGGCGCACGACGCATCCGATCCGCCAGGCGGCAGAGACGCCCGAAGAGATCGCAGAACTGTTCGACGAGATCGCCTACGGTAAGGCCGGCGCGGTGATCGGCATGGTGGAGCACTGGGTGGGCCCTAAGGTATTTCAGCAGGGAGTGCACAACTATCTGGCCGCACATCTCTATGCGAATGCGACGGCAGAAGACTTTTGGAACGCGCAAACAACGGCCTCGAAGCTGCCGGTAGACAAGGTAATGTCGAGTTTCATCGACCGGCCGGGCGTGCCGCTGTTGGCCTTTGGTGGCAAGCAGGAGATGGGATTTCCGGTGACCCAGAGCAGGTTTTATCTTGCGGGCCTGAACGCGGATGAGCGTGAAGCGCATAGCGCGCCGGGATGGACCGTGCCGGTGTGTGTGAAGACGGGGAGCGCCCCGGCGTGTACGCTGCTCTCGAAGAACTCAGCGGAGGTTACTTTGCCGGCCGGCACACCGATGCCATTCTTCTACGCGAATGCTGGGCAAAAGGGCTATTACCGGGTCAGCTATACGCCGGAGCAGCTAAAGGCGATTACCGCGTCGGTCGAGAAGGGATTGTCGGTGCCGGAGCGAATCGGCTTTGTCGGTGATCGCTGGGCGCTGACACGAGCGGGCCAGGGATCTGTCGGGGACTTCCTCGACCTGGTGCTCGTACTCAAGCAGGATAAGAACGCAGTGGTCCTCGATACGGCCTTAAGTTCGATTGGGCAGATCCGCAGCAAGATCGCCGACGACGCAGACCGGCTAAAGCTGAACCTGGTGATTCGCAATCAATTCGGGCCGGTGTATGCCGCCCTGGGGAACGATGCCGGCAAGGCGAGCTTCGATCAGCAGCAGATTCGGACCGAGCTGTTCGACGCGCTGGGTGAGGCCGACGACCCAAAGACTGAAGCACACGCTTTGCAGGTGACGCTCGACTACTTTTCGCGCAAAAAAGTGACTGAGCCGGATATCGTCGATGCCTCGGTAATGTTGACCGCGGAACATGGGGACACGTCATTTTACGAGGAGATGCTGAACGTCTCGGAACAGGTGTCCGACCCCGGTCTCGAGAGTGAGACCCAGGAGTTGCTGACACGCTTTCACGATCCAAAGCTAGTGGTGCGGACGCTCGAGTATGCAACGTCTGGCGCGGTGCGCAACCAGGACTCCTGGATTCTGCTTGCGCTCGAACTGAACCAGCGGCAATCGCGTGATTTGGCCTGGACGTGGATTGAGGACCACTGGGACAAGGTGAAGGCGCAGTTGACGACGGCCTCCGGGGGCGAGTTGATCGCTGCTACGGGCTCTTTCTGCACGGTAGAGAAGCGGAATGAGGTGGCTGCATTCTTTTCAACGCACCCGGTCGAAGCGTCCGATCGCTCGCTGGCCAAGGCGCTCGATTCCATCGATGACTGCGTCCGTCTCCGTGCGGAGCAGGAACCGAAGCTGAAGGCCTGGCTGGCGGCGCATTCGCAATGATGCGGCTGTGGAGTAAGACCGACGGCAGGGTGTCCAGGTGCGTTGATGATACGTACGGTGATCCTTTGCGGCCACCAAGAGTGTTACGGATACGCCTTTCAGTGTTATGGACAGTCCTCTTAGGGTGAATAACACTAGCGTTGGGGACGGCGATAAAGAAAGTTTGTGAGCTGACGAGGCAGGATCGGGAAGGTGCACTCCACGACTGAGTTGAGGTTTGTTGTGCTGAAACGCTGCTGCGCTTTGTTGGTGGATGCTCGAATCTGGCTTTTTGCCTTGTTTGTTGCGGGGCTGAGCGGCTGTGGCTCGAACGTGGCCGTGTCGAATCTGCAGCTTACGCTGACTCCCGCGACGCTGGACTTCGGGATCGTAGGTCTCAACACAGCAAGCGCAGCGCAGGCGTTGACGCTGAGCAACACCGGCATGGCGGCGGCGACGCTTGCCGGGAGCACGGTGAGCGGCGACTTTTCAGTCGTGGCGAACAGCTGCGGGGCAGCGCTGGCGGTCGGCGCAAGCTGCCAGATCAGTGTTGTGTTTACGCCGGTGGCGCTGGGCGCCCGCACGGGAACTTTGACAGTGGCGAGCAACGCTGGGCCACAGACGGTGGCTCTGACGGGCACCGGCGGGACTTCGCTGGCAACCCTTGCGCCGGGAGCGATAAACTTTGGATCGGTCGCGGTAGGCACTTCAAGCGCGGCGCAAACGATGACGATCACAAGCAGCGGCACCGCGGCACTGGCACTTTCGTCGATTGTGGCAGCGGGGGATTTCTCGGAGACGGCGAACAGCTGCACAGCTATGCTTGCCGCGGGGGCAAGCTGCCAGGTGATGCTGATCTTTACGCCGCGCGGCTTTGGGGTGCGCAGCGGCACACTGACGGTGGCGAGTCAATCCGGCGCAAGTGCGCAAGCGATTGTGCTGAGCGGGACGGGTACGACGCCGACCTCGTACGCAGGACCGTTTCTTTCCGTTGCAGTAAGGGCTGGAGTGCAGCCGATGGCCGGAGCCGCCGTGCAGCTGTACGCGGCGGGAACGAGCGGCAATGGATCGGCGGCGGCAGCGCTGCTGGGCAACCCAGTGGTGACCGGGGCCTCGGGGAATGCGACGATTCCAGCCGGTTTTGTCTGTCCAGGGGCAGGCTCGCTGCTCTATGTGGTCAGCTCCGGCGGAACGGTTGGGTCAGCCAGCGCGACCAATGCGAACGTGCAGTGGATGGCTACGCTGGGGGCATGTTCAGCGGTGGCGGCTGGGGCGACCTATGCCGTCGATGAAGCGACGACAGTGGCATCCGCGTATGCGCTAGCCCCGTTTTATACAGGCGGCGAGATAGGAGCAAGCGCAAGCAATACTGTGGGGCTGGGGAACGCGTTTTTGACCGCGGCGACTCTGACCGATCCGGTGGCGGGGACGTCTCCGGGCTCGTCGCTGCCGGCAGAGGCGGCTTCGCCCGCCGAACGGGTGAACGCGGTAGCGAACATGCTGAATGCCTGCGCGATCGATGCCGCGGCATGTGGGCCGCTTTTCAGCGCGACGACCGTGACCACGATGCCGGCTAATACGCTGGATGCGGTCTTCAATTTGGCGCAGCATCCGGCGGCGAACGCGGCTGCGCTCTACGGGCAGTCGCTGCTGAGCAGGGCCTATGCGCCTGCGTTGACGACCCCACCGGGGGACTGGACGATGTTTCTGACGCTGAACGGTGGCGGGCTGAACAGCCCTTCGGGCATTGGGGTGGATGCGACAGGGAGTGTGTGGGTGGCCAATTACTTCAACGCTGCCTCCAAGTTCTCCGCAACAGGAGCGGCGCAGTTTACCGCGGGGGTGACCGGCTACGGTCTTGCGAATAGCTATGGTCTGGCGATTGATGCCAACAATAATGTCTGGATTCCGAATGAGGCTCCGTATACGGCGACGGGGATCGGCACCGTGACCGAGCTTTCGGCGGCAGGCGCGGCGCTTTCGGGGGCCAGCGGCTATCAAAGCGGCGGTTTGGACTACCCGCTTTCAATTGCGATCGACCCCAACGGCACGGCGTGGGTGGTGGACTTCGGCAACTCGCACGTGACGCTGCTGAATCAGCTGGGGACGCCGCTTTCGGGAAGCACAGGCTACACGTCGCCTCTGTTCGCGTTCCCGGTGGTGGTGGCGGTGGATGCGAACCACTTCGGCTGGATCGGGAATTTTGCGAGCACGTTTGTGACGAGAGTTGCGCCGGACGGCTCGAATTTTGTGAACTTCGACTGCTGCAATGGCGCGGCGGGGATTGCGCTCGACCAGGGCAACAATGTCTGGATCGCCAACTACTACGGCAATAGCGTTTCGTTGATTGCGAATACAGGGGTTGCGAGCACAGGGGCGATCCTCTCGGCGGGGGCCTACACGGGGCTGGGCTCGCTTCTCCGGCCGCAGGGGATCGCGGTCGATGGCGCGGGCAATGTATGGGTGGCGAACTACCGGACGCCGTACCTGACGGAGCTGGCGGGCATAAGCTCCGGAGCTCCGGGAAGGTCGCTCTCGCCGGCGACCGGATTGGGCGCGGATGCGGGGCTGCTCGAGGCGTACGGGCTGGCGCTCGATGCGAGCGGCGATGTGTGGGTATCGAACCAGGGAAGCAACACGGTAACCAAGTTTATCGGGCTGGCTGCGCCGGTGAAGACGCCGTTGTCGGGGCTTCCGCAAGCGCCTTGAGGTACGTCCGGAACTACCGGAGCGGGTCGGAGCGGCGCTTACGCCAGATGATCTTGACTCCGCGGCGCCAGCCTTCGTTGAGTGCCAGCAAGCTCCACTCGACGCGCGGCGAAAGATGGCGGAGAATGATTTCGGTCGAGGGATGAACGTGCAGCGCAGGGCTGACCAGATACAGACGCGGCGGTAGCGGCGAGAGACGGACCCCGCCGAAGTAGCCATGGCGCTGGAACTCGCCGAGTCCGGTGACCGGGTCGGGGTTCTGCATGTGGTGCCAACGAACGCGAATCCAGTAATCAAGCCCTTGCAGAGGGAGCTGCGGGTCCTCGGATGCCTTGAGTTCGAGGACGGCGAGCCGGCCATCGGCGGTGATGGACAGGAGGTCGAGCATGCCGCGATCGGAGGCGGCAAAGGCGGGAACCTGGGCGTGGACGTGCGCGGGGTCGAGCTTCTCGTCGAGCAGATGGAGATTTCCATAGAGCTGGGACTCGAGCCAGCGCTCGGGCTGGAGGCGATAGAGTGGGTCGCGTTTGTCCCCCTGTGCGTGACGGCGCTCACAGAGGCGGGCGACCAGGGCGCGGAGCTGATCCTCGTTTGCTGCATTGAGCAAGGTCTCGCTGGGTCCGGCACCAAAGCTGATCTTCTCTACGCGGTTGAAGGATTCGGCCGAGGCGCCGATGCGGATGCGTGCAAACTCAAGGCCGTGGAGCAGAAAGGCGAGCTCGGCGCCGCTGCGCAGGCGTGTCTGCACCACGGGGCGGAAGGCTTCGGGAACCATCGCCAGCACGCGTGCGGAGGCTTCGCTGAAGCGCAGCGCGGCGGATGCGGCGTTGGGCGCTTGGGCCAGGCGCGTGGTGACATTGCCCTGGTCGGCGGCCTCGCGTGGGGTCAGTTGTTCGTCGCGCGGGTCGATCTCCCAAAGCTCCCATTGGGCGGCGTCGCCGGCGAGCCAGGCCATGCGGGAGAGCGTCAAGGTGGCCCTGCCTTGGGGGACGATGAGCTTCAGGCCGGAGATGACGCGGCGATTGCCGGCGGCCTCGCGGCAGGCGACCAGCCAGAGAATGCCGAAGGTCAGAATGCCATCGATGGTAGCGGACGACTCCTCCTGGTTGATGGCGATGACGGCCCAGGCTTTCTGCCCCTGGGTGAGCAGGCCGCGTGCGTAGGCGGGCCCGAAGGACTTCTCAAGATCCATGGCAGTGCGGAAGTCGCGCGGGGTCCAGTCCGGGAACTGCCGGCCGAGTGCGCGCTCAACCACTTTCAGGAAGCGGGTGCGGGTGGCGTCGCGGGCGGAGGGCGGACGGCGATCACGGTCGGCGACCAGCTCGAGGGTCTGTGGCCGGGCCTGGCCGAAGCGTTGGGTACGCAGCCGCAGAACCTTGGCGCGGAGGTCGAGCGCGGTAATCCGCCGGACGAGATTTCGGTCTGTGCCCCAGAGATGAAGGGTGCAGCGGCCATGCTCAGAGGAAAGCGTGTATTTGGCTTCGCGCATGTCGAAGAGCAGCTTGCCGTCTTCCAGCACGACGGTATCCGGGTGCTCGACGAAAAAAGACTCAAGTGCAGCGGCGATCTCTTCCGGCGTCTGCTCCGGCGTGGCGGCGGCCTTGGTTGGGTTCACGGACTGGCTACCAGCTTCGGGCCATGCGGAGGTGGGTGATGTGCGCGACGTGGTGGCGGGAGTGCCAGGCGTACAGCAAAGTTGCGCGCTCGACGGTCTGGAGTCCGTTTTCAGGATGGACGAATGCGCGCCGCCATTGCTCGGGCTGGAGCGACTGGAGGAGCATGACCCAGCGGGCGTGCAGCGCTTCGATCAGCTCGAGCGACCACTCGATGGGGGCGACCGAATCGTGCAGGTTGGCCCAGGCGCCTTCGTTGTAGGGCGTAATCGTGGGATGGTCTTCGGTGAGCGCGAGCCGGATGCGGATGAAGGCATTCATGTGACTGTCGGCGATGTGGTGGACGAGCTGGCGGACGGTCCAGCCTCCTTCGCGATAGGGCGTGTCCAGTTGGCTCTGGTTGAGCTCGGAGCAGGCATTGCGCAGATTTTCCGAAAGCTCGGAGAGTGTCCAGATCGCGGCCTGCAGCTGTCCTTCGGGCAGAGGCTGGGTAGGATCGGGGCGATCGAAGCGGCCGATCGGGTAACGTGGGTCGGGGGCAGCGGACGGGGTGGGCTCGGGATGCTGGGCGGCACTCATGGCCTAAAACGTAGCACATCCGGTTTTCCTTCCGGAGTGTATCTTTGGCGGCAGAGGAGCGTTTCCGAATGCGATCTGGGTTGCTGCTGGTAGGTGCTGTTGTATTTGCTGTGCTTCTGCGGACGAGTGCAAAGTCGGAGAATCGAATGAGTGCCTCGTCTGAGGGTGCGCCCGCTGCCGGGCAAGCTACGGGTGAGTTCGTGGGGTTTGATCGCAACGAGTATCCGGGAGACAGTCGGCTGAGAGGGTTGCATAAGCACTTCGCGTTTGCAGGCTACTGGTTGAACAATCCGCCTGGGGCGAGTGCGAATACCTGGGCGGGCAAGCGGCAGGCGGTCCGGGATGCGGGGTTCGGGTTTCTGGTGCTCTGGAACGGACGGCTCGATGCGGCGCTTCTTCGTGCGCAAAGGGCCGGAACTGCGCCGGCGAGCCTGGGGCAGCGGGATGGTGCGGCCGCGATTGAGGCGGCGCGGCGGGAGGGCTTCTCCACGGGAACGATTCTGTTTCTGGATCAGGAGGAGGGTGGGCGTTTGCTGCCGGAGCAGGCGGCGTACTTCTTTGGTTGGACGGAACAAGTTGCCGCGTCGGCGTACAAGTCCGGAGCGTATCTGAGTGGGCAGCCAAGCCCGGACGGTACGGGCGCTGGTTGGGCCAAGCTGACGATTACAACGGCTGAGGATGTGCGCCGGCAGGTGGCCGCGCGGCATCTGCATCCGGTGGTCTTCTGGGTCGCGCAGGATGCATGTCCTCCGGCGCCGGGGTGTGTGGCGCGAGCTCCGCAGCTAAAGGATTCCGGGACGGCGGATGCAGTGGTGTGGCAGTATGCGCAGTCGCCGCGGCGGCCGGAGCTGACGCGCAGCTGTGCGGCAACGTATGCCGCGGACGGCAACTGCTATGGTGGGGCGTCGCAGGATTTAACTCTGGATTTGAATGTGGCTCGGTCGACGGATCCCTCGCACGGACGGTAAGAACAGAATGTGTTTTCGCCATCTCAGACGGTGAGACTGTCTGAGATGGGGCGCCCGGGCTTCTGCAGTGGACTGAGGCGAGGCACCCGGCTTCGGGGTGCTCGTAAGATGGTGTTTGCCGCTCGGCGATGCGAAGCCTATCATAGGAAGAATGTCCCTTCCCACGATTGATCCAATTACAGAGCCAAGAACGGACCATAAACGCTATTTCATCGAAAAACTAGGGTTGTCGGAGCGCCTGATGGAACGTTGCTTGGGTGAGGCGCTCTCCGCCGGCGGCGAATATGCGGATCTTTACTTTGAGTCGGTGACGACGACTTCGCTCGGAATCGATGAGGGGTTAATCAAATCGGCGAGCCAAGGAATGAGCGTGGGGTGCGGAATCCGCGTACTGTCCGGCGAGCGGACCGGGTTTGCGTATACGGATGACCTTTCGAGTGAGCGCCTCCTGCGTGCCGCACGGACGGCCGCGCTGATCGCCAACGGACCGGCGAAGGAAATTACAAGCGGCTTCCGGCAGACGGAGGCTCCGTCGCTTTACCCGATCGCTGGGCTTTCGACCAACGCCGAGATCGCCGAGAAGCTTGCCTTGATTCACCGTGCGGACCAGGCGGCGCGAGCGTTTGACTCACGCATTACGCAGGTGCGGGCTAGTATCAATGACGAGCTCCGTCGCATCCTAATTGCAGCTTCCGATGGTACGTTTGCCAGCGATACGCAGCCCTTGGCGCGGCTGAACGTGTTCGTCATCGCCAAAGATGCGCGACTGGATGGGACCGGCGGCACCGCGCGGGGATCAAGCGGCGGCGGGGGCCGGGTCACGCTTGAGTTCTTCGAGGGGGATCACAGCCCGGAGCACTTCGCGCAAGAGGCTGCCCGTACTGCGATCCTGCAGTTGGGCGCGGCGGAAGCACCGGCTGGCGAAATGGAAGTAGTGCTTGGGCCGGGATGGCCAGGAGTGCTGCTGCATGAGGCCGTCGGGCACGGATTGGAAGCGGACTTCAATCGCAAAAAAACCTCAGCGTTCGCTGGATTGATCGGCAAGAAAGTCGCCAGCGAGAAGGTAACCGTGGTGGACAACGGAACCATGAAGAATCGGCGTGGGAGTCTGAACATCGACGACGAAGGCGTGCCGACGCGGGAGACAGTGCTCATCGAGAACGGCATCTTGAAGGGTTACCTGACCGACAAGATGTCCGCGCGGCTGATGGGTACGGAAAGCACCGGTAGCGGCCGTCGCGAGAGCTTCCATCACGTGACCATGCCGCGTATGACCAACACCTATATGTTGAACGGGGACGACATGCCGGAAGACATCATCCGCAGCGTAAAGCGCGGGCTGTACGCCGTCAACTTCAGCGGCGGGCAGGTCGATATTACCAATGGCAAGTTTGTCTTTTCGGCCAGCGAGGCCTACCTGATCGAAGACGGCAAGGTGACCCGGCCGGTGAAGGGCGCCACGTTGATCGGTAACGGGCCGGAAGCGCTGAAGCATGTCAGCATGGTCGGCAACGACCTGGCGCTGGATGAGGGGATCGGAACCTGTGGCAAGGCTGGGCAAAGCGTCCCTGTGGGCGTGGGTATGCCGACCATTAAGCTCGATCGCATGACGGTCGGCGGAACGGGGCGGTAATGGCGGTCGAGCGAGAAACCAAACTATACGACGTGGAAGTAAAGCGACGGCGCACCAGGGCTGGTGGCGGCTACGAACCTTTTTGGAAGATGAAGACGGTAGTGGATGCGCTGGAAGATAACGATACGGAGTTCCGCTGCAAGGATTGTCATGGCGTACTGAAGCTGTATAAAACCCACAAAACGGGCGGACCGCTGCCCTACGCGGAGCACAAGAGCAAGGAAGACTCGGAGTATTGTGCTTCCGGCCTGCATTTTCGCAAAGCTGCCGATGGGCGGGAACCACGCATGTCTGCGACTCCGGTGGAGTAAGCAGCACGGACGAAGCGGTTGTGAGGACTTGAAGGAACCATTTCACGCAAAAGAACGGATATTGCAAGGGAGCACATGGCAATCACTGAACGTGAGAAGTTCTACGAATGTGAAGTGAAGCGCCGCCGGGTTCGTGCGGCTGGCGGCTATGAATCTTTTTGGAAGACCAAGCAGATTGCCGAAGCGCTGGTGGATGAGGACACAGAGTTTCGTTGCAAGGATTGCGGCGGCCCTGTGAAGCTGGTACGCCGGCGCACTCTGGATGCTCCTCCCGCGCACATGGAACATAAGCTGAAAAGCGATTCGGAGTACTGTCGTGCGGGTCTGCACTTTCTCAGGGCAACGGATGGGCGCGCGGCCAGGATGTCGTCTGCGCCGGTGCGGTAAAGGACAACAATGAGTGTTTCCTCTGCGATGAGTGCTTCTCCTGTATTGATCCATGCGGTCAGTCTGAAGCAGATTGCCGAAGAGGTGATGACGCAGGCGCTGAAGGCCGGTGCCACGGATGCCGAGGCGGTGGCGTACGAGGGCGAGGAGTTCTCGGCGCTGGTGCGCTTAGGGCAAGTCGAGACGCTGAAGGAGTCGGGGTCGCGTGCAGTTGGACTCAGGGTGCTCAACGGATTGCGAACGGCGAGCACCTCTTCCTCTGATCTCTCTCGTGAGGGGCTGCAAAAGCTGGTCGAGGGAGCAGTTGCGCTTTCGAAGATCACGAGCGAAGACCCGTTCATCGGCCTGCCGGAAGAGAGTGAGTTCGGCCAGGTTTCGGGCGATCTGGGGCTCTACTTCGAGGACGTCTATGAGCAGCCGCCGACCGAGCGAATCGAGATTGCGCGGCGGTGCGAAGCGGCGGCGATGGCGTTCGACACGCGCATCCAGAACTCGGGCGGCGGAGATTTCGATACCGCGACATCGCACAAGGTAATGGTGAACTCGCGCGGCTTCGTGGGGGAGTATCGGCGGTCCTACTGTGGATTTTCCGCTGCGCCGATCGCCCATGACGAGCAAGGCCGCATGCAGCGGAACTACTGGTATTCAAGCTCGCGCACGACTCGTAAGCTGGAGAATCCTGAGGAGATTGGCCGGATTGCAGCGGAACGAACGCTGCGCAGGCTGGGGGCGCGGCAGGTGAAGACACAGCGTGCGCCGGTGGTCTTTTCCCCTGACATTGCGCGATCGGTGATGGGCAGCATCTTCGAGGCCGCCAATGGAGATGCGATCTACCGGCATGCGACCTTTTTTGACGGCATGCTGGGCGAGCGGGTAGCTGGGGAGAACGTCACGGTCGTCGACGACGGAACAATGGTCTTTGATGGAATTGGCGGCTTTGGGACGGCACCTTACGACGGGGAAGGCTTGCCGACGCGGCGGACGGTGCTCGTCGAGCGTGGCATTCTTAAGAGCTATGTCACCAACACCTACACAGCACGCAAGCTGGGGCTGAAGTCTACGGGAAATGCTTCGCGGGGGCTGGCTGGGAACCCTGGAATTGGCGCTGGAAACTTCTACCTGGAGCCTGGGACAATGACTCCGGAGGAGCTGATCGGCAATGTCCAGCAGGGGCTGTATGTCACAGAGACGATGGGATTTGGAGTGAACCTGGTTACTGGCGATTACTCGCAGGGAGCAAGCGGACTGTGGATTGAGAACGGCGAGCTGACGTTTCCGGTAGAGGAGATCACGATTGCCGGAAATCTGAAGGACATGTACCGAAATATTTCGGCGATGGGGAACGACCTAGTATTTCGGAGTGCGAGTGCGTCGCCGACGATCCGGGTAGAGGGCATGATGATCGCTGGGTCGTGATCTCCCTCCCCCGGTATTTTATTGCGCAAAATATTCAAAACACTGGACTTAGTTGGGGACCTTGGTCTGCGAACCGAGTATCCTTTACGTAAATTCTTGATTTCAAAGCAGTAGACTTATCAGGGGATGGGACTCTGGAAAGTACGTCCTCGGCGGGATTGTTGTCGTGTGCGGCTTGGATAGAATCGACTGGTGGCTGGGACTTACGCTTTCGCGCATGTGTTGCCGTTTCGAGCGGAAGAGGCGGCGGAGGGGCTGCGGGGAGTGCCCGCGCTGCCGGGGGTGTTTGCGCTGCGGGGCG
>CAXUNR010000013.1:0-72179 GCA_964252655.1 uncultured Acidobacteriaceae bacterium
GTGCGGCGGATTCTGCGGGGCGCGGCGAGGATGGCACTGGGGGAACCGAAGGCGATGGCGGAGACGGATCGGGAGGGGGTGGCGGCGGCGAAGGTGAAGATTTTACATGCGGGAAGGGAGGGAGTGGAGCGGGTGGTGCCGGTGGTGGAGCGGAAAGGACGAGGCAGGAGTAAGGAATCTGAAGCCTGATCGAACAAGTGGCCCGGGTGAGCCTAACAAATGAAAGTGGTAAACGGGCAGATTTATGGAGTGAGCTATACCCATTCTGACCTGGTCGCGACAGCTCTCCGCGGCCGCTTGTCAGCTTATCCGCTCCTTACATACTACAAACAGCTTACCTAGTCTGCATACGAGGCTCCAAGACGTATGCTCATAGCTGTCTTTGAAACTTCTAAAGCTTCCGCCAGGTCTTCAATCGAGGCTGCTCCCTGAGCGATAAGTTTTTCGATAAGCGAGAGTGGCATCAGTATGTCCGCAGCCAGTTTGTTTGCCTGTGCTTCGAGATGATCCGCCAAACCTCCCCTGTACAAAGTTTCCACAAGGTCTCCTTTGAGGAGTTCGTCAGCGTGGAGAATAAAATGCGCGATCTCGTGGGCGATTGTGAAACGCTTACGCGCAGGTGGTTCCTGAGCGTTGACGATGACACTGTAGCCACTAGGGCCACCGTGTGCGGCGTCTCGGGTAATCTTGCCGGAGTAGGGGCTAATATCGTCTTCCCAGACCGCAAGACCGAGAGCCTCAGCCATTCCGAGCACATCCACAGGAGCAGATAATTGAAAACGCTCAATAATCTCGCCCGTCGTTTCCCCATATTCGATTTGTGCGGCTGACGCCATGTCGTTTACTCCGTCTTCTTGGGGTATCGTCTGGGCCGTGGAGCGGATACCAGCTTATCTTCGTCCCGTTTTGACGCTTTGGCAACACCCAAAGGTGTAGCACGAACTTGGGAAAGCAAAGTTTCCTTGCGCAACATGTCCGTCATATAACGGTCCATGGCCGTGTATTTCTGATGAATTTCGGCGGCATCGGGGTACTCCCTCAGTTTCAATTCGAGTGCTCGCTCGGCTGCTTGTTCGCCTGTCTTCATGGCAGCAGACTTGATGTCGCGGTAGCCGACAACGGCAACAATAGCGACAATGAAGCCTAGCGCAGCGAGAAGTACACACATCGCGGTGAGGGTAACCGTCAGAAAGTCAACATAGGTAATCCCATGTGGTTCAGCCGCCGTGCGTGCGTCAGCTGCTGCCTGAAGCCAATGAAAGAAGTAACGCATCGGTTCACCTTACAGCCACTTTTGGCTTGTCACTATGTAAACAGCTCACCAACCGTTGAGGAGGTTCAACTCAGGCAACGTCCGCCAGCAGTTGTAGTGCTGCCCAAACTGTTGACTTTGGGCCGGGATCAGCGGGACAGTTCCGCCGACTGCGGGTGCGCTTCACGCATTTCCGAATGCACCGTCGACACCGAAGAAGGATCGTCCTCCATACTAAACTGCTGGGAGCGGATACTTTGCTGATTGAGGCCTACCTTTGATTGAGCTTGCGTTTTCGATTTTGGCTTCGGACTTTGCGCATCTGGCGGACGAGGTTGCGGCGGCAGAGCGTGGGGGTGGGACGATCATCCATGTGGATGTTATGGATGGGCATTTTGTGCCGAATATCACGTTTGGGCCTCCGGTGGTGAAGGCGCTGCGGCCGGTGACGAAGCTGCCGATGGATTGCCACCTGATGATCGAAAATCCGGACGCGTTTATTGAGGATTTTGCGAAGGCCGGGGCGGACATGATCGCCGTGCACCAGGAGGTGTGCCGGCATCTACACCGGACGCTGCAATTGATCGCCAGCTACAACGTGAAGTCGGCGGTGGTGATCAATCCGGCGACTCCGGTCGAGACGCTGATCGAGGTGCTGCCGATGGTGCATCACGTGCTGGTGATGAGTGTGAACCCGGGGTTTGGCGGGCAAAAATTTTTACCGCTGGCGCTCGGCAAGATTCGAGGGCTGGCGGAGCTGCGGGCGGAGATGGGGTTGAACTTTCGGATTGAGGTCGACGGCGGCGTTGCTCACGATACGGTGGCGAGCGTGGTCGAAGCAGGAGCGGATATGTTGGTGGCCGGGTCGGCGATCTTCGCGCCGGGAGATCGGGCGCGGACGGAGCGGAATGCACGGGAGTTCTTAGAGTTGGCTCGGGCAGCGAAGCCGGAACGGGTTGAAGCATAGCCGGGCCGGCTGAAACAACGGCAAAGGATAAAATAAGGAAGTCTCGTGACGCGGTGAAGGCCAAGTCGGGCGGGGCAACGAGGTTCTAACCAGCGTGATCCCAAATACGATCCAAGATCGATCTTTTTTTCCTACCCTGCGCGCTTCTGTACTGGCGGGCGCCGCTCTTGCCGTCTTCATTACGGGTGGCGTTTCGAGTCTCGCGCAGGCCGCGCCGCAGACCACACCCCAGACCACACCGCAGACCGATCCCGCGCTCCAGACGCAAACTCCTACCACGACTCCGCAGGGGACGACCGGTGGGTCGACCGACAGCGCCGGCCAGTCCGTGCCGACGGCGACGCTGAGCCCGTATACGCGCGGCAAGAAAAAGAAAGCGGATCCGGACGACAAGGTCGTGCAGTCGAAGGATACGAAGAAGGCGCTCAAGAAGGACGTCAAGGTGCAGTCGCTGGCCGGCGCGGACGCCAAGCTGCCGGACAAGCAGTTGTACGACAAGGCGCTGGTGGCGATGAACAAAGGCCACTTCGATGTGGCGCGGCTCGATCTGCAGACGATGCTGAATACGTATCCGGACTCGCAGTACCAGATGCGGGCGAAGTTGGCGATTGCGGACAGCTGGTACAAGGAGGGCGGGACGGCGGCGCTGACGCAGGCGGAGAGCGAGTATGCGGACTTTCGTGTGTTCTTCCCGAATGCTCCGGAGGCGGCCGAGGCGCAGATGCGGATTGGGGATATTTACTTCCGGCAAATGGACAAGCCGGACCGTGATTATGCCAAGACGATCCATGCGGAGGAGGAGTATCGCCGCATGTTGACGGATTATCCGAATGCTCCGAAGCAGTTGATGACACAGGCCAAGCAGCGCTTGCGCGAGGTGCAGGAAGTTCTGGCTACGCGAGAGGCGACGATCGCGGCGTACTATGCCACGCGCGAGAATTGGGCGGCGGTGATTGCACGCTACCAGACGGTGGCGGACACGTATCCGTTGTATAGCCACATGGACGATGCGCTGGTGGGTTTGGGCGACGCGTATGAGGCAGAGGCGCGGTATGTGCGCGGACTGAAGGTGCAGGGTTCGGGCGAGGCGGGTAAGGCGAAGCTGGAGGAGCTGTACGACGGCCTAGCGGCGGATTGCTATCGCAAGGTGGTGCTCGAGCACTCGTCTGCGCCGCATGTGGAGGATGCGCGGGAGCGTTTAGAGGCGATGAGCCTTCCGGTACCGACGCCGACGGCAGCGCAGATGGCGGCCAGCGAGGCTTTGGAGAGTAGCCGCAGCACGTATACCTTGGCGACCCGGGCGAAGGTGATGTTCCTGCATCAGCCGGACACGGTGGTGGCGGCGCGGGATGGAGATCCGACGTTGTCCGACCCGAAGCCGATGACGGCGCCGACGGTGGTAAAGCGGGTGAACGAGGATTTCAAGACGGCGTTTACGCCGGCTCCGGCCGGGGCCTCGCCTGTGGTCGTGAATGGACCGACCGTTGCTGAGACACCCAGGGAGAGGCCAGCGGCTGCAAGCACGGCGGCGGCTCCGCTGGCGCTGCAGGATGTGGGAACCGGGGTGGATGGCGCTCCTTCGACGGCAAATCTGACGGCGACGCCGGCGGGGACGAGGTCGGTGGGTGGCGGAAGCGGGATCGGTGCTGAAATTGTGGCGCCGGGGACTCCGGATGCTGTGGATACGGCGGTGCCGGCTGCAGGCTATGGATTGAAGGCAGTAGGCCCGGTTGGTGGCGGAGCTTTGCCTCCGGTCGAGCGAGCGACGCAGGCTCCGGATCCAGTAAACGAGGTGGACGGGAAGAAGACGCCGGAGGCGCAGGCTTTGCCAGTCAAGGGCAAGGCGGCCAAGCCTGAGTTCGACAAGGCGGATGAGTCGTCGAGCAAACATAAGAAGAAGAAGGGGCTGAAGAAGCTCGATCCTTTGCCGCAGTAGAGCAAATTCAACGCGGATCAGACGGATAGAAATGGATCGACATGGCTAGGGCTCATCAGCTCTATCCATATCGATCCGTTCTTATCTGTCTGATCCGCGTTCCGGTTCTGCTGCTAGGCTTAATGGGATGAGCGATGAAGCACAAGGAACAAGCAACGAGCTTGCGAAGGCGTACGATCCTTCCGCGATCGAAGAGAAGTGGGCCGCGTACTGGGTGAAGGAGCGACTGTTTGATACGCCGGTAGAGAGCGTCGGGGCGAAAGCGTTCACCATGCTGCTGCCGCCGCCCAATGTGACCGGCCGCCTGCACATGGGGCACATGCTGAACCAGACGGAGATGGACATCTTGACGCGGTGGCACAGGATGCGCGGGGAGACGGCGCTGTGGGTGCCGGGGACCGATCATGCGGGGATTGCGACGCAGATGATGGTTGAAAAGCAGCTGGCGGCGGAAGGCAAGACGAGCCGGGCGGAACTTGGACGCGAGGCTTTCACGGAGCGCGTCTGGGAGTGGAAGCGGCAGTACGGCGGCGCGATCACGGACCAGATGCGGCGGCTGGGCGCGAGCGTGGACTGGTCGCGCGAGTACTTCACGATGAATGAGGACCTTTCCGCCGCCGTGGTCGAGGCATTTGTGCGGCTGTGGGAGCAGGGGCTGGTGTATCGCGGAGCCTACATCGTGAACTGGGACCCGGCGCTTGGGACGGCGGTGTCGGACCTCGAGGTAGTGCACGAGGAGCGGACGGGCAAGCTGTACTTCGTGCGCTATCCACTGGTGGAGGGTGAAGGCTCAATCACGATTGCGACGACGCGTCCGGAGACGATGCTAGGCGACGTGGCGGTGGTGGTGAACCCGGCGGACGAGCGGTACACGGCGCTGGTGGGCAAACAGGTGCGGCTGCCGCTGAGTGCGGTGGCAGGGGTTGCGGAGCGGGTGATTCCGATCCTCGTCGATGACTGGGCGCAGCCGGAGTTCGGATCGGGCGCGGTGAAGGTGACGCCGGCGCATGATCCGAACGACTTTGCGATCGGGCAGAGGCACGGGCTGCCTAGTCCGTCCATTTTTGATACGCAGGCGCGGGTGTCTTTGAAGGGCTCGAAGTACGACGGGATGGACCGGTATGCGGCGCGGGAGGCGATTGTCGCTGACCTGGATGCGCTGGGGCTGCTGGTCGAGGTGAAGGATCACGGGATGAGTGTGGGGCTGAGCCAGCGGTCGGGATCGGTGATCGAGCCAAGGCTGTCCGACCAGTGGTTCCTCAAGATTCAGCCGCTGGCAGACAAGGCGATCACCGCGGTAAAAGACGGCCACATCCGGTTTACTCCGGAGATGTACGAGAAGACGTACTTCGAGTGGATGGGCAACATCCATGATTGGTGCCTCTCGCGGCAGCTGTGGTGGGGCCATCGGATTCCGGCGTGGTATTGCGACCTGTGTGGGGAGATGGCGGTCGCGCGCACGGCGCCGGAAAACTGTGGCTTGTGCGGGTCGGCGGAGCTGCGGCAGGAGACGGACGTGCTGGATACGTGGTTTTCCTCGGGATTGCTGCCGTTTACGGTCTTTGGCTGGCCGCAGGCGGAGGGAGAGCCAACGGCGGACATGCGTGCGTTCTATCCCACCGATGTGCTGGTGACAGGCTTCGACATCCTGTTTTTCTGGGTGGCGCGGATGATCATGCTGGGGACGCACTTCATGCTGGATGTGCCGATGCCGGACGGTTCGGCCCGCACGCTCAAAGAGGCGGTGCCGTTTCGCGAGGTGTACATCCACGCGCTGGTGCGGGATGCGGATCGGCAGAAGATGTCGAAGACCAAGGGCAATGTCATCGACCCCATCGACATCATTGGGCGGTTCGGGACGGATGCCGTACGGTTTACGCTGGCGAGCATGGCGAGTCCGGGGACGGATATCGCGTTTTCGGAGGCGCGGACGGAGGGGTATCGGGCGTTTGCGAACAAGATCTGGAATGCGGCCCGGTTTGTGTTCATGAATGTAGAGCGCGGGCGCGAGGCTGGATGTTCGGTGGCGATGCAGGAATCCCAGGTCTCAGAAGCGAGACATGGGGCACCCGATTTCGCGCCGCTTGAGACGCGATGGATTTACTCGCGGCTGAGTGCGGTTGCGGCGGAGGTGGAGCGGGCGCTGACGGTGTATCGGTTCGACGAAGCGGCCGGGGCGGTGTACCAGTTTTTCTGGGGTGAGTTTTGCGACTGGTACTTGGAGTTGGTGAAGGTGCGGCTGGAGTTTAGGGAGGTAAAGGCGGTTGAAAATTACCCGACAAGCTTCCATAGCCTATCTTTCCATCTTGAATATCCAAGCAACGTAGAGGTCGCAGCAGGAGTGTCGCTTAACGCGCTTGTGCATGTGTATGAGGCGGCGCTGCGGCTGCTTTCGCCTTTTATGCCGTTTCTGACGGAAGAGATATGGCACGCGCTGTATGCCGCGGTCGGTCAGCAGGCTCCGGCGAAGTCGATCGCATTGACGCGCTTTCCCTTGGCGAGTGACTTGCTGCGCGACGAGGCAGCGGAAGAGGCACTTGGGCTATTGCAGGAGCTGATCGTCAGTGTGCGCGCGCTGCGCAAAGAAATGGGTGTTCCGGAGAAAGAGGCTGCTCCGGTGCTGGTGTTCTCGGGAGATGCCCGGGCGGTAGAGCTGGCGATTGCGAACGCGGATATGCTGGCGAAGATGGCTCGCGTCGCCTCCGTGTCGGCTGCGGCAAAAGCGCTCTCGGGCAACGGATCGAAGAGTACGGCGAATTTCGATGTGCGCGTGGTGTATGAGAGGGTGATTGATGTTCCGGCGGAGCGGGAGCGGCTGACGAAAGAGATCGTCAAGCTGGAGAAGGGGCTGGCGGCTTCGCAAAAGCAACTGGGCAACGATGCTTTTATAGCCAGAGCTCCGGCGCATATTGTTGAAGGCTTAAAGAAGCAGGCGGCGGAGACCGGGATGCTTTATGAGAAAGCTCGTGCGGCTTTGGCGGAGCTCGGGAGCTGAGGCTCCTGCTCCCGCAAGGGTAGGGGCCAGTCAGAGGATGCGCTGGCCGGGAGGTGTCGTGCGTACACCGGAGGGATGAACGTCTTCCTCCGGCTCCGCGGAGCCGAGGATGGCGTCAGCCACGGACGCTGCGGTGTGGGCGGCGACTACATCGTGGACCCGGACCAGATGCGCGCCGGAGAGGATGGCGGCGACGTTGGCGGCGGTGGTGGCGTCTTTGCGCGCCTGCGAGTTGGGGTGAGTGAGCTGCGCGGTGAGAAAGCGTTTGCGGGAGATTCCGGCCAGCAGAGGCAGCGCGAACTGGTGGAGCTCCGCGAAGTGCGCCAGGAGGGTAAAGTTTTCGTCTCCCGCCTTGCCGAAGCCAAAGCCGGGGTCGAGCACGATGTTCTGCCGCGGGATGCCGGCGATCCGGGCGACGCTGAGCGTGTGGGCAAGTCCTGAGACCAGCAGCGGGACAATGTCAGCGTGCGGCAAAGGAGGCAGATGATTCCACATGCGGGGCGCACCGCGGGTATGCATCAGCACGGCGCCGGGTTGATGCTGCGCAAGGACGGAGGCCATGTCCTGATCCCAGAGCAGGCCGGAGACGTCGTTGATGACCTCCGCACCGAGAGCGAGGGCGTGCTCGGCGGTGGAGGCATGATAGGTGTCGATCGAGACGATGGTGTCCTGGCGAGCCTTGAGAAGGGCTTCAAGAACAGGCAGGATGCGGTGTTGTTCCTGCTCAGGGGTTACCGGCGTGGAGTTGGGTCGGGTAGATTCGCCGCCCAGGTCGATGAGGTCGGCACCGCAGTCGAGCATCATGAGAGCGTGATCAACGGCCGCGGTCAGATTGGGGAAGCGATGTTCTTCAGAAAAGCTGTCCGGGGTGACATTGAGGATACCCATGACCAGGGTTCTTCGTCCCAGGGGAAGGCTGCGGGAGCGCAGCCGCCAAGTAAACCGCGGGCGAGCAAGGAATGCCATGATCGATTCGTTCCTAGACAGAAGAGTGCAGATACGTAAAAGACAGCAAAGTCTAACGGCGCACAGGAAACAGGCGTCTTGAAACATGGTGCAAGCGTAACTTTCTTCGTTGCGTCAGGTACTTGGGATGAAGACGGGGTCAGACCGTCATCAGTTCTTTTTCTTTTGCTTTAAACAATTCGTCCAGCCGCTTGATCTCGGCATCGGTGAGCTGCTGGACCTCTTCCGTTGCGCGTTTCTCGTCGTCGGCGGAGATGAGCTTGTCTTTTGCAGCCTTCTTAATCGCCTCGTTGCCGTCGCGGCGCACATTGCGCATGCTGGTTTTATGACCTTCCAGCACCCCGGCCAGATTGCGAACAGCCTCCTTGCGGCGCTCTTCGTTCATGGGCGGAATGGGGACGCGGATGATGCGCCCATCGTGCATGGGGTTGAAGCCCTGGTTCGAGGTGCGGATCGCTTTCTCAATGGCCGGGACGAGCGAGATCTCCCAGGGCTGTACAAGAATCAGCTGCGCCTCCGGCGTGGTGATCTGTGCGACCTGCGCGACCGGGGTATCGGTTCCGTAGTAGTCGACCTTGATCTGGTCGAGCATGTGCACGCTGGCGCGGCCGGTGCGCGCGGAGAGCAGGTTTGCGCGGAAGTCGTCCACGGTCTTCTCCATCCGGCTTTTGAGCTGGCTGTAAGTATCTTTGAGAGCGACGATGCTCGCCATTGCGGATGCCATACTTCCGTCCTTCAGGGCGCGGCTGCGCCGAGGTCTATTCTACTGAAATCTGCAGAGGACGGAGACCGGTTTCGGTGAGTGTGCCGGTTGTGCGCGCGCTACAATCGCCTGATGCAGAACGGTTCTTCCTCGCCGGCCAAGATGGCCATTGCTACTTCTGCGGCTCCGGCCGCGATCGGTCCTTACTCGCAGGCCATCCGGGTGGGCGATACGCTGTACACCTCGGGTCAGATCCCGATCGATCCGGCGACGGGGGAGTTCGTTGCGGGAGGCATCGCCGAGCAGACCGCTCAGGTGTTCGAGAACCTGAAGGCGATTCTGGCCCAGGCAGGTGTGGACTTCAGGCACGTTGTGAAGACGACCGTGTTTTTGAAGGAGCTGAAGGATTTCGCGGCGATGAACGAGGTTTATTCCCGCTACCTGGCTCCGGAGGGGGCAGTGCCACCGGCGCGCTCGACGGTGCAGGTGGCGGCGCTGCCGAAGGATGCGCTGGTGGAGATTGAGGTAATTGCGAAGGAGTCGGCCGCGGGCTGAGGATCCGCAAGCGGCGCGGAGCTATCCGCCCGCACACGCCTCGGGCCGAGTCCGCTGACGTCGGTGAGCAGTTGCACGGCACGCCAGAGTACTGGCAGACGAAGGACGGCACCGGCGAAAGCCCAGCGGGCGTCCAAGTGCTCGAGAACGCGGCCGAGAGCACGGATACCGTCCACTGCGGTGCCGTCCGGAGTGACGTATCGCATACGTTGGATAGAGCCGGCCGGTAGGGTTTCTGCCGGGACAATTGCCAGGCCACGTGGCTGTTGCGCCTCGATCCAGGCGCGGAGCTCACCGCACGGGCCGCAGGTGCGGGCGATGTAGAGGTGGGCCGGGGCGCCTGGGCAGAAGGGGTGCCAGCGGCTACGCCAGCTGGGCACGGCGCCGCTGTAGGCGCGCCACTCGGCTCCGAAGCGCTGCTCGAGGTCGACGGCTTCGTCCCACTCCGCGAGGCCGGCGCTGTAGGCCATGGCAAGCGCGGCGGCGGCAAGCAGCGGCCAGCTGTGCAAGGCGAATGCCCATACGAGCATTACGGCCGTGCTCGATAATTGCATCGGGTTTGCGCAATAGCGATAGACGCCGCTGATGACGAGGTGCCGGGGAGGGTCGTAGGGGATGGGTGTGCCCTGGCCGCGCTGGGCGAACTCCATGACGGCGGCGAGGCCGGGGACCGCGAGCAGGAAGATCGTTGCGTACACAAGCTGCTGCAAGGGGCCGGAAAGCTGGGTCAGGGCGGCCCATCCGGTAGATCCTGGCACCAGGGCGAAAGCCAATTCTGGAAGGAGATAGAGCAAGAGAAGACCCGCCAGGAGGGCCTGGGCTGCAGCTCTGGCACGAAGATGAGTGCGCTGCTCGGTCCAGCGGGCGAGGCAAAGCGCCGGAAGCAGGACGAATAGGACCGCAGCGGCCTCGCCGACCAGCCAGCGCGGCCCTAATTGCACAAGGGGCCGCAGAGAGGACATGCCGAGCAGGTCGAGTCCGACCATGACGGCGAGTGTGCCCACTAGAGATAGCCGACGAAGTGCGAGCTGCGGAAGCAGCCCCCAAAGCATTGCCCAGCCCAGGTACAGCTCGATGGGTATGCCGCCGAAGTGGAGTCCGGCTCCGTCGAAGGTCCACCAGCCGGAGGCGCGGTTGAGGCGCTCAAGGATCAGCAGCGAGGGAAGGACCGCCAGTAAGCTCAGCAGGCAGCTTGCGAAGATGCGCGGGCGGCTCCGTTGCTGGAGAGCGGCGCAGGTGACCAGAAGTACCGGCCCGTAAAGGGCGACGATGCGCAGAGTGGACTCGTGGGCGTTCATCGCGCTACCTCCGGCGTCGCCTGGGCCTGGATCATGTAGGTGGCTGCCGCGCGGACGGCAGCTCGCTCCCAGGGGGCAAAGTACCAGGCCGGGTCGAGCCCGCGCCGATAGTGGATGCGCCAGATGACTCGCGTGTGCGCGGCGTCGACGGGCTGCCACCAGACCTCAGAGGTCTCCCAGCGCATCCAGTGGGCGAGTTTGCTGGTGTCGGCGATAGCTTCTGAGCGGACGTATCCGGGGCGGCTCTCGACGATACGAGTGATGAGGTCACCGGGAGGCGCACCCTCGGCACCCGAAAAGCGGATGGTGCGGAAGACTCCGAGTGCCAGGCCGTCTCCTTCGGCTGCAAGAGGACGCGGAAAGCCGATCCGCAAGAGGCCGGGAAGACTGCGCTCGAGATGTGGCTGCTTGCGCAAGGCTGCGGCTACCTCCGCGCTGGGTGCGGAGATCGTACGGGAGACCTCGACCGTCTGCTCGCGATTGATGGTCAGGGCCGGGACTACGCCTTCGGACGACATGGGCAGCAGCACGAGGGCAAGACACAGCACCTTGGCCTCGCGATCTCGGCGCGCCCTGTCCGCGAAGAAGCCGATAACTCCTCCCACCAGGAAGAACAACGGCGAGACTAGCAGGATGCAAAACCAGCCCTCACCCAAGAGCGGTGATACGACTAACAGCATCAAGGCGGTCGTCTTCATGATGCCGCCCGTAACGGTTTTAGCTTTTGGCGTGAGCGCTACCAGCACTGCCAGCAGGGCGGGAATGCCGAGCAGCGCGGCGGACGTGGTCTGCAGTCGATGGGCGGCCAGCATGCGGTAGAGTCCTGCCGCCAGACTCAAGGCAATGAGGATCATCAACAGCCATCGATCCAGATTGCCCTGTTCAAGTTCGGTGTCTTCGTTCATGGCGTCCTTCCGGGGTATATTCTGAACATGTTCAAATATTCTTCCGGCGTGAATTGGCTTGTCAAGATAATTCTGAACGCGTTCAGAATTATTTTAGAAGTATGACTATGCAGGCCCGGTAAGGTCCGAACTACCTTTCTGCGCATCTAAAAAAGTGATCGTCAAGGAGGCGCACTATGTCCCAAGCCGCAAGCAGCATCGAGCCCCGCCCCAAGCTTCAGAAGTCGCCTGAAGAGTGGCGCCGGGAGCTGACCCCTGAACAGTTCCACGTCATGTTTGAGAAGGGTACCGAGCGCGCATTTACCGGAGCGCTGGTCAACAATCACGAGACCGGAACGTATCTTTGTGCTGCGTGCAAGGCTCCGCTGTTTGCCTCGGACACGAAATTTGAATCAGGTTCTGGATGGCCTAGCTTTTGGAGTCCCATCACACCCGATGCCGTCGAAGCACACGAGGATCGCACGTACGGCATGCGCCGGGTGGAGACCACCTGCTCAACCTGCGGCGCGCACCTTGGACACGTCTTTCCAGATGGCCCCCGTCCGACGGGAGACCGGTACTGCATGAACTCCGCTTCGCTAGCCTTCGAGAAGAAGTAGCCGGCGCAGCCGAAACGCTTAGACGGCCTTCCGCTGGAAGGTCGTCTTTTTCGTGTTTGCGAAAGAGTCTTTGGCTTTGAAAGAGGCGACAGCGGTTGTCTGATTCTGCTTCACACCGCTCTTGCCTTGTTCCGCCTTGTCGCGCGCCGCCTGCAGCTTCTGCGCTGCCCGCCCAAGGCCGCCGACCTTGATTTTGCCTGGTTTCGGAATGAAATCGCTCATAAAGAAATCCTATGATGAGTGTACAGCGGCCAGATAGCCTGGGTGCATCCAAATTCGCGTTTGATCATGTTCATTGTAAAGAGGAATCTATGCCTGAATATCTTGCTTATACCCCATCCGTTGAAAAGCCTGAGCCGAACGAGCACGTTACTTTCGACGAACTCTCGCGCACGATGCAGCATATTACGAGAACGATGGCATCGCGCTACCGGCATGCCTATCGGCCGGTCCATGCGAAGTCGCATGGAGTGCTGGTCGGCACCTTGGAGGTCTTGCCGGGTCTTGCTCCGGAGCTTGCGCAGGGCTTGTTTGCGGCGCCCGGGAGCTACCCGGTGGTGATGCGTTTTTCGACGAATCCTGGCGACATGCTGGCGGATAATGTGTCCAGTCCGAGGGGGCTGGCGGTGAAGGTGTTGAACGTAAAGGGTGAGCAGTTGCCCTCAAACGTCGCAGCCACGACGCAGGACTTTGTTTGCATCAATGCGAACGCCTTCGCGGCGCCCAATGCCGCGGGTTTTCTAAAGACGCTGAAAACGTTGGACAAGACGCTCGAAACACCTGAAGGCGTGAAGCATGCGGTGTCGGTTGCCGCACAGACGGTGAACACCGTATTGAAGGCGGTGCATCTGCCTTCTGCGGCGCTTGAATCTTTAGGCGCTCCGGCAACGCATATTCTGGGCGAGAGTTTTTCGACCGTTGCGCCGCTTCGGTATGGAGCGTATGTCGCCAAGGTGGGGTTTGCTCCCGCGTCTGAGAACCTAAAGGAGCTTACGGGAAAACATGTCGATCTTGGGGCGGATTACAACGCGCTTGAAGAGATGATCAAGCGTTTTTTCCGGAGTGAGACCGGGGTGTGGGAAGTTAAGGTGCAGTTGGCTCTGGCGGAGGACTCAGCGCTCGAGGAAAAGGAAAAATCCTTTCCGATCGAGAAGGCAGATACGGAGTGGCCGGAGGCTGACAAGAGCGACAAGCCGGGAAGTCCGTGGGTTCCGGTGGCTCGGATTACGGTGGCGTCTCAGGACTCGTACTCGGACGCGCGGCAGCTGTTTGTCGATGAGCAGCTCTCGTTTACGCCGTGGCATGCGCTAGTCGCGCATCAGCCACTGGGTAATATCATGCGGTCGCGGCTGAAGGCGTATGAAGAGGCGAGTAAGTATCGTGCGCAAAGGAATGGTCGCACGATTGCAGAGCCGAAGAATATTGAGGAAGTGCCAGCTTGATTTGCGTACGAAAGAAGAGCCTCGGCTACGTGCCGGGGCTTTCTCCTTAGAAGGAGAGCTAGACTTTTACGATTTTTCCGGTTTTGATACAGCTGGTACAGACGCTCATGCGCTGCGAGCCGCCGGCAACCTTGGCGCGCACGGGGCGCAGATTGACGTTCCACCGGCGACGAGTCTTGTTGTTGGCGTGGGAGACGTTGTTGCCGAATTGCGGGCCTTTGCCGCAAAGTTCACATTTGGCTGCCATAGTCTTGATGCTCCTGATCTCGGTTTGGGTAGGCACGAGCGGAGGGCACCCGCTGACCTCTACCAGGTCGACTCAAATCGCAGGCCGCTTCCAAAACGCAGGAGAAGGGCTCGACCAGAGAGGTCGTGAGTGTTCAGAATAGGACATCGCTAACGGTGCGTCAAGGAGCGAGTGTCCCGTTAGACTGATTGCGGGAGAGACGTATGCCGCGTGAGATTGAGTGGAATGACACTGAAGAGATTGGGATCCAGCTTCAGGAGAGGTACCCGGAGATTGAGCCGTACAGCGTTCGGTTTACGGATTTACATCGTTATGTGACTGAGCTGGATGGGTTTCGGGGAGATCCGGCGAAATCTACAGAGCCGTTACTGGAGGCGATTCAGACGGCCTGGAATGAAGAATATGAGGACGCGAAGAACGCGTGATGTGGGTTAGGCTGCAGCTCTTCGGAGGACCTGCCTGGGTAGGCTCGACCGAAGGATGAGCAAAATGGCCGTGCATACGGCCAGCCAAACAAGACTTCCGATTGCCAGCAGAAGCGCGTTCCAGAGATGCGCGGGACCTGTAGGGAGCCAGGCGATGGTCAGCCGGACACCAAGGTAGGCGAAGGCGGCTGCGAGGGTGGCGCGGGCGAGTTCGCGCCAATCGAGCGTAGCAAGACTGACCAGGCGATAGCGATGCAGCAGAATGGCGAGTGCCAGGGTGTGCGCGGCGATGCCGAAGTCCGAAGCAATGGCGAGGCCCGCGATCCCGATGCTGTGGAAGAGCAGGCCATAGATAGGGATCGAGAGCAGAGTCACCAAGGTGCCGGAGATGGCGGGAACGAGAGTGTTGCGCGCGGCGTAAAAGGCGCGGGCATAGATTCCCTGCGCGGACCAGAGGGCGAGCGAGACGGCAAAGAGCGTGAAGTAGCGGGAGGTGGCCAGGGCGTCGACCTCGGTGTAGACGCCGCCCTTGAGGAAGCTAACGATGGGAACCGCAAGGGCAATCATCCAGGCGGAGGTCAAGACAGCGAACGCGACAAGGCGGGAGACGGCCCCGTTGACGGCAGCATTGAATTCATAAAGTTTGTTCTGGGCGAAGAGCTTTGAGAAGAAGGGGAGCGACGCTGCGCCGGCAGCGGCCCCGACGATGGTCAAGGGGGCGTTGAAGAGTGTTTTTGCATTGTTGAGCAGCGTGATGCCTCCGGGGTCGGAGGCGGCGTAGTGGCTGAGAATCCACTTGTCGGCCATGGTGAGGGAGACGCCAATCATCAGCGGGAACGAGAGCTTGATCCATTCCAGGAAGGCGGGATGGCGCAGGTTGAGGATGGGAGAGAAACGCAGACCGGAGCGGAAGGCGCCGATGGCATTGAGGATGGTGGAGCCGAGGAGGGCTCCACCAAAGACTCCCCAGGCGAGTGAGTCGATGCCGATGCGACCGGCGAGTAGAAGACCGCCGAGCAGGATACCGGCGTTATAGATGAGCGGGGTAACGGCCTGGTAGAGGAAGATTTTGCGGACCAGCAGGCGGGAGCCGAGCACGCCGCCGGCGAAGAAGCAAAGCTGGGCAGGGAGGAGAAGGCGGGTGAGATGGGTGCAAAGCGCGCTGGTCTGGGGGTCGAAGCCGCTGAAGAAGATGTGGGTGTAGACGGGGGCGAGCAGCTCGGCGAGGAAGACGGCCGTGCCTAGAACCGCCACCATGCCGACCAGCACGACGGAGAGCGCGCGGTCCGCACCTTCTTCATCGCCGGCCTCCCGGTAGCGATTGAGCATGCTGACGAGGGTGATGGAGGCGACGCCGCCGACCAGGAAGTAGCTGATCATGTCAGGCAGCTGGAAGGCGGCGTTGTACGCGTCGGTGACACGGCCGGCGCCGAAGACGTGGGCGATGTACTTAACTCGCAGCAGGCCCAAAATCGCGGACAGCAGCGAGGACAGACTGAGTAGAAGGGTGGCGGAGAGAGCGGAGTGCTGGTGGGACAGACTGAAGAGGCTAGTTCGGTCCGGATTGGGCTGGGGGGCTGAGTTCACGGCTAGAAGGCGCGACGGGTGCGCGTTCAGTTTACCGTGGGTTGGATCAGCTTCGCGGCTTAGGTGGCGTCTTCGGCGACACTGTCCTCCTGGACGGTGGCAAAGCAGGGGATGAGCAGCATAGCGACGAAGGAGAAGGCGACGAGAATGTCATGCATGAGCAGCCTCAATTCGGTGGAGCTTGCGAACTCACTCAGTCTCCCAGCAAAAGAGGAGCTGGGGAATACGTCTTTTGCTCAGGGAAGACTCATACGAATGGGGCCGGGAATACCACGTTTGGGGGAGACGGCTGTGGGCGGCCTATGCGTGTGTCTACAGTTGCCAAACTTCCAGCACAGGATCTGCCAAAACTTCAGCACAGGCCGGCAAGTTCTGTTCTTAGAAGTGAGAACCCTGGAACAGCCGCGAGCCGGCTAATTAGGAATCGGGAAAGTCGAAGAGGCTTTCCGAGCGAGGGACGATCGTTTTTGCGGGCTGCAAAAGGGTGGGCCTGGGGAGCGGCGTGTACGCTGGCCGAGGCGCCGCGATGAGGGGACGGGGAGGACGAATCGCCTGGAGGGACTGTTTTTCAGTGGCGGGCCGGGAGAGTAGAGCGTGGAGCTCGCGAAGTTCCTTCTGAATGGCGAGAAGGTGTCGCGTGTCGACGGTTTCTCCGGCGTCGGAGCCCGCCGGGATTTCTTTACCTGCCCGTAGTTCGGCTTTGAAGGCCTGGCGTGCGCCGGAGATGGTGTAGCCCTCGTCGTAGAGAAGTGTCTTGATGCGCAGGGCCATCTCCACATCGCGGCGGCGGAAGAGACGCTGGCCGGTTCCTCCCTTATTGGGTCGCAGCTGTGGGAACTCTCCCTCCCAAAAGCGCAGGACGTAGGCTGGGACCTCGCAAAGCTTGGCGACCTCACCGATGCGGAAGTAGAGCTTGTCGGGGATCTCGCGGGTTGGTGGGGTGCCGGTGCGCTTGCGAGTTGTCTCCTGCAACGCCATATGCCCCTCAGTATAGGACAGGAGGATGCGGGCGAGGCAAGGATTTTTGTTGTGGGATTGCCGCATTAGTACTGAGTATTTTGGTGGGATCGACGCTTGCCGGCCTAGTGGGAGTGAGCGTGCCCGTGATGGTGGACGTGCGCGGTCATTGGCTCGAGTACAGGCGGGGCGGAGCAGCCGTGGGTGGTTTCGCAGACCTTGGTTTCAAACTGGATGGTGGTGTGCGCGATGCGGAATTTGTCCCAGAGAGCATCTCTCAGGTTGTCGAGGATGTCGGCGCACTCAGCCACGCTGACCTGGCGAGTCTCGTCATTCTCAATGAGGACATGACTGGCGAGCGCGTGGGAGTTGGAGCCGAGGCTCCAAACATGCAGATCGTGAACATTGGCGACCCCGTTGACCCCGGACATCGCCGCCCGGATATCGCCCAGGAGAAGATCCTCCGGGGTGCCCTCCAGCAGAATATTCAGGGTCTCGCGGACAATTTCCCAGGAGGACCAGACGATCATCCCCGCAATGAGTACGGAGAGGACGGGATCGATCCACTGTAGCCCGGTAAACAGGATGCCTGCGCCTCCGGCAATCACGGCGGCGGTGGAGAGGGTGTCGCCGAGCATATGGAGGAAGACGGAGCGGATGTTGACGTCGCCGGAGCTCTTCCAGAGCAAAGTGGCGATGGCGCCATTCATGAGCACACCAGCGATGGCGACATACATCATGAGGTGAGGCTCAACGGTGACGGGAGCGTACAGGCGATGCATGGCGGAGAGGGCAATCCAGAGCGCAAGCACAATTAGGGTGAGTGCATTGACGAACGCGGCGAGGACGCCGGCACGCTGATAGCCGAAGGTCTTGCGGTCATCTGCGGGGCGCGCCTGGAAGTAGACCGCCACGAACGAGAGCAGGATGGCAAGCATATCGGAGGCGTTGTGCCCGGCCTCCGAGAGGAGCGCGAGCGAGTGGGCTCGAACGCCGAAGAAGAGCGTAACGCAGACGTACAAGAAAGTAGCCACGAGAGAGATCGTAAGGATGCGCTGGATGGTCCGATTGTTTGAAGCGACCATATGCATGCCCTTAGTCTAAACCCGCGCGCAGAGGCGTTGTAAGCCTGACGTAGAGGGTTGCTCTACACTTTGGTCATGTCCACAAGGAGCCCTCTGCTCGCGTCGCAGCTTCACCGGCTGGCCTGTCCGGTGTGCCATGCCGCGCTGGCGATGGCGGAAAGGACGATGGACTGTACAGGTTGCGGTCGGCGGTATCCGATGGTGGATGGACTGCCGGTCCTGATTGCTTCGCGCGCGGAGTGATCTCTGGTGGATGCCGAAGCTGCATCAGCCGTAGACAAGAAGCGATTGCGGGCTGCAGAGAGGGCGATGCCATAATCGATCCATGCCGTCTCTTTGGTCTCCTGCCTCCTGGCCCCAGCGTCTGGATGAGTTGTTCGGTTCCGGCGCTGATGTGAAGTCCGCTCCGCTGCGCCGCGATGTGCGCTCGCTGGGCATGCTGCTGGGTACCGTGCTGCGCGAGCAGGCCGAGCCGGGTATCTACGAGGAAGTAGAAGCGCTGCGTCAGGCTGCGATTGCTCGGCGGGAGGACGAGCGCGGCGCGGCATTGCTGAGTGTGAGCGAGCAAGCCTGCGATCCCTTGCGGGCATACCAGCTGGCGCGGGCATTCAGCTTTTACTTCGAGTTGATCAATCTGGCGGAGACGAATCATCGCAAGCGCCGTCGCCTGGCGCATCAGCTGGAGGAGCCGGGGAGTGTTTCGGGTTCAGGCCGGGTGCAGCGCGGCTCGCTTGAGGGAACCCTGCGGGCGCTGCGGTTGTCGGGGACGGACCTGCCGGCGGCGCTGGACCACTTGCGGTGTATCTGCGTCACGCCGGTCTTTACTGCGCACCCGACGGAGGTGGCGCGCCGATCCGTCATGTTCAAGCGGCGACGGATCTCCGATCTGCTGGAACAGCTGGACCGGATTCCGGTGCCGGGCACAGCGCTTGAGCAGCGGGAGGCCGATTTGCTGGCGGAGATTACGGCACTATGGCAGACCGACGATGTGCGCAGCGCGCGGCCGACGGTGCGAGATGAGATCCGGATGGCGCTCGACTACTATGAGGCTTCGCTCTTCGACACGCTGCCGGTGCTCTACGCGGAGGTGGAACATGCGCTCCGGGCGGAGTTCGGTGGGGAAGGTGTTCCGGCGCTGGCGGATCTCCCGTTGTTGGTGACGTTTGGCTCCTGGATCGGCGGAGATCGCGATGGCAATCCCTTTGTCACACCGGAGACGACGACCGAGGCACTGACCATGGCCCGGGATCTGCTGTTCTCGCACTATCTGCGACGACTGCAGAATGTCTTTGATCAGCTTGGGAGCTCGACGCAGCAGGTTCCTGTGTCGGCAGAGCTTACGGCGCGGCTGGAAGAGTATTGTACGGAGCTGCGCGCCGCCGGGCAGGCGTCGACGGAACTGCGGCTGATTGAGCGCTTTCCGCATGAGTCGGTGCGGCTGTTTGTTGCGTGCATGATGGTGCGCCTTGGGGGCAGCGCCCAGTATAGTGGGCCGCCCAGCCTGTCGGAGTACGCGCCCAGAGTGCCGCCGCTGGCTGCTTACAAGAAGGCGGAGGAGTTCGTTGCGGATGTGTCGCTGCTGCGCGTGAGCCTGACGGAACATGGTGGCGCGCGGTTGTCGGCGCTGCTGGTCGATCCGCTGCTGCTGGAGGCGCGCACCTATGGACTGCATCTACAGGCGCTCGATGTGCGGCAGCATGCGCGGGTGCATGCTGCCGCATTGGCGGAGGTAACCGAGCTTTTGCCTCCGCACGATCCCGGGGCGCTTACCGCGCAGACCGCCGAGGTGCTGCATACGTTCCGCGAGATCGGACGCTTGAAGCAGGTATTTCCTCCAGAGTCGATTCAGCGTTATGTAATCTCGGGGGCGACGTCGGCCGAGGACATTCTGAATGTGGTGCGGCTGGCGCGGATGGGGAACGTATGTGTTGAGGGCAACACAAACGGCGACCCCGGGCTGCAGCCGGTGCCGCTGTTTGAGTCGATCGAGGACCTGCGCCATGCGCCGGAGATTTGCCGCACGCTATGGTCGAGCCAGGCATATCAGCCGCTGCTCGAAAGCTGGCAGCATACGCAGGAGGTGATGCTGGGCTACTCCGACTCGAATAAAGATGGAGGCATGATTACCTCGACGTGGGAGATCTTCAAGGCGCACCGGGCGCTGCACGGGGTGGCGCGTGAGGCGGGGGTAAAACTGCGGCTCTTTCACGGTCGCGGCGGGACGGTGGGCCGGGGTGGCGGGCCGACGCACCGGGCGATCTTTGCGCAGCCGCTTGACAGTTTTTCTGGCGCGCTGCGGCTGACGGAGCAGGGCGAGGTGTTGAACTGGAAATACTCTGACGTCGTGCTGGCGGAGCGCAATTTAGAGCTGATGATTGCCGCATCGCTGGATGCGCTGGCGCGGCCGGGGCTGAACCGCAAGGAACCGGACTCGCACCTGACGGGCGTGCTGCCGCTTGCGTGGGAGCACACGCTTGAGGCGCTGTCGGCGTCGTCGTACGCGTTCTACCGCAAGCACATTGTCGACGACCCCGAGACCTTCACTTATTTCGAGCAGGCGACGCCGGTGGCGGAGCTGGAACATGCGCGCATCGGCTCGCGTCCGGCCAAGCGTACGGATGCAAGCTCGACCAAAAAGCGGAGCATGGAAGATTTGCGCGCAATTCCCTGGGTTTTCGGCTGGATGCAATCGCGACATCTGGTGCCGGCGTGGTTCGGCGTCGGACATGCCTTGGCGGAGTATGCGGACCAGCATCCGGACGGTCTGGCCAAGCTGCAGCGCATCTTCCAGTCGTTTCCGCTGTTCATCGATATTCTGCGCAATGTCGAAATGGCGCTGGCCAAGGCGGACTTTGGCATCGCTCACCTGTACGCCTCGATGGTGGAGGACGAGACGCTGCGGACGCGGGTCTACACAATGCTTGAGGGCGAATTTAGCTTAACGCGTCGGATGGTGCTCGCGGTAACCGGGCAGAAGACGCTGCTTCAGAACAATCCGGTCCTGGAGCAGAGTATTCGCCTGCGCAATCCGTATGTCGACCCCATAAGTCTGCTGCAGGTGGAGTTGATCCGGCGCAAGCGCAAGGATGTGACTGCGGGCAAGCCCGCGTCTACCGAACTGGATCGTGCGATCACGGCGACCATTAATGGCATTTCCGCCGGGCTGCGCAATACAGGTTGAGGCCTGGTCGCACGGCTTTTCGATGCGACGCAACGGTCTGCACCGCTTACGGGTCAACTGAATTGAAGGTTTGCTCTTTTCGAGAAAAGCTGCTTGCGCTTCTGCTGACTCTATCGCTAACATCGCTGGTAGCAAGTCGCAACTTCCCTGTACGGAAAGATCAGCCCCCGTTGATCCGGCGAACCAGATCTGCACGGCCCAAACGACTCGGTCCGTCCTTGAGGTCCACATGAAGCACTCTCTCTTCGCAGCTACTCTCTTACTTTCCCCTACGGTTCTGACCGGTCTCGCGAGTGCAGAACAGTTGGTTCCGGCCGGCTCCATCATTCGCTGCACGGTTGCTGAGCCAAAAATTTCCTCGAAAACCGAAAACATTGGCGATCCAATCCTCTGCCAGGTCTCGCACGTGGAGGCGTATGGGCGCGCAAGCTTCCCCTATGACGCCTACCTGGTGGGCACGTTTGTCGATTACAAGGATCCAGGCCACCTGGTTGGCAAGGGATGGATGGAGCTAAAATTCGACCGCATGATTACGCATAATGACAGCGTGGTCCCGGTTGACGTGCGGGTGATTGACGTGCCGAAGTATCCGGTGGACCAGGAAGGCAAGATCCATGGCAAGGGCCATCCGGTACGTGATACCGTCGAGTGGCTGATCCCTGTGCTTTGGCCGATCGATCTGATCAACCTGCCGCGACGCGGACCGCGGCCTGTCTTGAAGGCTGAAACGCGGCTGACACTTAAGGTGCTCGACGATTTTGGGATCCCCTCCGAGATGGAGGTTGAACATCGCCAGGCGCTGATCTCGCGTGTGCCCCAGTTTGAGCAGTCTCTGCCACAGAACCAGCCTCAGTATCAGCAGCCGGCTCCGATGCAATATCAGCAGCCGGCCCAGTATCAGCCGCAGCAGGCGTATGCTCCTGCTCCTGCGACGACGGTGATTTACCAGAACTTTGCGCCGCAGGCTCCGGTCTATCAGCCGCCACCGGTGGTGGTACGGTATCCTCCTCCTCCGCCGATGATGTATGGCCCGTACGGGCCGGTGGCGTATCGCGGCGGGTATTACGCGCCATATTAGAGTTTGTTTCTGAGGCCTGGAAGTATGCGTCTTTACGCAGCTTCCAGGCTTTCTGTTTTTGGGAAGGCTGAGATAACACGAACGGGGTAGAAGACGTAGGGAGACTCACAGTTATCATGGGCCTATGCTCAACCCCTACGCCTGCGCGGTCGAAGACATCCTCATGAAGCGGCGCAGCCTGCGCCGTGAGCTCGCGTCCAGGCCTGGGTTGCAGGAGCTGCGTATCGCCGTGCTTGGCGGCTCGACGACCGAGGAGTTCGTCAACTTTCTGGAGCTGTTGCTGCTGGCGGAAGGCTTTCAGCCCATCTTTCATCAGTCGGAGTACGGCCGGTTTTATGACGATGCCGTGCACGATCCGCAGGCGCTGATCGACTTCAAGCCGCAGCTTGTGTATGTGCATACGTCGTGTCTCAATGTGCGCAATCTTTCGCCGCTGGGCTGTGCGGAGGCGGAGTTGGCAGGTTACGTCGAGGCGGAGCTTGCCCGGTATCGCGAAATATGGGACTCGCTCGAGCAGAAGCTCGGCTGCCAGGTCGTTCAAAATAACTTCGAGCTGCCGGCGCATGCGCTGCTGGGCAACATGGACGCCGTGGCCGCAGGCGGACAGAGCCGCTTTCTGCTGCAGCTCAATGTTGCGTTTGCCGCGGAAGCTGCGCGAAGACCAAAGCTGTTGCTGCAGGATGTGCACGGGATCTCCGCGAACCTCGGCCTGCGTCACTGGTTCGATTGGCCACGCTACTTCAGCTACAAAATCCTGCTCACGGCGGAGGCCAACCTGGAGCTGGCGCGCTCGCTCCATGCGATGATCCGCGCGCTCTACGGCAAGAGCCGCAAGGTGCTGGTACTCGATCTTGACAACACGCTGTGGGGCGGCGTGATTGGCGATGACGGCATTGAAAAGATCCAGATCGGGCGTGAGACGCCGGTGGCCGAGGCCTATACCGCGTTTCAGGAGTACTGCCTTGCACTGCGCAGTCGCGGCGTACTGCTGGCCGTCTGCTCGAAGAACAATGAGGGCGTGGCGAAGTCCGGTTTTGCGCATCCGAGCTCGATCCTGAAGCTCGAAGATTTCTCCTGCTTCAAGGCGAACTGGGAGCCAAAACACGAGAATATCCTGGAGATTGCCCGTGAGCTGAACTTAGGCACAGACAGCTTTGTGTTCATCGACGACAACCCGGCCGAGCGGGCGATCGTGCAGGCGCAACTGCCGGGTGTGGCGGTGCCCGAGGTCGGCAACGATGTCTCGAAGTATGCGGAGTTCATCGATCAGGGGCGCTTCTTTGAGCCGGTGTCGCTCTCGAAAGAGGACCTGGATCGCGCGGCGCTCTATGCGGGGAACTCGCAGCGTGCGGCGCAGGCGACACAGTTTGCCGACTATGGCGAGTACCTCGACTCACTCGAGATGACGGCCGAGATAGATGCCTTCAGGCCCGTGTATCTCGAACGCATCGCGCAGCTGACCAACAAGACCAACCAGTTCAACCTAACCACGCGGCGTTATACGCTCGCCGAGATGGAGGCTGTTGCGAGAGACCCGAATTCGATCGGCCTCTACGGCAGGTTGACGGATCGCTTCGGCGACAACGGCTTGATTTCGATTGTGCTCGGGCGCAGCGAAGGACGTGTGCTGCACATGGACCTCTGGTTGATGAGCTGCCGTGTGCTGAAGCGCGAGATGGAGAATGCGATGCTCGACGTGCTGGCGGAACGTGCACGGGCCCGCAAACTCGAGACCGTTGTGGGCTACTATCTGCCGACCGCGAAGAACGGCATGGTGGCCGATTTCTATCCGCGGCTCGGCTTCCTGTCCATTCCCGCCCCCGCCGGCGTACCGGAGGGCACGACGGCGTGGACGCTCGATTTGACCGCGTATCAACAACAGAACACGCACATTAAGGTGCTGGAGTTTGCTCATGCCTGACCTCTCCCCGGACGGCGTTCTTGCCGAGTTGCAGCCCATCTTTCGCGAAGCGCTGAACTCGCCCAAGCTGACCGTGACGCGCAAGTCGAACGCGCTGAATACGCCCAACTGGGATTCGCTTGCGCACATCGAGTTGATCGAGATGGTGGAGCGCTCCTTCAAGGTAAAGTTCGCGTTGGGCGAGCTGCAGGACCTGAAGGAGGTTGGCGACCTGGTGGATCTGATCGTGGAGAAGGCAGCGAAGAAAGGCTAATCCGTCATGGTGCGGAGCACCGGAAGCAGAGCTTCAAGCGCGTCGGTTTCGCGCTCCGGGAGGACGCCGGCGGTCTGGTCCGTGGGCAGCTTGGGCAGGCGGGGAACGAAGACACGCACGCCGGGCAGATAGAGGTTCATGTCTGCGCACAGCTGCTCGCCGGCGGCCTTGGCCATGGCGTATTCGGCCATGCCGGCGGGGCGTTCGTCCAGGAAGACGGTGGAAGGATAGAACGCGGTAAGCGCCTGGCCTGAGTCGGTCATGAGGGCGAGGCAAAGATCGTAGAATCCCTGCACATAGAATTGCAGGAACTCCGCAAGCATCGGCGCTGAGAGCACGCCAGGCTTCGGCCGGAAGATGGTGCCGGTGGCAAAGTAGAAAAGGTGCGTGGGCCTGCGCTTGAGAGCACGGAGCTGGTCTATCGGCGGCTGACGTACGTCATAAGGAAACGCCGCGGCTTTGCCTCCAAAGGCGTGCAGGTCGGCGAGGACTGCCTCAGCCTCCACGCGACCCAGCGCGTACGTAAGGGCGACGGAGCCCCCGCCGGCAGCGATCAACCTGGCCGTCAGTTCGCCCAGCCCGCGCGAGCCGCCGATGATGAGCGCGTCGATGCCGGCGAACTCTTCCGGCTGAACATACTTTGCGACGAGCTCCATGGAGGCCTGGCGCACGGGTGGTACGCGCACAAAGGCTTCGAGCACACCTTGTACGGCGCGGCCTTCGACGGCGATGCGCAGCTTGCGGAAACGCTCGTCCACGTACGTGACAGCGTAGCCCAGCGCGGCGCGGGGCGCAGATTCGGTGGCGTCTAGCAGCGCTAGGTCGAGCTTTGAAAACATCGAGTGCAGGCCCGGAGCTTCCATCCCGACAACATAGGAGCAGGCGGCGATCTCGGCGACCGTGGCTCCTCCAAGCAGCGCGGCAAGATGCGGGAAGAGCTCTGCTGCGTGGGCGAGAGGCGCGACGTAGGCCTCGCCGGAACGGTCCGAAAGCTCGGTAAGTGAAAGGTCAAGCGCCTGGACGCGCGGAGCTTCCGGTGATGGAGTCGACGCACTCTCCCGCGGCTGCCGATCTCCGAAAAGAACCTCCGCGGTGAGCACGATCAAGCCTTGTACGGCGACTTCCAGGCGGAGCGGCTCGTCCGGTTCGCTCTCGAGCAGAGACACAGAGGCGGGATCGCCGAGATAGATCCACTTCAGGAACTTGGCTCTAATCTTGGCCACATCCTTGCCAAGCTGCCCTGCCCGCGCCAGCTCTTCGAGCGCCCAGAGCAGCGTGTGCACGCCGTGGACGACTGGCTGGCCGGCCTGCGTACGCCGCGCGGCGACCGCGTCCAGGTGCATCGGGTTGCGGTCGCCCGAGAAGGCCGCGAAGCGTTCCTGCAGAGCGGCATTGACGATGCGTGTCCCACTGAAGATTGTCAACGTTGCTCCTGTATTTGCTGCGATAGAGGGCCGGCGAGCAGCTCATGCATGCGGGTGTTGATGATGTCCGTGAGCTTGTCCGCGCCCGTGCGGCTGAGATGGATTTCGTCGATATAGTTAGCAGGATCGTCGCGAAAGCCTTTGTATTCCGGCGCGTTCAGGTCGAGGATGGGAGCGGTTGGCAGGGTTGCCGGAAGGCTCGCGCGGAAGGCAAGCAGCGCGTCGCGATTGAAGTCGAAGGCCGGCGTGTAGACCGGGTAGACGACGTAGATCACGCGCACCCCGTGAGCTTGAAGCTCCTCGACGAGCGCACGGTAATCCTCGATCGCCTGCGGATCCTGCTTCATGTTCATCTTCGCTTTCGGCGGCTCGGGCGTGGTCGAAGGCATCTCGTGGCTGCCGTCAGGGTAGAAGGTTGAGGTGCGATGGCGCAGCTTGTTGAGGAGCAGCTGCACCTCGATGTTGAAGGCGGCGAGCGACCCAAAGGCCTCGGCGCGATTGACCTGGTCGAGGCCGTCCTGCAGCTCGTGCGAGCCGGTGATGCGGGGGAAGATGCCGACCAGCGCAACCTGAAAGTGGCCGTGCTTCAGTGCCAGCTCGACCAGCTTGCGCTGCTCGGTGGCGTTGCCTCCTTCGAGCGACTCGTCGTAGAAGCGATACCCGGTCAGCCGCTGCGGACGCCAGTTGACGGAAGCGGAGGCGCCTACGATGAGCGCGTTAAAGTTGTCCGGAACGTACTCCTGGTTGAGCAGATACTTGGCTTGGCGCTCGTGGCTCGAGGTGATGAGGGCGCGGCCAGTGGGATCGCGCAGGACGCCGAAGACGTCGAGCCGCCAGGCCAGCGCAAGCTCGGCCGCAACGGCGAGCACTAGCAGGACGAGGGTCCAGAAGAGCCAACGGCCGCTTGTGAGTTTCGCCGCGGTGGCCGGGGCAGCGTCGAGTGTGGACGGTTGCGGCATGGGATGGGGAAGAGCTCCTTGGCTGCAGAAGAGCAACTACGGGGATTCTGGCTTTGCCGGAATGACGACGTCTCGGGGTGAATCGCCTAAAAGCGAAAGTATACGAAGGGTGTGGAGATGGTCGAGTTGATCAGCGCAAAAGAAACCGCGACCAGGCCAACGGCGTAGGCGCAGTTTAGCGCGCTGGGGCGGAAATCACGGCCCAGTTCCTCAGACGACGGGCCGAAGATAGAGCAGAGGACGCCTGCCAGCAGCGGCCATCGGGAGAGACGGATGCCGACTCCGTAGACCTGCAGCTCCAGGCTGGTGACGTTGGCGACGCGGAAGGCGTGGTGGGGGTTGAACATGATGGCGAGGCGCGCGTTGGCCTGGCCGACGGAGTCCGCGCCGAAGTAGACCATGGTGATGGTCCAGCAGGCGAAGGTGAGCAGCCAGCCGAGAAACATGGGGACGTGCGGCATGTTTTTCTTGCGCCAGTACTGGTTGATGCCGAGGAAGGCGCCGTGCAGAAAGCCCCAGATCACGAAGGTCCACGCGCCGCCATGCCACAGGCCAGCGATGCCCATGGCGTAGAACGTCGCGAGCGCGGAGGTGAAGAGCGTGCGCCGGGAGAACGATTTCAGGATGGGCGTGTAGAGATATGACGTGATGAAGTTGGTGAGCGAGATGTGCCAGCGCTGCCAGAACTCGATGATGGACGTGGCGGAGTAGGGCTTATCGAAGTTGCGCGGAATCTCAACGCCGAGCATCAGCGCGGAGCCGATGGCCATGTCCGAGTAGCCGCTGAAGTCGAAGTAGACCTGCATGATGTAGGCGATCGAAAAGATCCAGCCCTCGACTGCGGACAGGTTGCGCGCGGAGGTGCCGCCGAAGGTGACGACCTGGGCGAAGGCGTTGGCGAACACGGCTTTCTTGAACAAGCCGAGAGTGAAGAGGAAGACGCCGCGGGCCAGGAGGTCCGTGCGCGCGCCCGCTTCGCCGCCGAAGTTGCCGAACTGATGCCGCATGCGCTTGGCGCGGCCGAGCGGACCGGAGATGAGGTACGGGAAGAAGGCGACGAAGGTGGCGTGGTCGAACAGTGATCCGGCGGCGAGCGTGTCTTCATAGCAGTCGACCAGGTACATGATCTGCGTGATGGTGAAGAAGCTGATGCCCAGCGGGAAGCCGAGCTCGGGCACGCGGAACCCGTGAGGAAGCGCGAAGCGGAGGATGGAGGCGAAGAAGCCGAGGTACTTGAAGAGGCAGAGATAAGCCACGTTCAGCACCAGTGCGCCGACCAGAATGCGTTTCTTCGCGGGCGCCGGGGTGCGCTCGATCCAGCGCGCAAGCAGCCAGTTCGCTCCAAGCGACGCCACCAGGTAGACGAGATTAAACGTGTTGCTTGCGGCGTAAAAGACGATCGACGCCACGAGCACCCAGGCCTGCGCGGCGCGTGGGCCGAGCAGTCTGCGCACAGCGATCGCTCCGCACACCACGATCGGAAGAAAGACGAGGATGTAGCGGAAGGAGGCAAACAGCATAGTGGCGTGGATCCCGATCTCAGCGTGCTGGCCTGCTCTTACTGCTTCTCGTCGACGATCTTGGTCGCCTTGCCATCTTCAAACGTAATCACCTTGGGATGGCCCTGGTTGTCGAACTCGACGCTGCGGTCGCCGATCTTGTCGCCGTGATCGACGCTGACCTGGCCGAGTGCCATCATCACCTGTCGCTCGTTCATGCCGAGGGTCGCCTGATGCGCGTCGATGGCCTTCCACTTCTCCGGCCCCCAGTAGGAGAAAAGCTGGTGCGGGTCGTCGTAGAAGAAGATTTCGTCGGTCGAAAAGTTATAGCTGCCGTCTTCGCGATCACCGACGGGTACGGCATAGAGTTTGTCGGGGTTCGCGTGGTCGTCCGGCAGGGTAAAGAGGAGCAGTACCTGTTTGTCTCCGCTGGGGATACGGAAGGTAGCTTTTTTGGGAGCGGTCTGCTCGACAGCGTCCTTGACGAGGATCTTCTCGGCGCCAAGCAGCACGCCCTGGCTGTGTTCGTATCCGACGGTATGGCCGTTGTAGGGGTAATAGTCCATCTGGCCGCCGGCGCTCATCCACAGGGTGCGGCCCTTGAGGTCTTTCTCGTCCTTGAGCGACATGGGGTGTTCGTGCTTCAGGAAGACGTCATCGTCCGGATCAGCCTTATAGGTGGAGGCCTGCTTAACCGGTGCGGCTTCATCAGCGCGGTTGCGTCGGTAGAGGTAAAGAGACTCGCCCCCGACGACGAGCAGCAGGATGACCGAACCTCCCAGAACCCACTTCAAGCCAGTCTGCATGCGTCTCCCTTCGTGCCTCCAAGCATTTTAGCTGTAGCTTCGGATTAGTCGATTGGCTCAGCGGTAGCCAGCTCGACTTCGGCTGAACGCAGGCTTTCGGCGGTGAGACGGTTGGCACGACGCAGGGCGGGGAAGACGACGGCCGAAATGGCTGTGACGAGCAGCGAGCCGAGACCTCCGACGACGACCGCGGGCACGGCTCCCCACCAGTGGGCGGTGAGTCCGCTCTCGAATTCGCCAAATTCGTTCGAGGCGCCAACGAAGAGCCAATTTACGGCGCTGACGCGGCCACGCATCTCGGGCGGCGTGGCAAGCTGTAGAACGCTTGAGCGGATGACGACCGAGACCATGTCGCTCGCCCCCACCAGCAGAAGCGCCAGTAGGCTGACCCAGAGCGAGCGGCTGAGCCCGAAGACCACGGTAGCCGCCCCAAAGATGCCGACGCAGATCAGCATCAGCTTGCCGGCGCGGCGCTGGATAGGCCGGAAGATCAACGTTAGGCTGACCGCCAGCGCGCCAAGGCTGGGCATGGCCCGCAACAGGCCGAGCCCCTTCGCACCGGCGTGCAATACGTCATGGGCAAAGATCGGCATCAGAGCGACGGCCCCGCCTAGCAGTACGGCGAAAAGGTCGAGGCAGATCGAGCCGAGCAATAGTCTGGTCTCCGCTACGTACTTTAGGCCGGCCAGCACGGTCTTCGCATTGAAGGCTTTTTTCTCCGACACTTCTGCCCGCACCCGAATCTTGCTGACAAAGATCATGAAGCCGCAAAGCATCGTTAGCGTGAAGAGATAGACGACCGGCGCGCCCTTCCAGCGGCCTAGCGCCGCGACGGTAGCGGTAAACAGAAAACCGCCAACCATGGGCCCGGTCGCGTTCGCGGTCTGGTAGATGGTGGCTCCCCAGGTGACGGCGTTGACGAAGTCGCCCTTCGGGACCAGCAAGGGAAGCAGTGCGCTGGCCGCAGGCCCGGAGAAGCAACGGCCTGTGCCAATGAGGAAGAGCACCGCGTAGATGGGTGCGATGCTGGTGACAGGGTGAAGCGCGATCCGAAGTAAGGCCAGAGTAGAGAGAGCCTGCAGGCCGTAGCAGATGAGGATGATGTGGCGCTTATCATATCGATCCGCCACATGCCCGGCTGGCAACATGAAGAAAAGGCCCGGCAGGAAGAGGGCAAGCCCGGTGTACCCGAGGCTAAGTGCGGATCCGGTAAGTTGGTAAACTTGCCAGGAAACCGCAACCGACTGTGCCTCGGCTCCCAGGATGACGCAAAGCCGAGCTATTTGGTAGAGCCGAAAATCTCGTGAGTGAAACGCACTCGACGCACTTTCGACTTGCGTTGTTCCGCTCGCAACTGCATCCGTAACTGCCATGCAAAATCTATCGTTTCACACTTGTTTTAGTAAGTGCACGCCATTCTGTGCACCTTGCTCTCACCTTTAGATAAGGTCCACGGAGGAAAAGACTCGAGCCGAAGCTTGTCTGGATTACGCTTTAGACAGCACCACTGCCACGCAGAACTGCAGGGATGGTCATGAGAAGAATCTTCAAATCGAGTGACAAGGACCACTCGTCAATATAGCTGAGGTCCTGCTTAATCCAACGCTCGAACGAGGTATTGCTTCTGCCGCTTACCTGCCACACGCAGGTGAGACCAGGCCTGACACTGAAGCGGCGTAGAAGCCAGGTCTCTTCAAATTTACCCACATCGCGCATCGTGAGAGGACGCGGGCCGACCAGGGACATCTCACCGCGGACGACATTGAAGAGCTGTGGAAGCTCATCGATTGAGGTTCGGCGCAAAAAGTTTCCGACACGAGTGACGCGGGGATCTATTTTCAGTTTGAAGACTGGACCCTGAGCATCGTTCAGCGACTCAAGCTGTGCCTGCTGTTTTTCCGCGTCGACCACCATGGAGCGAAACTTGAACATAGGAAAGCGTTCGCGATGGCGGCCGTAGCGCTGTTGCGTGAATAGGATTGGCCCGGGACTGCTCACCATGACAGCAATGGCGGCCACGAGCATGATGGGCGAAGTGAGCACGATCAGTGCACTGGCTGCAACGAGATCAATACAGCGCTTCAAGGCCTGTTTGGGGTGATGAGTCAGCGTCCTCAGGACGTCGAAGTGCTGCGAGGAGCTCGAGCTGACTTCAAGGCGAGCGCGTGAGGTGTTGAAGACGTCGCGCATGTAGTGCGACTCCACGCCCACCGACTCGCAGATATCGATGACCCGTTGAATCTCGTCGTATTTGGATTTGATCGGGAGACCGATCAGCACAATCTCAATCGGATTTGTTTTGAGCAGGTCAGGAAGTTGTTCGATGGTGCCCAGATAGAAGCCACGCGCCTCACTGTCACCCTCACCTAGGTGTTCGTCGTCCACACACCCGTAAAGGTTGAATGGCGAATACTGGCCCTGGAGACGCTCGCGGAGTATCTCAGCACGCGGCCCTGTGCCCACAATGATGGCGGCGCGCCTGCGTAGGATGCGAGGAGAAAGAGCGGCACCGATCAGGAAGCTGCCGAGCAGTGCGAGAGAGGTTAGGATGAGTCCAAGCGAGATCATGCCACCGAGCTCAAGCCCGAGCATGTATTGTCCCCGACCAACGTTCCCAAAGAGTAGAAGTGAGCCACAAGCAAGCGAGCAAAGGCAAAGGCGCGAGAGCTCGGCATAGATGTCTTTACGAGCCGAGCGCATCTCGTACATGGATAGGCGAAGCCACACGTTCCAAAGTCCGGAGACTCCGCAAGCGAGGAGGAGATGGCGTACAGAGACGGATTTGCTAAGTAGCTGATGGAAGTCAGATCCAGGCTGCCAGTGAATGACGGTCAGCCAAACCGAGACCAGGACCAGAACGGGAACAAGTGTACGTAGATTGTGGTAAAGACTATTGCTGCGAAACTGTGCATTGCGGAGTTTATGAACCGAGGGACCAAAAGCACTTCTCCAGAAGTGCACCTCTGACTCTAAACGCTGGCTTCCTGATGTCTTATTTTCGGCGTCCATCTCACTCTCCAGTCTGGACGGCTTGCAACCGTCCTTCGAAACTTCAATTCTGCAGTTCTTCAGCTCTTCTTGCACTTAAGTGTCACGCAGATTAGGCCGAAGGGAAAGCTATTTTTTGTAAATAGTGCAGAGTTGGACCGAAATGGAACGATGGCTCCACCGATTACGAGGACTGGGCTGGGGTTGTCGGTAGACTATCAAGCGTTTTGAGACCTTGTCAAACCTTCTTCTCAACTGTACTGCACTTAGTAAACCCAAGAACTCGTCTGAAGATGTGCTCCTCTGTCTAGCAATTTACTGAGCTGATCGACAGCTGTCTTCTGATTCGACTTTTCGGCCTGTCCCTCAGTCTAGATGAAAGAAGAGGATGCCTCTGTAAGACGGCAGGGTACCAAGTGACTTCATTGCTATGCATTCATTGCCATTCCGTCTAAGTCGCGTTACGCTAACTCAGACACGACAGCCCCTACTAAAGATGGCCTATCCCTTACTCGACGCATTTATCAGCAAGGCGAAAGGTAGACCGTATCAGATCGACCACAAGATGCCGTTGCGCAATTTAGTCTCTTCGCTTGTTCGTCGAAGCGTGTGGATGTTGCGTGGACTCCTTAAAACGACGATCTTTGGTTTGCGTCCTGCGCTCGTCTTCTTCGGTCCTCGGGTGATTCTACGCAACGCTTCTGGATGCAGTTTCGGAAGCAACGTTACCGTGGAAGCAGGCGTGCTGCTCGATGGATTATCTGAATTTGGCATTCGTCTCTCGGATAACGTCTCCGTCGGAGCCTATTCCATTATTCGTGCCAGCAGCGCGACACACATCGGCCAGGGACTACACATGGGCCGCAACTCTTCCTGCGATGCCTACTCTTTTTTCGGCGCCGGCGGCATGATCACAATTGGAGAGGACGTGATTATGGGCCAGCACGTCTCGTTTCATGCTGAGACACATCTCCATGCAGATACGACCAAGGCGATGCGGCTGCAGGGAATCTTACCGCTTCCTATCTCGATCGAAGATGACTGTTGGATTGGGGCAAACGTTACTTTTTTGGGTGGAGTCACCATAGGACGAGGATCGATTGTGGGAGCTGGATCGCTGGTGCGTGCGGGCGAGTATCCGCCCTATTCTGTACTGGCGGGTGTGCCGGCGCGCATTATCCGTTCTCGCCTTGCTCCTCTGCCTGAGAGCTAGGGGCGGGCTCGACGGTGGGAGGCATGCCGCCGGATTGTCTCCGCATAAGCAGAAGATAGAGCAGCCAACTGGCAACGCCGAGCGAGCCGTCGGTCGCGAGACTGGACCAGACAGCGCCATGCCAAGAGTAGCGAGGGATCAGGTAGAGGTTAAGCAGGAAGTTGAATAGACCCGCACCTGCCTGGAGCCCAAGCCGGTAGCGTTGCAGGCCGGAGCCTGCGAGTGCGTCGCCTGAACTCCACTGCAGGCTGCGGAAGATGGGAATGATGCAGAGGCCGCGCAGCGCCGTCACGCTCTCGAGATATGCTTTACCGGCCAGTAGAGGGATCAATGGTGCCGCAAAGAACATTACGACTGCGGCCGAGGCGGTGACGGCAAACGTACGCAATTGCAGGCGGCGGGCGAGCGGAAGCGTGTGGCGAAGACCTTTGCTGCCTTGCTGAAAAAAGCGCGGGAAAGCAGCGGAATGGATGGCGAACACAGGCATGGTCGCCACGTTGATCGCTCGATAGGCGAGGGCGTAGACGCCGACCGCGGCATTCATCCCGAAATGCCCCATCATAATCTTGTCGATGTCGTTGTAGACCGAGGTGGTGGAAGAGGAGATGGCGAAGATGGCTCCTTCTCCGGCATGGGCGGGAAGCAGCTTTGGTTCAAAGTGTGGCTTGCCGAGTCGGCGTCCCACCTCAGTTACGGCCCCGAAGGCGACGATGCCCGAGACGGCAAGCACGGCGACGGCCCACTCCGTGGTGGTAGCAGTGTGGTAGCGGAAGTATAGGCCAAGGGCGGCAAGCAGCCGCAGTAAATTTACGCTGAAGCTGATGGTCGCAGTCTTGCCCATTTGCTCAAAACTCTGGAAAGCTTGACCACAGCACTGGACGAGGCCTCCGAGGACGGCGTCGCTGATGCCGACCAGCACCACAAGGTGCCACGGCGCGTCAGGCAGCACCCAATGGCTGAGCGCAACCAGCAGCAGGACAACCAGCGCTCCGGAGACCGCGGTAGTGAGCAGGATATTGCCCCAATAGCGCGCAAACACAGCACGATCGGCGCTGACATAGCGGAGCAGGACGTAGCCGGAGCCCAGTGTGCCGAACTGGCCGCCGAGCGAGATAAAGGAAACAATGGCAACGTAGAGCCCGTAGTCTGTCGAGCCCAGCAGGCGCGCGATCATGACGAAGTAGACGCCCTGGATAGCGAGCGATAGGCCCTGCCCAAGAAACATCCAGCTGGCGTTGCGCGCGAGAACGCTTTTCAGAGAGCCTCCAGCAACGTGTTATAGCGTGCCTCAATGGTGGCCCAGGAAAACGACTGTTCGAAGGATTTACGAGCTTCTTCAGCAAGCTGCCGACGCTTGTCGGGATGTTGTGCGAGTTGGAGGAGCGTGTCTGCCAGCAGTCGGGCGTCGTTGGGCGCGATGAGCTTGCCTCCTCCGGCGCGGAAGGCCTCGGGAATGCCCCCGGTAGCGCTGGCGACGACGGGAAGGCCGGACGCCATGGCCTCAAGCGTGACGAGTGGGAAGGGGTCTTCGTAGGTGGCGGGAAGGCAAAAGAGGTCGGAAGCGCGGAAGCGCTCGGCGAGGGTCTGGCCGTGTTCATAGCCGACGAAGGTGACGTTGGCAGGAACGTTTTGTTGCAAAGAGTGGACGTAAGGCGTAGGGGCGCTACCTCCGAAGAAGGCGGCCCCGCAGATAACGGCGTGTACGGGAGCCTGTTGTTGCGCGAGCAGGCGCATGGCATCGAGCAGGACGTGCGCACCTTTTTCCGGAACAAGGCGGCTAGCAAAGAGAATTTCGATGGGTGGCTCGGTACGGGTTCCGCCGGGGTGAGGATGGAAGAGTCGGCCGTCGGCACCGTTATAAAGGACGGTAGTACGCTCAAGACGGGGAAAGCGACCTTTGGCTTCGCGCTCCAGAAATTGGCTGCAGAAGACGAGCAGGTCGGCACCGCGGGCCACGGTCTGCAGCAAACCCGCCGCGTGGGTAAGGAACGCCGAGCCGTGAAGGTGGAGGACCAGTTTGGCCTTGGCGGCCTTCACCCGCGGAAGCAGAGCGGCGGCGATGGCAGGCTGCCCGTGCACCCAGACGACGTCGCCGGGGTGCAGCGTTGGAGCATCCTTGCCGTAGAGGCGGCTGAGTAGAAAGCGATTGAGCCAGACGGGGTAGAAGCGTCGCGCGCGATAGTTCATGTAGCGGGACAGCCGCGGCGTCACGTGGATGCGCTCGGGAGCGAAGCCCCAGGAGCCATCCGCTTTTGAGCAGACAATGTGGGTGTCGGGCTGATGACGGAGTACGTTCGCAGCCCAGCGGGAGATGGCTCCGCCTTCGAATTCGGAGAAGATCTCGCGCTCATCAAAAAAGTGGTAGATCACGTACGCCTCATGTAGGGTTGATTTGCAGGAAGCGATGCTGTTGATGGCAGGGGAATTGCCATGGAACTATGGCACGGACGCACCACTTGGTCGCCTACTCCGGTTGTACTGAAGATGCCTGCGCACTCGAGCTGGATAATCACCATTGCTCGATTCATTGCGTTTGGCCTTCGCGGCCTGTTCAGACATGGCACCACCGCGTCAGGAACATGTCCGAACGCCTTTTAGGAAGCTGTCGTTCGGAGTTATCGTGCGCTTCGCAGTGCGCCGAGTGGAGTGGACCAACATGTTCAACGAAGACCTAATCCTGACGTTTGATCCAGTAGCAGCAGGTCCGGCTTGTTTCGTAAGGGTGTACTGCTTGTGCCGAGAGTAAATTCTTTCGCGAACGAGGAAACGGCGGTCATTTCGCGGTCTCACGGGTTGCAAGTCTGGCTTGCTTGGAGAGCAGCCGGCGTCCCCAAGCCTTTCTTTCCTGACTGAGCAGGGACGAGAAGAGGAAGGAAGAAATGGCTGTGAAATTAATCGATCCAAGCAGCAAAGCTGCAGACAAGAGGTGAAGTAACTGTCGGCGGCTGGCGCCGGCGCTCTTGGCACGAGGGACGACCGTCCGTGTGATGAAGCAGGAGAAAGCCAGTGGAGTGAAGAGCGTCCTGTGGTGGATGCTCCAAACATAAAAGGTGTACCAGGGAAAGTTGCGGCTCTCGCGTTCACCAACAGCATGGTTGTTGTAGATCGTGAGAACACTTTGCGCTACAGCGATGCGCGTTTCCGGCAGGGCGGCCGCTCGAAGCATCCAGTCGATGTCTTCAATGTGCCGCAGGCCAGCTGTAAAAGGGACCTCTTCCAGTAAGGACCGAGAGACCAGAAAGGTTGAGGGAAGCATCATGCCGCGGTGCACAAACAGAAACTCGCTGAAGGGTTCCCGGCCGTTCGGTAGCGTCTCCGGCCAAATTTTCTCCGCTTTTTCGGTCTTCTCCAACAGACGACATGCGATGAAATGATGGTGCCCAGCGAGGGAATCGGCGACTACCAGCTGCTGTTCGATCTTCTCCGGCACCCACTCGTCATCGTCGTCGAGAAAAGCGACGTAGTCTCCGGTCGTGGCACGTACGCCAACGTTTCGGGCTTCGGCCAGCCCTACGTTAACCGGGTTGACGAGAATCCGGAACGGGGCGGAAGTGAAGCTGGATTGAAAGTCGATCAACGCGCGCTCGGTAGCGGGTTCGGGGCCATCGACAACTACAAGAATTTCGATCAGTCGAAAGGTCTGCGCCAACACACTGTGGATGGCGTGAATGACCTCCACGGGCCGTGATTTGGCGTTGATAATGGCGCTGACCGTAGGCATGTTATTGGCGAATGACGTAGACCGCCGCCGAGGCAGCCGAGGCAACGATCGCAGGCAAAGAAACGGCAATATTCTTCAGGTAGCTGAAGGGTACGTAGACGATATCGTCGGCGAGTAAGGGCACATCAGGAGCTAAACCTTTGCGCATTTCATCGAGCGCAAGTTCAACTTCATGCGGGGCGCCGTCTGCGCCATGACGGACCAGCCGGGCACGCGATGGACGTGAGGTGTTATTAGCACCACCAGCCAGGGCGAGCAACTGGAGCGCGGTGAGCTGGGAGTGATCGTTGTTCATCACATAGCCTCCAGCGCGCGGAACATCCCCCATCATATAGACGGTACCAGCCTTGGGAACGAAAACCGTGTCTCCAGGGTAGACGATCGGCTGATCCCCTAGAAGAACATCGGGGGAGTTTGAGAAAAAGAAAGGAATCTCGCGACCGTCAGCGTGGCGGCGGATGACGACATGACGGTCGGCAGTGTCAAGTAGACCTCCCGCCTGAGCGATGACCTCAGTAATTGTGCGACCGGTCGGCGCTGCGTAAGTTCCGACCGACTTCACATGGCCGACGACTGCGATGTTTTCAGTAAAGTACTGCTCGACCGTAACGGTGATCCGCGGCTCAAGCAAATACTGCTGGGCGACAAACTGCTGCTCGAGCGCCGCTGCAACCTGGCTAGGCGTAAGACCAGCGACGTGAACCTTGCCGACGAACGGCTCCGTAATGTCGCCCGCATCGCTCACTCGCAGAGGCTCACTCAGCTCCGGCTCTCCGAAGACGTGGATGCTGACTACGTCTCCCGGGCCAAGCAGAAGACTTTCTGCCTGCGCCTGGCCCTGGTTCTGCGCCGAGGAAGAACCGTTTGTAGAGGACTGAGCCGCGGACGAACTTTGTCCAGTCAGCGGTAGAGCCATGGCCGCGAGCAGTGTCGCGGAGGCGGGTATGAGAAGCCGGACGGCGAAGGGCCGTCCTAACAGGCTAAGACGGTCTCGGGAGATCATAGGGCGTGAGATCCATTTCTTACGGCGTTGACGACGGTGCTGATCTTATCAGCCGAGATCACTCCGAGGAGGTTTTCCAAGGCCGCCTGCAGCTGCGTACGACTTACCGCAGACTCACGTACGACGAACAAAACGCGATCTGCCAGCCGGGCAAGTTCAAGCGCATCGGCGCAAGAGAGCACAGGTGGGGAATCCAGCAGGATTAGGTCGTACCGGCTTCTCCATTCCGCCATCTGGGAGCGAAGCAGAGGAGAATCCAGCAGATCGGTGGCGGAGCCGGATGCATGACCCGCGCCGAAGACGGCAAGATCCGGGCTCTCTGGAAAGGGAACGCTGGGGCGGACAGTGGCGGAGCCTGCCAGCATCTCCGCTAGCCCGCCGGAGTCATGCGCAGGCAGTAGTCGGTTGAGCGTGGGGTTCCTGAGGTCGGCCTCGATCAGGAGAACACGCCGTCCGTGCTGAGCCAAAGCGCGAGCGAGATCGAGCGCGACTGTGGTTCGGCCTTCGCGGTGAACCGAGCTTGCGATCAGCAGGGTCCGGGCCCCTGCGAGATCAGGAGCTCCGAGCAGGCGCGCGCGCAACGTGCGGATGGCCTCGGCGAAGCTCTCAGACGGGGAAGCACCGAAGTATTTTGGAAGGAGAGCGAGCGCGGGAGCACCTGCGACGCCTCCGATCGCGCGAACAGAGTCCATGCTGTCACCCAGGGTCTCCGCAGCGAAGGCTCCCACCAAGCCGAAAAAGAGACCAGCGAAGAGGGCGCCGGCAAGAATGAGCGGTGAGTTGGGACGGCTCGGCTTGGAGGTTGGGCGAGCCGGGTCGACAACGGTGACCGTGGAGGCGTGAAGCCCCTGCAGAAGTCCGGCCTCCTGCACATGGCCCAGCAGGTCTTCGTAGAGTTTACGACTTTGGTCGGCTTCCTGTTTGACCACCCCGTACTCGGCGGCGCGGCCGTTGAGCTCCACTGCATCCTGTCGCGCGCTCTCGTAGATCTTGCGGTCGGCGCTTTCTGTGACCTGAGCTACTTGGTAGTCACTCTTGGCTCGATCGCCAATACGCTGTACCTCTGCCTTGATGGAGCGCTGCACCGCGTCGAGCGAACTTTGCAGCTCGATCAGCTTCGGAAACCGTGCGCCATAGCGAGTCCGCGCCTGATCCAGCTGTTGCTGCAGCGTAGCTTCCTGCGCGCGTAATGCCTGGAGGGAGGCAAAGGAGCTGTTGACTCCGGACGAGGAGTTTGCCAATGCCGTACCGCTGAGAGTAGAGATTGCTTCCGCATTGCCATCCTTGGCGATGTTATAAACCGCCTGCTTGAGAATGGCGTTGGTCTCAGCTTGCAGAAGAAGCTCGGAGGCTCCGCGAACCCGGTCGATGGCGGGGCTGTAGCTCTCGGGTTGTCCGGCAGCGTTGACTCCGTTACTCGACAGCACGCCTCCCCGCTGCTGGATAGCCTGTAGCTTGTTCTGCAGATCCTCGCTGTGCTTGCGCAAGGCAGCTAGCTCCTGGCCGAGAAAACCATTCACTTGCGAGCTGGCGTTGGAGCGGGTTTGATCGTTGTAGGCCACCAGTGACTGAACAACATCATTGACGACCGCAGCGGCACGATTTGGATCACGGTCGGTGTAGCGGACCTCAATCAGATGGGTCGCTGGAATGATCTGTACCGACAAATTCTTCTGAAACACGCCAAGCATATGATCCAGGCGTTTGGGAGAGCTTTCGAGCGAGCCACCCGAAACGGATGCATCCGCTCCCGTCATTCGAAACGTGGGAGTCTGCTCGAGATTCAGTTCGTGAATGACGTGGAGGGCAATGGCCTCGGATTGAAGGATTTGCACTTGTGTCTGCAAGAAGGTGTTCACTTCGAGCGCATCTGCAGTACTCGCATTTCCTCCCGTGCGATCCAACGTTACAGGAGCGCTGCTGCCGTTCAGCTCTATGCGACTGGACGACTGGTAATAGCGGTGTGCCACCAAAAGGTAGGCGACGGCCAAAGCAAGCAGCAAGACGGGAGGCAGAATAACCAGGGCAAGATGCCTGCGCAGACCTGCGAGCACGTCGGCAACGGTGATCTTAGAAGCTAGGGAAGATTGAACAGTAGAGCTCATCAGAGATTTAGCTTCCCAACACTCGACTTAGTGTCATTCATATTTGCAACTCTATGTTTGGGCTGTACTCACAATAACAGAGCGTCTACCTTCAGCGAAAACATTAGCGACTATCTTGCCTGCTCACGGGTAAGGCACGTGCTGTAAAGGTTACTAAAACGATCTACAAATAACTGCAAGGAAAAGTGTTCGATAAGACGTGTGCGGCCAGCTTCACCATACTGTCGTCGAGTGTCGGAATGATCGAGAAGAGAGGCTAGAGCATCAGCCAACGCACGAGGATCATTGGGTGGAACGAGCAGGCCTGTCGTTTCGTGAACGACAATCTCCCGCGGTCCACCCTGATCGGTGGCGACGACCGGTAGACCGGCAGCCATGGCTTCGGTTACGACCAGACCGAAGGGTTCGGGAAGGATGGACGGAAGTACAAAGATGTCGAGCGCGCGCAGCAGATTACGGGCGTCGGGACGAAAGCCGCGAATCGAAAAAGTAGATTCGAGATGATGTTCGCGGATCACCTCTTCGAGCGCCTGCAAAGGCCGTAGGTCGCCATCGAAAACCCCGCCCATCACCAGGAAATGCGCGTTGTAACCGCTTTGGCGGAGCAGGGCTGCAGCCTCGGCAAGCACGGTTTGGCCCTTCCAGGCGGAGATGCGGCCCAGTGTTCCGATTAACAGCGGCTCCACCAGCAGATCGAGTGCGGCGCGAAGAGTTGAGGGCGACTCGTCCGAGAAGGCGATAGGTCGAATCCCATTCGGAATCACCAGCAGCTTGGCCGCGGGTACATCTTTCGCCACGTGCGCACGCACGGCCTCCGAGATGCAGACCACCGCGTCGCTGGAACGCACGGCGAACCGATGTAGGAGCCTAGGAAGGAAGCTTGGTTTCACCAGAATTTCGTGAATATGCCAGACGTGCGGAAGGCGCAGAGAGCGCGCCAGCAGAGCCCCGAATGGGACCGCCAGGGTATTGGTATGAATAAGCGCGGCGTTCTGCTGGCGGGCAAAGGTACGCATCTGCCGCAAGCTCTTCGCCGTCTCCCATAAATAGCGGAGACCGCCGAGCGGAGTGAAGTAGCGCCGGCGCAAAACTGGAAACGCAAAGTGCCGGCAGGGAACGCCGTAGCGGGCGAGCTCGGCTGAGAGCTTGCCGACGTGTGCCGAATCGGCGGGCAACAGCACCCATGGAGAAAAGCGGGTCCGGTCAAGCGAGCAGACCAGGTCGAGCAGCACGATGTCGGAGCCGTAAAGGTCGTCTCCGCTGTGCAGAAAGAAGAGGGTGCGCGGCGCGCTGGGGGTCGCAGCAAGCTCCGGGATAAAGGTCGGCATGAGGCGCGTGACTCCGAACGCAGCAGCAGGAAAATAAAACGAGGTAAAGGAAGTGCGAGCCGTGCAAAACAGTCGCGCGAAGATGGTCGTGCGGCGACTAAGAATCAGCCGGCTTTTTTCATTGCGGCAGTCTCGCCCGCAGGCACAGATCCATGTACTTCTTTCGCGGAAAAACGCACTAATAACGTTTCATATTGCCGCATGATGTGTTCTTGCGTAAAAGCTTCTGCGTGGCGGCGGCGGCTGGCCGCAGCGAGGGTAGCCAACTTCGCTTTGTCCTCGAAGACGTCGTCGAGGACAAGCGCTAAATCCTCTTTGCCGGAGAAGAAGCACGCATGCTCGCCAGCCACCCAGCGCGTGAAGCAGTTATCGTGGGCGATGATCGGGTTCCCGGCGGCGAGAGCTTCGACGAGTGAGGGATTGGTTCCTCCTACGCGGTGCCCGTGGAAGTAGGCGCGGGCGAAGAAGCGCAATGCCTGCACCACAGTACTGTCATAGATGGCGCCGGGAAAGAGCACTTCGTTTCCAGCTTGCTCCATCACCTCGCGATGATAGGCGTTCTCTTCCGGCCTGTACTTGCCGAGCACGACCAGAGGGACACCGCGGGGGCGGAAGGAGTAAGCTTGCACGATCTCGAGGATAGAGTTTTCCGGTTCGGGCCGCGCGATCACAAGGCCATAATTTCCAGGGGTCAGACCGAACGGCTGGAGATGGACAGGATCGGCCTCGTAGACCGCTTCTGCGCCGTAGGGGATCACGGTGATCTTGTCGCGCGTAGTAGCCCACTCCAGGTGCCGAGCAATCTCGGGATGATCGGCGATTAGATGCCGCGAGAGCCGCGCGCCGGCAAATTCGTTGAAGCGAAGCCACAGCCGCTGCGAGAGCGACCACTTTTGGCGCTTCCACTCGATGCCGTCCATGTTCATCAGATTGATATAGGCGCCAAAGCGATAAAGGAGGCTGAAAATAGCCGTGTTGTATCCAAGCGTCAGCAGCACACCTTTCTCGCGAAGAGAGTGCCCAACACACTTCCAGTCAAACACCATGGTTCCGAGCGGACCTGTGGACCCGTAAAGATGAATCCTGCGGATACCCCGCCAAAAATCTGTGTGTGGGACGGGGTTCTGCTCGTCCTGGCAGTAAACGGTAACTTCGTGGCCGGCCTCGGTAAGATAGACCGCGAGTTGTTCGGCAAAAGTTTCAAAGCCCCCGTGACGGGCTGGAATCCCGCGTGTTCCTAGGATGGACAGCTTCATGGGTGGACCTCCTGCCTGTACGATGACGTCTTTTTGTCGCGACGTTTCTTCTGTGAGTGCTTCATGCAATGCTTTCTCGAGCGACATGCTTCAGGACATAATCCATCAGGATCCGGCGTTCGATGAGGATCTGCTATGGAACGACCGGGCTTTTGCCTATGAAGATTAGCACAGGCGTTCTCTTTTCCTTCGTAAATTCCCGGCATCGTGCTTCTTGTCAGTCAGGTATCTTCCTCTTTCCGGACAATGCTCGAGTGGCTCACAAAGCTGCTCTCCTGTGGGACTATGTAGGTCAAGGGTTCAGCATTGGGCACACAGCTTCCGGTTCCAGGGAGTTGAACCTGCTTGGGAGAAAAAGCTCATGAGGAACAGGGCAGGGGGAGTCTCTCCCGTCGAGCGTTGGCGGCATCTCCTTTCCGTGTCTCTCGCAGGTTCTCTTGTCGTGCTCTCTACCGCGACCGCGACCGCACAAGGGCAAAACGTTCATCTTTCTCCTGGACCCGCGGCGATTCCCGCGACCTTGTTCGGAATGCACATCCATCGAGCAGCCACGACCACACCCTGGCCGGAGATTACTTTCGCCTCCCAGCGCCTGTGGGATGTGAGTCTGACCTGGCGGGACCTGGAGCCGAAGCCGGGGCAGTGGCATTGGGAGGACCTGGATCGCGCGGTACGACTCGATGATCAGCATGGGGTAAGCGCTCTTCTCGATCTCTCAATGACGCCGGAGTGGGCTGCAAGCCGGCCGGAGGAAGACTCACCCTACGGCAAAGGAGCTGCTTCGCCTCCGGTCTCATTGGCGGAGTGGCAGCGCCACGTATCTGCGGTGGCCACGCACTACAAGGGCCGTATTCATGCCTATGAGCTGTGGAATGAGCCAAATTTCACCACCTTCTACACGGGGACGACAAATCAACTAGTCGAGCTTGCGCGTACCGGGTATGCGGCCATTAAGGCGGTGGATGGGGCCGCCACGGTCGCGTCTCCAGCTTTTAGCCTGGAAGATGACGGCGGATATCGCGGGCTGGAGGCGTTTCTAGCTGCGGGCGGAGGTGCTTTTGCCGATGTGATCGCCGTACACCTCTACGTCGGGACGGGCAGTCCGGAGGACCACGTAGCCAAGGTGGTGCGGCTGAAACAGATGCTCACTCGCTATCATCTGCAGGCAAAGCCGATCTGGAATACGGAGATGGGTTGGCCCAAGCAGAAAGTCTTTCATGATCGAGAGGAAGCTGCCGGCTATGTGGCCCGAACGTATCTGCTGGACTGGGCCTTGGGCATGGAGCGCGTGTACTGGTACGCGTGGGACAACACGGTGTGGGTAAGTTTAGTGATGGTCGAAAAAGATGAGAAGACGATAACGCTGGCGGCCGGAGCCTACAGCCGTGTGCAGCAGTGGATGGTAGGTTGGCAGATGCGCTCCTGCGATCGCGAGAATGCCGGGGTTTGGGTTTGCGAGCTGGCGAAAGGAGCGAGCAAAACACATGTCGTCTGGGCGGAAAGTCAGCATGCCGCCTGGGAGATCCCTGCGGCCTGGCAGGTAAAACAGATTGAAGATTTAGCCGGAACACCGCGACACTTGGAGGGTCATACGGTCACGCTAGGGGCCGAGCCGGTACGACTGGAGTAACGGATTCGTCGGTTCTCAGAGAGCGGGCGTTGCCTTCTCCGGATGTCGCAGCAAGGAGCCAAGACTTATTCGTCTTCGGAGAGAACGGCGGTAAGAAAGACCCGCTGCATGGCAGCCAGATGAACGTCGGAAGTGAACTCCGCCAAGAAGCGCGCACGGGAGGCCGCTCCGAAGAGGGCACGAAGAGCGGCATCCGTGACCAGGGTCGTGAGTGCTTCGGCACAGGCGGAGGCATCTTGCGTTGAAATCAGCAGCGCATTCTCATCTTCCTGCACCAGGTCCGGAATCCCGCGCCAGCGCGTAGCCACGACGGGAAGCGAGAAGGCCATGGCTTCCAGCAGGACGAGCGGGAACACTTCAGAGTGGAAGAAGCTGGGAAAGCAAAAAAGATGCGCCTGCCGGAAGCTTTCCCACTTCGCCTCGCCAAAGAGTCCTCCTGGGAGGGAGACATGCTGCTCGAGTTGATGCTCGCGCATAAGCTCCTCAGCACGGATACGCACCTCGTCCGAACCCCATTTGCCGATGCAGGTGAGCTGGACAGAAAGCCCCCCCCGGAGGAGAGCGGCAAAGGCTTCAAGCAGGATCAGAATGCCCTTGCCTTCTACCAGATGGCCGACAAACAAGATACGGATAGGACTGCCTGGGGTGGCAGTATGGTCGATCGCATGGCCGACGGGATCCTGGATGCCATTGGGGACCAGCATCTCGCGCACACCCTGCAAGGGAGCCATCTCCGAGGGGGACGAAGGCGAAATACGGACGATCACGTCCGGACGTAGAAGAGCTTTGCGATAGAGCCACTGGATAGGCCTGGGTAGGGTAGGGTAAATCTCTGAGAGACCACCGGCATGGAAATGAAACACGGTGCGCGCGAAAAATGGGCGGGTCAGCAGGAGAACGAAGATGTCGCGATAAACGGCAAGTTTCACCGGTCCGGAAGGCGGGTAGTAAAGCACGCGCGCGCCACTCCGGAAACGCGCAAAGATGGCTTGGAAAGGCACACGGGCAAGGCGAGTGAGCTTCCCCACTGCAAAGCTTCCCATGCTCGACACTTCTTGCGAGAGCACCATGGGTATATGGGTGATCTCAATCTCTGGATAGACGGCATCTGCCATCATGCGAATCATGACAGCTTGACCGGTAACGGGGGGAGGAACCTGGCCGATTGCAACAACTTGCATCTTGCTACGTGCCTGCATGTGTGGCGATTATACGAAGCCCAGGGACTGCGTGGGAAAGTTTGCAAGGCAGGGCAAGACCGTGGACATCTGCGTGGCAGGAACACCAAACCAGCTAGCGAGAGTGTTTGCATATTGCGAGTTCGAGGTAGTGGGAAGCCACGAGCCGTTTCCAATCGCATCATCAGGACCACCGAGCGCAAGAGTGGGGAAGGTGCCGTAGACCTGACCTCCATGGACTGCACCTCCCGTGATGAGGTGGTGACTGCCCCAAGCGTGGTCGCTCCCCCCGGCGGTGTTCGGCTGCAGGACGCGGTTGAAGTCGGACATCGTAAATGTAGTCACCTGGTTGGCAAGGTTCAGTTCCGTCATGGACTGATTGAATGCGAGCAGGCCTGCATCCAGCTGGCCCAGCAGCGCGTTATGCGTACTCGCTTCACTTGAGTGGGTGTCGAAGCCGCCGAGCATGGCGAAAAAGATCTGACGGGACGCTCCGACGGCGGACCGGACAGAGATGATCTTGGCGATCTGTTGCAGCTGCGCGCCAAGCGACCCGGAGCCGCCGGAAGGGAAAACAGTAGAAAGCGTAGGGGCACTCGCCAAGGCCTGTGCCAGGATTGCAGAGTAGGTATAAGCGTTGGATGTGATGGTCGCGTCCGCCTGAATGAGCTTGACTCCTGTGTCGAAGCTAAGCAATTGCTGGGCGGAGGCGAGTCGCGCAGAACAGGCGGCGGCACTCTGATTGCAACCGACCGCACTGGAGGAGCCAGGCGTTACAACAACGGGCTGGCTCTGATTTCCGCTGCAGAAGATTTGAGCTCCGGCTACGGACATGACCATAGGCAGAGTGCCTCCGCTTGTGGCTCCCAGGATATCGGACATGCGGCCGGCCCACCCGGTGGTCGTGCTCGAGACGCCATCGCCGTTTTGCCACAAAACCTGCTGGTCATTATGCGAGAACAGGTTTTCGGGGAGCGTGGCTGTTCCTGCCTGGTATTGGGCCACGGTCAGCGGCTGCACCAGCGTTCCGACATTCGCCAGCAACGCCGCAGAGCCGTTGTTGAAAGCGGTCTGAAGATGAGGCATGTTGGGGTTCAAGGCGAGGGACGGTTGCCCATTTAAACGAAGCAGGCTTCCCTGCGAAATGGCCAGTGGGCCGCGCAAAGAGGCGTAATTTGCATAGTCGGCCGAAGCAGCAGGTATCAGCATATTGTTGGCGTCATTGCCGCCATATAAGAAGATGCAGACCAGCGCCTTGTAGCCCGGGCTTGTCTGAGCAAGGGCTGCAAGAGAGCCAAAAGGCCGGAGTCCCAGCAGATTGCCGGCAGCTGCGAGCGACGCGTATTGCATGAACGAGCGACGATTGGGGAGCAACGGAAAACCTCTCAGTGGCTGATCTTGTATTGGGGTGACGTGATGACGAGGTACATGGCCATGCGTACTTGGTCGGTCGGGTTGGGCACACCTGCGATCGCAGTAAGAATGCTGGTCCGCATCTGGGCAGACATCTGACTATCGAGAAAGACGCGCGAGAGCTGGTCCATCAGCGCGTTTGGATTCGGAGTGAGCAGGGATGCCCAGTAGCCGGAAAAGTCGATGTTGAAGTCTCCGATCCAATCGGAGAAGACGATCGCATTTCCCACATTCAGTCGAGAGAGTGCGGAGGCAGTCTGCTCCAACTGGAACTCCGGGGCGAAGATGTTGGTTCCTGCAAGCTGGTAGTTGGGTGTAAAGAAGTTGAAGACACTTGGGGAAGCCTGGGGCTGTTGTCCCAGCCCAGCAGCGGAGAGGTCGGCAAAGGTGAAGGTAGTCAAGGTGGACTGAGCAGTGGTCGCACCGAGACCACGAAGGGAACCCGTCAGCCACAGAATCGGCTCACGTAGATGTCCGAAGTTGGCATTCACTGAGCCATCATCTCCGGCACGCGCCTCAGGATCGAGAAGGATTGCTTGAATGACGGCCTGCATATCGCCGCGTACTCCATGGCCGTCGTTGATAAAGACGGATGTGACACGAGACACATAAGCTGGCGACGGATTGCTGGTAACAAGATGCTGAATCAACTGTTTGCAGACGAACGGTGGAAGACTCGGATGATTGAAGAGGTTCTCAAGCGCGCCTTCCAGGTCTTGCTGCGCAGTTTGACCGGCGGGAAGCGTAATGCCATTAAGGAGTGGCTTTACAGCGGTGTCGTGAAGGCTCTCAACCGGGGTCATAGGCGCGTTGAAGGTGGGCGTCCAGTTCGGACCTCCCGTGAGGGTTGGATAGGTCCAGCCTGTGTAGGCGCGAGCAAAGCCGTCGACCTGAGCCTGAGTGTAGTTTGCGATCGGCTTGCCCGAGCCGTCGAGGACGGGTGTGCCGTCGTTGTTCAACCTCGTTGTTCCAATCGAGAACAGCTGCATCATCTCTCGCGCAAAATTCTGGTTGGCAATCGCGCCGCTTGCAGGTTTGAAGCTATTCACCATGTTCAGGTAGCTGCCCATGGCGGGCGTCAACGTGACGTCCTTCATCAGCGTGTACCAGTTAGAAAATGCATCGGTGCTGAGAACATTGAGATACTGCGGCATCGCATACGCACTGGCTTCTTGTGAGGAGACCACCCACATCTCGCTGAGTGCGAAGGCGACGCGCTGCCGCAATTGGTCGTTGCCGTACAGGGCGACCCCCCACCAAAAGTACCGGATACAGGAGTTCAGGTCGCCACAATAGCTTGGATTCTGGCCGGAAAAAGCCGGTATGAGCGTTGGAGGCGCGGCAAACTGCTGATTGAGGAAGACACTAAAGCCGCTTTGTTGCACCTGGGTGATAGCCGAATCGGTAGGGCCAAACGTCGATTGATCGAGTAGACGCGCTGCGGCCGTTGCGGAAGGCAGCGCTTGGGTAAAGACGACCGTGCTGGCTGGAGAAATGGTGCTGCCCGCTCCAGTGTTCTCGGCTTGAACGGAGATTTGCGTTTGTGAGGTTGCAGGCAGAGTAGCCTGCAAGTCTCCAAGCGAGACCTGCGTCGTCGGGACAGGGTTACCGTTCACCAGTAGTTCAGGATAAAGTCCAAGCCCCGTACTTCGGACATCCAGCAAATAAGTTGATCCAACAACCGAGACAGTTGCCGTAGCCGAGGTAAGAATCGGCGTTGGCTGAGCGAGAGTAACTTGGAACATGCCACTACTATAAAGCGGTGAGCTTGCCGATGCCACGATCGTTATAAGATTCTGTCCAGGAACTACAGAAGGAGCTTGATAGGTCCCAGAACTCGAGATAGTTCCAGCCGTCGGTGCCGGGTTGTTTGAGACGACGGACCAGGTAACGACGACCCCCGCTGGAAGCGGAGTGGCTACGGTGTAAGTGGCACTTGTGCTTGTAGTTACTGTACTTGATCCTTGAATCGCGAGCGGTATGACAGCCGGTGTCGTCGTGGAAGCGGGCGCAGTGCCCGTCGCGGGAGAACTGGAACTAAAAGAACCTGAACCGGTGCTGCATCCTGCCAGCAAAAGAAATAGGAACGAACAACTCATGGCGTCTACTCGAAGCCAATACTTATTCGTTCTCTGTAGTCTGAAGTCAAATACCCTCATACGGAAAGAGTAAGTCGAAGTTGGCAGAAGTTACATCCCACCCGAGTTGTACTTGGTAAATATTTCCCAATATGGGATACCTGACAAGAATTAGGAAACTCATGGATTCTTGTCAGGCATATGTTCAAGTAGATAAGGAAATACCCACTTCTTAGTTGGGATAAGGAGAGGTTCCGGTCTCAAGTAGAAGTGGTTCGTTGCCGATCGTAATGGCGCCACCTGTCAGTGAGGTAACTGCTCCTGTAAGATTGCGCGACTGATGAAAGCTTGCATCGGGGGTGTAAGCGAACGTGTTTGTGGAGTTCCAGATCACACGTGCTCGGTAGCCGTTTGAGCGTGTAAGGTCGCAGGTATAGGTGCTTGAGGAGTCAGCTATGCAGGCGGTCGCGAGGTCGGCTCCAAGAAGCCAGTTCTTGGCTTGTCCGTACGCAACGCCGGCGGGAAGAATACCGCTTGTGGGATTCCAAAGTGCACCGAAAACACCGCCATCGTACTCATACCAGATGAAGCGGTCGACTCCAAGAGACCAGTGAAGCAGGTAATACTTCATCAGGAAGGCGGCTTGCTGACTGAGGTCTGTGGGCGGGTTGTAGGCATACCAATCCGCTTCTGTGTCCCACAGCGGCTTTGAGGCGACATTGTTGGCGCTCATCACGGCGCGAAGGTTCGCGAGGACCGGGACCAGGTCTTCGGCGGTCCCGCTCCAGTAGCCATGGAAGGCGAGCACATCGACGTAGTTGCCGCCGCCGGCCTGCAGAAACGCGTTCATCCATTGCGGGCCCAGGCCGCCGACCGGAGATGGAGAGAGAATGATGGCGGATGGATCGATGCTTTTAATGACCTGTTGCGCGTGCTGTGCAAGCGCGATCATGGTGGGTATGTCGCCGCAGTAATAGCCAGGATCCTGCGGCTCATTCCAGAGTTCCCAGAGATGAACTCGACCGAGGGTATGGGTGACGATCGCGGTCAGGTAATTGTCCCAGTTTTGAAGATTCGCCGGGGGAGCGCAGGTTCCGGGCCCGCCGTCGCCGGCAGTGTTGGGTTGGGACGATGCCCACTGCGGCGTGCGTCCGAGCGTGTACACCACGTCTGCGTTACTGTTCGCCGCGTTGTAGGCCAGCCAATTGTCGAGCGGAGCAAAATTGTAAACGCCCGGGGAGGGATTCAGAGTGCCCCAGTCAAGTTCGGGGTAAACGTCCCAGGACCGGGTCGTTCCAAACGTGTAAGGCATGTTGAGGGTTTCGTACTGAGGCTTGTTGATGGACATGCCGAAGTAGGTCGCTGGCACCGGATTGGGGGAGGAGCTGACAGCGAGGTTCGCCGAGGTGTATCCCGGCGCGCTCGCAGTGAGGGATGCGGCGCCTGGAGTGACCGAGGAATAGGTGTAGGAGCCGCTGGATGCGCCGGCGTTCACCGTAGCCACAGAAGGATAGATGCTGATGGTTCCAGGTGCGGAAGAGGTAAGAGTGACGGAGAGCCCACCCGCCGGGGCAGGCTGACCCAGGATGAAGGTAGAGGTAACGGTGTGTCCAACCTTGAGCAGCGCTATCGAAGTTTTGAGTGACAGTGCTGGCGCGCCGATGCTGAAGCTGGAACTGGTAATTGCGTCTAAGCCCGTCGAAGAGGCGGAAAGCGCATAGCCGCTGCCGGGTGTGGAGATAGAGAGAGAAGGGAACGACGCGATTCCGTTGCTGAAGCTGGCCACCGTAGTTCCAGACAGGATGCCGTTGCCTGAAGCTAGGGAAAGGCTGGCGGAGCCGCTGGTTGCGCTGACGATCGTTCCGGAGGCGTTCTCCACCGCAACCTGCACGGCTGGGTTGATGAGAGCACTGGCGGGGGTCGAGGTGGGCTGGCTCAGGAAGACAAGATGAAGCGGAACGACATTGTAGGTCGCCGAGCTTACAGGGCTTGAAAGCGTGTTGGCGACGGCAATCGCGTTAACTTTGCCTGCAGCAGGCAGAAGAAATGGACCTCGATAAGGGGTGGATGTTGCAGAAGGAACAGAGCCATCCAACGTGTAAAAAAGTGACGCTCCGGAGGTTGTGTCGGAGATCGTAACGGTTGGCAAAGCGGAATAGCTGCCGGCCACAGGGGTTATCTGTGGGGCTGCCGGCGGATTGAGGATGGTAAGAGTCCAGTCCGGTGGGGGAGCTGCCATCATGGGTTGAAACGGACTTTGGCCGGGAATTAGATTGATCAGAGTTGCAGGGGCGCTAGTGGGGTTCTTTGCGAGTTGGAGAGCTGCGGAAAGAGTATCGGTGGGAGGCGAGCCTCCGGCTGGTGTCGTGGCAGAGAAAAGTGACCCGCAGACACTGCCATCACCGGCAACGCCACCCCGCGAGTTGACGCAGCCCGCAAGAAGGTTGGCGAGAGTGTTCAGTTTGCTGATCGGGGCAAGACTACCGGCGGGAAGATTGGGGCCAGGTGCGTTGCCGTTTGCGATGCTGACAAGTTCATAGACGGTATTACGGTCGGAGGTGAACTGCGAGCTGCTCGCCGCGCCGACCTGGGAGGCGGAGTTCATGTAGTTGGCTAAGGGCCAGATAGAACCGATTGTCGTGACCTCATTAATCTGCACGAAGGTGGAATCGTTGAGCGCACCGCAGGGGCCGAGCGCGGACATGAGGCTCAGGTTGGGATTAGTGCTTCCGGTGCCGAAACCAGGATTTCCGCCGCTAGCCACAAGGTAAACTTCGCTTGCAGCAGAAGGGCATGTGTAAGACGGAAGGTTGAAAGATCCGGAGGAGTCGGAGATGGCGGGTTGAGCCAGCAAAGCCGTGGCGGAGGATCCGTTGGTGCCGGAGCCGATGGCGTACAGCTGCAGGGAGGCACCGGCGATGGGCTGCTGACCTCCATGGACCTTGCCGGAAAGGCGTGAACCTACGGTCGGTGCGGTCGACAAAAAGGGAGCGGAAGTGCATCCGCTGAGTGCAAGGGCCAGGCCTAGCAGACCCGGGGCAAGTGGAAAGGCGATGCGAGTGGATGCATTCCTGAACAGGCAAGAGTAGATCGCGAACATGGCGAAGAACCTCAGGCCTACGCTCTCTTAGCCAGCGCTGAGCTTCAATTGCACCGAGGTGTTTTACGCGGGACTGAACATGTATTCGCCCACCAAACAACATGTAGATCAGCAAGCGCAGACATGTATGGCTGTACATGAAACAACCCGTCTAGCGGACGTTTGTGTAGTGGGCAATCATACGTTTGTGCTATGAACTTTTGAATAGATCCGTCGATAAGACAAGAAGAGCTTCATAATGGAGCATCTCGTTTCGTGTCTGCGGGAGATATTTTGAAATTAGCGGGATCCTAGTGATGATCAGAGCCGCGCCGGAACTTTCTTGCCCCGGTCCATGGGGTGAGATAGCATACGCAGCAGAGCAATCTAACTAAATTTGGGCAAGCAAACGCGTTTGCCCGCTATCACCCAGTCTCTTCAAAAGTGGTGAGTCAGTTGTCAGGCGCCAAAGAAACTGAGTGGCTACGAGGACCAGGGATGGCAAGTTTACCTGCAGTGCAAGAAGACCGAATGGCTGCAGGTTCCGATCCGCCTCCTCCGGAACCGGTCGGCGTCCAAGATCTTGCGCTCATTCTTCTCAGGCGCCGGTCACTGATCCTTGGATGCCTCGTGGGCGGGCTGCTGCTAGGTGTAATCGCTGCTCTGTTGACGAAGAGGGTGTACGAGGCACAAGCGACAATTCAACTGCTCAAACAGGCCTCCACGGGCTCTTTGTCTACAACTGCGCCGTCGGATGCAGTTTCAAGCGACGCCCTCGACTTCAATTTGACACTGCAGACGCAGGTCGATGTGCTGAAATCGGACGCTATCGCGTTGGCCGTCATCCAGGATTTGGATCTGGAACGGAGAGATCCAGATTTTGCTTTCTATTCTTTGCGTACTCGGCTCACGGTTCAGGAGGCAAGAGAGCCGTTGGCTTCTTCGCCGCGTCGCGTGGCGAACGTTCTACGCGTTTTCAAGAAGCATCTTCACGTGGAGGCAATCGGCGGGACAAGGCTCATCACGGTAGGCTTTGACGATTCAAATCCCGAAACCGCAGCGCGAGTGGTCAATGCGGTGCTCAAAGAGTTTGCCAACTATAACTTTAGCTTACGTTTCAAGGCTACCTCGCAGGCTACAAGCTGGCTGGAAGCGAAGCTGCGCGGCATGAAATCGGAGATGGAGCAGTCGCGGGAAGGGGTTGCGGCATTGCAGCGCCAGTCCGGTATCTACGGACCTGATGAGACGCATAATGTGATTACGGCGCGTCTGGAGCAGCTCAACACTGAGTTGGTCAATGCTGAGGCAACCTTGGTTGTTAAGGAGTCGGTGGCGCGCGCCGCCGCGAGTGGCAATCCGGACCTGGTAGCAGGGCTGGTTGATACCGGCACAAACTCTGGAGGCCTCAACCCGACACTGACCTTGCTTCAGAACCTGCGGCAGCAGGAGAGCGAGGCTGAGGCGAATCTGTCATCACTTACATCAAAGTTCGGTGCGAGCTATCCACGTGTTATCGAGGCCCGGACCCGGCTTGAGTCTATTCAGCATGCAACCGCGGCTGAGAACACCAAGATGCGTTACCGAGCACAGGCGGAGTACCTGATTGCCAAGCGGGTGCGCGATGCCGCGCAGACTGCGCTGGATGCGCAAAAGCGCGAGGCGTCCGCGCTCAACGATCGTTCGATCGATTACGAGTTGGCCAAGCGAGATGCGGACGCGAAAGACGCCCTCTATCAGCAGTTGACCACCCGGCTGACTGAGGCGCAGGTCTTCAGCGGATTGCATGCCAGTGAGGTTAACGTGGTAGATCCGGCGCTCGTTCCGGACAAAGCAGCGAAGCCGTCTGTTCCGCTATATGTTTTGGGAGGGATGGTGGGAGGCGCGGTTCTCGGACTCCTGCTGGCGTTCTTGCTGGATGCCCTAGATCAGACGTTGCGTGACCCGGCTGAGGTTGAACGTGCGACCGGTGTGTCGCTTCTTGGCTTTGTGCCGCGCGGGTTGCTGCGCGGATCTGTAATTGCACCAGACCGCGCTAAGCCAATTGCAGGCCCAACGCGTTTTTATCAAGCGACGGCGCTCGATCCAGAATCACGCATCGGAGAAAGCTTCCGTTCTATTCGAACGTCTGTTCTGAGAAGTTCGTCGGCAGCCCATCTGCAGGTAATTGCCGTGACAAGTCCTTCTGCTGGCGACGGAAAAGCCTTTACAGCGATGAACCTCGCAACAGTCCTCGCTCAGGCTGGACGCCGCGTTCTGTTGGTGGATGCGGACACGCGACGCGGCAAAATAACTGAGTATCTCGGCCTGAGCGATGCTGAGGAAGGGGTGAGTACGATTATGAACCGGGGTAAGTTCTCCGAATACCGCGGCCGTAAGGATATACATGAAGGCGATGGTCTGATCCTCAGCACGGGGCGTCAGCTTACAAGTGCGAAGTCATCCCCCGTACTTCCTGATGCATTTATTTTGCCGCGCGGTCCGCGCCGGGTGGATTCCGCGGAACTGGCTTCTTCCGCAGAGATGTCAGCCCTCATTGACCAGGCGCGCGCAGAGTATGACTACATCGTGATCAATACGCCTCCGCTTCTGCCGGTGGTGGACGCGCTCGCGATCTCCCGCATCGCCGATCTAACGATCGTGGTGCTTCGGTACGGCAAAACAACCAAGGCTGCGTTGAGTCAGACGCTACGACTGTTGCGTGGTAGCCCGCATGGGGAGATCGGCTTTGTGCTGAATGACATGGACCCGAAAGGCCCAGACTTCACAGGACGTGCCGGAGAGAAAGCGTATGGCTATGAGGATGTCTAAGATTGCTCGCCCGGCCCGCATGCAGACTCTGTGGGTCAAGTTTGGTCTTGGTTCGGCGACGCTGCTTTTCATCCTAAGCACGATGGCTTTGGGACAAATGGTGCAGATGCATCCCTTGGGTTCCGCCAAGCCTGCGGTGCCTTCTCCGGTTCGAAGCGCAGATGCAGTGGTGGGGCCGGGAGATCTTCTTGAACTCAGCGTCTTCGACGTTCCGGAGCTTTCAAAGTCTGTGCGGGTCACCGGAGATGGAGATCTAGATTTACCTCTGATTGGCAAAATGCAGGTATCGGGTAAATCGGCTGCCGCCCTCGCGGCAATGATTGCGGATCGATATCGCAGAGGTAACCTGGTACTGAATCCGCAGGTCACGATTCGCATCCTGGAGTTTGCTACTCAAGGGATCACAATCAGTGGCGAGGTGCAGCATCCCGGTGTCTATCCTGATTTTGGACCAAAGTCGCTGAGTGAAGCGATTGCACTGGCGGGCGGAATGACGGCACAGGCAGACACCCATGTGCAGATCATGCATCGTTCTTCGCACACAGAGCAGTCTGTTCGGGTTCCGCTTGAAGGCCTGCGCACCAGCGCAGATGAAAATACACCGATTTATCCCGGTGATTCCATCTACGTGCCTCGCGCCGGGATCGTTTACGTGCTGGGAGATGTGACGCGTCCGGGAGGTATCGTGATGCGCAACGGCCAACTCACGGTGCTCGAAGCACTCTCAGAGTCCCAGGGCTTGAAAGGCACGGCGAAGCTGCAGGATGCCTTCATCTTGAGGAAGCAGGGTGATTCTTACGATCGCATTGAGGTTCCGCTCAAGCGTTACTTGAAGGGACGTGAAGGCGATTTGGAGCTTAAAGGTGGCGATGTGCTCGTTGTGCCTGCGAGTGGGGTGAAGGTTTTCTGGAAAGATACCTCTGGCATCATCGCTTCTCTGGGCGGCGCGGCGTTGTACGCAACGGCGGTCCATTGATTGCGCGACACCAAAGAAGAGAAACAGGCAAGCTAAAGAGGAGGAGAAATTGAAGTCACTCTTCTTTCGTTCGATGGCCATCCTGATGCTCTTACTTTGCTCGCAGGTGATTTATGGAGTTCTTCACCCGACCCAAACGGAGATGTCGCTCGACGCATCCGCTGACCTTTCGCCGGTCTCGAGCATTGTCAGTTTTGGCATCTACGCTGTGGTCTCTTTCTCATTACTCTTTTATCTTCACTCGCTCCCGGAAATGCTGCGATCCGCAAAGCTGGTGCTGTGCCTTCCGCTATTAGCGGTACTTTCGGTTGCTTGGAGCCAGGACCCTGAGTTGACGCTGCGACGCGCCATCGTGCTGCTGGTTGTATCTACGATCGGTGCCTGTCTGGGTGCAATTTACAGCATGCAAGAACTCAGCAAGCTGATTACGATCACTGGCTTCCTCATTTGCGTAGCAACTTTTCTGCTGGCTCCCATCGCTCCCGGTTTCGTGCGGGACTCCGTCAATAATGGCGCGTGGAAGGGGCTGTTCACTCACAAAAACGCGCAAGGTGTATTCATGGCGTTGGCTTTCCTGAGTGCAGTGCACTCCGAATTTGTGCGCCATCGGTGGTTTAAGTACGCAACGGTCTTTCTTACTGGTGTGTTGCTTTTGCTTTCCCGTTCGTCGACCTCCCTATTGGCGGTGATTGTCTCCTTTGCATTTCTTCCGTTGTGGAAGCTGACGCGTGTTCCTGTTCGGCAAGTCGTGTTTGCGTTGGCGAGCTTTACTTTGGTCATAGGTGCGGCTGCGTTTACGCTAAGCCACTATTCGGTTGAGCTCGCCGGGATCTTCGGCAAAGACACCACGCTGACCGGACGGACGGAGCTCTGGGCGATGATTCTTCAATCCATCGCGCGGCGACCCCTCCTCGGTTATGGTTATAACGCTTTCTGGCTTGGCATGAAAGGTGAGTCACTGTCGATTATTGCGGCAAGTGGCTGGGTGGTGTATCACGCGCACAACGGCCTTCTTGATGTGTTGTTGGGATTGGGCGCAGTGGGTGGAATCTTATTCCTCTTTACGTATGTCAAGCTGGTCGGCATGATCGTCTCGCATACGCGAAGCTCTGGAGCAACGCTTGGCGAACTTTGGCCCGCGTCGTTTCTTGTCTTGCTGACCGTCATCAACTGTACGGAGAGTCTGTTACTAAGTGCGAATACGATCTTTTGGCTGCTCTATGTAGCTATTTATGCAAACATCGCAAGGCGTGCGGCATTCAAAGTCTCAGCCCAGAGTGCTGCGCCTTTGCTCTCGGAAATGGCACAGATGACGCCCCAGCGACTGTGATCCTGACCCGAAACGAGGAAGTGAGGTGCAACATCGAGACGCCGGTGCCCGATATCAACAAACCTTCGGAAGTAGGAATGAAACATCGGACCATCGAGCTCGACTTTGCCCGGGGCATGGCGGTGCTGCTGGTGATGGGCTACCACTTCAAAACGGTGGCGACCAGTTTCTTTCTATGGAATGCGATAGAAAATCCCTTGAAGGCCTTTGGCGCAACAGGGGTCGACATGTTTTTCGTGCTGAGCGGATTTCTGGTCGGAGGGTTGCTGCTGCATGAGTATCGCAAGCGGGGCAGTGTGCGCGTGGGGAGATTTCTTATGCGGCGCGCATTCAAGATCTTCCCGGCCTACTACGGGTATCTTTTATTTCAGATCGTAAGCCGTCACTTTCCGCTGCATACGTTTCTTCCGCAAAATCTGTTGCAGCTGCAAAACTATACGGGCACGTCGATCTCGCATACGTGGACGGTGTCGCTTGAGATCCACTTTTACTTGTTGTTGGCGCTTGCCATGGGCTTCATGGCGTCGCGCAAAGTACACCCGCGGACGCTGATGATCGTCTTTGGGGTTGCCGCTGGAGCGTCGTTCGTGTCGCGTGCCATGACGATCTATCTTGGGCATCCGAACGCGGCTTTGTTCTTCACGCATAACCGGCTGGACTCGTTGCTTTGCGGTGTTCTACTGGCGACCATGGCGTGTTTTTTCCCAGCCCGGTTTGAAGCCTTGACTGACCGCAAATGGCCGTTGCTGCTGATCGGCATCTGCCTCTTCGGTTACTTGTACTTCCTCTATCCGCAAACGATGGTCGCTCCGGCGCCGGGCTGGGGCTACTTCGGGTCGACTATTCTCTATATCGGCTACTCGGCGATGCTGCTTTTCTTGATTCGTTACACGGGGACGCGAGGGGAGTTGCCGATCTATAAGGCAGTGGCGTGGGTAGGCACGTACTCCTATGGAATTTACTTATGGCATAACTCGGTGCGCCAGCCATGCGCGACCTTGGCTGCGCACCTTCCAGGGAGAGTGCAGTGGCCTGCACTGTTTGTAATGCAGTATGCCTCAGCGATTGCGCTCGGAGCGGTAATGACGCGATTGATCGAATGGCCATTCCTACGCTATCGCGAGCGCCTGATTCCGCAACCGGATACCAGGGTGGTAAGTCATTTTACGCATCCGGAGCTGGAGTCCGCCGGTCCGTCTCTACCGATGGCGAGCGCTCCTTCGCGCGAAGCAATCCTGGATCCCGTGGGGAGCCGTGTGTCTTCGGGTGCGTCCTCATCAAGAAGTGTGACTTAGCGTGGGAGGCTCGATGCGACACCCGATGCAAAGCCAGACCAGACAGCAAAATGGGCGGACCATGCAGAGCAGCTGTGCATTTGGTGCACTCAGGATTCTGAGCTGTGCGATATTTGGATTCCTGTCAGCAACGCGGGCTTTGGCCTTCGGGGAGGTGGACGGTCCCGCACACAAGGCGTTTGTGGCGCTGGAGGAAGCACCGCAGTGCGCGGTGCACGGTATTCCTTACCAGACCAGACTGGACTGCGCTTTCGCACATGCCCGGGATTGGAGTGAACAGACGCAGCAGGTGGCCACCGTTGAGTTGGGCTCCGGCGTATATGAAACAAGAACGGGACTGCAGATGAGCAAGCAGGGCGGCCCCGCAGTCAACATCAAGGGAGAAGGCAAGGGCGAATTTCAAGGTGGCACGACAATCAAGCTGATCGCTCCGCTGACGACGGCTGTGTTGACGTATCCGTTCCTGAGTCCGGACCGGCAGTCCGGGTATTGGAGCGATCTACATTTGGAGTCGTTCTCGGTAGACGCGAACGGCAACGCGCCGATGTGCATGGACCTGTATGCGCTGCGTGTGGCGCACTTTTCAGATTTGAGCTGCATGGGCGCAACCGGGCCGCGCGCCTGGGTCCGCATTGGCGGCTATGGCGCCGATATTGGTGGCACCGTGCCGAAGGGCATGCAAGGTCTTGCCTTCCAGGTGATGGCGCAGGATATCTTCGTGTACAACAACGGTGCCGGACCGGCGGCGAGAGTTCATCCGCGCGTGGTGGGAGGCAAAATTGTGGAGTATACGATCGAGTCCGCGGGCATCTATCGCAACCAGGCGCACGCGCCATTGCTGTTGAAGGGACCGGTGGCCGGGGATGTGCCGTGTGCGGAGATGCCTAAGGAACTTGAGGCGCAGCTGGTGGAAGACGGCGCGCATCCCGGCATGCGGAAGCTCGCGCGCATCACCGCCGCGAGCTCCGGTTCGGGCTGCAAGAGTTTGTTGCATGTGACCGTGCCGGATATGCCCCAGGCGCAGTACGGCTTCGAGATCGCGGCGACGGATTCGACCTTCTACGACCTGACCGACGACAGCGTGGGCACGGTGGCGGCAATTACCGATCGCGGCAGCCAGGCCTCCGTGTTCTATCATCCGCACGGCTGGAATACGACCGACATGATGGATGCCTGGGGCGACGAGTCCATTGTGGATCCGGAGATTGATTCGATCTATGGCTTCGGCATCCGGGTCCGTTACGGAGGGTCGACGACGATTACACGGCCCTTATTCGTTTACCTGAAAGGCCCGGAGTATGACGCCGCCGGAGACTTCTATTTCGACCAAGGATCGCGCAACACGCGCATTGTGGACGGGGTATGTCCGAACAGACCCCCAAACAAAGGCTACGCGCGCTTCGCATCGGTGGGAGGAGCCTTTCTGCCTGGCTATGGTTCGTTGCGGGTAGCGGACGACGAGCCATGGCCCGGACCGAGGCCGCCGGGTCTAACCGTAGAAGGGGCTTTATCCTGCGGCGGCGCGGGCAAACTCGAGCCGGGAGTGTCCGTACAGGATGGCTTTGGGGCGGGCGACTCGGTGCGTGGACGGGAGCTGCAGTGGTCTGCGACCAACCGCGGCCGGATGGCGGCGACTCCATTTCTGCTCGCGGTTTTACCTGCTGCCACACAGACCCAGGGCAGCGCTGCCCTTCGTGTGACTTTGGGGGGAGGCGGCCTGGGTGCAGTGCCAGGGGAAATGACGGCGACGCTGGTGCAAGGACGCGTTTTCGCGGATCGCTGGCGAATCCTCGGTCGTGGCGAGCCTCTGAAATCGGTTTGGTTGCTGGCTTATCGGCAGGCGGATGGCAAAGTGAATCTCTACGCGGCGTTGGCGGCTGAGGCGAGTGTCGCGGTGAAGATCGATCTGGTGCAAGACCCGGAAATTTTGCTCATGCCAGAGCCGGAACAAGTCGTGCCGGGCGGCACGTTGCTCTTCGACTCAGGTGATCCCGCAAGATACCCTCCCGAGTCGGGTCGATGAAGACAGATCGTCCGATCCTGCGACAGCAGCTAGTAAGAATGTTTCTGAGGCTTGAACTTACGGTTATTCTGAAAGAGCTTGACCCCTGACGTAGCATAAGGAGCTTTCCCGCGAGCAACGAAATCAAACGTGGAGCCTGTCAGCGGAAGTGGTTAGAGGAGTTTCTATTTTGGTCAGCATCGTTATTCCCACGTATGGTCGCGCCGCACTTTTGCGGCGAGCGATCGCGTCGGTGCTGCGGCAAACGGAGCAGCAGCTCGAAGTGATCGCCGTCGTGGATGGAGACGATCCTGAATCGGTGGCCGTGCTCGAGGCGACGCAGGATACGCGCGTTCGGTGGATTACGCTGGCGGGGGCTTCCGGGGGAGCCCGGGCACGGAACGCCGGCGTAGAAGCCGCGATCAGCGAGTGGATTGCGTTTTTGGATGACGATGACGAGTGGCTTCCCAATAAACTTGAGCTACAGCTGCAAGCCGCGCTTCTGAGCCGCGCGCCCTTTCCCGTGATCTCGACGCGGATCATCGTGCGGAGCGACAAGGGAGACCTGGAGTGGCCGCGGCGTCTTCCTGCCCAGGGCGAGCCGATGAGTGAGTACCTATTTTGCCGTGCCGGTTTGTTCAGCGGCGACGGCCAGCTGCAAACCTCCGCGATCTTCACGCGCCGCGCCTTGATGCTCGCCTGTCCGTTTAACCCGCATACGCGCAAGCACGACGATACGGAGTGGTACCTGACCGTTAGCGCGAGACCGGAGGTAAGCTTTGTAGTGCTTCCGCAGGCGCTGACGATTTGGCATCAGATCGGCACCTTAACGCGAGTCTCCCTGATGGGAGATTGGCGGTCAAGTTTCCAATGGGCGCGCGCGAATCGAACGCGCATGACCCGAAAAGGCTATGCGAGTTTTATGCTGTGTGCGGTAGGCTCGGAGGCGGCGGGAGCGCGGGACGTGGGTGGCTTTCTTACCTGCTTGCAGGAAGCATTTCAGTTTGGGCGGCCTCGGCTTTTGGATCTGACGCTCGCGTTCGGTTTTGTACTCTTCCCAAAGGAGCTTCGGCAGAAACTTCGGCTATTGCGAGAGCGGTTGCGAGGACGGCAGACCATGCTTGCCGGTAACCCGAGTGCCCAGTAAGGCGAGCGCCGTGTTGCCTTTCGCCTATGACGATCTCTCTCCGCCATCGCGAGCAATCTCAGACGCCGGGGGGAAGGGCCAGGTGACACCTTGAATGAGCAGGCGACAACGGGTCAGCCCTTGATTCGACGCAACGCGTCCTGGGCGCTCTTCGGGCAGTTTGCAAAGCTCCTGGTCCAGATGGGGTACTTCGTGCTGATTGCGCGGGTGCTCAAGCCAAGCGAGTACGGCGCCTTTGTCAGCGTCGCCGCGTTGGCCAGCGCGATGAGTGCGTTCAGCGGCATGGGCTCAGGCCATCTGCTGATCCGCGAAGTGACGCGTAATCGAGATCGCTTTGCCGGCAGTTGGGCGCTCGCGCTCGCGTTTCACTTCGGCTTCGGCACTCTATTTCTACTGCTGCTGTTCTCCCTTTCGCATTGGCTTCTGCCGCGAGAAGTAAGTGTCTTACTGATCTTGACAGTAGGCGTCTCTGACCTGGTGTTCTCCCGGTTGATCGACCTGAGTGTGCAGTCGTTGCAGTCGGTCCACGACGGGCGGCGGATGGTGATCATACAGTTTGCCGGTTCCGGTGCGCGGCTGGTGGGGGCGTTGGTCCTGGCGCTGGCGCCCATACCAAAAGTGGCAGCAGCGTGGGGCATTCTGTATTTGCTGGCCAGTATAGTCTCCAGTGGGTTCGCAGTTTTGTTGGTGACCCATACCCTTGGCCGGCCGGTGTGGAAGCCCGGCAAGCTGAAACCGCAGTTGGTGGATGGATTCCACTTTGCCACGTCTCTCTCCGCGGAAACCATCTACAACGATATCGACAAGACGATGTTGGCGCGCATGTCCTCCCTCGACGCAGCCGCGATCTACTCGGTGGCTTACCGTTTTGTAGAGGCGGCAACGGTTCCGATCCGCGCCTTGGCCTTTGCCACCTATCCAGTGTTCTTTGAGAAGGGAGTCGGCGGAATTGCCGCCACCTATCGTTTCGCAAAGACGATTCTGCCGAAGAGCATAGCCTATGGCCTGCTGGCGAGCGCCGGTCTCTTTGTTCTATCGCCGCTCATCCCGATGCTGATGGGCCCGCTCTACCATGACAGCGCACAGGCGCTCCGCTGGCTTTGTCTGCTTCCTCTGTTGCGCAGCGTGCATGCGTTTCTATTGGACGTACTAACGGGCGCGGACCGGCAGTTCATCCGGTCTTCGGTGCAGTGGGCAGTAGCTCTCTTGAACGTCGTGGTAAACCTCTGGCTGATCCGGGCTTTTTCCTGGAAAGGAGCTTCAGCGTCGTCGGTGTTGAGTGATGGAGCGCTGGCGCTGGGACTGGAGGCTTGCATCCTGTTTCTGATACGCAGAACACCGGCCACCCAACCACTCAAGGCAGTGGATAGTCTTCCCTAGGCGAACCCGTGCGGTGTTAGAGGCCGCTATGAAATCGTCGATTCTTCGCTGACGATGCGTGGCGTAGCCTGCTCTGCTCGGCTTGCACTGCGCAAGCGCGTCGCGGACCGCCCAAGGACGTTCGCTGGTTCTTCAATGAATACGCAAAAAAAATGTGAGATCAGAAGTGTGGCAAGCACAAAGACGGCAGCCAGAGCATACAACGGCATCTTCCCGTAGCAGAGAATGACGACACTGAATAAGACGGTTGCGTGCATCAGGTAGAGGCTGTAGGAAATACGACCCAGGTACTCGGGGATAGGCGTCGTGAGCAGTTTGTTAACGCGCGTGTGCTGCGCTGTAAGAACGAAGATGCAGGCGGCAGCAGGAAGCAGCATCAGCCGAGGCGAGGCGAAGACGATCAGCGCCATCACTGCAAAGGACAGACGAAACCAGCTTGGCAGACCGGAATAAAAGATGCCGATCGGTTTGTGTTTCCAGGAGAGAAGCGTCCCATATAGAAAAAATGAGATCCAGAGCAGGGTCCAGCCGAACTCGGCCTGCACCGGAGAGTGCGCGGAGGCGTGGGACTGAAGATAGCGCCCGCCCACACTCATCGCAAGTGTAAGAACGAGTGGCCACCATCCACGAAGCCAAAGGATCACACGACACACCAGCGGCAAAAGCACCGACATCTCCATCTCGTAACGGAGTGACCAGATCGCCGTGTTGACTTCGCCTGTCGCCGGGACGGTAAGAAAGTGGCGCCATATCAGGTGGAAGGTGATAGGGCTGTGCCAGGTCAGATAGAACCACGGGGTGAGAGGAATACGTGCATTCAGGAAATGTTGAGCAAAAAGAAGCGCCAGCAGAATCGCCGCGGCATAGGGAACATAGATGCGAAAGAAACGCCGTACCAGGTAGCGTCCGTAACTAAGCTCTCTTTTTTGCCAATAAGGAATCGAGAGCACATATCCGCTCAGAACAAAAAAGACGACCACGGAGGCAGTGCCGGCGATAAAGGGCCTGAAATACCAGTGAGGCTCTCCAGCGAAGAAACAAAGACGAAAGTGGTGACAGACGACAAGCACGGCGGCGATACCACGCAGGGCATCAAAGGCAAAAATACGCTTGCCGGAGGTCCTTGACTTCAGATCCTCCTCAATCTGATTGCTTACCATCCAGCATTTGCTCCCGGGATGCAGAAGAGTATGGTGCAGGACACAGTTCGATAGTGCAGCCAAGAAGAAACCAAGGGCATCTCTCGATGTGTTCTTCAAAGGCGAAGACGAAAGATCTGCCCGCTGATACTAAAGTGCAATCGTCACAGACTTTAGTCCGAGCTAGGATCATCTCATTCGGGGCCGCATGCTCGACAACAATGGTGTCATGCATGTACTCTTCCGCTCCAGTCGAATTGGAGCGGCCCCTTGGCTTCTGTAGCAACTGAATGCACCGCTCCATAAGAAGATCAACTGCACTCCTTAACCCGTAACTTCCTGAAGGGGAAAGCATGAGACATCTCAGTGAACTGATTATAGACACGACGATTCAGACCTCTAAGCAATCGCCGAAAGTAATTTCGTTTTTCTCTGCGGCAGCAGCCCTCGTGCTTCCGCGTCTTCGCACACGCCAGACCAGTGCCGTCAGCGTGCAACCTTCTGGAGAGCTGGGCCATGGGCGCTGCGATGACTACTATTGCGAGCTTTGCTAATAGGCTTCCGTTCGGCAGAGAGGCTGCAGGAGAGCGCCGGCCTGCAGCTTAGTTGGTCTAAAAACCGCAAAGATTTGTCTTGCTGGTTGCTTGTGCATTTCCTAAAAACGTATGCTCAAACGGGGCGGGCGTCCAGAACGTCCCTGCAAGCGCAAACGTGCTAAAAGGAGGTTCATGAGAGCTACACCGGCAGGTGGTCAGCAGCGAGTTAATATTCTGGGAGTCGCTATAAGCGCGATCAATATGCCATCCGCGCTTGCTGCTACCGAAGACTTTCTAGCGGGAACAGAACGATCCTACGTTTGTATTACCGGAGTCCACGGCATCATTGAGGCACAGGACGATAAGCAGTTTTGCGGCATCCTGAACAAATCTTTTCTCACAACGCCGGACGGCATGCCGACCGTCTGGCTGGGCAAACATCATGGCTTCAAGGAGATGACCCGGGTATACGGCCCGGACTACATGGTGGCCATGTGCGAGCTTTCCGTGCGCCGCGAGTATCGGCACTTTCTCTACGGCGGCAAGCCCGGTGTCGCGGAACAACTGCGAGATGAGCTGGTGAAAAGGTTTCCGGGACTGCAGATCGTGGGAACCTATACCCCTCCGTTCCGTCCACTCAATGCCGGGGAAGAAGCCGAACTGCTGGCGCGGTTGAACACTTTGAAGGTAGACATGCTTTGGTGCGGTCTAAGTACGCCAAAGCAGGAACGCTTTATGCACACCTACCTGCATCGGCTTCCGGTCAAGCTGATGGTGGGGGTTGGAGCGGCCTTCGATTTGCTAACCGGCAACGTCAAAGAGACGCCGGACTGGATGAAGAAGCGAGGCTTGCAGTGGCTTTACCGGCTTATTCAGGAGCCGCGCCGCTTATGGCGGCGTTACCTCATCAATAATCCACGCTTCCTGTGGCTCACATTTCTACAACTGACAAAACTTCGCCAATTTCCTTTTCCACCGACCTTCGCCGCTCGCTCTCAACCAGGCGCGCTGGAGAATACGCCTTCTGAACTGACTCCCAGCTAGCTCACCTCCCTAGAACCCCTCGCAACGGTCCAGGTTAGAGGCCAAATGAGGACGACTCCCGTAAGAAGCGGAACATCGCCTGGAGACTGTTTCCATGTGTCATTTCACTGCGCTGACGATCTCAGAAGCAATGCTGCATCTGTTCGACGGGCTTCTCCGTCCCCGTGTCCGTCCCCTTCCTTTTGTGCATGGTTGTCTCGATTCACCGGAAGCGCCAACGATCGTGCTGATGTGCGTGGGTTCAACCGGCTTGGCGCTCGGCTCTACGATCTATCGAGAGACTGGAAAAATATCGGCGCATTGTCACGCCCTTCTAACTAAGTTCGTCGCGAAAGCAGCGCAGGCGAGGCGCTTGTAGAGCACCTCGCCTTGTTCGGCTAAACCGACAGGTTGAGGATATGGTTTAAGCGCTGCACGAAGCCGGCCGGATTCGGGAGCGGAATGCCCTCCATCAGCAATGCCTGATCAAACAGAAGCCAGGCTGCGTCTTCGGTGAGGCTGTTGTCAGCCCGTGCGAGTAGCTTCTGGATGATCTCGTGATCGGGGTTGATCTCGAAGGTGGGCTTAGGGGCGGGGATGTCCTTCTGGCCCATGGCGCGGAGCATCTGCTGCATCTGGAGCGAAGGCTCTTCCTCGTCGAAGACGATGCAGGAGGGGCTTTCGGCCAGGCGGACGGAGGCTCGGACGTCTTTGACGCGGTCGCCGAGGGTGGCTTTCAGTTTATCAAGCAGAGGCTTGAGGGTCTCGGCCTTTTCCGGCTCGGAGGCGTCGTCGCCGGCGAGGTCTTCGCTGGTGGAGGCCTTGCCGACGGACTTCAGGTTTGTGTCGCCATACTGGTCGACGCCGGAGAAGACGATTTCGTCGATCTCGTCGTCGAGCAGAAGGACCTCAAAGCCCTTCTTCTTGTAGATTTCGAGCAGAGGCGAGGTGCGGAGCAGGGACTCCGAGCCGCCGGTGATGTAGTAGAGGCTCTTTTGGCCTTCCTTGAGGCGCGACTTGGCGTCGGCGAGGCTGGTGAGGCCTTCGACGGCGGTGGACTTGAAGCGAACCAGTTCGAGTAGGGTTTCGCGGTTGGCGTAGTCGCCGTAGAGGCCTTCCTTCAGGGGGCGGTTGTACTGGGTGATGAAGGTGAGGTAGAGCTCCGGCTGCTTCTCGGCGACGCTCTTCAGCTCGGAGAGGATCTTTTTGACGCTGGCGGTGCGGATGCTGGTGAGGACGCGGTTTTGTTGCAGGATTTCGCGGCTGACGTTGAGCGGGAGGTCTTCGCTGTCGATGATGCCGCGGACGAAGCGCAGGTAGGGCGGGAGCAGCTCTTTGGCGTCGTCCAGGATGAAGACGCGCTTGACGTAGAGCTTGACGCCGACCTTGTACTCGGCCTGGTAGAGGTCGAGTGGAGCCTTGGCCGGGATGTAGAAGAGGGTGGTGTATTCGAGGCTGCCCTCGGCCTTGGTGTGGAACCAGAAGAGTGGGTCTTCGCTGTCGCCGGAGAGGGACTTGTAGAGCTCCTTGTAGTCTTCGTCGGTGAGCTCGGACTTGGAGCGGCGCCAGAGGGCGCTGGCGGCGTTGACCTGCTCGGTGGTGCGGACCTTGTCGGACTTTTTCTCTTCGGCGTTCCACTCGCTCTTGTCGTAGGTGAGGAAGATGGGGAAGGCGATGTGGTTGGAGTACTTCTTGACGATCTCCTGCAGGCGCCAGCTGTTGGCGTATTGCGCGCCTTCCTCGTTGAAGTGGATGAGGACGGTGGTGCCGGCGACGGGGCGCTCGGCCGGCTCGAGCTCGAAGCCGGTTTTGCCGTCGCTGGTCCAGCGCCAGGCCTGCTCCTCGCCGGCTTTGCGGGAGACGACCTCGACGCGGTCAGCGACCATGAAGACGCTGTAGAAGCCGACGCCGAACTGGCCGATGAGGTTCGAGTCTTTGCGCGCGTCGCCCGAGAGCTGGGTGAGGAAGTTCTTGGTTCCGGAGCGGGCGATGGTGCCGAGGTTCGAGACGAGGTCTTCTTCGCTCATGCCGATGCCGGTGTCGGCGAGGGTGAGGGTCTTTTGTTCCTCGTTGAGTTCAAGCTCGATGCGCGGGTCGAAGGGCAGCGCCTTGTAGAGGTCGTCAGTGAGGGTGAGGTGGCGCAGCTTGTCGAGGGCGTCCGATGAGTTCGAGATGAGTTCGCGGAGGAAGATCTCGGGGTTCGAGTAGAGGGAGTGGATGATCAGCTGGAGGAGCTGATTGACTTCGGTTTGGAATTCTTGCTTGGGCATGGTCAGGTATGAGTATAAGAGAGGGTGGTTTTGCTTGCCAGCGGGGCGGGGTGCGTGGGTTAGGTGGGAGTCTTGGTTGTAGGTGTGGCTGTTTAGGGCTGGAGCCCGCCAAGCGTGGCTAGTGTGGTGGGTAGCGGAGGGACGACTAGGATCGTTTTCCGATAACACCATCTTGCAGGTGCCTGTCATAGCGGAGATCTCCGGGAAGGAGATCACCAGGGAACTGTGAAATCACACACCAAGATTGCTTCATGTTTGTATGACTCTAGGTCTTCCGCAAGCCACGGCTGCCCGGGTCGAATACGGTGGAATCGCATAACGCAGCTGGATTTTGGCTGCTCTAAGTCGGGCAACTCAATCGCCGCGATCATTCTGAACAAACCGAAGAGCTGGGCCGCTAATATGCTTTTCCGTAAGGGCCAAACATAATCCAAAGCGGTTCTAGCTACTTCTTCTAGTCGAGTCACTTCGGGAAGGAAGTCTTCCAGGTGGAAGTGGCTCCAGAGGCATTCCGTTCCGGTCTCGTCATCTACCCAAGTCACTGATGGGGTGAGAACAGGGACAACGCAGCCGTTGGCTTCCGTCAGCGGTGTCGCTGCCTTCTGCAACAAAGCTGGCGGTAGTTCGTCTGCTGGCATCTCGAAGAAGGCTGAGTCTCCTCCGAGCAACTCAAGCATGCTCTGGTTTACGCGAACGTTCACTCCCATACTCTATGGACCTCTGAACCGCGTGTTCCCAAAGGCGGTTTTGCTAAAGAACTTTGTCGTCGGTCCTACCGAAGTTTCAACTCCTCGGCCCGCGCCAGCAGCTCCGGATGGCGTCGAAGAGTAGGCGAGATTAGCTGTTGGTCAATCTCTGTTATGACGCTCCCGACGGCGAGAACAATCTTATGAAGCTCATCCTCCGACTCCACGCCACGGGCTCGTTCAGCTATTTCCCACAATGCACTGTCGCAAACCTTCATTGCCGTCAGTAAAAGGCGAGCCTGCTCAATATCTGAAAACAAGTTGTTAGGTGAATCCGACGTCCGACTAACGGCATTCGGAGGATCGGAATCTCCGTCCTCCAGAACTTCGATCTCGATCTTATCGCCGACGCTCAGCGCCACGGAGTCCCACATGGAATGTTGGGTATTAGGTTCATCAGAGGTATCCGTAGAGCTAAGCCAGACCCGGTTCGTGGGCTCTTCAGATTCCACGCCTTGACTCAGGCTGACGTGTGCTCCTAGCCAACCATTGGCAACTAGGGAAGCTCGTGCGATAGAACGATCGTTCACCGCAAGTGAAAGACGCATGTTCAAGATTGTATGGCCAGGCCGCAGCATTTTAGTTATTCCCAAAGTTCGGTTTTCGGCAAGTCTCGATGCCGCCGCCGTTGGCTTCCCAGATCCAGAGAAAAGTCTCGTCTCTGAAAGAAGCTTGTACTCTCGAGCCGGGTGCAGAACTCGTCATTCTGGCTACGCCAGAATGACGAGTGTTTCCTGCGTGACGGATGTTTCTGTGTTGGTTCCAAACTGAATGTGAGCGGCGTCGATACTATCAACTTGGTTGGGGAGCGCGCGCTTACGATAAGTGCATGACTACGGAACCAGAGATTCGGGCTGCAACTGGGGCGGCGTATCCTCCCGGGCCACGGATGCTTCCGCGGCTGCTGACGGGGCAGATGTTTCGGCAGGATCCGGTGGAGTTTTTGACGGCGAATGCGCGGCGGTATGGGGACCTGGTGCACTTTCGGGCGTTTGAAGGGCATGTGTACCAGTTCAACCATCCGGCGCTGATCCAGGAGCTGATGGTGGATAACGAGCGGCGTAATCGGCGGGCGCTGGTGATGCAGCGGGCGCGGGCGCTGCTGGGCGAGGGCTTGCTGACGAGCGAAGAGCCGCTGCATATGCGGCAGCGGCGGCTGGCGGCTCCGGCGTTTCATCGCCAGAGGATTGCGGCGTATGGCGAGGTGATTGCGCAGTATGCGGCGGAGATTACCGGGCGCTGGCAGGCGGGGACGCTCGACGTGCATTCGCAGATGCTGCTGGTGGCGCTGCGGATTGTGGGGAAGTGCCTGTTCGACATCGACAGTGAGGCGGAGGCGCGGGCGATTGCTACGGCGGTGAGTGCGTTTATGATTACGCCTCCGCCGGGGTATATTCCGCAGGCGCTGATCGAGCAGCTGCAGAAGCTTTCGTTTGGGCCGATGCTAAAGGTGCAGAAGGGGATCGCCGCGCTGGACGCGATTTTGTACGGGATGATTGCGGAGCGGAGGCGGAGTCCCGGGGATCGGGGCGACCTGCTCTCGATGCTGATGGAGAGCGAGGATACGGACGGCACGGGACGGATGTCCGACAAGCAGGTGCGCGATGAGTGCCTGACCGTGATGCTGGCGGGGCATGAGACGACGGCCAATGCGCTGAGCTTTACGCTGTGGATGCTGGCGAAGCATCCGGAGATCCAGGAGCGGCTGCGGGAGGAAGCGGTGCGGGTTCTAGGGGCGCGGCGGCCTGCGGCGGACGACTATCCGAAGTTGCGGCTGGCGTACATGGTGTTCGCGGAGGCGATGCGGCTGTATCCGACGGTGTGGGTGCTGGGGCGCAGCGCTGGCCCGGAGCCGTACCAGGTGCGCGGGTTCACGATTCCGGCGGGAGCGATGCTGCTGGCGCCGCAGATTGTGGTGCATCGGGATGCGCGGTTCTGGACGGATCCGGAGGAGTTTCGGCCGGAGCGATTTGAGGAGGAAGGGAAGGGCGCGCGGCCGAAGTTTGCGTACTTTCCGTTTGGGGGCGGGTCGCGGCAGTGCATTGGGGAGTCGCTGGCGTGGATGGAGGGGGTGTTTGTGCTGGCGACGATTGCGCGGGAGTGGAGGCTGAGTCCGGTGCTGGGGGCGCCGGAGGAGCTGGCGATGACGACGTCGGTGAACCTGCGACCGAAGCGGGGGGTGGTGCTGGTGGTGGAGCAGCGATGAGGGGCGGAACCTTTGTGGCTTGCGCTGCGTACTCTCGACTTTGGAGGCCTTGATAAGATTTGCTTGCGACTACACAGAGCGTTGTCGCCGCGGGCACAGGGATGAAGCTTCAGGAGATCGACAGCGCGCTGGCGGAGTGGAACAACCGGCTGGCGGCGATTGCGAAGAATTTGCTCGAACTGCAGGCGGATTCGACGTATCAGCTGCTGACCGGGTCCGGCGGGGTGGTGAAGCTTGCGCTGACGGGGGTGACGGCGGCGCGGGTGGAGCCTTCACTGGGGGCGATGCTCACGATCTTCCAGCACTTTGGGCTGCTGCATCAGGTGATTGACCGGGCCGGCAAGGTGCGGGCGGAGCTGCCGGCTTTTTTTGGCGGCGAGGCGAAGGCGGCGGAGATCCGTCGGCTGCTGGGGGAGCGGACGATCCGGCTGCCGGCGCTGGACGTGCCGATGGACCAGAAGACGCTGCTGAGCGGGGTGGCGCGGGTGGAGTGTTTTTCGCCGGACGAGCTCTTGGCGATCATGTCGCGGACATTTGTGGCGGCGCGGGACGCGGTGCTGCGGGTGGATGCGGCGTGGCACGAGATGGCGGCGAAGGTCGAAGGGGCGGACGCGAAGCTGGCGCGGTTTGGCATCGGGGTGGAGGCGCTCGGGGCGCGTGGGGCAGCGGAACGGACGTGTGCGGAGGGGATCATAGAGGAGCTTCGGGAGCAGGTTGGGTCCGATCCGTTTGGGGCGATGGAGGACTTTGAGGCGCGGCTTGGGCCGGTGCTGGGGAGGCTGGCTGGGCTGGCGGCAGAGGCTGAGGCGCTGGCGCAGGGGATGCGGGAGGCGCGGGTACAGGTGGAAGCGCTGGGTACGGCGCATCGTGAGGCGGAAGAGGCTGCGGCTGAGGCTCTGCGGAAGATGGTCGGGGCGGATCGCGGTCCTGGGCCTGCTACAGCGGAGAAGCAACAGGAGCTTCGCGCGTGGCTGGAGCGGCTGGAGCGGCGGCGCCGGGAGGGATTGGTGGAGGCGGTTACGGTGGGGTTGCGGAATCTGCGGCGGGCGCTCGATACATGTCTGGCGGAGGAGCGGGCGAGGCTGGCGGCGAGCCGGGGATTGCTCGACGCGCGCGCTGAGCTGCGGGGACGGCTGGAGGCGCTGCGGGCAAAGGCGCGGGCGTACGGAGTGGCCGAGGACGGGCCGGTAGCGGGGGCAGCTGCGGTGGCGGAGACGCTGCTCTATGCGCGGCCGACGGATTTGGAGGGGGCGGGGGCGGCGGTGCGGGAGTATGAGAAGCGGGTGAGT
>CAXUNR010000014.1:0-66844 GCA_964252655.1 uncultured Acidobacteriaceae bacterium
GCAACACAACTGAGAAACTCCAGTTATGAATGGATGAGAAAAAGGGGGCAGGTCAACGTGAAGGCTGGAAAGGCAAAGCCAGGAGATCTGCCTCGGACTAAGAATTGTGCACGATAGAGGGTGTCAAGTAAGCGAGCCGTTCGTCCGGTCAATGGCTTGCCGCTATCCTCCACCGCATTCGTCCCCATAAACGCGGTACAGGTGAGGAGTTGGCGCGATTCGTCTTTCTTGCACGGCAGGGAGGCCGTGCGATGGCGAAAAGACAAAGAGGAAGAGCCCCAAGACCATTCTGAAGCTGCCCGACCTGGAGCAGTCCAAAATCGCTGTTCTAAACAGCCTTGCGTCCCCGAGTTCGCGACGATCCTACGACCATGCATCCGCAACTTCATTGACTGGTATTGCTCCGAACCACGTCTGGCCTTCAATAACAGTCGTGACCAGGTACCGGATCTCGCTGGAACAGCGGCGGTACGCCCCGGCGACAATCAATCTCAGACTGGCCGCTGTCCGCCGACTGGCGTACGAAGCATCCGACTGTGGCCTCCTCAGCCCTGATCTCGCCGCAGGTATACGCCGAGTGAAAGGTGCAAAGCGGCTGGGCGTCCGGATCGGGAACTGGCTTTCTGCCGAGCAAGGCAAGACCCTCATCTCCGCACCTGCTGGACTGGAGCTCCGGAACGTGCGGAACCGAGCCGTACTCGCCATGCTCATAGGGTGTGGCCTGCGGCGGGCCGAGATCGTGACGGTCAGGATTGAGGACTTACAACTCCGAGAGAATCACTGGATGTTGGCGGACCTGGTGGGCAAAGGCGGCCACGTGCGAACTGTGCCTGTGCCGGCGTGGGTCAAGGTAAGTGTAGATGCATGGTTGAAGTCGGCAAACCTGGCGAGTGGCACCCTGTTCCGTTCTGTTGCCAAGACCGGCAAGGTTTGGGGGAGCGGATTTACGGCGAAGGTCATCTATTCGATCGTGAGAAAAGCAGCTTTGGATTGCGGCTTTGGCTCTGTTGCTCCTCACGACCTCCGCAGGACTTGCGCTCGCCTGTGTCATCAGGCGGGCGGGGAGCTCGAACAGATACAGTTCCTGCTCGGGCACGTGTCCGTTCAAACGACTGAGCGTTATCTTGGCTGTAAGCAGCGCCTTCAGAATGCGGTGAATGACCGGATCGGGTTGGAACCGGAGCCCCCCTGACCGGTGTTGCTCCTGACTGTGCGACTTAGCGGGACTATCGAGGCACTTGATCAGTGTGTGGCGTCGCAGGGTCGAGTGAAATGCTCCGACGAGCCCAATGTTGTCCCAGATCACCTTTAGTGACCACGACGGCGCTAACAGCGACCACTATCATGCAGAGCAGGTCAACCTCCCCCCAATCACGGTTCGGATAATACGGCTGGCCTTCAAAGGCTTGTGCCTACATAGAGGAGCAGGTGTTGAAGACGTAGTGGAGGATGATTGGTCCTAAAATGCTGCGTCCTGTGGCGAAATAAGAGATCGAAGCGAAGACCGACAAAGCGAGCACCATCGGAAGATAAAACCAAAAGGAGACGCCTGCGTAAACGTGGCACAGGATGAGAGGGAGGTGCCAGCTCGCCCAGATGAGTCCCACGAGCAGTGTCGCAATGACTTTTCCGAATGAACTCGTGAATCGCGGAAGCAGGTAACCTCTCCAGCCGAACTCTTCCTCAAGGGGGCCTCCGAGGATGTTCGGCCAGACCCGCTGCAGCGGTAGAAGGAACGAGAGCGACAGTAATTTGTGGCCAGGTTCTATACAAACCCAATAGGGAAGGACCACGAAAGCGACCCAGCAGTAGAGGTAGCCAGATGAGCCATGCGACCCCACACGCAACTGTGGTGAACAACAGGACAGGCTTCCACTTGACCATTAGCTTCCCCGTCTGCGACTCGTTTAGATAACGAGAAACGCTGTTGTGGTCATTTGAGCGCCAGGCACCTAGTGATCAGAAATCAGCAACAATTCACAGTAGGAAACGTGTCTTCACCGCCGCACTGGTATTCTAGCAATGCTATGACTTCTTCTCCCAGCAAACAGGACCTTCTCCAAGCCCCCATCCAGCACATTGACATCAAGCAGCACAATGTCGTGGCGCTCGTCGACGCCATGCAGCATCTGGCGTACAGCTCGCGCGATACGTACCGTGCGGCGTCGATCTACGAGCGCATGCTGCGGGATACGGAATGCGCGGTCATCCTGTGCATCGGCGGATCCATGGTCTCGGCGGGCATGAAGCAGATCTTCATCGATCTGATTCGAAACAATATGGTCGACGCGATTGTTTCGACCGGCGCGAACATCGTCGATCAGGATTTCTTTGAGGCGCTTGGCTTCAAGCATTACATTGCAACCGATCAGTACAAATACGGCAACGAAGATGCGGTCTTGCGCGAGTTGAAGATTGATCGCATCTACGACACGTTTATTGACGAAGACGAACTGCGCATTTGTGACGACACGATTGAGGAGATTACGAACTCACTTGAGCCGCAGCCGTACAGCTCGCGCGAGTTTATCCGGGAGATGGGCGCATGGCTTGAGCGCAACGGCAAGACGCCGAAGCAGGGCGGGGTGGATTCGATGGTGTACGCGGCCTATGAGTGCCAGGTGCCCATCTTCGTGCCGGCGTTTTCAGACTGCTCAGCGGGCTTTGGCCTGGTGGCGCATCAGCACGCGCGACAAGGTAAGCCGGTGGTGTCGATCGATTCGGCCAAGGACTTCTACGAGCTGACGCGGTTGAAGATCGTGAATCCGGTGACGGGCCTGCTGATGGTGGGCGGTGGCACGCCGAAGAACTTCGCGCAGGACATCGTAGTTTCGGCGGAGATTTTGGGGGCTGAGGCTCCGATGCACAAATACGCGATCCAGGTGACGGTGGCCGATGCCCGCGACGGAGCGCTCTCCGGTTCGACGCTCAAAGAGGCTTCGAGCTGGGGCAAGGTCGATCTGACGTACGAGCAGATGGTATTCGCGGAGGCAACGATGGCGCTACCGCTGATTGCCGGCTACAGTTACCACAAGCAGGCACAGGTTGCCCGGACTGCAAAAAGATTTGCGGAAGTTCTCGACGCGGTGCCTGTGTCAGCGTAAGCTGAATTTGCAAAGAGGGCGCAAAGTACGTTCTCCCTGTATTGCTTTCTGATTGCTGCGACGTTTCTGCCCTCTCCTCTATCTTGGACCCGATCCACCGACACGGCTGACCGCTTGCCGAAGGTATGTCTCAGCTTACTGAAGATCCTTGCTTAGGCCCCGGAGATAGACGCGCTGATGCTTTGGCATCGGGCGAACGAGCGCATGGTTCCTCTTTTGATTGTTTTTGCCTTGCTGACTTTTGGCTTCGGGCTTGCCTGGTTGCGCGCACGCGCCGGAACCCGTTTGCTGCGCACTCAATTGGCAGACGCCCACCAGGCCAGCCAATCGAGGGAGTCTCTGCTGCTGCAGCGGTCGCAGCTGGACAGCCTGAAAGATGAGTTCATCTCCACGGTCTCGCATGAGTTGCGCACGCCGCTCACGAGTATCCGCGGCGCCTTGGGACTACTCTCGGCTGGGCGGATGGGCAATCTGGATGCCAAGGCACAGAACCTGCTGCGCATCGCTGTGAACAACACAGACCGGCTGATCCGGCTGATCAACGACATCCTGGATCTGGAGCGTATGGAGTCGGGCCGGGTGCCGCTGCAAATCCGCCGCTGCTCTTTACACGAGCTGGCGCAGCAGGCGATGGAGGCCATGACGCCGCTGGCCGATGCAGCCGAGGTGCGGACTGAGCTGATCCTGATGGCGATGCCGGAGGCGATGTTCTTCGACGGCGACGCGGACCGAGTGCTGCAGGTGCTGACCAACCTGCTCTCGAACGCGATCAAATTTTCGCCTCCGCAGACACGGATTGAGGTGCGCGTGGAGGCTGATGCAACGTCGATTGTGCTGCGCATCTCCGATGAGGGCCGCGGCATTCCTCCGGAGGCTCTCGACCAGGTTTTCGACCGCTTCCAACAGGTCGAGTTGGCCGACGCTCGCCAGAAAGGCGGCACGGGACTCGGGCTGGCCATCTGCCGCGCGATTGTTCAGCAGCACAACGGCGCGATCTGGGCGGAATCGAACCAACACGAGGGACGCGGTGCCGGCACGTCCCTGATCTTTACCTTGCCGCGCATCAGCCGCGTAGAGGACATGACGGCGGCGCTACCGGTGAGCATGCTGCCGCCCGGAAAAGCAACGATTTTGATCTGCGACGACGATGCCAGCGTTCGTACGGTGGTGGCAGAGAGTCTGAGCGGGCAGGGGTATCTGGTGCTTGAGGCGGAGGATGGGCAGCAGGCGCTGGCGCTGGCCAAAACCAGTGAAGTACAGGCGATTCTGCTCGACCTTTACATGCCCGGACTGACCGGATGGGAGACGCTGCAAAGGCTCAAAGAATCGCCGCACACGGCGGAGATCCCGGTCGTCATTCTCTCGGTGCTGCCCCCGTCATCGAGTTCCCGGGACCGCGCCGCGATTAGCCCGGCCCCGGAAGGCTGGGTACAGAAACCGTTTCACGAGCGTTTGCTGCTGATGGAGCTCTCGCGTGTCCTAGATCGGGGCGAGGGGCCGGCTTACGTGCTGCTGGTCGAGGACGACGTCGACCTCGCGCAGGTCCTCATCGCCAGCTTTGAAGAGGCCGAAGTGCGCGTGGATCACGCACGGACCCGCCAGCGGGCAATCGAGCTATGCCTGATCGCGCGGCCCAACCTGCTGATTCTGGATCTTGGGCTGCCCGACGGAGATGGTTTTTCTCTGGTGAACTGGCTGCGCCAGCAACCGGATCTGTGCAGCCTACCACTGGTGGTGTTCTCCGGCCGGGAGGTCTCTGAGGAGGAGATGTCGAAGTTGCGGCTGGGGCCGACGCAGTTTTTGACGAAGGCTAAAGTCGAGGCGCAGGATGTCGAGGCACTCGTGCTGAAGATTGTGAGAAGACTGCGTTCACCGACGGCTTCACCGGCGGGGTAAGCATAGGTGGGTTGCACTTTAGAGGGATGGGCACGGGCTGTGCGAGCGGGAGAGGATGAATCGTGCGAAGTGTTCTGATCATTGACGACGAGGACGATATACGGGAGGTAGCCGCACTGTCGCTCGAGGCAACCTCCGATTGGGTGATCCACACGGCGGGTTCCGGTAGGGAGGGTATCGCGACTGCCGCGGCGAAGCAGCCGGATGCGATCCTGATGGACGTCATGATGCCTGGTATGGACGGCCCCACCGCCTTCCGGCAAATGCAGGAGAACACCCGGATATCGCATATTCCCGTGGTGCTGCTGACGGCCAAGGTCCAGGGTGTGGATCAGCGTCGATTTGCGAGTTTAGGAGTGGCTGGCGTGTTGTTCAAGCCGTTCGACCCAATTACGTTAGCCGCGCAGCTTTCCAAAGTGCTGGGCTGGACCGAGTAGCACAATCTCTGAGCAGATTCAGGCAAGTGGCAGGTCTCCCCCTATGGCGAGTTCCGCATCGGCGTGCATCCAAACGTGAACCATTTACGTTCTTTCAATAGAATTTGCTAAAGTTTTTCCCCAGAATGCCGATAAGGACATAGAGATTGCAAACAATTGTGTCTGCCGGAATTGTGGACGGGTTATGAACATTTTTCTTGCAAATCTGGAAAACTTTACTACTCTGGTGAAACCCACATGTCACTCCACCCCGTTAGTCTCGCGCAAGCCGAAACGACGAAGAGCCTGATTGCTGGTATTTGGCGACAGCACCATACACAGGTGCTCGCGCGGCTGGAACTCCTGGAATGCACTGCGACTGCCGTGGCAGCGGAGAGCTTAACTCCTACGCTGCTAGAGGAGGCGCTCTCAATCTCGCATAAGCTGGCCGGCTCACTCGGTATGTTTGGATTTGGAGAAGGGACGCAGTTGGCCCGCGTTCTGGAGCAGCAGCTCGAGAGCGCTTTACCCAATGCCGGAGTGATGATGGTTACGATCGCTCGTCTGCGCGATGTTCTCTTTCCGGACACCCAGGTAATATCCAGCCTAATTGCAAGCCACTAAGCTCCAGACTCCAGAGGGATTGGAGTTGGATTGCGTGATTGAGAGGTCAAGGAAGCTGCCGGCAGATACGGTGACCGAACCTGTTGCGGTGCAACTTTGACTTTGCGAAACCTGGCAGGTAAGCGCGGAGTTAACCATCGATCCAGGCGTTCCTACGCGCATGGTCACGGTGATGGTTGCTGCCTGCTGAGAGTACACCGTAAGCTGTGTAGCCGTGCAACCGGTTGGAACCCAAGTGAGCACGGAAGCGACCTCACTGGCACTCTGATTGGTGTTGTTGAGTGAGTAGTAGGTGGCGGCATAGGAGACCGAGTGATACATCGAGGCAAGAGGAATGCCGCTGATCCCGGAGCTGTTTGAAGTGCCACCTCCAGTGCCGGTTCCGGCCGCTCCATTTGCTCCCTGAGGGATCGTAAAGTTCAGGATGGCTGCGGAGGCGCTGCCGACGTTGACCACGGAGGCATTGGAGCCTGCTGCGCCGGTCGTTACGGATCCTACCTGCACCGAAGCGGACGCGCCAGCCGGACCCGTTGGACCCGCGACCCCGGCTGCTCCCGTTGCCCCGGTGACTCCGGCTGTGCCAGCAGCTCCGGCGGTAGCCAGCGTACTCCAGAAACTTGGGGAACTGCCGGGTGCGTTGCCGGCGTTATTCGCCTGGATCGAGATGTAGCTTGAGCCCTGAAAGGTGACCGCTGCATTGAGTCCGTAGTTTGAACTGGAGCTGTACATTCCCTGGTAGATCAATCCTGCGGAACCTGTGGGGCCCGCAACTCCGGCTGGGCCAGCGGGGCCGTTCGGACCAGATGGACCTGTAGGTCCTGCAGGGCCAGCGACCCCTGCCGGCCCGGCAGGACCGGTGGCACCTGCCGGGCCGGGATAGCCCGTAGGACCTTGGAATCCGGTTGCGCCCTGGGGGCCGGCGGGGCCAGTCGCTCCGGATTGCGCAAGCACACCCCAGTAGACGGGACTCACGTCGGGCTCGCGGCCGGAGTTTACAGCGACCGCGATATAGCCGCTGCCGCTGTAACTAACGGTGTCTCCGATGGCGTAGGAAGTTGCAGCCGACCAACCGCCGCGAAAGCTGATTGGAGGGCCCTGAGGGCCTGCTGGCCCAACCCCTCCGGTGGCTCCGGCCATCCCCGCAGTTCCCTGCGGACCTGCGGGACCCGATGCTCCTGCCGGCCCCAAAGGCCCCACAGAGCCGGTTGCTCCGGTCGGCCCGGCGGGGCCAGCAACACCGGCAGAACCTGCCGGCCCCTGTGCGCCAGGGTACCCGGTGGGTCCTTGCAGTCCGGTTGCTCCCTGGGGGCCTGCGGATCCGGCACTACCTGCCTGTGCGAGCACCGCCCAATAGACGGGGCTGACATCAGGCTCGCGGCCGGAGTTTGCGACGAGCGCGATGTAGCTGCCGCCGCCGTAGCCTACCGTGTCTCCGAGGGCGTAAGCAGAGCTGGTTAGCCAGCCTCCCCGGAAGGTCACCGGTGGGCCCTGCGGTCCGGCCGGGCCTGTGCCGCCACTGATTCCGGGAGTGCCGGGCGGCCCCTGAGGTCCTGCGACCCCGGCCGCTCCTGTCTGCCCCTGGGCGACTAGCACAGCCCAGTTTGCAGGATTCTGGTCCGGAGTGCTGCCGTGATTGCCGGCGACGAGCGAGACGTAGGTAGAACCGCCGTAGCTGACCGCATCCGCAACGGCGTAGTTTGAGGCCGAGCTGTAGTTTCCTTTGTAGTTCACGACGGCTGGTCCTTGCGGCCCTTGCTGCCCAGTGCTGCCGGTGGGTCCGGGTAAGCCTTGCGCGCCTTGTGGTCCGACCGGTCCGATCGATCCCGGCGAGCCGGTCGCTCCCGCCGTACCGGGGGCGCCGGCAGCCGCAAACAATGCCCAGGCAGCCGGGCTCTGATCCGGCGTATTGCCGTGATTGCCAGCGATCAACGAGACATAGCCAGTGCCGTTGTACTGGACGCCATCGGCCAAGGCGTAGTTTGCGCCGGACTGATAGGCTCCCTGGAACGAGAGGCCGATGGGTCCGGCGGGTCCCTGCGGACCCATGGGACCACTGAGGCCGGTAGTGCCAGTGGTGCCGGGAATGCCTTGCGCGCCGGCTTGCCCTGGAATGCCCTGCAATCCTTGATTGCCGCGCTCTCCGGGTGGTCCGACCGGTCCGAGGGCTCCCGCAATGCCTTGCGGTCCGGCCGCTCCAATGGCCCCCGGGATGCCTTGCGGTCCCTGTTGGGTCAGGATGCCCCAGGAGGCAGGACTCTGGTCGGGAGTGTTGCCGTGATTGCCCCCGACCAGCGATGACCAGCTTGAGCCTTGCCATAACACCACGTCGCCGAGGACGTAATTGTGCACGGACTGGTAGGCGCCCTGGTAGACGAGACCCGGAAGGCCTGGCGCGCCATCCTTGCCGGCAGCTCCGGCATCCCCGGCAATGCCGGCCGGACCCTGAATTCCGGCAGCGCCTGCGGTTCCCTGGATGCCGGCCGGACCGGCAGCTCCGGAACTGCCCATGGCGGCGAGCAGAATCCAGGCATCCGTGGCGAATCCAGGAGTGTTGCCGTGATTGGAGCTCAGGGTGGAGACATAGCTAGAGCCGGCGAAGGCGACCACGTCGTTCAGGCCGTAGTTGGTTGTGGAGCTGTAAGTACCTTCAAAGCCCAGGCCTGGCAATCCTCTAATTCCCTGCGGCCCTGGCAGACCGATGGGTCCTGCGGGACCGGTGGCTCCTGCGGGACCGGCGGCTCCGACCGGACCTTGTGGACCTGCCGCGCCAGTGCCTGCCGGCCCTGCCGCACCCGCAGGCCCGGCGATGCCTTGCGGTCCGGCCGGACCCTGCGAGACGATCTGGATATCCAGCGTGGGCTGATGCCCAGTTAGATCATTCTCTTTACTATCGAACTGCACGGACGCAGTACCAGCGGTAAGGCTTAGACCGAAGTTGGTGGTAGGAGCGCTGATCCAGCCCTGCACCAGCGCCGTAACATCAACCGCGACATACTGACCTGCCTGGCTGACGGGAAAAACCTGGGACGCGCTGCCGGTTGCTGGAAGAGTTTGATAGTTGACCCCGTATTCACTCCATGCTCCGTTCAGCGGCTGCAGACTGACCAGACCTGCGGTGTCTGCGCGGTTGGTATAAAGACGCAGCGTCGCATGGGCGATCTGCGTGGACGTGGTGCCCGAGGGAAGGTTTCCCAGATCGAACTGCAACAATCCGGTGTAGCCGGCGCCCACGTTGATATTCGAGATCGCACCGCTGTTGACGGTCGGCCGCGCGGAGTTCACGTGGGCATCGGCGACAAGGGTAGCCTCGACGGCTTGCGCGCGGACCGACAGCGCCGCGAGCAGCCCGAAGAGCAAGAATATCTTGCCAAGGGTCGACTTGTCGTTCGAGTATTTGGTTCTCATACTCCGCTCCGCGACGTCTTTGCAAGCCGCCGCAACCCTCATTCGAGTCCTGAGCCTCGCAAGAGGCAATCCAACCAAGCGCGGCGCTGACTACCACGTACGTTCCTGGCTCTGCCGCTTCCGTGTCTCAGGCCGCGCTGATGGAGTACTTTGCGGGATCGGCTATCATGGCGAAAGCGATGGACGTATCCGTAAAAGAGCTTCTGCACACTGGCGCTGCCCTCACGGACAAAGCCTTGGAGCGCCTGCTTCCCTCCCCCGACACGCCGCCGCACTCAATTCATCGCGCCATGCGGCATAGCACCTTTGCCGGCGGCAAGCGTCTACGGCCGATTCTGTGCCGGGAAGCCGCGCGGATGGTGGGCGCAGGTGCGCCGTTGCAGCCGGTCGAGGACCTGGGTGCGGCGCTTGAGATGGTGCACACGTATTCGTTGATCCACGACGATCTTCCCGCACTCGACAACGACGATCTTCGCCGGGGACAGCCGACCTGCCACGTCGTCTTTGGAGAGGCAACGGCGATTCTGGCCGGAGACGCGTTGCAGACGCTCGCCTTCCAGACACTGGGCGAGCTTGATTGCCCGGCACCGGCGCTCGTGGCGATTCTGCAGGAGCTCTCGGGAGCAATCGCAACGGGGGTTGGCGGAGACCTTCCGGGGGGTCTGCCTCCAGGCATGATCGGCGGTCAGGTCATGGACCTCGAGTCCGAAAAGACCCGGCCGACGGCGGAGCTGGTGGAACGTATTCACCGGGCCAAAACCGGCGCATTGTTTACGGCGTCGGTCGTGACTGGCGGCCTTCTAGCGCGAGGGATTTTGGAGCCGGAGGCCGGACACTCTCGCCATGCAGAGCACGACACAATCGCCCGGCTCAGGACGTTCGGCGAGAAAGCCGGGCTGGCCTTTCAGATTGTCGACGACGTGCTGGACCGGACGCAGGACTCGGCACAGCTAGGCAAGACGGCCGGCAAGGATGCCGCAACCGATAAGGCGACCTGGCCGGCGGTGTATGGCATCGAGACCTCCGTGCAGCACGCGCGGGCGCTGATCGACGATGCCTTTGCCGCGCTTGCGCCGTTTGGCCGGAGGGCCGAGCCGCTGAAGGCCTTGGCGCTGTATCTAACGGCACGGACGAGCTAAGGACGAACTACTGACGAACTGCGTAGCAAGTGCAAGGGATACGAACGCTTAAGCTACCTCGTCACCGCGCTGTATTCCAGCTCCGAAACTTCCCTGCCCCAGACAACATTTACCCCATCATGATCGTTCTCCTGCATGGCGAGGTGCGTGAGCGTATGCGTAGCCTCAGCGCCGTGCCAGTGGTTCTCGCCAGCCGGGATCACCACGACATCGCCGGCCTGAATCGTGCAAGCCGGCTCGCCCTCCTTCTGAGCCCATCCGACGCCAGAGACGACATAAAGCGTTTGCCCGCGCGGATGGGTGTGCCAGGCGGTGCGCGCGCCCGGTGCAAAGGTGACCAACGCGGCCTGCAGGCGAGCCTCAGGACCGATGGCTGCGGCGTTGACGATTGGTTCGATCCACACGGCTCCCGTGAACCACGCTGCTGGGCCCGGCTTGCACGCGCGCTCCGCACTGCCCTGAATCTTCATGATGCTCACTCTACGCCTTAGACTAGAACGAGCCAATGTTTAGCGAAGATCAGGTGCGAGAGGCGTTGCGCGATTGCTACGACACCGCCAATCCCTATGGGCAGCCGGTCAACATCGTCGATCTGGGCCTGGTGGAGACGATCTCGTTGGCGCTCGATGAGGACGCTCCAGGGGCGGGCATCCCGGGAGTGGCTCCAAGGTACAAGCTGCGGGTGACGCTCGTTCCCTGCACCGCGGACGAGGATTCCCAAACAATCCTGGGCGCGCAGATTATCAATCGACTGGCGGGCATACCCGAGCTCTCTGGGGCAGAGATCGCCTTCGCCGATACGCCTGCGTGGACGCCGTCCCGCATCACCGCCTCTGGACGTCACTTGCTAAAACTGAATCGCGCTTTCCCAATTCTGAATAATCGATAGCCGCGACTCTTTGGAGTCCAACGCGGCGACCTACAAGCACGACTGCAGACGATGTGCTCCCTGTGAAGTTCTTCCGGTTTCCGCTTCATGCAGGCAAGTTCTCTCGGCTTGCGCGTGATCGGTCTGCCGTTAGCTCCGAGGGATAGGCATCTGAAAGGCTAACCTACCGAGTGCCACGCTATGCTAGGCGTTCGGTCCATCGTCCGCGCACCGCTAACCTCGAAGGACTCTTATGTATTACACCGACAAAAAACTTCAGATTCCGATCACGGTCGAAAAGCCGAATCCAGTCTTCGCACGCATGCTGCAGCAGGCCATTGGCGGCGTGGAAGGCGAGATCCGTGTTTGTATGCAGTATTTTTTCCAGGCCTGGGGCTCGCGCGGCCCAGCCAAGTACCGCGACATGCTGCTGAATACAGCGACCGAAGAGATCTCTCACATTGAGTTCCTTTCAACCGCCGTTGCGCTCAACCTTGCCAATGCCCCCGTAAAGCTTCAGGAAGAGATGTCCGCGGATCCCATTGCGGGTGCGGTGCTCAATGGCATGGACATGCGGCACATACTTTCAACCGGGCTTGCCGCCTATCCGGGTGATGCGAATGGTGTTCCATTCGATATGAGCCATATCTACGCCAGCGGGAATCTCGCCGGAGACATGTACTGCAACGTGGCCGCCGAAGCGACTGGCCGCACCCTCGCCTGCCGTCTTTACAACGCGACCGATGATCCGGGGATGAAGCGCATGCTGGCATTCAACATTGCGCGCGACACCATGCACCAGCAGCAGTGGCTGGCCGTGCTTGAAGAACTCGGTCCGTCGCATCTTCCGGTGCCGAACAGCTTCCCGCAATCCATGGAAAACCAGGAATACAGCTACAAGTTCTTTATTCAAACGACGGACAAGCAAGTTGGCAATCAAGAGGGTCAAGCCTGGACGTCGGGTACAGCGCCGGATGGACATGGCAAATTCGAGCCGTTCATCGCCGGTCCGCTCGAAGGTGCGGGTGAGCCAAACCTTGGACCGGGACGGCCAGATACCTTTGGCCAAAAGGAGCAGGCGACGACGTCTCCGAACGGGATGCCGAGTGGGACGCAGAACGGCAGTGACAAATACACCTACGTGGAGACCATAAAGGCCTAGTTTTGCTACACGGAAAGCCAGAGAGAGCGCCGCTTTTCCGGGGGCGCTCTTTGTGCCTTTAAGCTTACCCGGCCGACAAGGTACGTAAAGCCATTACGTTGCGCCGCTCGTCACCCGGCTCGTCGACGGGAGTTTCAGCAATAAAAACGGCAGAGACGAAGCGGCAATCCTGCAGTAAACGACGGAAGGTCCCCGCACCGATCGTGCCTTCGCCGATGTGCTCATGGCGGTCGAGTTTGGAACCCATGGCGGCCTTGGCGTCGTTGCAGTGCCAGACGCGGACGGCCGCAAACCCGACGGTCTCTCCGACCAACTGCATGGTTTCCGCGTAGCCTTCTGGCGAGACGAGATCGTAGCCCGCGACGTGCACGTGGCAGGTATCCAGGCAGACCGCTACGGGAGCGCAGGCGCGCAGGCACTCGACTAGCTCGGCGACCTGCTCGAGCTTGCCGCCAAGCGAGAACTCCGCGCCGGCGGTGTTTTCGATCAGAATGCGGAAGTCTGGGGCGACGGTAAAGTCGAGGCCGTCAATGGCGCGCTCGATCGATTGGGCGGCGAGGCGGAGACCTTCTTCGCGGGTCAGGCCCTTCCAGCTTCCGGGGTGCAGGACCAAGTTTTCCGCGCCAAGGGCGAGGGCACGCTCTACCTCGCCGCGGAAGGCCGCAATGGAGCCGGTGCGCACGGTCTCGGTCTGGCTGCAGAGATTGATCAAATAGCTGGCGTGGATGGAGATCGGGCCCACGTCGTGGGCGGCGCGGAGATCGCGCATGCGGGCGGCATCCTCAGGCTTCACGGTCGCGGCGCGCCACTGGCGAGGGCTCGAGCTGAAGATCTGGAAGGTGTTGGCGCCGGCGTCGACCGCGCGCTGGACGGCGGTCCAGGAGCCACCCGCTGTACCAACGTGGACGCCGATGCGTTTCTTGTCTTGACGAACCTGCATGCTTCAAAGCTAACGCAGGTGCAGTAGGATCGCTGCATGCCCAAAGTTCAAAGCGCCGCGAGTCATGCCAAATACGATCCGATCACGCATTTTGTATTAATGCCGATCTTCACCATCAACTTCGGTGTGGCGATCTACTGGACGCTGCACGATCCGCAGCATCGGCTAGGGCTGGATCTGTGGCTCGTGGTGCTGGCGTTCGCGCTTATCCTGTTGAATATGAAGACGCGGCTTTATACGCTGCGCGTGCAGGACCGCCTGATTTCCCTAGAAGAACGTCTGCGAGTCTCTGCACTTACTTCGCCCGCGGAGGCTATACGGCTTACGACGAAGCAATTGATTGCGCTGCGTTTTGCCTCCGATCAGGAGTTACCGATGCTGGTGACGCACACGCTGGGGGAGGGTCTGACGCCGCGGCAAATCAAGGAGCGCATTACCAGCTGGCGCCCGGACCTGGCACGGGTCTAAGCTTTGCGGATGAACCGGGAGAGGTATCCAGACCACCGCAGGTGCTATGGCGGAACCCGGCAGGGGATCCTATGCTCTGCCTAGAACCACGGAGGCTCCCCCATGAGTAACCATGACCGTAATCAGGGTCCGCTCCAGGCAACAAACTTTCGTACTGCTTCTCTCCTGGCTGCCATCCTGATCGCGGCGACAGCTGCAGTCGGCTGTAACTTGAGCGAGAGCTCCCCACAAACGGATGGAGATGCGGGTGCCAGGTCACTCCTGACCCCGGTCGCCGGCCAGGCCAATGGCGATCTGCACTCCACCTTGCCTGACCTGCACGATCTACGCCGACGCTACCGCGATCACCACTGGACAAGCGCACTGGTGGTGGAGACGGCACACCACCAGTCCCGAAGTTCCTAGCCGAGAGACGCCTTAGTAAACGTCGCGCTGATAACGTTTATCTTTCTTCATCTGGCTGAGGTACTCCGCGGCATGGTCGAGCGTGCCGTTTGAGCCTTTGGCGATGGCATCGAGCAGGGCGAGTTCCACATCCTTTGCCATGCGGGTTGCGTCGCCGCACACATAGAAGAAGGCTCCGCGTTCAAGCCACGCATAGAGCTCGGCCGCGCGCTCCTGCATGCGGTCCTGGACGTAAACCTTCTTGGCCTGGTCGCGGGAGAAGGCGGTGTCAAGATGGGTGAGCACCCCGTCTTTGTGCATCGCCTCGAGCTGGTCCTGGTAAAGGAAGTCGAGTGAGCGGCGCTGTTCGCCGAAGAAGAGCCAGTTGTCCCCAGGGGCGCCGGTGGCCTGGCGCTCTTCAAGAAAGGAGCGAAAAGGAGCGATACCGGTTCCGGGGCCAACCATAATGACCGGAGCAGAGGAGTCCGCAGGCAAGCGGAAGTTGCCATTGGCGTGCAGAAAGATGGGCATCGTTTCACCCACCGGTGCGCGATCGCCAAGATGTCCGCTGGCCAGCCCTTGCCGGTTGCGTCCGTGGGCATCGTAGCGAACGACGCGGACGGTGGTCTGCACATTATCGGCGTGCAGCGCCTGGCTCGAGGCGATCGAGTACATCCGCGGCGTCAGCCGTGCGAGCACCTGAAAGAGCTGTTGCGGGGAGGTAATCACACCGGGAAAGTCGTGGAGCACGTCAATGAACTCGCGGCCGTAACAGTATTCTTCAGCACGCGCCTTGTTTTCCACGCCTGCGAGCGCCTTCAGGCCTTCGTTCTCAGGGGCGAGCTTGTTCATCTGCGTAATACGGCCGCGCTCAAGCTTGCCGATGGCGAGGCGGGTGCGGAGCGCCTCGTCGAGATCAATGTCAACTTTGTAATGATCGAGAACACGTTCGTCGCCGCGCATATGGAGCGCTTGAAGAACCTCGTCGACAGATGCCCGCCGGTTCTCGGGCAGGATCCCGACGGCATCGCCAGGCGTGTAGGTCATGCCTTCTTCCAGAGCGAGCTCGACGTGGCGCGTCTCCTTCTCGGAACCAGGAGCGGTCAGCAGCTCATTGATGCGCACGACGGACTGGTAGGGGTTATTGCGGGTGTACTTGAGTGCGTGACCGCTTACCGGGGTCTCGGTCGCTTCCAGGGTTTCGCTCATCCTTTTATGTTAGGCGATTTTGTGCCTGGCGGACAGCCAGGATCGAAGCCACCAGGCGAGCGCTCCTAGCAGGACGACAAGGGCAGCCAGCCGGATCTCGTGTCCGAAGTTAGGCCGGCCGAGCAGAATATAGGTGAAGCCAACCAGAGCCAGCAGAGGCGGAAGCGGGTAGAGCCAGATGCGGAACGGCCGGGGAAGATTGGGCTGGGTTCGCCGGAGAGAGAGGACGCCAATGTGCTGAAGGAGAAACTGAACCAGAATACGTAGGATGACGAGCGCAGCGATCATCTCGGTCAGCGAGACGAAGCAGAAGAGAGCGGCGGCTCCACCGAGGTACAGGAGTGAAATGTAGGGGAAGCCGCCGGTGGCATGCAGGCGGCCGAAAGGAGCGAAGAAGTTCCCGTCGCGGGCGGCGGCGTACGGGATGCGGGAGTAGCCCAGCAGCAGCGAGAAGACGCTGGCAAAGGCGGTAATCATAATGAGCACGGCAGCGATTCGTCCGGCCAAAATACCGACGACAGGGCCGAAGCGGGTACCGTAGGCGGTCTGCATGAAAAACGAGATGAGGGCGTGGCGCGCGCCCAGGTCGCGGACTCCCAGCAGCGAACGCCAGGGAACGACGGCGAGCACGGCGATATTGATCGCGAGGTAAAGAATGGCGACCAACGCGATAGAGAGAAGGATGGCACGGGGAATGGTGCGCGCGGGGTCTCTGACCTCGGCGCCGAGGAAAGTAACGTTGTAGTAGCCCCAGAAGTCGTACGTGGCGATAAGCATGGCGGAGGCCAGGCCAGAGAAGAAGGCCGGCGTGAGGCGGAAAGCTCCGGGGGAAAGGTCGAAGGCCTGCGCGGCGTGTCCAAAGACTAGGGAGGTGACCAGCACCCAGGCGATGGTGCCGAGGACGGTGATTGAGAGGACATAGCTGATGACGCGGAGATGGACGAGGTTGCGGTAGAGCAGCAGGACGGCAAGGGCGACGGCGACGATGGCGACCGCGGTGCCCGGGCCGGCGATCAGGCGTCCCCAAACGACAGTGTGAGTGCGCAGCGCGGGGGCCAGATAGCCCGCGTATTGGGCGAGCCCGATCGATCCACTAGCGACTGAAAGAGGCGCGGAAAAGGTAAGTTGGAAGACGAAGAGGAAGGCCAGGAAACGGCCGGTAGCACCGGGGTAGATGGCACGCAGGAAGTGGTAGGTGCCCCCGGCTTCGGGCATGGCGGCGCCCAACTCGGCCCAGACCAGGCCATCACACAGGGCGAGGAGCGCGCCGAAAATCCAGCCGAGCATGGCCTGCGGACCACCCATCGCGGAGAGCAGCAAAGGCAGCGTGATAAACGGACCGACGCCGATCATGTCCAGCATATTGATCGCGACCGCGCCGGGGAGCGTGAGCGAGCGAGTGAGATGGCCGGCGGATTGAGGGCTGGAGGCGATACCTGCAGTCTACCGTTGCGTCCTCCCTGGCCTGGCGCTTTATAAGCAACGGCTTTCGAAAAGATTGCCCATAAGACTAAAGTTCGGGCCAGGTTAGCCGATATGAGAAAGTAAGCTTTATGAACGCTCGTTCCTCCTTTCTGGCCTTGGTTTTGCTTCTCACCGCAGCGTACGCACCAGGCGCGCAGCCCGCGCAAGGTTTGCGGCCAGTCGACGATCCGGCGAATCTGACAGGAGAGCGGGTCTCACCGCAATCTTCGGCAGACAAGCTGCCGATCAACCATGGGGCACCCGCGCTGCAGCAGTTGCTCTTGAAGCTGCGAACGCGCGCCTCGCTGATGATGATCGTGGCGCATCCGGATGACGAGGATGGCGGGTTTCTGACGTATGAGTCGCGCGGGATGGGAGCGCGGGTAGCGATGCTGACGCTAAACCGCGGGGAAGGCGGACAGAACCTGATTTCCGGGGATTTCAACGATGCGCTCGGGCTGATTCGAACCCAGGAGCTGCTGGAGGAGGACCGCTACACGGGAGTCGACCAGATGTTTGGGACCGAGGTCGACTTTGGTTTTTCAAAGACCAAGGAAGAAACCTACGCCAAGTGGACGCATGAGCGGGTGCTCTATGACGCGGTACGTGCGGTACGACTCTACCGGCCGCTGGTTTTGGCCAGCGTCTTCGTAGGAGGTCCGACGGACGGACATGGACACCACCAGGTCTCGGGAGAGATCACGCAGGAGGTGTTTACCGCGGCTGGAGATCCGAAGGTTTTTCCCGAGATGATCCGCGAAGGTTTACTGCCGTGGGCTCCGCTGAAGGTCTATGCACGAGTGCCTTTCTCGCGTATCGCCAAGGAAGGAATGTTCGATTATGCAACCGGCAGGACGATCCCACTGCACTTTCAGAATTACGTAACAGGCAAGGTGACGAACGTTGTGCCAAGCGCCACGGTAAAGATCCCGGAGGGCGATCCGGCGACGGTGGCGTTTGCGGGAAAACCGGCGATGCCGTCTCTGGGCATGGACGGGCTGACCTATGTGCAATTCGCGCGCAACGGCCTGGCGCTCCAAAAAACGCAGATCGGGCCGGACGTGCGGCTGGCTCCGCCGGGCAAGTCGGAGACGGGCTACACATTGATGGGCTCGCGGCTGGGAGCGCAGCCAGCGACGGAAGCCAGCATCTTCACAGGTATCGATACGAGTCTTGTCGGGATTGCGGACCTGGCTCCGGATGCGCCCAGGCTGCGAGATGTCTTAGCGACCATCGACGCGCGCATCACCGAGGCCCAACAGCTATTTACGGCGGATCATCCCGAAGCCGTTGCGCCGCCGCTGCGTCGCGCGCTGGCCGCCATGGATGTGCTTCTCGCCGGAGATGGGGCGACCTCCGGCCTCCCCGAGCAACAGCAATTCAACCTAGTGCATGAACTGCGGGTCAAGAGAGTGCAGCTGAACGATGCTTTGGTCCTGGCAGACGGCTTGCGCATGACGGCGACGCTCGATGCTTCCAGTAAGCCCCTGCTCAGTACACTTTCCAAAGTGACGATTAACGTCCGGCTGAAAAATGGAGGCGGAAGGACGCCGCTGCTGCTCTCGGAGGACACAGCAGCAACCTCGCCGCCCAATGCGAACGCGCAACCGTTGGCGCAGGGAGCGACGATGCTTACGCGAACGCTTTTTTTCCCGAAGGGTCTGCCGGTGACGCGGCCCTACTTCTCCAGACCGAATCCGGAACAGGCCTACTACGATGTCTCGCAGGCCAACCTGCGCCTCGCGCCTTCGACACCCCCGGCGCTGGTGGTGACGCAGCTACTGAATGACGACGGAGCTCGGCTTGAGCTGAAGGCGGAGGTGACCGCCACGAATACGTCACTCGAGGCAGCTCAGGTGATGCCGCCGTTCTCCGTAATGCTTACCCCTACCTTGGCCATCCTCCGCATGGACGCTCGTCCGTTGGCGGTCGAGTCTTTCATCCGAGAGCAAGGGGAAAATGCTACCTGGAAGGCTGGCTTATCGGTTCCGGACGGGTGGAAGTTCAAGCTGGATCCAGCCGCTCTGCCCCTCGAGGCTGGGTTGAATGGATCCGGCGATGCTTTGGGAAGGCCGGAGGCATGGCAGATTCAGCCGCACGGCGTCGAACCCGGATCGGCATATCTGGTTCACGGCGATGTCTTCTCGCAGGGACATACCTATACGGAGTCTTACCGGGCAGTCGGGTACCCGGGGCTTGCGTCGACGTACTTTTATACTCCGGCAGTCTTCAAGGCGGAAGCCGTGGATGTGCATACGGCGCCGGGTCTCCGTATCGCGTATCTGCCCGGAACGGGAGATCCCGTACCTGACTTTCTACCTGAGTTAGGTGTGACCCCGTCGCTCATCACGCCAGGGGATCTGAATGCCAGCGCGTTGGCGAGGTATGATGCGGTCATCGTTGGCGTGCGAGCCTATGAGGCGCAGTCAACGCTCGTCGGTGCTGGTTCAAGGCCGCTCATCGAGTACGCGCGCGCGGGCGGCGTGGTCATCCTGGAATACATGATCGCCAAGTTCGGGAACACGGAGGCTCCCTACGCTATCGCTGTGCCGGGGGATTCAGCGCACAACGTGGTAGAGGAAGCGCAGCCCGTACGTGTGCTTGCGCCTGGAAGTCCGCTGCTGAATTGGCCCAATAAGATTAGTTCGGCAGACTTCGAGGGCTGGGTGGAGGAGCGCGGGCACGGTTTTGCCGCGACCTGGGCTCCACAATTCCAGGCGCTACTCGAGACAGAGGATGTGGGACAGGATCCGCAGCGCGGCGGGCTGCTGCTGGCCCCGTTAGGTAAAGGAGCTTACGTCTACTGTGCGCTCGCACTCTACCGGCAGCTGCCGGAGGGGGTTCCGGGGGCGTACCGATTGCTCGCGAATCTAATCAGCTATGCCAAGAATCCAGAACGAGCCGCGGGGAAATAGGGCTGGCGTGGGACGATCGCGAGCAAGCTTGCATCCCATAAGAGATGCAGGCTAAATCGATGCTTTACCGCTCCTCCCGGTCCTCACCCTGTCCTCCTTCCCTGCCGCGGTTAGCGGCAGTAGGGCTGTTCGTACTCGGCATCTGCAGCTTGCTCTCCGGGTGCCTCGTTGCGGGGGTGTCCAGCAGCGGCGGAGGGTTCATCTGGCCGGGAGGACTCGGCTTGGTCGTGATCGTACTCGTGGTTTTGTTCTTAATGCGGCGCAGATAATTCGTTCTAAAAGATAAAAGAGGTAACCGTGACAGGATTTCGTGAATCGCAGCTGCTGGAAGCTGCCGACCTGCTCCTCGACGCTCGGCGAACGATGACTCCGATCAACAATCTTCCACAAGAGCTGCGGCCCGAGTCGATGGATGAGATCGTCTTTGTGCAAGACCGTATCACGGAAGCCTACGGTGCGGTCGGAGGTTGGAAGGTAGGTGCTTCCTCGCCCGAAGCGACACCTATGGCTGCACCACTTCCGCTCGGCATGGTGGCGCATAACGGTGCAGCGCGAGGCAGCAGACTTCGCGGCTTGGAAGCGGAGATCGCCTTTGTGCTGAAAACCGATCTGCCGCCGCGCGCTCGTTCTTACAACGATGAGGAGATCGATGCCGCGGTGGGATCTTGCCATCCGGCAATCGAGATTCTTGAGTCGGCGCTCCTCGATCCGGAGCGTCCGGAGGTCAAGGCAACCATGCTGGCGGACTTGCAGATGCATCGCGGGCTGATGCTAGGACCCGACTGCCCATCCTGGCGCCAGGTGGACTTCGCAAAAGAGCATGTAGCACTGGCGATCGACGGTATAATCCGGTTCGAGAAAACGGGATCGAATCCAGCAGGAAATCTTCTGCGCCTACTGCGTTGGCTGGCAAATGAAGGAGCGGCGCGAACCGGTGGTCTCCATGCCGGGCAATGGATTTCGACTGGCAGTTGGACAGGCAATCTGCCGGGACGTTCCGGCTCGTCGGTCGATGTACACTTTTCGACCATCGGAAGGGTCAATTTCCAATTTTGATCTCGGGACGCCAACCGAGAATCTGTCAGACCCTCAGTTGTTCCCGGTACCTAGGCTCTCTTCGAGGTGCAGCCGAGATTCTGGGCACAAATGCCCGTGAAGTTTGTGGCAATTATTCTTCAGGCGGAGAGTCTAGTCGCTGGCTTTGCTGGCCGTCCGAAAAGCCTGTTGAAAGAGCTGTGCGTCAAAGGGAGCGCGATGCAGATTTGGCTCCTCGTCCTCCCTTGGTTCAAAGGCGATCTCGGTTTGCTGCACTGCGTCGGCGATCACCACCGTCTTCGCATTGAGGAACTCGCGCATGCCAGCTGCGGAGAGTTCGCGTCCGTAGCCTGATCGCTTAATGCCACCGAAGGGAAGGCGCGGATCGCTTACCACCATGGCGTTGACGAAGACCTGGCCGCACTCGAGCTCGGCAATCAGCCGTTTCTGTTCGTCCGCTTCACGCGTCCAGACGGAGGCTCCCAGGCCAAAAGGTGTGTCATTGGCAATTTCTATGGCTTCCTCAAGCGAACCAACGCGAAACAGCATCGCCACGGGTCCGAAGATCTCTTCGCGGTAAACGGCGGCGGAGCGCGGAATGTTGACCAGTACGGTCGGCGGAAAGTAGTTGCCCGGGCCTTCGCGGCGCTCCCCTCCGGTCAGCAGGCGGGCGCCGGCGCGGGTGGCGGCGTAAATCTGTTGTTGCACCTCTTCGACAATGTGCGGAGTCGCGAGCGGACCGACTTCGGTCGCTTCCTCCATGGGATCGCCGACGACCAGCGCTTTCATCGCGGCGACGAAGCGCGACTCAAAATCAGCGTAGATGTCTTGGTGGACAATGAAGCGCTTGGCAGCGATGCACGACTGGCCGTTGTTGATGGTGCGGGCTTTTACGGCAGTAGAGAGCGCGAGATCCAGGTCCGCGGAGGGCAGGACGATGAAAGGATCGGAGCCGCCCAGTTCCAGCACGGAGCGTTTGAGCAGCCAACCCGCCTGGGCGGCAACGGCTCGGCCCGCGGCCTCTGAGCCGGTGACCGTGACGGCGGCGACGCGCTCGTCCGAGAGCACCGCCTCCACCTGCCGCACCTCGATCATCAACGTCTGGAAGGTACCCCGCGGAAATCCGGCACGGCGAACCAGAGACTCGATCGCGGTGGCACACTGAGGCACATTCGCCGCGTGTTTGAGCAACGCGACATTGCCGGCCATCAGCGCGGGGGACAAGAAGCGGAAGACCTGCCAGAACGGAAAGTTCCAGGGCATGACGGCCAGTACGATCCCGAGCGGATCCCAGCGGACATAACTGTTGTTCTGCTCGGTGGCAACGGGCTCTTCGGTAAGAATGCGGGTTGCGTTTTCGGCGAAATAGCGGCATCCCAGCGCGCATTTGAGAACCTCCTGGCGCGCGCTGGCGAGCGTTTTGCCCATCTCGGCGGTGATGATGGCGGACAGTTCGTCTACCTCGTGCTCGAGAATCCCGGCCAGTTTGCGCATGCAGAGCGCACGATGTTCGAGAGGGATCTCGCCATAGCTGCGGAAGGCTGCATGCGCAATGGCAATTTTGGCTTTCACGGCCTCATCGCTCAAAGCTTCGAAGTGACGAAGCACCTCGCCCGTGGCTGGATTGATGGAGGTAATCGACATAGGTAACAGGGTTCCGCAGCCAGTTTAGCAAGGAGTGTCCGGCGGCGCTGCTGGGGTCACGACGTTCTGCAGTGAAAGCAACTCGGCAAGGGTGCGGACACGATCTTCTCGGGCTTTACCGCCAAATGCGAACCGGTTCGGGCAAGCACGCGTGCGACGTAACTGATCCGAATGCTATGGTTACCGACGTACGTAGGACGACGATGCGATCCGGCACTGCGCCCGTGGTCGACCCGCGTCGCCTAGAGCGGACGCTTGCCTCGCACGTTGGCAGAAACATTGCGCCAGCAGCGGCCATCTCTGGTGAGAGGCATATGCCATAATCGGGTTTGTTCCAGCTGAAAATGGGACCGAGGGAAATGCGTGCCGAGCCAGGACGACGAGCGCTTTATGCGGATGGCCATCGCGCTGGCGAGCGAAAACGTCGTCACCGGTCGTGGAGGTCCATTCGGCGCAGTGGTGGTGCGGCAGGGCGCGGTGCTCGCCACAGGAGTGAACCAGGTGACGGCAACCAACGATCCGACAGCGCATGCAGAGGTCTCGGCGATCCGCAATGCATGCCGGGAGCTGGGAACATTTGAGCTTAGAGACGCGACGCTTTACTCCAGCTGCGAGCCTTGCCCCATGTGCCTGGCGGCAATCTTGTGGGCACGCTGCGGCGGGCTCTTCTTCGGCAATACCGCAGCAGATGCGGCTGAAGCGGGCTTCGACGACTCATACTTTTATCAACAGATACGCCAGCCGGCAGAACGGCGCGATCTTCCCATGGCCAATCTGCTACGCGAGGAAGCCGCGGCAAACTTCTCCGCTTGGCGAACCTTTGCAGGAAGGATTTCTTACTGATGAAACTGACTAAAGTGGCATTGCTGGGGTTCGGGACCGTTGGACAGTCCGTAGTGAAGGGTCTGCGGCGGGACAACTTCCCTAGTCTTCAGTTGACCCATATTCTCAACCGCGGCGTCGCGAGCAAACGCCAGACGGAAGCAGCCGGATTCGCCAGTCCGGAGGTAGTCTGGACGGAAGACATCGCGGATGTGCTGGACTCCGATGTGGACGTGGTGGTCGAGCTGATCGGCGGGTCGGATCCGGCGGCGACATGGATTGAGCGCGCGCTGCGCATGGGCAAGTCGGTGGTCACGGCCAACAAGCAGCTGATTGCGTACCGGGGGCCGGAGCTGGCACGGCTGGCCGCAGAGCACGCCGCGCAATTACTGCATGGAGCCGCGGTGGCGGGCGGTGTGCCGGTCATCCCAGGCATTCAGCAGGGGCTGGGCGGCGATCAGGTTGTGCGCATCAGCGGCATCCTGAATGGCACGTGCAACTATATTTTAAGCCGCATGGAGGCAGGCGATCGCTATGCGGACGTGCTAAAAGACGCGCAGGCGCTGGGGTACGCGGAGGCCGATCCTACCGCTGACGTGGGCGGCTTTGATGCGCGTGCCAAGCTGTGTATTTTGGCGCGGGTGGCGATGCAGGCAGAGCTTGATCCGGAACAGGTCGCAACGCAGACCATCGCAGACGTGGATGCGGTCGACTTTGCGTACGCGCGTGAGCTGGGATCCACCATTCGCCAAGTTTCGAAGGCACAACTGCTGGACGAGGGGATGTATGCGCGGGTGGCGCCGATGCTGGTGCCGCTAAACTCGCCATTGGCGTGGTCGCATGGCACGCAGAACATGGTCGTCTCGACGGGGCGCATGGGCGGCGATGTGGTCTTCTCAGGCCACGGGGCGGGCGGCGACGCGACGGCGGTGGCGGTACTTTCGGACCTGCTAGCGGTCGCACAGGGTTCGCGGGCGGTGCATCTGGTAGCGGAGCCGAAGTCGGTGACCGGCGACTCGGTGGCGCCCCATTATCTACGTTTTATCGTGAACGACAAGCCGGGAATTGTTTCCGCGATCTCGGGCGCGCTGGCTTCAGCGGGCGCAAATATCGACTCGCTGTTGCAGCGCAAGGGCTACCCGAAGCAACGGTTGGCGTTCGTAGTAACGACGGAGCCGAGCCTCAACTCGGTGATAGCGCGAGCAGTTGACTCGACGGCGGCGCTCGACTGCATGATCGTGAGACCGCTGGCGCTTGAAATGCTGGTAGTGGATGATAAGGACGAGCCGACAGCGTAGATCTTTCGAGGCGCCCGCCATCTTCCGAGAAACCGGCGCCGAGCTACGGCTAAGCCGAAAAGACTGCAACGGGCTCGCCGGCGGGGAGCGGAAAGTGAGTGCGCCCGGGTCGGAACTCAGAGCGTAGGGCGGGTTGTGCTTCCGGTTGCACCTCTACGTGCAAATTTTGCCGCACACGTGACTGGTCTGAACGCACGTTGCAGCGAATCCAGTGCGGCGGCAGGATGTGCGTCGAGATCGACTCGTTCCGCCAAATGCTGGGCGCGCATACAATTTTGCCGGGATTTGAGTTCAGCCAGGCGCCCCACCAGGAGAAGCTGCTATTAGCGATGATGTTGTGTCGGCAAGCTGCCATTAGACGCAGGTCTTCGTGGCTGTTCAGGGCGTCGTTGTGATCCACAAAGACCATCTTTACGTGGCTTGGTAGGTGCTTTCTGCAGTAGGGCATGTCGTCTGAGAAAACAAAGAAAGTCGGGTCAGGGACGTGCTGCTGAATCGCTTCGATGGCATTACGCTGATAGGTAAGCGGCAGGGCGTCTTTGCCGCCGTGCATACGGGTGTAATCGCCGCGGCGGACGTGCAAAGAGACGGGATTTGCGGCGTCCTGGATCTGCTGTAGCAGAGCCAGATTCTTGCCAGTCGGGGCATGCCGAAAGGCAAGATGCTCGCGCAGTTCAGGCTCGATGGCGTCCGGGATCCGGTGAGTTTGAAGATAGCCGGATAGGTAAAGCTTGCGGGTGAGCGCAGGTGGACGAAGCTCAGACGGGTACGCGTACCGGATGAAGTGGTCTTGGAACAGCACCTGGTTACGTGAGAGCCTACGCGCTGGCTTGGCGACAATCTGATTTCGCTCCACCCGGGAACACATCACCCGATCCCAAAGGGACATCGGTCGAATCGGCGCGCTTACACAGAACTTCGATAGAAGAATGGGAAAGCCGTGTTTTCGAAAGGAGATCTCAGGCTCTTCCAGCACTTCAAACTCTACGCCCAGCTGCCGTGAGAAGAACAGCGCATTCGCATATTGAAAGAGCTGGTTGCCTACACCGCCCGACTGCGCCAGCAGAATCTTCATGTGTCCGTTTCTCCGGGTACGAACCCGAAGTTAGCAGTCACTGTTGGTTTATGCGATAGCTCCTTCGTCTTGGCATTAACCCTTCCGGGGCATTCTCCTGTCTTGGAAGGTCAGTACTTTGCCATCGATGGATCAATCTTGTCTGCCCACGCAAGAATGCCTCCGGCTAGATTCGAGACATGGGTGAAGCCTGCATTCTTGAGCAGGACCGCAGCGTTTTGGCTACGCGCTCCGGAGCGGCAGTGAACGACAATTTCCTGATCCTTGGCGACCGGTATCTCGCCGACGCGGGACTCGAGCGAGCCGACGGGAATCAAGGGCGCGCCCAGCGAAGCGATCGGCACCTCGTGCGGTTCGCGCACATCAAGCAGGAAAAAGTCTTCATGAGCATCCTGCTTACGCTTTAGATCCTGGACGGTGATCTGGGGGATGCCCTCAACCATGGAACCGGAGACGTCTTTGTTCTGGGCAACTTCGAGGGGGCCAGTGGGATCTGCCGGCTTCTCAACGCCGCAGAATTGATCGTAATCGATGAGTTGCTGAAGCTCGTGGGTGCCGCAGGCAGGGCACTCGGGATTCTTACGCAACTTGAGCTGGCGAAAGTTCATGCCGAGTGCGTCTACGAGGAGCAGACGACCGGCGAGCGAGTCGCCAATGCCGAGAATGTACTTGATGACCTCGGTCGCCTGAATCATACCTACCAGGCCGGGCAGGATGCCGAGAACTCCGCCCTCCGCGCAACTAGGCACGAGGCCTGGCGGCGGCGGCTCGGGATAGAGACAGCGATAGCACGGGCCAGCTTCGGTGGCGAAGAGCGATGCCTGGCCTTCGAAGCGGAAGATTGAGCCGTACGCATTTGGCTTGCCGGTGAGAACGCAGGCATCGTTGACCAAGTAGCGGGTCTGGAAGTTGTCGGTACCGTCGGCGATGATGTCGAAGTCCTTGAAGATCTCGAGTGCGTTGGCCGAGGTCAACATGGTGTTGTACTTGATCACATTGAGGTTGGGGTTCAGGCCCTTAAGCATGATCTCGGCGGAGTCAACCTTGAGCTTGCCGACGGTCGCGGTCGAGTGTATGACCTGACGCTGCAGATTTGAGGCGTCAACCGTGTCAAAATCGACAAGACCGAGCGTGCCGACTCCCGCGGCAGCGAGGTAAAGAGCAAGCGGTGCGCCAAGTCCGCCGGTGCCGACGCAAAGGACTTTGGCAGCCTTGAGCTTTTGCTGGCCCTCGTAGCCAACCTCAGGCAAGATGAGGTGACGCGAGTAGCGGGCGATCTCTTCATTCGTCAGTTTTGGAAGCTCGACGGCGGTCTCTTCGAGAATTGCAGTGGGCATGGTTGTCCTCAGTCCAATATTCGATGATGCAGCGAAGGTCTGCGGTGCAAACCGCTTTGCGAGGCCCCCTTCTCCCCCTGAAAGTGCGTAAAATTCTCAAGGCAAAAGGGTTAGATCTGGACCCAGGTCTATACCAGGAGGACCGGACCTCATGTCCGAACCTGCTGGAATAAGAGAGTGTTGTGATAAATCAAGCAGCAGCGAGAATAGACGCAGATCTCCCTCGGGAGAAAATCTTGGTTTAAGCATATCGTGTTGGACTAGGTATTTGCGCCAACTTTATCCGGCTTGGAATGAGGGATTTAGCTGCATTCCGGGCTTGACAGCGCAGAACCACCGGCAATCGAAGGAATGATCGTCAGCTCGTCTGAAGGCGAGACCGGGGAATCCTCTTTCAGATTCAAGTAGCGGATATCTTCTTCGTTCAGGTAGACGTTAACGAAGGAACGGAGCTTACCATCGATCCCAAAGAGGTTGCCACGCAATCCGGGGTAGGCTTCCACAAGCGACGCTAGTGCGTCCTTGACCGTTCCGGCGAGGATGGAGACCGATTCATGGCCTTCGGTGTAGGTGCGCAAGGGCGTGGGGATGTGGATCGTCATTCGGCCTCAATAGTTTCAGATGCGTTAAGTTCGTCGATCAGGATCTCGATCGCTTCGTTAGCAAAGTGCTTGTCGTCTTCGCCGGTACCGAGCAGCAAAAAGGAATTGGTTACCTCCGCTTTACCTTGAGCCACGCGGGTGATGATGTAGGAACAGCCCAGCCAGTGGGCTTCTGCGATGTCGGTCGAGGACCACTGGGCAGGATGGTCAGGGTGCGAGTGATAGAAGCCTACGATGTCGAGCGAGGCGGCACGAGCTTGGCGCTGAATGCGGATGAGCTCGACGGGCGAGATGTGATAGCGATTGTGCGCAGAGTCGGTACGCGTGTTGCCAGCCGGGACGATCTGATGCACGGCGTTGGTTCCGCCTGCAGCGCGTCCGAGTAGAACGCCGCAACATTCATGCGGGTAAGTCTGCTCACCGTGAGCGCGAAGGGCTTGGTACTCCTGAAATGCGATGCTAAGCATACGTCGTGCGAGGCGCTCCGTGATTAGGAGCGTGACTCGCCCTCCTGCCAAAAACGCTCCGACATGTACTTTTCCGCAGAGTCGCAAAGAATGGTGACGATCATGGCCTCGCGTCCGGCGGCATGCTCACGCTCGGCGATCTGAAGAGCGGCAGCTGCAGCACCGCCGGCAGACACACCAACTAATAGTCCCGACTTGCGCGCAAGTCGAAGACACATCTTGTAGGCGTTTTCGGTGGGGAGCTCGATGTTTTCATCGGCGAGCGACGAGTCGTAGATTGGCGGGACGATTGCCGTGGCCATGTGCTTGAGACCTTCGAGACCGTTGAAGGCGGAGTCTGGCTGCATAGAGATGCACTGGATGCGGGGGTTCAGCTCTCGCAGGCGGCGGGTAGTGCCCATGAAGGTCCCGGAGGTGCCAAGACCAGCAACAAAATGGGTGACCTGGCCTTCCGTTTGCTTCCAGATCTCGTTTGCCGTACCCAGGTAGTGGCTCATCCAGTTCTTTTCATTGCCGTACTGGTCGGCGTAGAAATAACGTTCGGGGTGAGCGGCCGCCAGTTCGCGAGCTTTGCGGATGGCGCCGTCTGAGCCTTCCGCTGGGTTGGTCCAGACAATCTGTGCGCCGTAGGCGGCCAGATACTTCTTACGCTCAGGCGAGACATTGGATGGCATGCAGAGCGTTACTTGGAAACCCATCGCGGAGCCAAGCATGGCGTAGGCGATACCAGTATTTCCGCTGGTGGCATCAAGCAAAGCCTGACCGCGACCGAGAAGGTTTCGGTTTATTGCATCGGCCACGATGGCAGAGGCGGCACGGTCCTTAACCGAACCCCCTGGGTTGACCCACTCCGCTTTCCCAAGCAGCTGCATACCGGGAAGAGCTTGTGTCAGCTCGTCCAGCCGTAGGAGTGGGGTATTGCCGATCCGCTCAAGAAGGGTTGAGCCTGCGAGTTTTATAGCAGTCATCATGCTGTTTTCTCGAACGCGGGCTTTCCTTTGCAACAAGGAATGTGCGACAGTGAACTCTGAGTTTAGCCTAAACCCATGGCCAAAAAGATAGCGAAACTGACATACGACGAGATCCTAGCAGCACTTGGTAACCAGCGATTTGATGTTGCAGGAGCGCCTGAGGGTGCAAGCCGTCGACCCGGCGCGGTGCGGGTCAGCAAGCACGGCTGCGCGGCAGTCATTGCGGCCGGCACTACGACTCCGGTGATGATGCTGCACAAAGCGGGATGGGTGCTGGGTGGGGAGATTAGCCGCTTGCTGGACCGCGGCTATCAGAAGTTTCTGATGAACACAAAACTGCAGATCCCCGCAACAGCTGAGCACCTGCGAGCGATTCACGCGTTTCAACAAGAGCTCGACGCGATTACGGGAGAACGCGAGCTCTACAACGAGGCACTCGGGACGACGAGCGACGTATACCTGTATGACCGGGTTGCTGGACGGCCAGACACTACAAAGGGCTGACCGCGTTCGCTTCAAACGACATGACCACGATCAAGGGGCGTTCCAGCACAGACGACAGGATCGACACGCGTGCTGGCCGTGTCGCAGCTCTGTTCCGGAGACTCTATCTCAAGCAGCCTTTTCGAAGTCTTTATTAATTTGTTGTCCGTTCCCGGTCTCATCCGGAACGCGAGTAGTATACACGCGTTGGCGACAGAAAACGCAACGGTGGGGGTACCGGCCAAACAAGGCAGGAATCCAGTCGAGGAAGCGAGAGGGGCAAGAGCGAAACTCGGTACAACTACATTCGGCGCATTTAGTCTGCATGATTGCTATCTTTAAATACTCTGAGAAGGCCCGCAAGATACCTAAAGTTACTTACTTTTGTCTGATAAGCCTACACTTCCTTGTATCGCGATGCGAGCGCTTTCTTTGGCAGCATTAGGTGTAGGAGGACAGTAGCTCCCCTACCTGCGGCGGGAAGGGCGACTGCCCTCAGATTTGTCCGTGGAACCACGTCCATGGATTCACAAATAGAAAAGGCTGGATGAGCTTGTTGCCCATCCAGCCTTTCTATTTTGTGGCACCAGCCAATGCTACTGGTTGGAGGCTGCCTTCTTCTTCTTGTGGTGATGTTTGGCGGTGCCCATGGCAGTGCGAGGTTGCGGTTTGACTGAGCCCTCATTGATCGGAGTTGCGGTCATTGAAGAGGTGTCAGCTCCGGCAGGGATCAAGGTGCTGGTGACCGTCTTGGCGTCGTCAGACCCGGTGTAGACCATGATGCGTGAAGCATCGATGCCCTTCTCATTGACCAAGTACTCCTTGGTGTTGACGGCTCGCTCGGCGGCGAGATGCTCGGACTGAGTCACAGCCTTGTGTCCCTTGCGAGTCTTGGAACCAGACTTCTCGCTTCCTGTCTCATTGCCGACGAGGGCGAGCTTGGAGTCTGTGGTGCGCTGCAGGTTGAGTGCGAGGTCATCGAGGCAAGCCTTGCCTTCGTTGTCGACGCGAGCCGGACGACGAGCATCCCGGTTGAAGCTGATTGAGCAGAGATTCTGTGTCGCAGGCTTCGGTGCCGGTGGCGGCGTGGGCGAGAGCACCGTAACCGAGGTGTTCGCGGTTGCAGTCTGACCCTTGTCGTCGACAACATTGCAGGTGACAGTAATGGTTCCCGGAGCGGCGCCGGTCGTGGACAAAGTCGCCGTGCTGGTCGAGCCGCTAATCGTTCCAGCCGTAGTGCTGTAGCTGTAGGTCAACGGACGATTCTGCGGGCTGATACCGGACGAGGTAATGGTGGATGAGTCGCCCGCATTGACAGTCGAAGGATTCGCGGAGCAGGTCAGGGTCGGCGGATCGAACTGCTTGACGCTGAAGTCAACAGAGCAATCTGCCATCTGGCCCGGCTTGTTCCCCTCAGAGACATGGCCCTTAACAGTGTAGGTTCCAGGTGAAGCGCTCTTCGTGTCGATGTTGGCGATGTTGCTGGTCCCGGAGATCGTGCCACCGGTGGAGCTCCAGTTGTAGGTGGCAGTCTTCTTCGGATTCAGATTCAGCGCAGTTCCGGTGACGGTGATTGGGTCACCCGGAAACGCGGTGGTGGGAGAAATGACGCAAGAGTAGGTGATGGGGGGAGGAGGAACGATGTGACCGAAGTGCGTCACAATACCCGTGCTGAGATCGACGCCGGAGAGGTTGGCGCGGCCCCCAAGTACGCCGGGCGTCGGCACGGTGGCGTTCGTTGGACCAAAGTCTGCGTGGATGTAGCGGTAGTCGGCCTCAAAGAGACGGATCGAGAAGCGGTTGTTCCCGAACGGCAGGTCATAGTCCATACCACCGCCGGCAGTAAGGTTCGGTCCCCAGGTGTAGGGCTCATGTTCAAACGTGGCAGGAGCTTCGCTGTTCGGTCCACCCAACTTGCCGCCGCCGGCGAGGCCGTGGGCAAACAAAGTGTAGTTCTGCATGGGAGCGCGGAAGATAATACCGCCGGCCGCATTGTAGAGGCCGTCATTGACGCCATCTGGGTGCGCGACAAAGTCGATCTCAGCACCGACATACTTGTTGAAGAACAAGGCTCCGCTCCCCATGGCGCCTACGTTCACGGAGGAGTAGTTGATGTCTGCCGGCTTAACCTGTCCATGTGCTCCGAAATAGGAGTATCCGGTGAATATATCGACACGCGAAGGGTTAGGCCCCACTGGGGCGGTAGTGCTGGGTGCGGTCTGCGCACTCAGGCTCGCGGCTGCAAGGCTGACTGCGCATGCAGCCAGTCCAAACCGGCCAACAAAATAAAACGGGCGATAAACCATTCGACTTCCTCCGCTAGAGATAGAACTTTTGATCTTAAAATCCATGAACGCTTGCGCTCTTATTTACGGTCCAACAAAGTTTACAGCAGACAACTCATCCAAACACAACAAAGTACAACCCATCCGGGCATGAGAACACCTTATCAGGGAAACTTTCAAAGCCCGGATATTCTGTGAGCAAAGGTAACCTATGCAGTAAGCATTTAGGCTAGATTCAGCGTCCGACGGACACTTCCTCGTTCACTCTGAATTTTTTCTTGGAGCAGAGTGATGGCGTAAAGCAACTGCTCGGGGCGAGGCGGACATCCAGGAACGTAAATGTCCACCGGAATAATCTGATTGACGCCCTGCAGCAGCGCGTAGTTGTTAAAAACTCCCCCCGAAGTGGCACAGGCTCCCATCGAAATAACCCATTTCGGTTCAGGCATCTGCTCGTAAAGACGACGGATCACAGGTGCCATCTTCTGCGAGACGCGGCCGGCAATAATCATCAGATCGCTTTGCCGGGGCGAAGGTCGGAAAACTTCCGCACCGAAGCGAGCAATGTCGTAACGAGATCCGCCCATCGACATCATCTCGATTGCGCAGCAGGCCAATCCAAACGTCATCGGCCAGACGGAGTTTTTACGAACCCAGTTGATTGCCGCGTCGAGGGAGGCAAGAACAATGCCTTCAGGCTGGTCGTAGCCCCAATTTACTTCCTGGATCTTTTCGCGGTTCTGAGTGAAACTGTCGAGCGTACCGAAGAAGTAGCGGTCCTTGCCGTTGTTTTCGACCGGACGACCACTGCTTGTTGTTTCTTGGGGAGGAGTGTTCATGAGTAAATACTATGTCCAATTTGGGAAAAGTTTTCCCGCTACGTTGACCCTACACATTGAGTGTCTAGCAAATGGATGCCCTACTTCCTTTGCAGGTTGGTTGCCGATGAAGAGCAAGGCGTGAAGGCGACACGTAATGCAGGGTTTAAAGCAAATCGCGGCGGTAGGTCGAAATCGACGCGGAAGCGTATCCAGAGCAGCTTTCCACGCGGCGTGGCAGGCGTATTCGACGCTTGCATCACGGTATGCGCGGTCTGGGAAAAATGCGAGGCGACGGCGGAAGCGGCGCGGCTTTGGTCGGCTGTGCCGGGCAGCAGATGTGTGTCGAGCAAGGTAAGCGAGCCCTCGGAGGCCTGAGCGATTTCGCTTGAGAGATCCACCTGGAGCGGCGCGGGAGGCGTGGCTCCGGCCTGCTCAAAGCGCTGGTAGACGTCGGCAAGTTTGTCGAACGCGCCTTTGGAGGTGGCGAAGCGAAAGCGGCGGGGATTCCAGCCGACGGCGTCCTGGGCGCGGAAGGCGAAGTCGGTGGATATGGAGAGCGGGGTGACGGACTGGTAGGGAGGCGTGGCGAGCTCGGCGTAGTCGTGCTCGACGGGAGGGCCGGAGGCGGGGAGGACGCGCAAGATCCAACCGGAATGGATGGGCTGGAGATAGAAGAGGAGGCCGTTGCCCAGGGGGCGGGTGTAGGGTTGGCCGGCGGAGACTTCGCCCTCGAAGGTGGCGTGGCGGCAGATGGGCGGTGCGGGCGCCGGTGGAGATGCTGCTTGCGAGGCATTCACGGGTGCGACGGAGACGGTTGAAACGGCCAGCGGCCAGAAGACGAGCCTGCGACCCCACCTCAGCAATGGTGAGGCTGTTGCTGAGATGGGGGACCAGGAAGGTGACTGGGTGGACGAGCGGAAACCGGGGAGCTGGGTCTGCCGGGAGCACGGTTTTTTCTGGTTAGCGGGCATTGGTTTCGAGGGCTTCGAGGAGAGCTTGGCGGAGTGTGGCTTCGAGGGTAGGGTCGAGTTTAAGGCCGCGGTGGGTGAGATAGAACACGTCAATGGCCATCTCGCCCTCGGTGTCGATGAGGGCGACCTCGATGTTGCAGCTGTGGGCGGCGAGCGTGGCGGAGAGCGCGCGGAGCAGGCCCGGCGTGTCCTGCGCGATGATCTGGAGCAGCGTGCTGTGGGCTGAGGCGGCGTCGTCAAAGTCGATGCGGGTGTCGACGACGACCTTGGGGTGTTTGCGGGGCGCGCGCTGGCGGCCGGCGAGCAGAACTTCGAGGTCCGTCTCGCCGGACATGACGCCGCGAACGCTTTCGACAAAGCAGGTGCGCTCGACTTCGTTGAGCTCGAGCGTGCGGAAGGTGTCGGTGAAGCGGAAGCTGTCGACGACGAAGCCCTGGGCGTTGGAGAAGGCGTCGGCGGTGACGATGTTCATGCCCCAGGCGGCGAGCGCGCCGGCCATCGAGGCGAAAAGGCTGGGGCGGTCGCGGGTGACGAGGGTGAGCTCGCTGAAGGCAGGGGCGTAGCGGAAGTCGAGCTGGTTGGCCTCGGCGGGAGCGGCCTGGGTCAGGCGCGCAGCCATCTCGAAGTGGGTGCGGATGGCGTCTGGAGTACGCGTCTGGAGATAGCGCCGAGGGAAGCCCTGGAGGAACGCGGTGAGCTCTCCGCCGCGATTGGGTACCAGCGCGTGGATGCGGTGCACGATGTCGCCGAGCTCGCTCTCGGCGGCGGAGGCGATGCGCTCGTCGTCGACGTTGCGATCGAGGAAGTTCGAGGTGGCGATAAAGAGGCGCCAGAGATTTTCAGCCTTCCAGGGCGTGAGCGCGTCGGGGTGGACGGCGGTGATGTCGGCGTAGGTGAACAGCGTGAGCATGCGCAGGGCCTCGGGAGTCGAGACGCGGGCGGCGAACAGGCGGATGGTTTCGGCGTCGAAGATGTCGCGGCGCAGGGCGCGAGACATTTCAAGGTGGTTAGCGATGAGGTCAAGCACGAGGCCAGCTTCGTAAGGGTCGAGCTCGAGGCGGTCGAGAACGCTGCGGGCGAGGCGGACGGACTCGGTGGTGTGGGCGAGCGTGGAGTGGCCTTTGCCGGTGTCGTGCAACAGGGCGGCGAGGAAGAGCAGCTCGGGATGAGGCAGCTCCTCGAGAATCGGAGTGAAGCGAGCGGCCCAGGGCTCGAGCGGCGGCAGGGCAGGTTTGGCGCGTTTGGTCCTGAGGTCGTGGAGCGTGTCAATCAGGACGAAGGTGTGCTCGTCGACGGTGTAGCGGTGGTAGGCGTCGCGGATGACGAGGGCGTCGATGCCGTGGAACTCGGGGATCACGAGCTCGAGGATGCCGAGGGTGTGCATGGCGCGAAGGGCGTGGCCGGCGAAGGGTCCGGTGAGGATGGCGCGGAGATGCCGCCAGAGGCCGGGGCCGTCTTCGAGGTGGGCGGAGAGCCGCGGGAGCGCGGCCTCGAGGCGGCGTTCGGTGGCGGGGGTCAGGCTGGCTCCGGTGCTGGCGAGCATGGCGAAGAGATTGAAGGTGATTTCAGGGTCGTGCTCGGGCTGGGGATCAGCCGTTGTGAGGTCGATTCGGTGATTGCGGAGTTCGAAGCCGGGCTGCGAAGACGCGGCGCGGCGCAGTCCGGCGAGCGCGCTGAGGCGGGCGAGAGTGCCGGAGGCGCTGGACGCGGCGTCGATGGCCTGCGCGGTGTGGCGGGCGAGGACGCGGGCGTGGCGGAAGTAGAAGCGCATCCAGTAAGAGGCGTCGGCGCTTTCGGCTGGCCGGCGGAGGCCAAGCGAGGCGAGGGCGGCCTCGTCCTGGCTGTGCCAGTCGAGCGTGTTGTCGTCGCGGCCGTGGCGGAAGTTCAGGAAGGCGCGGGCCAGGACGAGGAACTCGCGTGCCTCCTGAAACTCGGAGGTGGGCGGAGGGCCAGGGGCTTCGGCGAGGCGGCCGAGCCAAGCGCAGGAGTGCGCGTCGCGGAGGCCTCCGGGGCACTCCTTGACGTTGGGTTCGAGGTGGAAGAGGGTGTCGCCGAAGCGGGCGTGGCGGGTGCGGATGACCTCGAGCAGGCGGCTGACGATGCGTTTGCGGTCGCGCTCGATGAGCTTGGGGACGACTTTTTCGACGAGCTGCGCGCTTAGGGCGGGGTCGCCGGCAAGAGGACGGGCGTCGAGTAGGGACAGGGTGAACTCGACGTTTTCGGGCTGGAAGCGGCCACATTCGGCGAGGGTGCGGGTCATGGGCGAGACGCGGAGACCGGCGTCCCACAGCTTCTGGTTGAGCAGGCGTAGCGGCTGCTTAACGGCGGCTTCGGAGACGCTGGGGTCGAGCAGGAAGAGCAGGTCGACGTCGGAGGCGGGAAAGAGCTCGCCACGGCCAAAGCCGCCAACAGCGAGGACCGCTATTCCGGCGCCGAGGGCGGGGTCGCCGGCAAGGGTGGCATACCAGAGCTGGCGGATGAGCTCGTCGACGGCAGCGGAGCGGGTTTGGATGGCGAGGGTGCCTGCGGAGGGCTGCTGTAGAGTTTGGTCGAAGGCTAAGCGCAGACTCTGCATCTGCTCGGCATACGACGAATTTGATGGCATTCCGGGCTGATCGCTCATCGATGCGGAGCTTCCTCCTGGGGCGCTGTCCGAAGATGCGAACGCCTTGGCTGCAGGCGAGTGGAGAAAAGCAAATACGGGGATTCCGGCTTCGCCAGAATGACGGCGAGAACAAGCAACGGCAAACGCAGATGTCCTTCGGGAATGACAAGCAAAGGAACTACTTCAGCAAGAAGAGGCCTACTACAACGATGAGTTTGCGCTACTACGACGATAGGCTGCCTACTACAACGAAGGGGCTACGACTACTACAACAGAGCACTACAACAATCGAGCTATGACAAAAGGTCAGAGGGCGATCTCTCCCCGCTCGTCATTGCGGATGCGGATGGCTTCGTCGATGCGCGAGACAAAGATTTTCCCGTCCCCAATCTTGCCGGTGCGGGCGGAGGTGATGATGGCGTGGATGGCGCGCTCGGCGAGGGTGTCGGGGACGACGACCTCGATCTTGACCTTGGGCAGGAGGTCAACGGCGTACTCGCGGCCGCGATAGAACTCGGTGTGGCCCTTCTGGCGTCCGTGGCCGCGCGCCTCGAGTACGGTGATTCCTTCAACGCCGATCTCGATCAGCGCGTCCTTGACCTCTTCGAGCTTGGACGGCTGGATTACGGCTTCAATCTTCTGCATGGCGCTTCATTCTCCCAAGTTGAAAGACGTTTGTACTCGGCTGTCACTGCTAAGAGTAGTCCTATGCGGCGAAGTCGTAGCCTTCTTCCCCGTGCAGGGCGATGTCCATGCCCTCGTTCTCGTCTTCCGCACTCATGCGCAGACCCAGAGTTTTGTCGACCAGGACGAGGATAATCAGCGTGCCGCAGATGGACAAAGTCCAGGCGATGGCGACGCCGGTAAGTTGATTGAGGAACTGATGCGGGTTGCCTTCGAAGACGCCGGTCGCTTTGCCTGCGCCAAAGATGGGGTTGATGGCGGAGTTGGCGAAGAGCCCGGTGAGGATGGCGCCGATGGTGCCTCCGGCTCCGTGGACGCCGAAGGCATCGAGGGAGTCGTCGTAGCCGAAGCGCGTCTTAACGGTGACGACCATGAAGAAGCAGAAGATGCCGGTGATGAGGCCGATCCAAAGCGCGGAAATAGGATTGACGAAGCCGGCAGCGGGGGTGATGCCGACCAGGCCGGCGACGGCGCCGGAGATGGCACCGAGGGCGGAGGGCTTGCCATTGCGGAACCACTCCGCCGCCGACCAGCCGCAGGCGGCGGCCGCAGCAGCGAAATGCGTGGCGACAAAGGCCGAGGTAGCGAGGGTTCCGGAGCCAAGCGCGGAGCCGGCGTTGAAGCCAAACCAGCCCACCCAAAGCAGCGCCGCGCCGATAAAGCTGAACACGACCGAGTGCGGCGGCATGGCGACCTTTGGATAGCCGATCCGCTTGCCAAGATAAAGCGCGGTGACGAGCGCCGAGACGCCCGAGGTGACGTGGACGACCGTGCCTCCGGCGAAGTCGAGTGTGGGGAAGCGGCCGCCAAGCGACGCATTGAGCAGGCCGCCCTTGCCCCAGACCATGTGCGCCATGGGGCTGTAGACGAAGAGCGCCCAGAGAATCATGAAGACTAGCATGGAGGAGAATTTGACCCGCTCGGCGAAGGCTCCGGTGATGAGCGCGGGAGTGATGATCGCGAACATGAGCTGATAGACCATGAAGGTCTGCAGCGGGAGCGTGGCAGCGTAATCCTTGTCCGGCGTCAGGCCGACGCCATGCAGCAGTACGTTTTGGAAGCCGCCGATAAAGGCGTTCCCCGGTCCGAAGGCGAGCGAATAGGTCACGAGCGCCCAAAGCACGGTGACCACGCCCATCAGCGCGAAGGTTTGCATCATGGTCCCGAGGACGTTCTTGCGGCGGACCAGGCCGCCGTAGAAGAGCGTGAGGCCCGGTGCGCTCATCATCAGCACCAGCGCGGAGGAGACAAGCATCCAGCCGTTGTCGGCGCCCATCTGCGCGGCGGCCGTGGCCGTCGTGTTGTCGGCAACCTGCTTTTCGAGCGTGGCGATACGGTCGGCCTGGCTTTGGGTAGAAGGTGCGGAGCCAGTTTGAGCGTGGACCGGGACGAGGCCAGGGAGCAAGCAGAACAGGCAGGCGAGCAGCAGCTTGAGTGCGGAAGAACGCATCGATCCCCCTACTTCCAGAACAAGAGATACGGCGATGGATTCGCCGAGGTTACCGGTGAGGCATATCTTTCCTGCGAGGTGCGGCAGAAGCCAATCTGGAAGCGTTTCGCTTACTCTACACAAGCAGGCTGCGCATTACAAAGGGTGCAGCGGAGCGAAAGGAAGTTGAGCATGGCAGAGGCGACCGAGGTGGGTGCGGCGAAGCTTTTTCGCTGGGCGGAGGTAGAGCCGGAGCAGATGAATCCGTTGCTGACGCGGCAGTTCTGTTCGGGTGAGCAGGCGATGATTGGTCGCGTGATGTTGAAGAAGGGCTGCGTGGTGCCGGAGCACAGCCATCCGAATGAGCAGCTGGCGTATCTCGTCAGCGGCGCGCTTGAGTTTGTGGTGGGCGGCGTGACCCAGATCGTGCGCGCGGGTGAGGTGCTGGTGATTCCGGCGAACGTCCCGCATGCGGCGACGGCGCTTGAGGATACTGAGGACCTGGATTTGTTTGCGCCGCCGCGGCAGGACTGGATTGATGGTCGGGATGGATATTTGCGGTAAGGTGAGGAGGCAAAAACTCGGTCCAAATCACCTGGGCGCATTCTGGGCAAGAGCTTGCGTCTATAGCAAGGTGAAGTTGCGTTTACCGCTTCTCGTCCCCTTACACCGGCCGCATGCGATCCCTCGTCCTGATCAGCTTTATGATGTTGTGCTGCTGTGCTTACGCCCAGACAAGTGTCCCGCCCAGCCGCATCCGTACATCGTTGTTGCCGATCAGGCGGAGGTTCCGGGCAACATCATGGAAGCCGAGCACAACCGCAACGGCGACGCACATCGCACTGAATTGCGCTCGATGTTGGACAAAGGCGAGGTAAAACTCGCGCAGGATTTTGCCGATGCAGCCGTTATCTTCCAGCACGGAGAAGTTGCTGACGATTATCTTCTAGCGCACGTCCTCGCGGTGGAAGCGGTGATCCGTGGCGACGCCTCACCAGATGTACCGCAGCCGCCACCCCGGACCGCTATTTGAGGATCACAGGTAGATCGCAAATCTTCGGGACGCAATACCCGGCTGCGCCCGAGGCCGCCAGAACACCTGCGCATTCTCTTGTCGACGCAAGAGTGTCTAACATTGCGCGAACACAATCGCCCTTCGATGAGAGGCTCCTTCCCGACTCCGTGCGTACCGACTTCTGCGTTCCGGATCGCGCTCAACAGGTGAAGAATGTTGCACTCTTCGATACAGATCATCGGCCGGATGCGATGAGAGCAAACGGTTGCAAGTAACGCCCGGGAGTGGGCAGCGACAAGAAGAGCGCTTTTTGTCCTAAGAGCTCTTAGTGAGTGGTCGTCGAGTTTGCGGCTAACGCACTTGCAGGGCTCATCCAGCCGTTGGCGCGCATCCAGGTGGCGAGCAGGTCGGGCCAGCTCTTTAATTCAGGGAAGCCGGGTGCGAGTCCCACACCGTGTGGGCCGTGCTGGTAGAGGTGCATCTCGGCTGAGACGTGGCTGGCAATCAAAGCAGAGTAGAACAGCACACTGTTCATCACGGGCACGATCTTGTCGTCGGTGGTGGCGAAGAGGAACGTGGGCGGCGTGTTGGCGGTGACGTGCTTTTCGGGTGAGAGGAGCGCAACCAGGGCGGGAGCGGGCGAGTCTCCAAGCAGGCCAGTGCGGGAGCCGGTGTGGCCATACTTCTGGTCGAGGGTGATGACGGGGTAGGCCAAGATGAGGAAGTCCGGGCGCGCGGACTGGCGGTCGATGGCGTCGGACGGCGGATAAAAGTTGGTGCTGTAGAGGGTGCCGGCGGTGGCGGTCAGGTGACCTCCGGCGGAGAAGCCGCACATGCCGATGTGGGTGGGGTCAAGGCCAAGCCCGGCGGCACGGGCGCGGACGGTGCGGAGGGCGCGTTGGGCGTCTGAGAGCTCGGCGGGGTGGTGGTAGGTGGGGCCGAGGCGGTACTTGAGTACGAAAGCCGCGACTCCATGCGCATTTAGCCAGCGGGCAACGTCCTCGCCTTCCTTCTCGATGGCAAGATGCAGGTAGCCTCCGCCGGGAGCGATGAGGACGGCGCTGCGGGTGGGGTTGGCGACGGGAAGGTAGGTGGTCAGGGTGGGGATGTCGGTTTCGGCGGTGCCCTTGGCGAAGGGAGCGCCAGTCGGCCAGAGCGGTTCAGGAGATTGAGCACGCACGTTGAGAGCAGCCAAGGCGAACAAGAAAGCAACGAGCAGCAACGATTTCATTTGAGACCTCGAACAGCGTTCCGAAGGGCATTTCTGGGAGGCGCACCGGGAATCCGGCGACTCCTAAATTTTACCTAAGCTCCGCAGAGGACGAGCGGCTAGAATGAAAGTGGAACTTACCTTGGAGACCCTACCCCAGCCCGCCACGTCCGCCGTCGTTTCTTCGCTCGAGGAGCAACCGGAGATTGCGCCGCACGGTCCGTTTGCCGGGATGCGGCGTTTGCTGCCGCCGGCGCAGGTGATCCGCTTTCTGCTGGTCGGCATGTGGAACACGGTGTTTGCGCTCGTGCTTTCGACGCTCCTGGTGGCGCTCTACTCGCGAATTCTGCCGCATCGCTGGATTTTGCTCACAGCAGACTTTGCCTCGATCACGTCCAAGCCGCTTGCCATCACCATGGCATTTTTTTGCTACAAGCACTTTGTCTTCCACACCAAGGGAAACTACCTGAAGGAGTGGCTTCGCTGCTTTGCCGTGTACGGAGTAGGCACACTGCCGGAGCTTTTGGCGCTGCCGCTGGTGACGAAATTCTTCCTGCTCTTTCCGCTTGGCCTGTTGAACCCGGTCTTTCACCGGCTGCACATCCTGCATCCTGCGCCGGTGCTGGCGATTCTCGTAGTCGCGGTGTTCACGGCTATTTACAGCTACTTTGCCCATAAGAAGTTCTCCTTTAAGAGGTAAGGTGACCATGGAGGACCTGGTACGCCGCCAGCTGGCGCAGTCGATCGCTACGATGCAGGCGGTGCATGACGACCTGAAGCTGCACCGCTCGCTGGTGGCGATGAGCAAGCTCACGGCGGAGTCGCTCCAGCGTGGAGGCAAGCTGCTGGTGGCCGGCAACGGAGGCTCGGCGGCGGACGCGCAGCACCTGGTGGCGGAGTTTGTGGTGCGGCTGACGGTCGATCGCCCGGCGCTGCGCGCGATCGCGCTAACGACGGATACGTCGATCCTGACGGCGGGCGGCAATGACTACGGCTTTGATGCCGTGTTTGCGCGGCAGATCGAAGCGCTCGGGCAGCCCGGCGATGTGTTTCTGGGGATTTCTACCTCGGGAAATTCGCCCAATATTCTGCGCGCGTTGCGCCAAGCAAAGCTGCAGGAAATGCATACGTTTGGCTTCAGCGGCAACGGCGGCGGCGTGATGCAGGCGCTGTGCGATTGGAACGTAGTGGTGCCGTCCACGACGACAATGAACATCCAGGAGTCGCACCTGGCGCTTGAGCATATCTTCTGCATGCTGGTGGAGCGGTTTACATTTGGCGAAGACTTCGACCTGGCGCCGCAGGTACCGAGCGAGTAGACGGGCTAAGATAAGGGCATATGACGACGGTCGATGTGGTGTATCGGTACGAAGTAGAGCCGGCGGCGGGCGCGGTGGCGGCGATTGCGCGGCTGCGTGAGGTGTATGGGGTGCGGCAGATTGGGTTTCAGGAGCGCGAGAAGATGGTGCGGGTGGAGTACGACTCGACGCGGCTGAGCGAGCCGGTGGTGCATAACCTGCTGCGGCGCGCGGGGTTGGATATTGTGGAGCGGGTAGTGCTGGCGGCGGTGCCTAAGGCTCCCGCGCCCGCGGCCGCAAGCTGACATTCAGAAGAGGAGATCGAGCCACTCCGCGGTCTGCCATGCGCGCCACTTATCGGCTGGGAGTGTGGGCCAGCGAAGGGCTCCGAAGCGCACCCAGGCCTCGCGATATTTGAGCCACGCACGACCGGCCGCGCGGACCTGCGCTGTACAACAGTCTGGAGAGGTGCCACCCGCCTTGTACTCGTTCAGCTTTTCTTGATACGTGACGTTGAGCGCGTGGTCGAGCTCGGAAAACTTAGACGGATCAGCGGCGGAAGCTGGGGCCTTGCCCGCCTGAAGAGCTGAAGGGCTGTGAGCCAGGACTCCGTCATATTCAGGTCATCGCCTTCCGTGATGGGGCCGCAGCCTGTGCCCCCATCGCATAAGCCTGCATCGAGCGCGTCGTAGGCGTCATGAAAGGCGCGCCAGCTAACACGCAGAGCGAGGAACGAGGCTTTGATTTGCGGGGCGCTGGAGGCGAGGACGGCCAGTTCGAGGCGGTGGATCTCCTCATCGCGACTCCCCTGGTGAAGGCCGAGGCAGACGTAGTTGGTCTGACGGCCGAAGCTGCCGCCGCCACCGTCGCAGACGTCCGAGTGACCGCCGATGCGGATGAGATCGTCGAAGTCCTGAAGGTGTTTGGAGGGTTCGTCGCTTTCGATTCCTCCGGAGTATTCACAGAGGAACTGGCGCGCGAGGGGGAGATTGCGGCCGACGCCTTCACCATTGGCATAAACCATGGCAAGGATGAGGCCGTCGATATCCAGGATGTCGGCAGGCGCTGTGACTCCGCCGGTCAGGGCTTCTTGTGCCAACTTGATCTGTGTCGGGTCGACGGCGCCGCGAAGGAGACCGAGGGTGGCCAGAACGCAGGATCGCGCCTTCTGAAAGTGAGCCGGGTTATGGGTGTAGTAAAGGCCTGCGGCGTCGCACGCAGTTGGAGGTTCGCGGTCGGCGGGGCAGCGGCTCGTTGGCAGGCTGCCTGGGCAGCGGAACAGCGAGCGCAAGGGCTTCGGGCAGCGTGGGCTTATCCTGTTCCGGCACAGTGAGTTTGGGAAGGCGGTCGCAGGCATCGGCGGGCTGCTGCGCGTGCGCGAGGGACAGGCTCAGCGCCAGAATGGACAGGATAGCGACGAACACGCATCGCTCGCGCTGCGGCCGATCGGAAGGGGAGGACGGTTGTTTTGCTGAAGCCATACGTAAATCTCGAGGAGCTAGAGGTGTTCTAACATGACGGCTATTCTTACTTTTCTTAGGGGAAACACGAGAACTGGATGGATTGCTTTACGGGCATAGATTCGCTATTCTGATTGAGTTGCTCCCCGCAACCATGTGCGCCCGTAGCTCAGCTGGATAGAGCATTTGGCTACGAACCAAAGGGTCGGAGGTTCGAATCCTTCCGGGCGCACCATAGAATCAACAACTTACGGCGAAAACCGAAAAACTCAACCCCACAGAACCCCACACTAAGCGCAAAGTGTCCTCTTCGGAAGGAGCATTTGCACCACTTTACTGTTGGCTTCGGACTTCGCCTTCATGCTGGCGCGCCCGTAGACGTTCATGGTCGTAGCTACACTGGCATGGCGCATAAGCCCCTGTTGGGTCCCCGTGTTCGCTCCGGTGTCGTCCAGCATTCCCCGGTAGGAGTGCCGGAAGGAATGCCAACCAACAGCCTTCAAACCGATTCGTTCTCCAGCGGGCCGGATGTGCCTCCGCATGATGATGCCCGCGTGGTAGCACCTCCCCGTTGCGGGAGACGGGAACACCAGCCCACCGTGCTCAGACCGGGCCTCCTTCCAATCTCGAAGCATCTGGGCGAAGCCCTCATCGAGTGGGATTACGTCCCGAGACGCTTCCGTCTTGTTTCTCCCGATACGGCCATTGACTACGCCCTGTTGCACCAGCATTGTGCCGGCTGCAAAGTCGAAGTGGTCCCAACGCAAGGCGAGTACCTCTGAGATTCGAAGGCCGGTACACATCGCCACGGTCGCCATGACGCGGTAGGTCTCGGGGAGATGCGCTGCAAGTCCCTGAAACTCATCCGGCGTGAGCACTACGGGCTGCTTCTGCCGCCTGCTCCCGCCCTTGATGCGCACAAGTTCTATGGGATTTCGGCTCACCTCTACCAAGCCCCAGAGCATCGCACGCTCGAAGAGAAGATGCAGCATCCTCTTTATGTGTGCCTTGCTCTTCGGGGCGAGAGGCAGCGTTTTTAGCCAGTCCATGACCTCCAAAGGTTTGATTTGGCTGAGGTGGACCTTCGCCCATCGTGGCCGGATGTGCCGGTTTAGAAAGCTGGTGTATACCGCCGCCGTGCTGTAGGCGAGGCCGTCTTTGATCGTGACTTCACCCGGAGGTTGCGCCAGGATTTCGGAGAGCCGCTCCTCTTGGACAAAGCGGTCTATGACAACTGCAAGCGTCGGCTCGTGTTGTGCCTTGAAAGCCTCCGGCCCATTGATCTTGAGCAGTTGGGCTTGTAGGGCAATGCGTGCCTTTGTTTCGGTTTGGTGTTGCGCTACAGACAAGGTTATTTGTCGCGTCGGGTTTCCCGGCTCCGATTTAGACCGGAACCGGTATTCCCAGACCTCCGCGCCAGACTTCCGCATGACTCTCCTCAAACTGCCGTTCTGATACCGCTGGCGTGTGTGGATCAAGGCTATTGCTCCTTAGCCCACGCGCCGCGACTGGTGGCTCGACTCTAACTGCTCGGCGACCCAGCATTCAAGGGCGGACTTGCGAAAGCGCCAGTATTTTCCCATGCGAAAGCACGGGACCTTGCCTGCCCGGGCCAACGCCTGGACAGTCTTCGGGTGGACCCGCAACAGCTCTGCGGCCTCAGGTACATCCAACAGCGGTTCAAAGCTCATGACCTCTCCTTGTCAGGGGTGTGCTCCCCTGATCGTTCAGGTGGTTCGGTTGCTGATCGTGTGGCCTGCGGCGGCCCGCCCGACTTCCCTACCGCGCCGCCCGGCTTGCCTGCAAGCTGCCTGAGCGGCGGCGGTTAGGAAGGGCGGTTCAATGTCTAGCAAGCTCCTGGTGCCTATGGGCTAGAGTTTGCTCGTCCAGGTCCCGCTTACGCACACTGTTCCGTGGCCGTCCTGCGAGAAGACCCATTCTCCGGGCGTCGAGCACGAGCCTGACGGTGCGGTCGCCGGCCCTAGGTGCCCGTAGACCTGCCATATACCGGTTGCGTCCTTATAGCCTCCGTTGCCGAGCGCCATCACGCCCGGACTCACGCGGGAGAACCCAACATCGCCGAAGGTGGCCGTGGGATCGCCGGACGAGAAGGTCATCGGCGCGGCCCCGTTCCAACGCCAATCGCTGTTAGAGAACCGAGCCGCCCATCCGTTGCCGACGATGAGGCCGAGACCGCCGCCTGGATTGCCGATTCCCATACCGTTATTGCCCACAGCGACGCCGGGTGCACCCGCTGTGCCGGCTGCAAAGTTCTGACCTTGCGACCAAGTATTGGCCGTGGTGAGCAGGCTTCCCGATGAGCTGGCGTTCCCGGGGTACATCGAGAGTGCACTGAGAAAGGCGAGCGCCGCTTCGCCTTGCCCGTTGTCATACATGTGCAAAGTGCCGCCGGTTGGTGCGATGTCTCCGGCTGCTGTCGTCATCGAGACATAAGTGTCCATGGGTGCCAAGAACAGCAGCAGACCATCTGCCTTGAGCTGTGCTATCTCGCTTTTCTCGTCTGCCCGATAGGCATTTACGCCCGTCTGATTTGCCCCGTTCGCCTGATTTATCAGCGTCCCTACTACCGCATAGGGCGTAGTGCTGGTGGATGCGGTACTCGGCGGGTATCCAACACCGATGATGGCCATGGTGCCCGCGGCGGTCTGTGTGAAGACAAGGGTGTGCGTTCCGGACGGCACATTTGCGAGCCGGATCATGCCGGGTGCCTGAGTGGAACCGTTATGCGTGGCGATAACCGGCGAGAGTGCCGTGGTCCGCGCCACAGCCGGGCTGCCGTCTAGGGAATACGTCCACGTTCCGGTGTCCCCGTCGATGTAGCGCACCCAAACATAGACCGCCCCGGGTTGCGTAGTCGTGAAAGGCAGGCTAAGCGTCGAACCCGCCGCCGTGCATTTTTCGCCGGGGGCTTGCGCGTAAGTCGTATCCGCTGCGCAAGTGCCGGTTACCGTTCCTGACCCGGCTAGCACCTTCGCGCTCGAAGGGACCGTGGCCCATGTCAAGTCCGCACCGTAGCAGGCTAAGGCCGTGGCCTGATAAGCCGATGGTCCGGGGTTGAAATTCTCATCATTGGTCCCAATCATCAGCGTTACGAGAGGGTAAGGGAGCGCGATCCCGGGAGCGTAACTCGGGAACATCCAACGGTTGCCAACATCGCAAGCCTGATCGCCGCCCGTGCCGTAGTTGACCGGCGAGGCAATCGCCAGCACGTTCGCGATGCGGTTGACGTAGACGTTCAAGGGGTTTGAGAGGTACCCGTCGGGGCTTTGCGTATTCGAGTCCCCGAAGGCTACATAAGCGGTTGGGTTGGCGGCGTAGATATTCGCGCTGGTGGCGACGCCGGGAGGCCCTTGAAGCCCCGGCACACCCTGTATGCCTTGGATACCTTGCACCCCGTCCTTGCCCGCCGGCCCGGCTGAGATAACGGCGAGCCCGGGGACGCTCGGGAGGTACGCATCGAAGTTGCAAATTCCGGCGGTACACCAATAGTTGTTCGCCGCCGGCTGGACGCACGTAAACCCCGGGCCGAGCGATTGGTATCCGTTTGCCGTGTGGACCGTGACGGAGTAGCAGAGGTTTACCGGGTTAGTGGTGGATGTGTCCGCGACGCGGATGGAGAACACCCCGGCGGTGACTGTGGCGGTCTTGGCGAAGCGAGAGGTTATCCCGCCGCCGCTAAGATGGGCGCTCGCTAGTGTCCCATCAGACAAGGCGGGCTGAAAAGTGATGGTCCCGGATATGGGGTCTGTTCCCCCGAGGTCGGACGAAGAGACGGTCACGGTTTGGGCCGTACCGCCCCCAGCAAGAGCAAGACACAACGCTATGCCTCGAAAATTCTTCATGGTTAGCCTTTCTTAGGTGTTTGCCGCAAGTTGTTGTTTTCAAACGAGATTTATTCTTGTCCACGGAAATTTGTGATGGCGGCGCTCTAGCTAGGCATCGGTGCCCAACATTTGACCCGCCCCCGGTCCTGTCCACGCCCCACGCTGCGATTCTTTGCCGCCGCCACGCCTTCGCTGCGTCACCTTGACACCGTTTGTCATCCGCTGCTATCAACGCCGTATAGGGCGTCCTAAAGCGTTTGGCAGGCAGGTACTTTACCCTTGCGGCAGCCGTGCCCGGGTAAGCAAGTAACGGCGAGTTTCAGGCCGCGCGTTGTGCTACGGGCCGGTCTTGCTCACACCGGCATTTCGTCGTTTCTCTCTTGGTGTTGTGCCACTGTGCCACCCGTGCCGGGGGTTTTCATCTTGCGTCGTAACGACACATAGATAATCTTTCTTCTTTTTCAAACACTAACAATGCCTTTGTGCCCGGCACAGACGGCACAGAACTAAGGAATACTCACGACGAACGCAGCCTGACCCCTACAAGCCCACGAATAAGCGCGCCATCAACGCGCTGCCTGCCGTGCTGCCAACGTGTTTTGACCCCATCCATCACACGGCGGGCGTCGCTGCCACCAACCCGCAGCCCGCGCCATTGCTCAATCGCGGCCTCCATATCCGGCACCCGCGTTACGGCGCTCGGGTCCCCGATTAGACACTCTTCGATAAAGGGCGCAGCTACGTCGTTCTCATCAATAACGTCCTGAGTTGCGTGCACGACGGCGGCGGGCGGTTTGTCTCCATCGAAGATCGTTGGTGCCAACTTGATAAGCCGCCACAAAATACCGGGCATCTCAGCAGCCAACGAGTCCTCTAATCGCAAGTCCTCGCGTCCACTGAAGTCCGCGCGGAACGGCACGAAGCGCAGCCGCCCCTTGAAGGCTGCCGTAGCAGGTAGCACCGGACGTTCGTTAGTCGTAAGAATCAGGGTGTGGCTGGGATCGAACGAAACGTCATCCTGATAGACCTTTGCACCGGCCAGCGCATCACCGCCCGTTAGTAGCTTCAACAACGTCCAGTCCAGTCCTCCGCTTACCGTCTCCGATGTGAACGCAAGCCGCGCACCTTTCAAGCGCCCAAAGAGTCGCTTTGCCTTGTCCTCCGCGCCGCGCCGGAACTCCAGTTCCTCCGGACGGATGTTTGCGACGAATGGCTCGCCCCGCAGAATCTTCGATAACAGGCGAAGCAGAACACCCTTACCGTTGCGCCCCGAACCGTAAAAGAAAATGAGTTGGTGCAAAGACAAGCCCGTGATCGATATAGCCATCAGACGTTCGATATACGCGGCAAGTTCGGAGTCCTCGCACGACACCTCACGCAGGAACCTGTCCCACCGTGGAATCGGCACCGGTGCGGGAACGATCTTCAGCCGCCGTGTTTGGCAGTCCTCACGGCGCATGTCGCGGATGTCTCCCGTTCGAAGATCGGCGACCTTCCCGTCCGGCAGTGGGAGGATAGCCGGGTCACGGTCGAAGTCGTTATGCGACTTTGGCGGAAGCAGCGGACGAAGTTCACTCAGCACGCCGCTTGTGAACGAAGCATCTTTGAGCCTCAGCCGGGTGTCTTTGCCCTCCGGCTTTGGGCAACGCTCAAAGAGATCGTCTAGGTGTCGCCGGATGGCTAGGCGTAAGTTTGCGTCTCTCGGGTCAGACAAGCGCCAGCGGGTCTCAGGCAGCCAGACTCCGGTCTCGTTTTCCAGGTCGTAGACGCTCACAAAATCGTCGTGGCTTCGCACGAAGTCGCGTGCAATATCCGAATGAGTCAGAGCCGGCAGCTTACCAAAGTACGGCGCAAGGCCCGGGTTTTGCTTCTCTGCTTCATCGCGAAAGTCTTGCCAACGCTTCTCTGTGCAGTGCGAGTGAAAGCACTTGAACCCGTAGCCAACCCCCGCGATGAACGAAACAACGGTGTCGCGGCTGCCTTCGCTGCTGTGCGCGTCTCTCCAGGGGCATTCCACTTCAATCTGCCAACCACCAGCGACCGCGCGCGGTTTGGACCGCAAGACAACGCTGTAATGCTCAAGAAACCCCACGAGGCCGCCGAGCTTTACGTCGCCCGGCCTAGCAAGGACAACCGCCGGCGTCGCCGGCACCAAGTCGCGAAGCTGTTGCTCTGTCACGATGGTGTCGCAACCAACCTCAACCACGGCGGAACGTCGATGAGGTCGCTCGTCGCTATGCGGCCCCTTCCTCGCCCAACTCCCGTACAGCTTACAGATGCGCGAGGCGTTGTAGTTGCCGGCATCCACGAGCGGGAAGAGCGACTTTAGCCGTGCAAGGACACCACGCACCAAGTCGCTGGATGCGGCATTGTTCGGCAGGTCGATGGAGTAAAGCAAATGCCAACCGTTGCCGGAGTCGCCCAACAGCGGCGAAGGCCAGCCCCGCCCATTGAGAAACCGGCGAACATCTTCAGCCTGCGAGCGCGCCGTTTCCTTCTCTGCCTCAGTGCTGTTGGTCCCGGCGGGTCGCTCCGGGTCAAGATCGATCATCAACCGCACCCGCCGCGCGATGTCGGCATCTCCCGCCGTGACACGGGCGGCCTTGCAGCTTTTGGGGTTGAGCGTACCGCCCTCACGGAGCGGGTTCAAAGTAAAATAGGCCGCTCGGTAGTCGGGCTCGCTCTCGACGGCGGACACTGCCGCCTCCCACGAGTCGAAATGCGCCGCTGCGATGGTGGGCCGAAGCAAACGGATTTCATGCACGCCTTTGAAGAGGTTCATTGTGCCACCCCTAAGCACTTGTCAGAGGAGAAATCTATCTTGCTGCCGTCAACGCGGGTCACGTAAAAGCATTGAGTCCCGCCCTTGGCCGATTCAACGGTGAAGTGGCGAACCCCAGAGCCGATCTTTTCCGCTGCGTCGGGGTGTCGGGCAAGAAGATCGCACAGAAAAGAATGGTCTGGTTCGGCGACGGGTACGCCAGGGAGCTGAGCGTCGCGTAAGGCTGTGTTGAACTCCTTTGCGGCCTTCTTGGTTGGGAAGGTGTGTCCACCGATGGTGAGGCTTATGCCTCTCCCCTTGCGCGGAGGGCGAGAAGTGATGGGAGTGCTGGGGGTTTTGGCAGTGTTGGGGGTTTTGGCAGTGCGGGAAGGGCAGGGTTCGTTTGCGTTGCTCATGGATCGTTCCTCCGGGTCTGTGTAATACCTGCTTGCGAGTAAGTTGCGCGTTGGTTGGACAACTAAGCGACTGATTTCCGGGTGGTCGGTCGTGGCTGCTGAGGTTCTATGAGCATGAGCAACTCCGATTCACGGACGCGCGTAAGCCGCCCAATTTTCACCCGGGTTAGGCGGCCTTGAGTCAGCCACATCCGAATCGTGGAGTGTCCAACTCCGCCGAGTAGTTCGGCTGCGGATTCAACTGAGTGCAGCCGGTCTTGCGTTCCTTCTACAGCGTGCTTCATACGATCCATTTCTCTCCTCTTTCTCATCGCCGCTCAGCGCCACGCAGCGATTTACCCCTCTACCTATACATCTTTTGCCACTAAGTGCTTGAAAACAAACGTTTTGACTATTTTCCACAAAATGCACTAAAAGCTGTGCAAGTGGTACCCCGTAAAGCCCTCAGGAAAGCCGGATAAAATTGTTACGTTTCTATCAATGGTGGTAGACTGAAACGTAACAGGGGTGCAGACGTGGCGAACGGAAAGTTTGTGGCGTACTACCGGGTCTCGACGGCGAAGCAAGGGTCCTCCGGGTTAGGGTTGGAAGCGCAACAAGAGGCTGTACGCGGCTACCTGAACGGAGGCCGGTGGAAGATGGTCTCCGAGTTCACCGAGGTAGAGTCCGGGAAAAGAAGCGACCGACCGGCGCTGGCCGAGGCGCTCCGGGCCTGTCGGGTTTACGGTGCCACCCTCGTCATCGCAAAGCTAGATCGCTTGGCCCGCAACGTCGCTTTCACGTCCAACCTCATGGACTCAGGTGCGGAGTTCGTCGCCGCCGACAACCCGACAGCGAGTCGCCTGACGCTCCACATTCTCGCTGCGGTAGCCGAGGACGAAGCGTTACGCATCGCGGCGCGCACCAAGGCCGCTCTTGCCGCTGCGAAGTCGCGAGGCACGGTGCTCGGCGGACGCCGCGTCTCTGCCGCCGAGTTCCGCCGGATTGCGGTTGCCGGACGTGAGATGAGCGCCAGGGTCCGCTCGGAAGCAGCCTCCAAGAGAGCCGAACATCTACGGCCCGCTATTGACGACATCCGCGCCGGTGGAGCCGTGTCACTTCGCGAGATAGCTACGGCTCTCGAAGAGCGAGGGATAGCCACCCCACGCGGCGGAAAGTGGTCCGCCGTTCAGGTATCCCGAGTTCTCCGACCCTAGCGCTTCGGTCTAGCCGGTCATCGGTTCATCTCGGCCCCGTCCAGGTGACATGCAGTCGACGTAAACTGCGGTCCACTATCTAGCAGCTTTGGCATACATGAGCCGGCGAGCGTGTCGACCGCGTCTCTTGAGAGCGACCCGATCTTGACCCCTCAGTGACCTTTGTAGGACAACCAACACCGGATCGTGCTCGGGCTCACATCTAGCTGAGCCGCCGCAGACTCCGCGCTATGCAGCCGGTCCCCGTTTCTGCAGTTCAAGTCGTCCATTACTGCCCCTCCCGATGACGTATAGTAGTAACCGTCACATCTCATAGAGAAAACATACACCTGATTATTTCTATGATCCATGACAATAATTGGTTATAAACCAAACTAACGGTTGATATTAGATAACCGTAACGGAGCACATCTGACGAAACAAAAGGAGACTTCAGGCTTACGATTTCGTGGAGTCGTAAGTGATGCAGGGTATGAGTGGGCCAAAGGCATCGCGGATGGAAAGCCGCGCCTAGTGCCACGTTTCGTTCCTGGAATCGGCTATCACGCCTACGAGCTAGAGCAAGGTGCCTTCCTAAACTTCGCCGCGCTTAGGCCCAAAGAAGCGGCAATATCGGAGTTTGCGGGCGAGTTCGGGGACCTCTTCAGTGCCTACGAAGCGACGCAGGGGGCCGCGCGGGAGGATGGCTCCGTCGAATGCGGTGCGACGCTCGGCACCTGGACGCAGAAGGTCGCAGACATGCGGCTCTTGTGCGATCTGTGGGCCTCTGTCAGGGGCAAAGATATTGAGCGACTACGGAGTCTGGTGGTCTGGACGGAAAAGGATGTCAGCTACAGGCTGAAAACTCCGGAGGGCGTGCACGACGCGACGCTAGCGCACGCCACTCTGCCGGGCATGTCAATGGATATGTACAGCCGGGGGGATGTGGTGCAACCGGCTTATGACGCACTGCGCCGGGAAATCAATTTGCGACTGGCGGAAGCACCCATCGTCCCCCAAATGCTACAGCAGGTCCACTACAGGCCGCCCCATCTCCTTGCTGCCATGTGGCTGCAACTCGCCGAAGCGGTTGCCGGCGGGTTCGACTTCTATCCCTGCGATTCGTGCGGCAAATTCTACCAACGCGGGCAAGGTGGGAGGCGTACCGATGCCACGACCTGCAGCAATGCTTGTAGGCAAAAGAAGATCAGAGCGGCGAGCTGAGACACGGAACGTCGCAGGGCCACCATCATCACGAGGCGATCCCGTAGACAATTACCCGCATATTGGGAGAGCCGTGCGGCTAAGTGGCGGGTCTGCCTAACGTTCCACAGCCGCTTGATGGTCTTTTGGGACCTACCACTTCAATAAGCGTACCCGGTTTTCCACAGACAAGACCCACCGGCCAAACTAAGATAACAGCAGGCAAAGATGGGTAACCCTCCAAGCCTTGCCCGCTGTTCTTTGCCTAGCGTTTTCTAGACCGGGAAGGACTCCACATCCCTCCCGGTGTGCGCCCCGGCTAAGCCTGATAGATCGTTACATGGCCCTCAACTTGGTAACAAGGGGGTTGAACCTTGATAACAGTCTGCTGCTACGGTGTGCCTGTTGTCAACAGTCGCATGTCCCTACTTCAGCTTGCTTGATTGCTCATTTTGCATAGTGCGTACTCCAGACCCTCAAGCCACGACAGCCCGCGCGTTTTAGCTTCGAGCATCAGGCTATCCAATCGGCGATAGTCACCAGACAGGGCTTCGCTACGGGAAAGGGCCTTGCGTAAAAGCTCGCGTGCTTGCTTGGTGTGCTCTGCGGGAGAAAACAACCGTGTTGAGTGCTAAAGGAGCCGTGCTGGTCATCTTTGAAGGCTAGGGCACCGGCCAGAGGCTTACCATCCACATTTGTGGATCGACTCTACTACTGAATGCGATCCTCAAGGGTCGAAGGTATGCGCCGGAATACCCGGTTGAAAATCTCATGGGCGAGGCGGACTCATTTATCGCGGCGCTAGTCGGGATTACTGGCGGGCAAGCCGTCTGCCAGCGAGCAGGCAGGCACGAAGGTGGTCACGGCCAGACCATGATCTTCTCAATCAAAAGCGCACCGATCAAGAGGAGACCGATCCCAAAGAAGGTGGATTCAAGCCTAACCAAGGCAAGAGTATTGAATCCAGAAATCATCGCATTGGAATCCTCTGTCTCCCAAATGCTTTGGCTCGGCTCTATGGTTTGCATGATCCCCGGAAGCGACCGTAGAAGGAGCGTTGCCGAGATGATCGACAACACGAAAAAGAAGACCGCCCCTGAGGCGAGTACGCTCACTGCGCCGCGCGTGTAAGGATCACGTACGGTCGTCACCAGCGCAACGGCAGCAATGGCCGTGGTCTCTATAGTGATCAGCCATTTGGCCCAATCAGCCAAAAGCTTTACGGCCTCAATCGTTTGCGTCGCCTGTCCCTTTGTGTCGACTTCCGCCATATGATACAGCGTAGCCGAACCTCGGCCCATTGAGGCAAACGGGCCGGGTATACCCGAGCACCGCCCGTCGGTGTGCAATACGCTAGGTAGACCATGAAAGCCGGGAACTTACTCCCTCTCGAAACCTGCCCGCACTGCGGTGTTGCCCATCCTCATATGCCTGCCGTCATGCGGCATGTCACTAGCGCGCACAACGGCTCGAATACAAGGCAGTGGTGCATATATGCTTGCTCAAGTTGCGGCGGAATGACAATGACTGCCACACCGACTCTGCCATCTGGGGCCGATGTAGCGCAATTGTGGCCTGCGTCAAAAGCCGTTTCAGAAAGCGTTCCGGCACGCGCCCGAGAGTACCTTACCCAGGCATACGGTTGTCGCAACGCGCCATCTGGGGCGATTATGTTGGCCGCCAGTGCTGTTGACTCGATGTTGAAGGAGAAGGGCTACTCGGAAGGCAATCTCTTCGGTAGAATTCAACGCGCGGCGAACGATCATCTCTTGACCGAAGAAATGTCTGCTTGGGCGCACGAGATACGGCTGGATGCCAATGACCAACGGCACGCAGATGAACTCGCGGCCCTGCCCACCAAGGATGATGCGGAACGGGTCCTTCAGTTTACAAGTGCCCTAGCAGAATTTCTGTACGTTCTTCCTGCGGCTATCAAGCGTGGTCGCTTCCCCGTTTCCTCGCCTTCACGCGTCTGAGTATTCTGGATCATGTAGAGGCTCGTCGGTCGAGCTGTTGCTAATCTCCATACATGTCAACTAACGTCGAGACTGGCGTGACTTCAGATTGGACTCGCTTCATAGACACCGCGTCGAAGCTCGGCGCGCTGTCGTTTGTCGCAGTGTACGCAATCGGCTATCTCGTCACATCAATCCATCTTGCGGCCAGCGGCGTGGGATTCGCGAACCCGCTCAAACCGAGGACGGCAGCCGCCGGAGTCCTGTTCTGCTTGCTCTTCGGATGGCCAATGTTAGTAAGTGAGCAGTTCATAAAGCGGCAGCTAGTGCTAGTCCCATCCTTGCCGGAAACGAGTTTTACTCACCTCTATCGGGCCACACGTTTCTACGGAGTCTGCCTCGGAAGCGCGTTTCTACTATTTCCACTCTTCGCTTTTAGCAGTCTTGGCCTCCGGCGGACGGCTGTCCTGGCTGGTTTGATTATTATTGAGGCCGGCTTCGCGGGAGCTGTAAGAACATGGGAGAGCCTGGAAATCCGGGTTGTGAAGCATCCCCGGTTTTTGGCTTGGTTATATTTCTTCCTCCTTTTAGCATTTTCGACAATTCCCTTTTCAACCTTACGGGAAGAATTTACGTGGGCGCACGTCCCGCTCTGGCTTTTCGGCTGTGGCGTATTTGTGCAGTCGACCCGCCACGTCGCGAAACAAAAGCTTAGCGGTGCCGTGCCGTACCTTGTGCTGCAGGCACTGCTCCCTGTCCTCGTGTTTGGGACCTGGATTTACCCCCATGTAAAAAGCGAGTGGGGCGGTGGTCAGCCGGTGGACATAGTTGCTCATTTCACGAAGGACTCTTCCGTCTTCGCTTCTCAGAAAGTAAGTATGAGACTGCTCGATGAGGCCGACGCGGGTTTCTATGTGTTGTTGCAGAATCAGAAGCGAGTGGTTTTCCTACCAAGAGGGAGTGTCGCGTCTATCGCCTACTCAACAGACCAATCCAGCGTGCCCTAGAGGCCCATTGCTCCCACACTCAACCCCACACTAACCCCACAATAAGAATGCCTCAACTTTCCTACTGTTTCTTTTCAACACTTTACGTTTCCAGTCACGGCGCGTAAGTCGTTGATAATACGGGGGTTGGTAAACTACGAACCAAAGGGTCGGAGGTCCGAATCCTTCCGGGCGCACCATCTATTCCGGCACCTCACCCATACGAGTTTCTCAGTCTTTGTGCGACAGCTGTCAGTCGCCTGTCTCGCGTCCACAGCTTTGTGTCAGCGGTTAGCCGAGCCGCCATCAGTAGATGCAGGTCGATGTAGCCGATGCCCAGCGCAAAAAGCCGATGCAGTTCGATGAAACGGAGCACCTCCTCTTCTTCAGCGACCACTGCCTGTTCCAGATCCTGGAGCATCTCGAGCAGATCGTTGCGATTCCTAAGGTTCCCTGTAGCTAGCTCACCAATTACAAACGGATGACAGATAACGGCTCTTTCTTCTAGAAGTTTCTGAAGACCAGGGTCTTGCTTGCGGAGGTGATCGATCCAAATGGAGGTATCAGCGAGGATCATGCCGCGGGACGACGACGCGGAATCGGCTTGAGGTCCGGTTGGCTTCCTCCCAACCGGGCCAGTCTCTGGGAAGCCTCGCGCTGCACCAGGGCGGTCAACGCCTCACGAAGTAAAGCTGAGCGCTCCGTGAGGCCGGTGTACTTCTCGGCCGTTTTCAGTAACTTGTCGTCGAGAGTAACGGTGGTTCGCATGCCTGTCCTCCTGGGTGAACGCATCGATCTTAGCATCGTTTGATGCGGAAAGCTGTGCAGGAAGGTGGCATTTGCGTACGGCTTGCACCTGAGCACCGCAATCGGTCATTCTGGGAGTGCGTATGCCTCTCTTCGTCATCCTTTCCGAGATCCAGGCCGCCGCTGCCCGCATCGCCGGCACCGCGGTTGAAACGCCGCTCGTCCCGCTGCTGCTGCCCGCGCTGCCGTTTGAGCTTTACATCAAGTGTGAGTCCGCGCAGCCAATTGGCTCCTTCAAGCTGCGCGGCGCGTACAACATGGTCGCGCAGCTCGCACCTGACGCACTCGCTCGCGGTGTCATTACCTATTCGAGCGGCAATCACGCGCAGGGCGTCGCCTATGCTGCTCGCGCGCTCGGGGCCAAGGCCGTGATCGTGATGCCGGACAACGCTCCGCAGATCAAGATCGACGCCACGCGCGCGCTGGGGGCGGAGGTCGTCTTTGTCGGCCCGGCCAGTTCGGCGCGCAAGCGGAAGGCCGAGGAACTTGCCGCCGCCCACGACTACTCCATTATTCCGCCGTACGATCATCCGCACATCATCGCCGGCCAGGCTACGTGCGGGCTCGAGATCGCGCAGCAACTGCCGGACGTGGATCTGGTCCTCTCGCCGGTGAGCGGCGGCGGCCTGCTCAGCGGCGTCGCCACCGCCGTGAAGCTCTCTGCACAAGCCGGCCTGTCAAACCCCGCGGTCCAGGTCTGGGGGGCAGAACCCGCGCTTGCCGCCGATGCCAAGGAGTCCTTCGACACGCGCACCCTGGTGGAGTGGCCCGCCGCCTTGACCACGCGCACCATCGGCGATGGCCTGCGCACGCAGTCGCTCGGCGCGCTTAACTTCGAGCACATTCTGCGCTTTGTCGATGGCATCGTCACCGTCACGGAAGAGGAGATCTTCTCCGCCATGCGCACCCTGCTCACCCACACCGATCTCGTCCCCGAGCCGAGCGGAGCCGTCACGCTGGCCGCCGCGCTGTTCCATGCGCATGAGCTTCCGGCCGCCCGCAAGGTCGTCGTCGTGCTCAGCGGAGGCAACATCGAGCCCGCGCTGCAGGCTTCGCTGGTAGCCGAACTCGTCACCGGCGACGTCCAATAATCATGCGTGCTGCCGCTCTTTTGCTTACCCTGCTGGCTATCGTACCCATGCGCGCACAGAAGAAAGACAACCGCTCCGGCTACGACAAGTCGGCGCGCGCGACTACGCTCCACAAAACAGTTGTCTACGTCTCGCCGGACGACTCCTCACAAAAGGTTGCCGAAGTGACTCCCGGCCATGAGATGGTCGTCACCGACCACAACGGCCCGTGGGTGAAGGTGTTCGCCAACACCGACACTCCTGACCAGGGTGATCCTGACCGTGAGCCGGAGTTCGCCACCGACGACAAACCCGTGCCGCAGACCGGCTGGGTCAAGGACAAAGGAATCGTCACACCGCAGACACCAAACGGCGACGTCATCCTCTTCGGCGCGGCCGCCAACCTGGAAGAGCAGGCCAGCGAGCCGCATCCTCCCAAGGGCGCCGCGCAGGCCGCGCACATGCTCTATCAACGGGTGAACGAGTACTTTCCCGAGTCGCGCCTGGGAGGCGAAGCGGCGTGGCGCGCAGCCGACATTCGCTGGCAGCTCGAGAAGCTCGACAACGCCTCCCTGCCCTCGGCCAAGGAGCAGGAAGCGTATCTACGGCCCGCAATCTACGACGGCCCACTCAAGAAGGTGATGAAGCTCTATCCAGGCACCAAGTATGCCTTCCTTGCCGCGTACGATCTGCTCGACAACAAGCTGTGCGGCGATTGGCAGGGACTGCCGAAATGTCCCGAGATGGAAGCCAACCTCTACGTCAAGTACGCCGAACAGTATCCCGAGTCGCCCAAAGCCCCCGAAGCCTTCTATAACGCCGTCTATCGGGAAGGTGTGCTGGTCTCTATGTACACGGTGCAGGAGGACCACAAGCGCGCCGACAACGCCGCACAACGGACTCAGGCCATGGCCGAGGAGATGCAGCGGCGCTTCGGTGGATCGGACTACACGGCGCGCGCGGTCTCGATCGCGTTCCGGGTGAAGCAGGGGCTTTCGATCTACGGAAACGACCGAGATTAGCATTTTTGTCACGATCCAGCATTCGCTGCACGGCTAAAATAGCGGCATGGACCTACTCCAAGTCATTGTCCTCGCCATCGTGCAAGGTCTCGCCGAACTGCTGCCTGTTTCAAGTTCCGCTCACGTCGTTGTCGCCGAAAAGCTGATGCACCTGGACCCGGCAGCCCCGCAGATGACGCTGCTGCTGGTCATGCTGCACACCGGCACCATGTTCGCGGTGATCGCTTACTTCTGGAAGACCTGGGTAAACACCTATTTTTCGAGCCTCGATGCCTTCAAGCGCTTCGCCATCCGCGTTATCTGGGCCACCTTGTTGACCGGCATCATCGGCTTCGGCCTGCAGAAGGTCATCGTGAAGACCATGTTCGCCGGCCAGCCCAAAGCGGAGATCGAGCAGCTGTTCGGACGCCTCGACCTGGTCGCGCCTGCGCTCGCCGCTGCCGGCATCCTCATCCTGATCGCCGGCCTGATGGAGCGCCGGCAGACTGCAGCTCCCGTGCAACAGTCCATCACCGGCAACTTCGGCATTGGCGGCGTCACCATGGGTCAGGCTGGCTGGATGGGCTTTGTGCAGGGGCTTGCGCTTCCCTTCCGCGGCTTCTCGCGCTCCGGAACGACGATTTCGACGGGCATGCTCACCGGCGCGACGAAGGAGCGAGCCGAACGCTTCAGCTTTGCCCTAGCCGTCGTGATTACACCGGCAGTGGTGGCCCGCGAGGGACTTCGCCTGATGAAGGATGCCCATACGCAAGCCGCGCTCGGCACGCCGGTCGATCTCAAATCGGGACTCATGTATAGCTTTCTCGGCGCATTCTTCGCGTTCCTGGCCGGCCTGGTCGCGCTGCGGTGGCTTTCGAGCTGGCTCGAGTCCGGCAAGTGGTATCTGTTTGGCGTCTACTGCCTACTGGCGTCGGCCGTGGTCTTCTACCTGCACTTTGGGCCGATGCAGCTTTAGCTCGTGGCGGCAGCTAGACCGATAGAGAAATTGTTTAGCGCCGCGTATACCTCCACGCCCACGCGATGAGTGGCAGCTGCATCGGCAGCCTCAGCCACAGCGCCCACTCCGGAATCTTCGGCCAGTGCGCATGATCGAGAGCCATCTGCACATTGGCCGGCATCACGGCGATAAGAAGCGCAACCAGCCCCCACGCAGCCACGCGCCAGCTAAAGGGGAGGAGCAGACCTGCCCCTCCCAGCATCTCGCACGCTCCACTCACCCACACCAGCGTAGCCGGTGCGGGAAGATAGGGCGGCATAATGCGCATGTATGCCGCAGGGATGACGAAGTGCATGGCACCTGCACCCAGGAAGAGTACGGCCAAAGCAACGCGTCCCAGGGTCATTCAGTCTCCATAAAAAAGAGGGCGATGAGTTTTCGCTCACCGCCCAAGGTCGCTGCGTTCTAGCTATTTGGACGCAGTCGCGTCCCGATGGTCCCTAACGTAATTGTGAGAAGAGACGATATGCCGATTCTGCTCTTCGAGCAGCTGCCGCAGCGGCGCCGGCAACTCCTTCGCGAGTGCCTCCTGGTACGTCTTCTTGGCCACATCCTCGCCCTTCTCTGAAGTGGCGAGCAGATCGTGATCGGTGCTCCCGAAGATCTTCGCCTTCAGATCTCCCCAGGTGCGATGAAGCGTTCCTGATGTTGTTCCTTCTTCGTGAACGTCCTTGACGCCATGCCTGTGCAGCTCGTTCTCGAGCTCTCCACGGAAATTGGCGCGCTTGAGTGACTCGGCAAGAAAATAACGTTTCAGGGTGTCATCCTTCAGGTGCTCCCCGATATCGGCGAAGCCCTTCTGGCCATCTTCGAGCACGTTGATCACATCTTTCAAAACTTTTTCAAAGTCCTTGTTGCTCATCTCGGCCATCGAAACGTTCCTTTCATCCTCAAACTTCAAAATTGGGTTAGCACCTACGGCAGTTTATGAACGGTCTGCGATGTTGCTCTGCCTCCACAAATGCAAGCAGAGTAGATGCCAGTCCGCTTGCAGACAGGGACCTCATTGGACCTCATTGCACGAAACCTATCTCCGCACGGCTGATCTGTAACGGAGTAGATGCCTTGCATCCGGGATGGTTTGCATCCTGATTCCCCGATCCGCTCCACACTGCCGGAAACTTGACCGGGTCTGTTGTAATTGAACAGGGAGCCTGGGAGGCTGGACGAAGCGCATCTTGCGCACGTGTGCTCGTCCTCAATCGCCCTCCCGGGAAGAGAATCGATGAAGCCCCTTCGCCTGATCGCCACGCCGACCCGTAACCGCCGCCTGAATGAGGTGCTGGGACTCGCCCTGCTGGCCTCCGCCGTCCTGCTGCTGCTTGCGCTACTCAGCTACACGCCTTCCGATCCCTCCTTAAATACGATCGGCGCGCTGGCTCCGGCAAACCGGCCCGCGCACAACTGGATCGGCCCGACGGGCTCTTATCTTGCCGACGCGCTCCTGCAGATCCTGGGCGTAGCCACCTTGCTGCTTCCCCTGCTGCTGGCGCGGCTGGGCGTTTGCTGGCTGCGGTCGGTCCCGGCAGGCTCGCCGATCGCTAAATTTTCCGGCCTGGCGCTATGGCTGGTCTTCGCTCCGGCGGCGTTCGCCCTGCTGCCCGGCCATCTGCTCTGGCATCACGCGTTGCCGATCGCCGGCCTCTCTGGCCTGCTGGTCGCTGGCGCGCTCGTCCAGAGCCTGAACCTTCCTGGCGCCTCACTGATCGTCGTGCTGATGGTGGCCCTTTCGCTCTATCTGGCCACCACCTTCAGCTTCAACACGGCGCGCGAGTGGCTGACGATTCACTTCAGCTTCATCGGGGCTCTGCGACAGCGCTGGAATCGTGTCCGCCGCAAGCCGGCCGGTGCGCTCGCTCCCGAGGTGCTCGACGAGGTGGGCGAACCCTTCGGCGCAAAGCGCGAGAAGCTCGACGCCGAGGCGCGCCGCGAACGCGAAGCCACCGCCCAGGCAGCCGCCGAGGCCCATCGCCCACCCTCGAATACCCTGCTCTCCGGCCTCTTCGGCTGGTTGAGCCGCCGGCGTCAGCGCGCCGCGCTTGCGACCTCCACGCAGCCGTCTCCGCTGCCCGCGCCCGTCTCGGTTTGGCAGGCCATGCCGCGCACCAACGTCGATGCTCCTCCGGTCACGCCGTTCTCCGCCGCGACGGCCGCAGCCGCACCCTTTGCCGAAGCACTCGCCGCCGCTGCCGCCCCGTTACCGCCCCAACCGGACGAGCTCGACGCGCCGGACGAGCTCGAGTTCAGCCCGGCCGCCAAAAGCCGTTTCACCCTGCGTGAGGAAGAGGAACCCTTCTCCTTCGTCTCTCCCGCACCGGCCCGCGCCGTCGAAGTACCTCGTCCGCTTCCGGTTGCTGCTGCCCAGCCGGTGCCCATACCCCCTGCGGCTAGCTCCACTGCGCTCACACCCAGGCCTGTCGCCTTCGCTTCGGTACCTGCGCCCGCGCCGGTCGCACCCGCGCCTGAGCCTGCACCCGCCACCTCCAGCGAACCCACCTTCGGCCGCCGCGCCGACGCCAACCAAAAGCCCGTAGCCATCACCGCGCGCTCAGTTCGCGGCTACAAGCTCCCCTCCTCGAACCTCCTTTACCAGTCCGAAGAGCCGAAAATCGTTCGCGAGGAGGCTCTCCGCGACGAAGCCCGCACCCTCGTCCAGAAGTGCGGCGAGTTCGGCGTCGACGGCCAGGTCACGCAGATCAACCCCGGCCCCGTTGTCACCACCTTCGAGTTCCGCCCCGACGCCGGTGTCAAGTACTCCCGCGTCACTGGCCTGGCCGACGACCTCTGCCTCGCCATGGCCGCCGAGTCCATCCTGATTGAACGCATGGCGGGCAAGTCCACCGTCGGCATCCAGGTCCCGAACCACGACCGCGAGACCATCTGGCTGCGCGACGTGGTCGAGTGCGAGTCCTTTGCGCAGTCGAAATCTAAGCTTGCCATCGCCCTCGGCAAAGACATCAACGGCCGCATCGTCACCGCCGACTTGGCCTCCATGCCGCACGTGCTGATCGCCGGCTCAACCGGCTCCGGAAAATCGGTCGCCATCAACGCCATGATCATGAGCGTGCTCTTCAAATCCACGCCCGAACAGGTCCGCATGATCCTGGTCGATCCCAAGCGCGTCGAGCTCGGCATGTACGAGGGCATCCCGCACCTCTTCACGCCCATCATCACCGAGGCCAAACTGGCCGCCAACGCGCTGCGCAACGCCGTCCGCGAGATGGAGCGCCGCCTGAAGCTGCTGGCCGCCAACCACGTTCGCAATATCGACCAATTCAATAAGCTCTTCGACAGCGGCTCCGAGTACCTCTTCGAAGACGTCAACCAAGAGCCGCTGCCCTACATCATCATCATCATTGACGAGCTGGCTGACCTGATGATGCTCGACCGCTCAAACGTCGAAGAGTCCATCACGAGGCTCGCGCAGATGGCCCGTGCCGTCGGCATCCACCTGATCCTCGCCACACAGCGCCCGTCGGTCGACGTGATCACCGGCCTCATCAAGGCCAACGTGCCCACACGCATGAGCTTCCGCCTCGCGACCAAGGTCGACTCCCGCACCATCATCGACTCGAATGGCGCGGAATCGCTGCTTGGCCGCGGCGACATGTTGTATCTCCCGCCCGGCACCAGCCGTTTGCAGCGTGTGCACGCTCCCTTCGTCACCGAAAAAGAGATCTCCGCGGTCACCGAGTTCTGGCGCGCCCAAGGCGAAGCCGAATATGTCCAGGGCTTCCTCGAGGGTCCCAAGGATGAAAAAGAATCGGACACTGCCGGCGACGGCCCCGTCAACGGAGACGACAACGACGAGCTCTTCGACGACGCCGTGCGCCTGATCTTCGAGTTCGGCAAAGCCAGCACCTCGCTGCTGCAGCGCCGTCTACGCATCGGCTACGGCCGCGCCGCGCACCTGATCGACATGATGGAGAAGGACGGCCTGGTCGGCCCGGCGGACGGCTCCAAGCCACGCGAGATCCTCAAAGCTCCGTCCTTCTATAAAGAGGTCGACACCGCTCTCCGCTGAGGCTCGGCCGCAGAATCAAGGTGCAACCTTCCAGGGGCGATCTCATCCAATCTCCGGTTTGCCCATCGACCAATAAAGGAAGATCACGTTCATGAAGATCCTGCATCTAGACTCCAGTGTCACGGGCGAAAAGTCCGTCAGTCGTTCCCTCACCGCAGCCGCTGCGGAACGACTCAAAAGCCAGCATCCAGAGGCTGAGTATGTCTATCGCGACCTGATCGACGACACTCTGCGCCACTACACCGCGGTGCTCCGTATCTACGGCGACAATGCAGATCAAGGTACGCCTCAACAGAAGCAGGAACTGGTGATCGGCAAGCAGATCCTCGATGAGTTCCTCTCCGCCGATGTAGTCGTGGTGGGTGCTCCGATGTACAACCTCAGTGTCCCTTCTCAGCTTAAGGCTTGGATCGATCACATCGTCGTACCGGGCGTCACGTTCAAATATGGGCCAAAGGGCCCTGAAGGCCAATGTGGCGGTAAGAAGATCATTATCCTCTCCACGCGCGGCGGTCAGTATGGCCCCGGGTCTCCTTTCGAGGCCTACGATTTCCAGGAGAAGTATCTACGCGCGGTATTCGGTTTCCTGGGTGTTCAGGATGTGACCGTCATCACCGCCGAAGGTATCGCCCGCGGGCCGGAGATTGCTGCCGCGGCCCTTGCCTCAGCCAAAACGGCGATTGCCAATTTGACCTAAAGTGCAGTTATTTGGCTACTTGCTTCCTTAATTACAAAAGACTGACGCCGAAGGAGAGATATAGAAATATCTTCGTTCGACCACTTGCGACGCTCCTTCGGCGTCTTATCAAAGACTGACTGCGTTTCTGCCTGCCAGAAGGAGATTCCCCGTGAAATACCGCTCGCTCTTCGTAGCACCTTTTCTACTCTGCGGCTCAACCCTGTTTGCTCAGCAAGGACCGCCTCCCACGCAGGATCAAATGCACGGTTCAAACCGCATGCATTACACGGATGCAGAGCATGGCGGGGGGGAACGCCGGTCCGAGGAGCACGAGCAGATGCACGATTTAATGCAGGATCTCGATGAACTCGGATTACCTCCAGGGCAGTTCTGGCTCAACACGGACATCGTCGCGATGGTCAATCTTACGCCGGACCAGGTCCATCGCCTCGCGGACGCGTATCTCCAGGGCCGGCTCAAACTCATTCAGCTCGACGCCGCCGTACAGACGGAGGAAGCGAAATTGGAACCGATGCTGGCCGCTCCCGTCATTGATAACGAACGTGCGCTCGCGCAAACCGATCGGATCGCCGAAGCACGAGCCTCATTGGATAAAGCGGACGCGCACATGGCCTTTGCCTTGCGTGCCGTGCTTACTCCTCAGCAGCTCGGTTTGATGAGGACCGGATCCCAGGGGCGTCCAACTTCAGCGGCCGGGCAGGCGCAGTAGAAGTTCGTCTGAGTGCACTTAGCCGGACCGCTTCACTGGCGATGGCCCGGCTAAGTGACCTTACCTCGATAGTCGAGATTATTCTAGCAACTAGCAATGTGCTGAGCCGATCCGCAGCTACTAACGCGAAGGCAAGTCGAGCATGTACACGCTTCCTGTGCCGACTCTGGGCTGAACGATCGGTTGGCCGTCCGCAGTCAATCCTCCGAAAAAGTAATTGGCCGTATCCCGATCGCGAAGATTTCCAAGATCTGCCGCTCTGTGTATGCTGCCGTCCGGAACGGAGATCCTCAGTATTGGCTCACGATCGGCCTGGAACGCGTGCACATAGATCGCCTTACTGTCGAAGCTCCAGACCGGGTCCGCAGCGCTGGTCGAAGCAAGCAGACGCCAGTGCCGCTGCGCGACGTCATAGAGCATCAGGCTTCGCTGGTCGAGCGTCAATGCCGCGATCCACGCTCCGTCGGGCGACCAACGCGGGCTAAACAAGCCCTCTGAACCCGCAATCTCCTCCGTCTGATGCGTCATCAGATTCATCGTTTGCAGCGTGCGCGGGCCGCTCTCCTTGCCCATCAGCTCCGGCTGCCTGCCGTACACAAGGCTATGCCCATCGGCGGACCAACTCGGGTCCGCCGAGTTGCGCGTCTCCCGCAGCAGCGCCTCCGGTTTGCCCCCGATCGCATCCACAAGATAGGTCTGCCATAAGCCTCCACGCTCGCGCGCCATCATGGCCAGGCGTTTGCCATCAGGCGACCAGTGGGCCAAAAACACTTCTAGCGCATTTGAAGAGAGCCGAATCTTATCAGAGCCGTCCGCGCGGGCGCGCCACAATGCCTCCTCGGCGTCCGTCCAGGCCACCCACGTCCGGTCACGCATGTACTCAATCCGGTTCGCGTCCGCGAGAAACGCCGGCACCGCCTCAAATCGATGCGTCTTCTCGACAAATTGCTGAGCTCCGGAGTGAGCTTCCAGCCCGACAAAAAAGATACGGCTTCCAGTCGAGGCCGCAGCCGGGGAGAGATAACGCAACGGACCGTTCGTCAGCTGGAGCAACTGCTGCTGCCGTCCGCGCCCTTGCAACTCCCACAGATTGTCTTCCGCCTGGAAGACGAAAGCGTTCCCATCGGCTGTCCACACGCCACAGCAGGCAGGCAGCCGAGCGGCCTGCGCGTTCGCGATCGGCCCCTGGACATGGCTGGCTGGGTTCAGCTCCCACAAGCTCGTCGCATGCGTCACCGGGTTCATCAAGGTAAAGCGCAGCAGCTTCCCATCCGGAGACCAGCGCAACCAGAACGCACGCCCCGGCAGCTTGGCAAACGGAGTCGACGAACCATCCTCCTGCTTATAAAGCGTCAGCTCATCTTCATTGGCGTACAGGATTCCCGTGCCGTCCGGCATCCAGGTCGCGTCATGTGCCAGCACCCCGCCGACCCGTTGTCCGCTGCCGCCGCTTGAGGGCGCAGTCCACAGCGGCTGCTCGGAGACGGAAGAAAGATGACTACGCAGCAGCAGTCGCGCACCATCGGGCGAGATGTCGGCCAGCGTGGCAGAGGCAACATCGTCCGGCATCGAAACAGGCTGCGTCTCGCCCGTGCTCGAAGCGATGGCAAACAGCCGGGAGCGTCCGTTGACCAGCACCGGCGCGAGAATCCGGTCACCCTCCAGCGC
>CAXUNR010000015.1:0-65547 GCA_964252655.1 uncultured Acidobacteriaceae bacterium
AGTTCTACGCGCTCACCATTGCCGAGTTCATGTATCTCGCCGACCACGCCAAACTCGACTACGCGACCACCGCAAAACGCTTTCTGGACGCCGGAGTCCGCTGGATCACCGGCGGCGGCTCCGAGATCCTTACCGAGGATTTTCGCCGCCGGCACAGCAAGTTCAAGTACACCGTGGCGCAATACTTCCAAGCTCAGGCAGCCATCGTCGCGGCCGGCCTAAAGACCACTGCCACCATGGTCATCGGCTTCGATGAAACCATCGAAGAGCGCATCGAGCATCTTGAGCGCACCCGCCAATTTCAGGACCAAACCAGTGGCCTGGCCAGCTTTCTCTGCTGGACGTACAAGCCTTACTTTACCCAGATCGGCGGCATCGAAATCACTACGGCCGAGTACCTCCGCCACCTTGCTCTCTGCCGCATCTACCTCGACAACGTACCTCGCATCCGCACCTCTGTTCTGACGCAAAACGAGCGCGCCCTCGAGGGCCTACTTTACGGCGCCGACGACTTCGACCTGCCCATCGAGGACGAAGTCACCCAGAAGGCAGGAGCAACCATCGACCTGCAGTTCGACAGAATTCTAAGCGTCGCCCGCCAGCTCGGCTTCGACCCGACCTACCGCCACGTAGCCGCCGCCCAGGCCCTCACGCTGCGCTAACCACCGCCGTCTTCTGCGCGGCCAGAATTGATTATTACCATCGCAATCTCAACGGTAATTACATCATGCACGCCAGCCTCCGGCGAACCCAACGCAGCTCATCCACATCCTATGCCTCACCTCTGCACCGGCTCCCCACGCACCAGCTCCTCCAGCACCGCATGCACCCGCAGCAGCGACCAAGGCTCCTCCACCTTCGCCCCCTGCGTCTGCCCGGCCTGGTGAATCAGCAGCGCGGGCCGCGTATCAAATGTATCGTGCGACGCATGGTCGTCCTCCTCCGTCCACGCCGGCAGCCAATCCCAAAGCTGTACCCTCCAGGAGTGATCGCCCTGCACAATCAGCGTTGTATCCTTCCATCGCGGCGAGCTCGCCAGCACCCGCATCACCCGCCCCAGCTCCAGGTCCGCCAGCGCCAGGTTATCCAGGTAAGAGCTGTCGCACCACTGCGTGTAGTCCCCATCCGCCCGGCTCCAGATATTCGGACTGTGCGGAATCGCTAGGTGTAGATACACGAAGTCAGCCTGATCTGTCTTTAGCAGTTGGAGCGCATGGCTCTCCAAATCCACATGCGTCTGGTAACGCTGCCGCACGTCATAGGAGCACAGATCGCGGTCCGCCCTCGCCCGGCTCTTCACCTCCCGTACCACCTGCTGCAGTGGCGTAAACGTGTTCATCCAGAAACTCTTCCGCTGCGCCATCGGCCCATCGATCTTGTCCCAATCGGTCCAGTAGCAATCGTCCAGCGCATCCGCATAAATCGTGCAGTACGGGTTGTACCAGCCCACCGCCGCCGTACGCCAGCCGTTCTGCCGCGCATCCGCAAAGATCGTCTGGCCGCCATCGACCGCATGCCAGCCGCGCTGCCCCGTGTAGTGCACCTTGAAGCGATTGCTCATGCTGAAAGAGAAGTCATCGACCACCCGCCCGGTCAGCAGTGAAGGAATGATCTTCACGGTCTTCAATCCCACCGGCTCGACGTCCGTAAACAATGTGCTTTGGCTGCGCAGCGCATCGAAGTTCGGCAGCGCCAGATCCCGCGCTCGGTGCTCAAACAGCTGGTCGTACGAGAGCTCATCGAAGATCACCCACACAATCAGCGGATGCGTCCGCGCCGGCTCTGCGGCCTTGGCCCAGTCCGCGCTGTACTGCTGCGGCAACGGCCGCCACAACGTCGTCCACGCGATCTGAACGATGCTCGCCAGCGCGAAGAACGCCAGAAACATCCCCGCGAAATCCCCCAGCCGCATCAGCCTGCGATAGATCGGCGGAAACACAATCAGCAGCAACAACAGCCCCGCCGCCCAGATCACCGTCAGCACCGGAATCAACCCGGCCAGCCACGTCACCGGAAATAGCGTGGAGTTCCGGCTCAACAGATACGGAGGAATGCCGATCGCCAGCAGCGACTCCACCCACGGCCAAAGCCGCGTCCTGCGCAGCGGAGCCAGCACCGCAAACAGTCCCAGCCCCAGTAGCAAAATGTCCGCAATCTGCGCAAACGCGATCCCGGTCAGCGGCAAGGGCACGTGCATGCGCACATCGCGCCCGCCGCCCAGCATCTCCCCGTAGTTCAGCACCAGCACCAGCGAGGCGAGCCCAATACACTGGCAAAGCCGCTTCAACGTTTGTTCATTCCCGTTCACAGCTTCTCAAAGAGGTACAGAACACGCCCGTTTTGCAACACGAAACGTTCGATCTCCCGAAATAGACCCATGGCCGCAGACCGCAGATGCTCCTCGCTCAGGTGCCCGTAAAGCGAGTCTCGTCCGCGCATCAAGCTCTGAAACATCGGATCGCTCACGGGCACCCATTCCACGACGAAATAACGTTTCGTCAGCCGGGAGCACAGCGCCAGAATCGCCGGAAGCGGAATTTGCTCCATCAGCAGCAAGTGATGAATTACGGCCAGCATCATCACCAGATCGAACCGGCTTTCCAGTCGGCTGAGCAGGGAACTGGCCTCGCGATTCTCCCAACCCGCCGCAGGAGTTGGCCGCGCCAGATCCGCATGAATTGTCTGAATCTTGCTGCCTGCGTCCCCTTCGGCTCGCGTGCGCAGAAAGAGCCGCTCCGCCGCCGCCGCATCGCGCTCAAGCGCCACCACCTCTGCACCCTTGCTCGCCGCCAGCACGCTGTACTCGCCGGTATTGGCGCCAATATCCAACACAAACGCCGGCTGCAACCGCCCCAACACATCCGCTACCCAGGCCTGCTTCGCCGCGTGATCGGGCGCCGTGTAGTGCGTCGAGGTCTGCGGATAATCGGCCCATGCGGAGTCCGCCGCCGCAGGCAGTGCAGCCTCTGTGCTGCGCCGCAAACCCGCCAGCGCACGCTTCAGGACATGCGCGTTGAGCTCCGGATCCCCGCCCCGTTTTAACGCCTGCGTTGCCCGCTCGCTTGCCCCTTTTCGGCGGTCCAGCCAGGCAGGCAGCGTCACCGGCCATAACGCCGCACGGGAAAGACGATGGCTCCAGCCCAGGGCTTCATACACCTCCGCAGGCTCATACCCATCGCGCCGGAAAAAGCTCAGCTCCAGCGGCCAATGCACCAGGCGATGCATCAACAGCGGCAGCAGGAACGTACGCGTGTACTGCCCATACGCCAGCCACAGCGAAGACTGCGCATCCCATCGCTCAAATGAAAGTACATCCACCAGCACCGGACGCGCGCCCGTAAACAGAATATTCAAGGGCGTCGCATCTTTGAGAATCCATCCTTCGGCCAACGCCTCCTCACATAGGCCGAGCGTCAGCCGCGCCGCCGCCAGCCACTGCGAAGAGGTCCACTCCCACGGATAACTGGGTACCGCAATCCGAGGATGAACCAGCCTAAGGCCATCCACGCGATCCTCAACAGCGGTCGCGACAACATCCCCCCGCGCCTCCGCTCGCCGATAAAATACAGACTCCAGCAAAGCCAGCATGGTCTCCCGCGCGGCAGGATGAATCTCTCGAATCGCTTCCCCCGGCTCAAGCCGTAGCGAGCCGGCGGGATCGCGGAAGGTAGGAAGCAAGTCGTCTGGAGACCAGATCCCTCGCTTTACATTTGTTTCCAACAACTCAGGCGTCACGCAGCTTTCGCCGGATTACCGTCTTTCGCACGTACTTCAACTGCCGGCGCCTTCTCCCCGCGATGAAAGAGCTCCCGGATCTGACGGCGCAGAAAGAACCCGGCCGCCGCCAGCACCGACGCGATACTCTGCATCGCCAACAGCCCCGAGCCTGGATCTACGTATCCCCACGCCGCGTGTTGACTCGCGAAGAGAAGGCACACTCCAATAAAGAGGGAAAGAGAGAGTGAGATAAAGCGATTCATACGGTCGGTCTCCGAAGGTTCACGCGAACCCATGCGTGATTTCTATAGATTTGCTCGTGATCAAACTCGTCGAGCCGCTTCCAACGATGGACGCAACACCATCGAAATAGTTGCAGCTTGTGAAGCGGCTAATCAAGCCGGGAGCGGTTCCTCACTGCCAAACATAGACGTAAACCCCGCGCCGTAAGATTCATCGGCTCTTCATACAAGAAACGCTGTCTGTAACGCGCGCACAGCCCTGCACCAAGTTCCATGCGGGTTGCCTGCGCCGTAAGCTTTCTGAGCATCTTCGTCCAAGAAAGACCCGCCTAATCTTGCGGAATTCCGGTGACAGGCATAAGGGTCTAAGCCTGCACCTTCGTGAGCTCCTCTAGAAACGTCTCCCGATGGCTTTGCGCAAGTGGATCCACACGGCCCAGCCCTCGGCGATACAGCAGCACGGCCCCCACGTCGCACGCCAGCAGCACCGGAAGCGGCAGCCACGGCTGGCCTAGTACGCTGCCCAGCGCCAGCAGCCCCGCTCCCAATAACGCCGCCCCCAGCATCGCACCGACGCTCATCAGCGCGCTCAAGGGCGAGGCCTGCTTGCGCGCCACCCGGCCCGGGTCCATCTTCTTCGGAGCCGTGATCGACCGAACGTTGCCGATCGTCGCATTCACCAGTGCCGCGAAGACCACCCAGCACAGCGTACTGAGCGTGATCCTCCACGGCGGTACCGCGCCTGAGCTGAATCGCAGCACTCCATACAGCAGCACCACCTGCAAGGCAGCCAGGCCAAACCCAAACAGATTCTTCGCGAGCACGACCGTGCGCATCTCCACCGGAGCCAGGAAGTAGAATTGCGCCCCTCCCGCATCCGTCCCGAACAGGTTGTACGCAAGCGCCGCAACCCCTAGCAGCGCATAGGCGGCTCCCGCAGGAAACACTAGCCCGCTGCGCGAGACGCCGCCCATCCGCCCCGCGAACAGAAACACCATCGCCAGCGGAGCCAGCAATCCGTAGAACTGCGATGGATTCCGCCGCACGTAAATCCACTCCTTGCGCACGCACGCCCCCAGCACCGACCGATCCTGCCAGGCTGCCCAGAGTCCTCCCGCCGCCGCTCCTCCCGCCGACGCCCGCAGACCGTTTGCCGGCCGCTTCCGCGGCACGCTCGCCGCTGACAACGTCTCGCCTGACAAGTTCTCCCCGCGATACTCCCGTTCCAGCCGCCATCCCAGCACCGCCAGAAACGCAATCCCGTAGAGTAGCACCGCCCCGACCTCCGCCGCCGCCGCACCGGTGCCTCCGCGGCTGAGGCTCCGGATGGCGGCCCCTGCCAACCCCGGAGGAAGCACCGCAACATACTCCTGCGCTCGCCGGTACACGCGCAGCGCCGCCGAGATCTTCGCCAGCTGCTGCGCGTGCGTGTCGCCACCTCCCAGGTTGTTCACCGTCACATTTACGTACTGGATGCCGAGCGAGAACACAAAAATCAGCAGCGTCAGTACCTCCCGCGCGCGCCGCGTCGCCAGCCATCGATCCACCCAGGCCAGCACCATGCGGGTAAACAGCATGTTCGTCAGCGCCAGCGCCAGTGCCGCCCCTACGGCCACCGCCGTCAGCTGCGGCCGTGCTACCGCCACCCCGGCTGCCGCAGCCAACAGGCAAAAGGTCCCCACCACCGTCGACGTACTCAGCAATCCCAGGTAGAGACGAATCGTCAGGTACCGCGGAAAGCTCAGCGGAAACCGAATCAGCGACTCCGGCGTAAAGCTGAGCGCCGGGGGCGAGATCTGCAGGCTCACCAGCATCTGCAGCGCAAAGACTCCCGTAAAGATCGCCTCCAGCGCCTCCACCCGGCCGCTCCGCACCGCCGCATACGCCAGTCCGAAGCACGCCGCCACCGGCGTCAGCAGCAGCAGCCCCGCCAGCGGCAGCACCACCACCCGCGCCGCCAGCTCGCCTTTGCTCCCCTTGCGCCGAAACCCATTCCGAAAGAGCCGCCAACGCAGCTCGGCCACCGCCCGGAACTGCTGCGTCGCCGAGATGGGCGTTTCTAGCTCAGCCCCAGCCCCTAACTCAACCAAGACAGCTCCTGCTCCGGAGCCGCCACCCCGCTCGTCCCCAGCACACTCAGAAAAATCTCCTCGAGCGTCGCCCTTCCCGCGATCTCGCCGCCCGGTCCCGCATGCCGAGCCTCCACCCCGGCCCGCAGCTCCTCAAGCGACCCCTGCGCCACCAGCGACCCGCGCTGCAGAATCGCCACGTGATCGCACAGCCGCTCCACAATCTCAAGCACATGCGACGTCAGAAAAATCGTCACCCCGCGCGCAATCATCCCCTGCAGCATCGCCTTCAGCGTTCCCGCCGCAATCGCGTCCACACCCTCAAACGGCTCGTCCAAAAACAGCACGCGCGGCCCATGGATCACCGCCGCCGCCAGCGCCAGCTTCTTCTGCATGCCGTGCGAGAAGTCCGCCACCAGCTTCTTCGTGTCGCCCGTCAGGCTCATCAGCTCCAGCAGCTCTTCGCTCCGCTCGGCCGTCGTCTGCCCGTCCAGCCCATACATCCGGCCCACAAACTGCAGATATTCCGGAGCTGTCAGCCTCCCAAACAGCGCCAGACCCTCCGGCACCACCCCAATGTGCCGCTTCAGCGCCACCGTACTGCGCGTAAAATCCGCGCCTAGAATCTCGATCGACCCCGACGTCGGCGCGAGCAGCCCCGTCAGCATCTTGATCGTCGTCGACTTGCCCGCGCCGTTCGGCCCCAGGAACCCAAAAAACTGTCCCTGTGCCACCTCTAAATCCACGTCCTTGACAGCCGTAAAGTCGCCGAAGCGGCGGGTCAGCGCGAAGGTGCGTACAGCAAGCGGTTCAGGCATGGCCCATGCAGTCTAGCGCACCGGCTAGCCCTTCGCATCCTTGGGATTGATCAGGTCCCGCAGCTCTTTCGCCGGCTTGAAATACGGAACCTTCTTCGCCGGAACATCCACCTTCGCGCCCGTCTTCGGGTTCCTGCCAATCCGCGGATTCCGCTGCCGCGTCCGAAAGCTCCCAAATCCGCGAATCTCAATCTTGTCGCCCGTCTTCAGCGCACCAATCACCGAATCGAACAACACCTCCACAATAATCTCGCCGTCGCGGCGCGTCAGGTCCCCGAGCAGCGTCACTTTCTCAACGAGGTCAGCTTTGGTCACAACAAATCTCCTCGGCGCTGCGCACACCGTTCACTGTATCCGGACCGCCCGCCGATCTACCTGGCCTGGCTGCCCCTACCAGAACTCTACTGCAGCCTCCGGCCTACTTCCACATAAAGTAAAAACCCGGCGAGCGATCCAGCAGCTTGCTCGGGTTCGGGAACAAGTCGTCGCTCTCCCCACTCAGCAGCCCCGCCAATCCTCTCTTCGCGCTCGCCGGCCGCACAACCGCAGGTTCGTCTTCCTTGATTCCCACTGCCCGCGCCGTGTCCATCAGCGCCACCCGGTAGCCGCCCAGCTGATCGATCAACCCCAGCCCCAGCGATTGCTGCCCCGTCCACACCTGTCCCGTTGCCAGCGGCTTGATCTTTGCTGCCGGAATCTGTCGTCCAGCTGACACATCCTCGATAAACTGCGTATACATATTGTCCACCAGCGACTGAAAGTACGCGGCCTCTTGCGGAGTCATGTCGTGCGTCGGATCGCCCGCATCCTTCAGCGCCCCGGCATGGATCACCACGCTCTTCAGCTTCGCCCAGCGCATCAGGTCGCCGTAGTTGGTCCACTCCATAATCACGCCGATCGACCCCACCACCGACGCCTCATTGGCATAAATCCGGTCGCACGCGCTCGCAATGTAGTACGCGCCTGACGCGCCCACCGACTCCACCGAAGCGACAATCCGCTTATGCTTCTCCTGCCGGATCCGCAATACCTCGTGGTAAATCTCCTGCGACGCCGCTGCCCCTCCACCCGGTGAGTTGATGTGCAGAATAATCGCCTTCACCGAGTCGTCGTCGCCGAACTTGCGCAGCTGCGCATCCACCTTGTCTGCATCCACAATGACGCCGTCCAGGTCGATCACCGCAATACTGGCCGAGTTGAACCCCCGCGCCGCGTTGCCGTTCATGCTACGCATCGCCGCCCACACCACTCCCCAAAGCAGACCGCCCAGGATCAGCAGGCTACCCAAGATGATCAGTGGCCAATACCACGCCGGACGCAGCTTCCGCGGAGCATACATCGGCGCACCCGAAAATCCCGGCGCGGGAGGCCCAAACCCAGGCTGCGTATACCCCGGACCGTATCCAGGTCCGTACCCAGGATTAGATCCCGGACCACCCCGGTAAGGAGCACTTCCAGGGGGAAACAACGGGCCGCCGGCAGGAGGCGGCGGAGGCGAGTTCAGCTCGTCCGACATAGACGGAGTCTAGCAGGGAACCAGACGCCTAAGAATATGTGTCAAGTGGGATACTCAAACGTCTATCTCATACAGTATGATCGACGCCGAAGCGGATTGCCTGGTTCCCAAACCGCGTCTTACATCATAGAAGCCGGACTCGCCATTGAGTACCGGCTCAGATAGAAAGTGTGTTGTCATGTCGCATCCCCAGCTCAGCATCGTTGTTCCTGCTTTTAATGAATGTTTGCGCATCGAAGCCACCCTCGAGCGCGTCATGGCCTGCATCGATGCGCAGCAGTGGGACGCCGAAGTCCTGGTCGTCGACGACGGGTCCAAAGACGAGACCGCCGCCATCGTCGAGCACTGGATGGATCTCCATCCCCGTCTCCATCTCATCAAAAATCCGGGAAATCGCGGCAAAGGCTACTCCGTCCGCAACGGCCTCCTGCAAGCTGCCGGGGAGATCGTCCTGTTCACCGACGCCGACCTCTCCGCCCCCATGGAAGAGGCCAACCGCCTCCTCGCCGCCATCGAAGCCGGTGCCGACGTCGCCATCGGCTCCCGCTGGATGGAGCGCGCGCGCCAGACCATTCAGCAACCCCTCTACCGCCAGGTCTTCGGCCGCTGCTTCAACGCCATCACCCGCAACGTCATGGGTCTCCCCTTCAAGGACACCCAATGCGGCTTCAAAGCTTTCCGGCGCGATGCAGCCCAGGTCATCTTCCGCCTCCAGCGTATTGAGCGTTGGGGCTTCGATCCTGAAATCCTCTTCATTGCCCGCAAGCTCCGCTACTCGATCGTCGAAGTTCCCGTCACCTGGGGCCACGATGAACGCAGCCGTATGAGCTATCTGAAGGACGGCATGAAGATGCTCGAAGAGATGGCCGTGATCCGCTACAACTCTCTCGCCGGCCGTTACGACGAGGCCATTGCCGCCCTCAAAGACACGAGCGGCATGGTTACCGAGCCCGTCAACCACGCCGTAAAAGCCGACGCCCCACAGATCCAGTAAACAGGGCAGGCATACCCGCCGTCATTCTGGCGAAATCAGAATCCACGTGTTGTCTCTCCGTTGTTCGTTCTTGTCGTTGAACGGTGTCCGCGTCCCCCATAAACTACGTCATCCTGCGAAGCGAAGGACCTCTGTATTCGTCGTTGTCTGTCCTTGCTCCGCGTCATGAAATACTGACGCCAGGAGACTCCTTGCTGCGTTCCCTGTTCATCGCCCTTTCCCGCAATCCGCAACTCCGCGCCTTCTCGGAGCGCTCTCCCCTCGGCCGGAAACTCTCCAGCCGTTTCGTCGCCGGCATGACCGTCGAGGCCGCCCTCCAGGCCGCCGAAGACATGAACCGGGAAGGCCTCGCCGTCTCGCTCGACTCCCTTGGCGAAAGCGTCGGCGACGCCGAACACGCGCACCGGAGCGCCGCTGTCTACCACCAAATCCTCGACCAGATCGCCCAGCGCGGGCTCAACGCCAACGTCAGCGTCAAGCTCACCCAGCTCGGCCTAGACTTCGACCCCGCTCTCGCCGAGCAGATCCTCGCCGGCATGATCGTCCACGCCGACGAGGTCAACAGCTTCGTCCGCATCGACATGGAAGGCTCCGCCCACACCGAAGCTACCCTCGCCATGACCGAGCGCCTCCACCGCATCTGGCCCGCACGCGTCGGCACCGTCCTTCAGGCCTACCTCTACCGCACCGCCGGCGACGCCCACCGTCTCGCAGGGCAGGGAATCCGCATCCGCCTCTGCAAGGGCGCTTACCAGGAACCGCCCAGACTCGCCTTCCCGGACAAACAGGACGTCGACCGCAACTACGAAGCGCTCATGGTTTTTCTTGCTACCAGCGGCGTCTTCTGCGGCATCGCCACTCATGACGAAGCCCTCATCGGCAAGCTCTGCCGCTTCTTCGAGCAGCGCAACCTGCCGAAATCGCTCTTCGAATTCCAAATGCTCTACGGCGTCCGCCGCGACCTGCAGCGCGCGCTCGCCGCCCAGGGCTTCGGCGTTCGAGTCTATATCCCGTTCGGACCCGAGTGGTACCCCTACTTCATGCGCCGCCTCGCCGAACGCCCCGCCAACGTCCTCTTCCTGGCCCGCAACTTCTTTCGCAACTGATCGACGCCGACCCGCTCGACCATCCGTCATTCTGGCGCAGCCAAAATCCTCGTATCCGGCTTTGCTGTTGCTGTTGCTTTCCTGTCAAGCCCCCGATCCTCCAGAAGAGGGTGTAAACCATACATTCTAAAAGCTTTGCTTCTCAAATAAACTTGACACACTTACCCTGCGCAGCGCTCTATACTAGAAGCAGAGACGAAAGTCATCTTCTCCGTCTCGGTCCAGCCTTACATCTTCTTTGTTTTGACGACTTTACCCGTAAGTCCAATCAAAAGAGAACTTTACCTTTGCTCACCCACGTAACTCCTTCAATGGAAGGACTTTAGCAAAACGTAGAGAGGGGTACCCCCCTCCATCCAAGATGTACATCCCAAGCGGACTTGCGATTACGCCCGCACGCCGGCGTCTGGCCCGCTTTACCGCGCCGTACCCAGATTCGCCGGCGGCAGCAGTGGGGACACATTCAGCAGATTGTTCAGCGTCCCGCGCTCCTGGTCGTTGAATTGACTCCGGAACTGCAAAGAGTCCATGTACGCCTGACGTTCCGCCGGAGGCATCGCCTCGACCGCCCGGAACGCGCGCCCCACCGCGTACGACCGGTCTTGCGGCAAGCTGCCCAGTTGTGCCATCGCCGATCGAACCTGCTGCCTCTGCTGCGGAGCCAGGCGCTCCATCCATTCGGTCCGCGCAATCGTTCGCTGTCTCTGCTCCGGAGACATCGAGCTTAGCCGCGAGAGCTGGTTGTGCATCCTCTGCTGCTCCTCCGGCCGCAGCTGCCGGAAGCCGGGCTCCGCCTCGAGCGCACCGTGCTGCTGCTCGGGAGACAGGTTTCGATGCGCGTCCATCCACTCGCTTAGGTGCTGCTGTGCATCCGCCCGATGCGGCGCACTCATTCCGCTCGGCCGGCCCATCGCGTTCGGCCCCGGCCGTCCTCCAGGTGCGGGCCGCCCACCATTGGGCGCAGGCCGCGCATCCAGATCGCGATTGCCGCCCTGAACGTACATCGGCGCCGCTGCAAAGCGCATCCGCGAGCCCGATTGCCCCCGCGGTCCGCTCGCCTGAGCAGTTTCGAAGCCCCAGGAAAAGAGAGCCGCTGCCGCCATCGGGAGGACCAATCGGCTTGAGATCCTGCGTGTCATGCTCTTCATCTCAGTCTGCGGTGGAAGCTGTGCTGCCCAGGGTTGCCGGCTCCCTTACTTCGGATACGGAAAGAGTCTGCCCTCAGCTGGCAGGTCCCTCCGCTGGGGCGCCGTCGCTTGAAGCCGGCGCTCCGCCATCGTCGTCCGCCTGCTGCAGTCGGTCCAGCTGCTGCAAAGCCTGATCGTTGCGATCCAGAATCTGGAGATCCTGCACCGTTGCCGACGCCTGCGGAACCTGGGCCGACTGAAAAGAGTTCACCCCGACGACACTGCCGCCGCCAACGACCAAGGCCAACGCCAGTGCGCCGGCCACCATCGGACGAAAGTTACGACCGGTATTCAGCTCGAGAGATGTCGTCAGACGCTCCAGCCAGCCCATCCGCGGAGCAGTCTGCTCCTCTCGCAGCCGTACCGCCAGCTTCTGATCAAAGTACGGCGTCGGCTCCGGAGCGACCCAAGCGTCCAGCGTATGGAACGTCTCCTGAAACGATACATACTCTTCCATGCACGGAGGGCAAACCTTCAGGTGCGCCACCGCCGCCGCGCTTGGGAGCGCACCGAGGTTCAGCACTAGCTCCGGCAGTTCGCTTTGAAATTCCTTGCAGTTCATGATCTCTCCTTCACCAAACTAACCCTAGCCGGCGAATCCCTTCAACTTGTCCCGCAATGTCTGATAAGCCCGGAACAGCAACGACTTGGTCGCCGACTCACTCAGCTTCAACACCTCGCCGATCTGGCGATAATCCATGCTCTCGTACTTGTGCATCAGCACGGCCATCCTCTGCCGCTCCGGCAGCGCCAGCACGTGGTCGCGGATCGCCGCCATCGTCTCGTCACGCAGCAGCCTGGCCTCGATGTCGGGCGTACTGTCCGCCACATCGAGTGTCGTTCCCGACTCTGGATCGGGCTCATCGAGGTACACCGTCGAGGCTGCACGCTCGTGCCGCGTATCCCGCGCCCGGTTTACTCCCAAATTGGTCGCGATGCGGTACAGCCAGGTGCTGAACCGTGCCTCCGCCCGGTAGGTTTCGCGCGACCGATAGACCCGCAGAAATACCTCCTGCGCTAGCTCTTCCGCGACCGCCTGGTTGCGCGTCATCCGGTACATGAACCCGATGATCGGCTTGCGATACTTCTGCATCAGAAAATCGAACGCGGTCATGTTCCCCGCCTTCAACTCGAGCATGATCGCGGCGTCATCCAGATCCGCGAAGTTGCCGTTCAAGTGCAATTCGTTCTCCGCCCCAACCTCGCGCACCTTCTCGAGGCCGCCTCCACTCAGCTTCGCCGGATTCATCGCCAAGGTCGCCATACGAGAGGAAACCCCGTTCTCCGGGAAGGGTTGCGTGGCGACATCGCTTTGTTCAAGTCCTTGCCCGGAAGGCTGCGGAGGTCCTCGATGGATCGGCTGCTCCCACCGAGGCTCGGCCGACTGCGCCTCCGCATCCAAACCCGACGGCTGAGGCACGATCGGGTCGGACGCGTGCGTAGAGGGAGTCGAAGCCCGCATGATCCATCCAGTGTACGTCCGGCGAGAGCGTCCGCAGACCTCTACGGTCTACAACCTAGGTCTTAGACGGACCCGCCGCCGAATCCTCCGACGCTGCCACGCCGTGCTTCTCCCGTGTCCGAAGAACTCCGCCAAAGCTGCTAACATCGGCCTTAACCGGAGCGGATACATCCATGACTGTAGAGATCACCATCTCCGATTCCTGATGGCCCAAAATACGGAATCTCCCGCGCTCCCCGCTGCTTCCGCTCTTCCGGAGGGAGTGTCTTCGGTTCGCATTTCGCGATCTCCACATGCCTGGCGGCGGGCGCTGGGCTTTCTCGGCCCCGGCTTCCTGATCGCGGTCGGCTATATGGATCCGGGCAACTGGGCGACCGATCTGGCCGGCGGCTCGCGCTATGGCTATACGTTGCTGTTCGTCGTCATGGCGTCGAATCTGTTCGCTATCCTGCTGCAAAGCCTGGCCATCAAGCTTGGCGTTGCCGGTGAGCGTGATCTTGCCCAGGCCTGTCGCGAGCAGTACAGTCGGCCGGTCAGCCTGGCTCTCTGGGTCTTCGCTGAGGTCGCCATCATTGCCTGCGACCTTGCCGAGGTCATCGGTTCAGCGATTGCGCTCCAGCTGCTGTTCCATCTTCCGCTCACGCTGGGCGTCCTGCTCACGAGCCTCGATGTCCTGTTGATCCTGCTGCTGCAGCACAAGGGATTCCGCTATCTTGAGGCGCTGGTCATTGTTCTTATCGGCACCATCGGCGTGCTGTTTGGGGTGGAGGTCTTCTTCTCCCATCCGGAGTGGCTGCCCATCTTCAAGAACCTTGTCGTGCCTTCTGCCACCATCGTCCGCGATCCGGCGATGCTCTTCATCGCGATCAGCATCCTGGGTGCGACGGTGATGCCGCACAATCTCTATCTGCACTCCTCTATCGTGCAGACACGCAACTATCCGCGCACCGAAGACGGCAAACGGGAGGCCATCCGCTTCGCCAACCTCGACTCCGCCCTTGCCCTCACGCTGGCTCTGTTTATTAACGCGGCCATCCTCATCGTCGCCTCCGCGGTCTTTCATCGCGGCGGACACCCGGAGGTCGCCGAGATCCAGGATGCCTTTCGCCTGCTGACGCCGATGCTTGGCTTTGCCGGTGCGAGCACCATCTTCGCCGTTGCGCTGCTTGCCTCCGGCCAGAACTCCACGCTGACCGGGACCCTCGCCGGCCAGGTCGTGATGGAGGGATTTCTGCACATCCGCGTTCCCGGATGGTTACGCAGGCTGATCACCCGTTCGCTCGCCATCGTCCCGGCCATCTTCGTTGCCGCTCTCTACGGTACGCGTGGAACCGCCAGGCTGCTCATCCTGAGCCAGGTTGTGCTGAGCATGCAGCTGAGCTTTGCGGTGTTTCCGCTGGTGCTTTTTACCAGCGATCCGGGCCGCATGGGATCGTTCGTCAATGGCCCGGCGATCAAGTACCTCAGCTACGCGGTTGCTCTGCTGATCGCCGGACTGAACCTGTGGCTGCTGGTGCAGACCGTGCGTGGAAACGGCTGAGCGTCGGCTCGCGCTCAGCGGCGGGATACGATAGGCAAGTGGGGAGTTTGGCCCTTGCCGGAGACGGACGCATGCAATGTACAAGCTTCTTCGGAGCGATCGTCCTTGGCTTGATGACGGCTACCTCCGCGTATGCCGGTCCGCCGTCCCAAACGGACCGTTTGACTGGCCGCTGGACCGGACGCTGGACCGCCGATCGCGCCAACGATTGGTATGCTCGTCAGCCCTGGCTGGTCGGCGCCAACTATATCCCATCGGACGCAATCAACGAGCTCGAGATGTTTCAGGCCGCCACCTTCAACCCAGCCTTGAATGACAAGGAGCTTGGCCTGGCCGAGTCGATCGGCATGAACACCGCACGCGTCTTCCTCCAGGATCAGCTGTGGGCCCAGGATCCTGCGGGCTTCACGACGCGCCTGGACGCTTTTCTCGCGATCGCCTCCCGGCACCATATTCGCCCTATCTTTGTGCTCTTTGACTCCTGCTGGGAGACCAATCCGCGTCTCGGGCCGCAGCATCCTCCTATTCCCGGCATCCATAACTCGGGCTGGGTACAAAGCCCGGGAAAGCAGCGCCTGCTGGACGTGCGCATCGAGCCGGAGCTGGCCGCCTATGTGCGCGGCGTCGTCGGTGCCTTTGCCAACGACCCCCGCGTGCTGGCGTGGGATGTGTGGAACGAACCCGACAATCAGGGCGGCGACCGGAGCGAAGATGTGCCGGCCAAGGTGCGCCGGGTCGATGAGCTGCTGCCGCTGGCCTTTGCCTGGGCGCGCAGCGTGAACCCCAGCCAACCGCTGACGAGCGGGGTCTGGACAGGAAGCTGGTCGGACCCGGATCGGGAGAGTGCGACGACCAAGATTCAGCTGGCTGAGTCGGATGTGGTCTCCTTCCACAGCTATGACTGGCCGGAGGGGTTCGAGGGCCGCATCCGCGAGCTGCAGCCGCTTGGGCGGCCGGTGCTCTGCACGGAGTACATGGCGCGAGGGAACGGCAGCACCTTCGACGGATCGCTGCCCGTCGCCAGCAAGTACCACGTGGCGGCCATCAACTGGGGCCTGGTTGCGGGCAAAACCCAGACGTATCTGCCCTGGGATTCCTGGCAGCGGCCCTATGTGCTGACCCAGCCGACGATCTGGTTCCACGAGATCTTCCGCCAGGATGACACTCCTTACCGTCAGCATGAGGTCGACCTGATTCGCCAGCTTACCGGCCGCGGCACGCAGGCCGTCTCGTTGCGATGAGCTGGTTTGGGGCTTGGACTGTTGCGCCGCGGCGCAAGGCTGTCCCTCCAAGGCTCAAGGCTGTCTCCCAGCTGGAGGCGGTAGGGCTGGCGCTTGCCGGCTATACGCTCTGGGTGTTCGCCGATACCAGCTTCAAGCTTGCCGGCGCCTCCGACCTGCCGGCGTATGAGGTTGCGGCCTGCGTCGGCGTTGCGACCCTTGTGCTTCTGCTTGCGCGCGCTGTGCTGACCCGCAACCTGCGCGCTTTGCGGCCCGTTCGTCCTGTGCCCCAGCTGCTGCGCTCGTGCCTGGATCTGGCGAATACGCTCTGCGTGGTCGTGGCTTTGCGGCATCTGCCGCTGGCGCTGTTCTACATTCTTATCTTCTTTGCGCCGCTAGTTACGACGCTGCTCGAAGCGGTGTTCCTGCATGAGCCGCTGGACTGGCGCATAGCGCTCGCCATCCTTGTGGGCTTCCTGGGCGTGGTGGTCGCCGTCAACCCTTTCGGCCTCGATCACCCGGGAGATTGGACCGGCTATCTTGCCTGTCTGGTCTGCGTGGCCGCCTTCTCCGTGAATATGGTGTGGTCGCGCGTGATGACCCAGACCGAGTCTCCCGAGAGCCTGACCTTTTGCTCCGGCGTGCTCACCGCAGGTGTGGGCGCTTTTGCCATGCTGGGCCACGCCGCCCCGGTTGATCGACGACTCGTCGTGATTCTGGCGGCAACGGGCCTTTTCTGCGTCGTCGGGAGCCTCTGCTTCTTTGCCGCGCTGAAGCATGCCACGGCCGCGACCGTCTCGCAGTACCACTACAGCCAGCTGTTGACGGGCGCGCTGATCGGCTATCTTGTCTGGCACGAGAGACTCAGCGCGTCGATGCTTCTGGGAGCCGTGCTCATCATCGGATCCGGAGGTTATACCGCCACGAGGGCCTATCGAACCAGAGCCGAGGAACCAGCCATGAAGCCGGTGTGATTGCATGAAAAAGGGGATGAAAGGCGGCCTATGAGACGAGGCGGAAGAGAGCGCCTGTTTCGAGGCTGCCCGTGCTTGAGAGAGAACAAGCAACAGCAAAGGCCAATACGGGGATTCCGGCTTCGCCAGAAGGACGACGTAGCTTGTCTCGCGGCTTTGGCTGAGAGGAATGACGGCTTCCGGAGTGACGACCGGGGACACGCGGGCTTTTGCGTTGACCCTGAATGCGCTAGGGATGCGCGCAGCATTGCTCGCCACGCAAGGCCAGCACACCGGCTCGCAGCAGGATTGGCACGAGGATCAAAGCCGCTACGCCGTCAGCCCAGTTGATACCGAAAACAGTCTGGCAGAGCAGGCCAAGTAGGACGATGGCGGCCTGGTACATGCAGAAGTCGGTCTGCTTGGCGTCGGTCATCATGGCGCCGCTCGATAGGGCTCGCCCGACACGCCGCTTTTCTCTCGCAAGCAAAGGCATGCAGACCAACGCCGCTGCCGTGACGGCGACGCCCATTTCGGCCAACCGTCGCCTGGTTGTGCTGGTAGAGATGCAGGCAGGCATCGAAGAGCACATAGGCTCCGAGTCCAAGCAGGCAATAGCCGGTGATCTTCAGGCTTACGCGCTCGGCGTGATGACGTCGCTCATGTCCATCTCCTGCGACATGCGCCCCCACACGGCGAGCGCGGAAAGTAGCTCGATCACGCTGTCGCACCCGAACCCGGTGAGTGAGATACTTCCGGTGCGGGCCGCGCTCCAGAGGGCGAGCGTGGCCTCGGTGATGCCTCAGCAGACTTTCAGAATCCCCAAGATTTTGCCGTATCTGGCAGCCGAGGTACGCCGGGTGATATCCAAAGCAACAGCATCCATAAGGGCCCCTCATCGATAACGCCTTGGACGTGAGAGGAGCGGGGAAGGGGAGCGTCAACGATATTGAGCGAGCAGCAGATTGGCGACATAGATGACCACGGCTCCGAAGACGACCGAAGGCACCAGGCGAATGCGGGAGGTGTTGCAGCGGCGGATCTCGGGAAGGAAATCTGCCGTAGCCATATGCAGGAAGAAACCGGCTGCCAGTACCAGCAGGAAGACCGAGTTGAGCGTGGAGAAGTGCCACCAGACGGTGAGCAGGACGCCGCAGCAGGGAGCGATGGCGTCGGCGACGAGAAAGACGTAGTCCCACGGGCGGGGACGCTCGCCTCCGGTGGTGAGGATGACCGTGTTCATGCCGTCGCCGAGATCGTGAGCGGCGATGCCGAAGGCTACGGCATAGCCGGCGGTGTGCGAAGCCGAGTAGGCCGTGCCGATCACGAGGCCATCCCGGAAGCTGTGAAAGATGAGCATTCCGGCGCCGGTGCGACCGATTACTTTGCGCTCGAGGCCGCGCTTGGTCCAGCGCTGCGCGAAAACGTCTAACAGGTTCTCAAAGATGTAGAAGATGAAGTACGAGATCAGCATCAGGCCGAGGACGTTGGCGCTGCTGAGCCCTGTCTTCGAGCCGAGTACGATGGCTTCGGGTAAGAGATCGAGAAACGCCGCACCGAGCAGAAGCCCGGCCCCCGCAGCGATCAAGACGGTGATGTAACGTCTGAGCCGAACCGCGAGAAAGCCGCCAAGCAGCGTGGAGGCGATCGGCAGGACGAAGAGGAGCACGGGCACGTCTCTATCCTAATACGATCTCAGTTTCATCAAGCGGGAGGGGATGGTCCTTTCCCACTCGCTGACAAGCATACGCCGAGGCTCAAATACTTATGCTTTGTTCGGCTTGTCGGCGATTTCCGGAAGGCCTGTGCGGTCGAGTGCGCCTCTGGTTAGGAATCGCCGAACCTGAGGATGCGGGCACTATTGGCCACCACGCCAACACGGCTACGCTTTGCATCAGCGCGCCGATCACGGGCGTCAGCACCCCCGTCGCCGCCAGCACGATGAGCACGAGGGACAGCCCGAAAGCCAGCCAGACGCTCTGCCCGATGACCGAGCGGGTGAGATCGGCGAGACCGACGAGGCTGGGGAGCCGTCCGAGGTCGGTGCCGAGCAGTGCCACGTCCGCACCGCCTAAAGCCACTTCATTCAGCTCCGCGCCGACGGCGACCCCAACGTCCGCGCCTTTGAGGGCTGGTGCATCATTTACCCCGTCGCCGACCATCATGACCACGCGTCCGGGGGCCTGTTCGGCCCGGACCACTTCGAGCTTCTGCGCCGGTAGGACCTCGGCGATGACATGGTCGATCCCGAGCGCCTGGCCGACTTCGTGCGCGGCGGCGGCCTTGTCTCCGGTGAGCAGGAGCATGCGGCTGATGCCCAGATTGCGCATGGTGGCCAAGGCCTCACGGGCTTCGCGCCGAGGCTGATCGCGCAGGACGATGCAGCCGAGGCAACGGCCCCCGAAGCCGACCCAGACCTGCGACACGTCTTCTGCTTCCAATGTTCCGGTATCCAGGCCCAACTCGGTCAACAGCATGTGCCGGCCGAGCATTGCCGGCTGCCCGTCTACCGTGGCGACCACGCCCAGCCCGGGCCGCTCCTGCAGATCCTGGGGCGGCTTGCTGACGATGCCCCGCGCGAGGGCCTCGGCCACGACGGCGCGCGAGACCGGATGCAGCGAGCCGAATCCGCAGGCTGCCGCGACCGCCAGCAGGGCCTGCTCTGAAGACGCCTCGACCAGCCGGATGTGGGTGACGACGGGCGCGCCTACGGTTACAGTTCCGGTCTCATCGAGGATGAGCGTGTCTACATCCGAGGCTCGCTCGAGAAAGTCCGCGCTCTTGATCAGGATGCGCAGCCGGGCGGCAATGGTCATGGCTGCGACGACGGCGGCCGGCCCGGCTACTACCAAGGCTGTGGGTGTGGCCACGACCAGCACGGCGATGGCGCGGGACAGATTTCCGGTGAAGAACAAAGTCGTGGCCGCAATGGTCAGGACCAGAGGAAGCCAGACGTCGGCGCGCCGCTCAAAGAGGTGGAGGATGGGCACGGTCGTATGTTCGACCTCGGCCAGCAGTTGGACGACGCGGCCCAGCACGGTGTCAGCCCCGGCACCGTGGACCAGGATCTTCAGCAGACCGTCGGTGGCTAGAGTTCCCGCGAACACCGGGCTTCCTGGCCCAACGTTTTCATGCATGGACTCGCCGGTGATGGCGGACTGGTCGACCGCGGCGCGTCCCGCGAGCACCGTACCATGGACGGCGATGCGCTCTCCAGGCCGGACCAGGATTTCGTCTCCTGGGCGCAGATCATTTGGATCGCCGCGCTGCTCCATGCCGTTGCGCCAGCGCACGGCGTCGCGTGCTCCCAGCGCGCGAATGCCGTCGATCGCCGCGCGCGCACCGAGCGAACTGCGCTCCTCAAAGAGGCGGCCAAGCTCGAGCAGCAGTGGGATGAAGGTCGCGGTGGCGAACTGACCCTGGGAGGCGGCGGCCAGCACGGCGATCGCCACCAGCTGGTCGGTCGCGGCGCGTGTCTCCGGTGACGATTCCGCGCACGCCTGAGATCAGGGTGGGGATGCCCACGACGGCGGCGGCCAGTCCCTTGCAGAGCTCGCCAATCTGCCACTGGCCGGGCTCCAGCCGGATGAGCAGCGTGCGCAGGCCGAGCAGGCCGAGCCCGATCAAGCCCGCGCCGAGACGCAGGCTGATGCGCTGCCGTTCGCGCCGGGTGAGGCTTCCCGGAACGTTGAGGTGATCGACCATGAGCGTGGAGGCGGCGACGCTCATGGCTCACCCGTGCGTCCGGATTCGCCATACACGGCCGTTACGCTGGAGTTTGGGCCGACGGTGATGCGGAAGCCGTGGTAGCTTGAGCCCTCCGGTGAAGGCACCCAGCGGACGCCTCCTGCGACGTTGATGGCTTTCTCGACTGCGTCTCGATAGAGCCGCTCGCGGACCACTCCGGGGTCGGCACGGTACTCTTTTTCCGGCCGGGTGATCCGCTCCAGATGAATCTGGTCGATAGCTACGCCGTAGTTGCGCAGCGCCGTGGGCGCGGAGGATGCGAGCAGCTGGGACTCGATCTCATCGAACTGCAGATCGCTGGGCGTGGTGGAGACGAGAGCGGAGAGATCGTGGCCGCCGAGGGTTCCGATGGCGGCGTTGGTCAGCGGGCCGTCAAGCTTGCCTTCTGCGCTACCTTCGCTGCCGAGTGCCTGGCTGAAGGTAAGCGGATCTCCCACGCGCCAGACGACGAAGGTGCGCGCGATGATGTTTTTCTTGTCGCGCGGGAGCATCTCGGCCTGGCCGGTCTCGTAGACGCGCCGCCGGTCGAGCGCGACGGTTCCATCGATTGGCCAGGGCAGCTTCCAATGCAGGCCCGGGCTGGTGGCCGCGCGCAGCGGACGTCCGAAGCGCGTGATGAGCACGGCTTCGCCCTCCTTGACGATGACGGCGGTCGCGCTGAAGAGAATGGCGAGCAGGGCCAGGGTTCCGACGGCAGCCCGCAGCCAGCGTTGTGCTTTGAGGGCGTCCGGCGAATCTGGAGAGTTGAGCGGGTTTCGCGAGTCTAGCAAGTCATCCATATCTCACCTCCGGCCCGCAGAAAGCGGGAGTCGACCACGGTGTAGGGACGCGAGGGAAGCGTCTTTTCGAGCGTCTCCAGCTCCGTCGATAGAAGAACTCGGTGGGCGCGGCGCGGTACTGCGACTCGAGCGTGCGGAAGCTCCAGGCCTGGCCGGAGGCGAGCGCCAGATTCTGGAGGTCCTCCGCGCGTGCCGCATCCTCGCCGGTGATGACTGCGCCCTCGGCTGCCGGAACCGTCGCATTGCGGTAGGCCTGTGCATCGACCGTAGCCGTGACCCGGCCAAGCTGCGCCGACACGACCTCCTCATAGGCCGAGGCGACCGGCACCGGAGGATGTATGCCGCCCACCGTGAAGCTGACGATCGCCACGCCGAGGCCCAGCGCGTCCGCCTCCTGCTGCGCCATCCGGCGCATCTGGCCGGTGAGCGTGGCGATGTTCTGGGACAGCGCGTCCGAGAGCGTGAGGTCGACGGTCAAGCGCATCACCGCGCGATACGCGATCGCTTTGAGGGCGGCGGCAGGATTCTGTGTGCTGTAGGCCCAGGCCGGAGCGTTCACGATGCGGTACTGGACGGCTGCGTCGATCGTGATCAGATCGCGGCCGTTGCCGAGCAGCAGGGTGTACTCGTTCGGCGCATGTTCGACGGCCCAGAGAACATCTTCGGGGCGTTCTTTTTCATCGCCCTCGTGGCCTACCTGAACGGCCTGGATGCGCTGGACCGGAACCAGGATCACGCGGTCTACCGGCCAGGGAAGATGCGCGTGGAGGCCGGGCTCAATAGGCGCTCCCATGCCAGCCTCGGATATACGGCGGCCAGCAGCAGCACCCAGGCCAGCACACGCGCGCCCCGGGCCAGCCCTACGCTCTCCGGGATAGGGTGCAGAATCAGCGCGGCTCAACCCTGCCCGGTAGCGCGCGGCCAGTGTGGCGACTCCTGCTGCCAGCAGGAACAAGGCGGCGGTCACGCCGGCGACGCGCACCGAAGGCCGCTCCGTCTGCAGCGTCTGCGTGAGCAGCAACAGGATAGCCGAAGCGCCCGCAAGGCTAGAGAGCGTGTTGAAGTCTAGCTCTGTTTTCTGCAGCTGTCTCGCCGCGCGAAGACTGGCCTGGCCAAGTGTGGAGAAGCGACTTGGCTTGAGCGCGGGCTGGTCGTCGGCGGTAAGCTCCATCGCTTCCGTCGACTCCGTTGCGACGGAAGTTCCCTCCGGATCGAGCGGGAGGGATCGGGACGGCCGCCGCAAGGCTTGCGCTCGAAAGACTCCAACGAGGATGCTTGAGGCCCGGCCCAGAGCTACCGCCGCGGCCAGTACTACCAGATCGCCCAACCACAGGCCGCCGACCGACGCGATGACTGTGCCTAGCGCGCTTGCTGCAACAAGCGCGGCGATGACGTCCTTCTAAGGGTCTTGCGGCTCAGTGCTCCGTTCTCTCTCCATGCTTCCTGCTCACCCGATCGGCACGCCTGACGTTCTACTCCCAAGACGGGGCCGTCCGGGATTTTGATTCCGCTTCTAGTCTATAAACCGATTCGATGTATGCATGAAACATACATTAGCGTTGCAAGTGCATTCCTGTTTGCAGTATGCCGAGGAATCCAGCACGCGCCCGCTTGGTGTTGCCCTGCTGCTGTGCTAAAGCTTAACCATGCGATCCGCCCTTTCGGCCATCACCGTCTTTTGCACGGCAGCGTCTCTGCAGTTCTCCGGTGCCTTCGCGCAACAGACCCGCACCCTGCCGGCGAGCCCCACCACGGTCGCCTGGGGCTACTACTGGTCGGAGGCCAAGCCAGTGCTCTCGGTTCACTCCGGCGATACGGTCGTTATGCAGACGCTCTCTACGTGTGGGCCTGCGGATCGCCTGGAAGCCCGCGGCGTTCCTCATGCCGAGATCCCGAATTATGTGCGCGATATCTATGACAAGGTGCCACTGTCGGACCGCGGCCCCGGAGGTCATATTCTTACCGGCCCGGTCGCCATTGAAGAGGCCGAGCCCGGTGATGTCCTTGAGGTACGCGTCAAGAAGGTGCACATCGATGTTCCGTGGGCCTGCAACGGCGCGGGCAAGAACGGCTTTTTGGCCAAGGACTTTCCCAAGGGCTATCAGAAGATCATTCCGCTTGACCTGACCCACATGACCGCGGCCTTTGCTCCCGGCATCACTATTCCACTGCATCCGTTCTTTGGCAGCATGGGTATTGCGCCTCCGGGATCGGTGGGCAAGCTGAACTCCGCGCCTCCCGGCATCCACGCCGGCAACATGGACAACAAGGAGATGGTCGAGGGCACGACGCTGTTTATCCCCGTGCATGCCAAGGGTGCGCTCTTTGAGGCCGGCGACGGCCATGCCGGGCAAGGCAATGGAGAGGTGGACATCACCGCCATGGAGACGCAGTTGACCGGCACATTCCAGTTCATCGTCCACAAGCAAGGGCCCAGAGACAGCCCTCTGCTTTGGCCGCGCGGGGAGACGCCAACGTTTTACATCGCGATGGGTTTCGACGAGGACCTTACCAAGGCCACGGAGATCTCCGTGCGCAACATGATCACGTTTCTCTCTGAGCAGATGACGGACCACCCTCGTATGTCGCGCGAAGAGGCATACGCTCTGATCTCGGTGGCCTGTGATGTGGACATCACGGAGCTGGTGGACGGCAACAAGGGCGTTCACACGATGTGTGCGAAGTCTCTGTTTCGGGCGCAGTAGGATAGGCGAAGCAGGCTGGGCTATCGCCGCCAGCGTCGCTTGCCGCTGCTCCGTCTGGTGCGTCTGAAGCTGCTTACTTTTGAGCTGTTCCGGACGCCAAAGGACCAGGTCCGCACCGGCCCCACATCCACATGCACGAAGTGGCTTGAAGGATAGTAGCCGACGCCTCCCATGCCGAGCGAGAGCGCCGCATCCCGCAGACGCTCCGTACTGACTCCGGGAACCGAGATGTCGATTGCCTTCGAAGCCATGTGAAACGAGTTCTCTGAGACGCCGGTCACCGGAGCACGATTGCGTAGAGCTTGGTTCGTTGCCGGCGTGCGATAGCCGCAGACTACGTCGATCAATCCGTCCGGGCGATCGAGCGTGATCATCAAGGCATGGAGCAGATCGAACTCGCGTGGATCGTAGGTAGCGTCATCTCCTGTGCGGTAGTCCCGTAGAAAATGGTTGAGCAGATCGAGAGAACTGGGCAGATATTTGTCGCCCACTTTGTAGGCCACGTCGATCGACTCCCCTGTATGCACCTGATGCATACGCAGCCGGCTCTCAACGCGATGCGGGGTGGTTTCGGCAAAAGCTTTGCGTTGCACGGGAGCAACGAGCGACGGTACCAATAGCAGAGCCGCTGCCGTACCCAGCATCGCGATTCGCTTTGCGGTCTTCATTAAGCAGCTCCATCGGCTGCACCATCGCAGACCTGTTGGGTGCAGATGCACTCGCGGCAAAAAGTGTGATTGAAGCGATGTGCTGAGATCATGAAGGCGCTCCCGGTAAATGTGATTGCCACCTCCATCCAATGATGCGGCAGCAGATCTCCCCACCACGCTCCACCGAAGATAAATGCGAGTCCAATTCCCATCCTCAGTAGTATGCGCGCCCGGCGATGAAGGCGAAATCCGCGCAGCAGCGCGATGGCGCCAATCGCCGCGATGGCAATCGCAAGCGAACGGTGGGTGCTTTCTTCTGAGGGAAGAAAATGCGCCAGCACTGCCGAGAATGAAAGTAGAAACGGGGTTACGATACAGTGAACAACGCACAGGGTGGACACACCTACACCCACCCCGTCCGCCCAGGGAGAGGTAGCATCGTTAGAGATAGGCCCAGTTGCTTCCATAGCTGTATCCTACCACTGCTGCGAACGCGACCGCATTAGTGCATTCCTGTCGCGGTCGTAAATTTCGCGATTGCAATGCAGTTTAAGCGCCATACTTGATGTGCGAAATGCCGAGGTTCTCACGAGATGACTGCTCCACGCAATGCTTGTCTATCCTTCCTGCTTCTGGCTACTTTTTCAAGCGCTGGTCTTCGTGCTCAGCCGGCCAACGCCGCCCTGAAGGTCACGCGCGCCTCTCTGCCGAACGGCATGCAGGCGGTAATTATTCGCAATACGCTTGCTCCCGTGGTTACGGTAGAGGCCAACTTCAAGGTCGGCGGAGATGAAACTCCGAACGGCTTTCCCGGCATGGCGCACGCCGAAGAGCACATGGCTTTCCGCGGGTGTGCAGGCATGTCTGCTGACCAGACTGCGGCCATCTACGCCGAGCTCGGCGGGCAGAATAACGCCGACACCCAGCAGAATATTACGCAGTACTATGCCACGGTGCCGGCGGCTGACGTCGATGTTGCGCTCCAGGCGCAGGCCGCCTGTCTCCGCGGCGTCGACGACACAGACGCGGAGTGGAACCAGGAACGCGGCGCCATTGAGCAAGAGGTCTCCCGCGACCTCTCCAATCCCACCTACAAATTCATCAGCCGGCTGAATGAAGATCTCTTCGCCAACACGCCCTACGCGCACGATCCGCTTGGTACGAAAGCCTCCTTCGACGCGACTACCGGAGCCATGCTGAAAGACTTCTACGGCAAGTGGTACACCCCGTCGAACGCGATTCTGGTCGTTGTCGGCGACGTTGACCCCGAGAAGACGCTGGCCAAGATCAAGCAGCTTTACGGGGACATTCCGAGTCATCCGCTACCGGCCCACCCCGTAGTCAACCTGCAGCCGGTCAAGCCCGAGACCTTTACGCTCGATAGCAATCTTCCCTACGTGCTCGGATTTGTGGCCTACCGTCTGCCTGGAACCGACTCTCCCGACTACGCCGCCGTGCAGATTCTGACTGACGTCCTTGGCAGCCAGCGCGGCGATCTGTATGGCATGGTTCCCGCCGGCAAGGCTCTTGCCGCGCAGTTTGCCTCGGCGGAGACCTATCCGAAAGCCAGCGCGGGCTTCGGCGTCATTGTCGTTCCTGCCGGAGCGGACCCTCAGCCGGCTATGACGGAGATGCGCCAGATCCTCTCCGGCTATGCGCAAAAGGGAGTTCCCGAGGATCTTGTCGCCGCCGCCAAGCGCAGTGAGATCGCCCAGGCTGAGTTCCAGCGCAACTCCATCCCCGGCCTTGCGAATCTTTGGTCGAACGCGCTCGCGGCCGAAGGCCGCACTACGCCCGATGAAGATCTTGACGCGATCCGCAAGGTCACGCTGGCTGATGTGAATCGTGTGGCCAAGCAGTATCTGCTCAACGCGAACACGATCACCGCCATCCTCAAGCCCGCGCCGAACGGCCAGCCGACGGCGTCGAAGGGCTTTGGCGGCGGCGAGGAGGTGACCTCGGCTCCGACCAAGCCCGTGCAACTTCCCGTCTGGGCCGACGCTTCGCTCAACCAGCTTAAGCTTCCCGAGAACACCGTCTCGGCCTCCGACACAATGCTGGCGAACGGCATCCGGCTCATCGTGCGTACGGACACGACCAGCCCCACCGTGACCGTGCTTGGCTCGGTGAAGCGCAACCCCGATCTTGAAACGCCGGCCGGGCAGGAGGGCGTCTCGAATGTGCTCGACGATCTCTACTCCTACGGCACCACCTCACTGGATCGTCTCGCCTTCCAAAAAGCTCTCGACGACATCGCCGCGAACGAAAGCGCCGGAGCCCGCTTCTCACTCAGTGTGCTCAAGGAACATTTCTCACGCGGCGTGGAACTGATGGCCGACAACGAATTACATCCGGCGCTGCCTGCGGATGCATTCAAGACCGTCCAGCAGCAAACCTCGGAGTTTGTCGCCGGCAACCTGCAGAGTCCGGGCTATCACACCTCGCGGGTGCTTGACGTGGCCCTGGTTCCGGCGCACGATCCCTCGCTGCGGGAAGCGACGCCGGCTTCTATCAACAAACTGACACTCGACAATGTGAAGCAGTTCTACGCGCAAACCATGCGACCGGATATGACGACCATTGTCGTGGTCGGCGACGTGACGCCGCAGGACGCCAGAGCCGTCATCGAGAAATGGTTTGGCGCCTGGAAGGCCTCCGGCCCCAAGCCTGAGACGACGCTTGCTGCCGTTCCCGTCAACAAGGCGTCTGCGCAAAACGTTGCTGACGCTCAGCAGATCCAGGATTCGGTCACACTCTCGGAACAGCTCAACCTAAATCGTTTTGACCCGGATTATTACCCGCTGCAACTCGGCACACACGTGCTCGGCGGAGGCTTTTACGCTACGCGCTTATACCATGACCTCCGCCAGGTTGCGGGCTACGTCTATACCGTCGATGTGTCGCTGCACGCCTCAAAGACCCGCGCGACCTACACGGTCACGTATGGGTGCGATCCCGGCAATGTTTCAAAGGCCCGCGGCTTGATTGAGCGCGACCTGAACCAGATGCGCAAGGATCCGGTCTCTGATGCCGAGTTGCATCAGGCCAAAGCGCTGCTACTTCGGCAGATTCCACTGAGCGAATCAAGTGAAGACTCTGTCGCCGGAGGCCTACTGGCGAGGGCCGAGATCGGCTTGCCGCTGAACGAGCCGTTCCGCGCGGCGAAACGCTATTTCGACCTGAGCGCCTTGGAGGTACAGGCAGCGTTTCAGCGCAAGATCACCGTCGACAACCTAGTGCAGGTTGTTCGCGGGCCTGCACCTCAGTAGACCGGGCAGAAAACGCCTGAACGGAGCGACGGCTTCGTTCAGGCGTTTCTGGATGAACTATTCTTCTGAGAATCGATTTGCATCAGCTGCTATTGCTGCTGACTCGTAGGTGCAATGCGTTCTTCCTCAGCCTGTTCGAATCGATTCGTTGTTTTTCCAGGGGCATCGCCGAAAGCATCTTATGCACCTTGCATGTCTTCAATGCCGCATTGGCAGGTGCTGGGAGACACAAGGAGACCTGCCGAACAAAGACAGGCAAGCCATTGTATGAAGATCCTTTCCTTGGCAGGAAGGTATCTCTTTCATCCAGATGCTCAGAGTAACCGCCGTTTGCTTATCTATGGATTGAATGGAGGCGCGGGTCGGGATCGAACCGACGCATAAAGGTTTTGCAGACCTCTCCCTTACCACTTGGGTACCGCGCCCCAAAGCAAGCAAATCCGAGTGAAGCAACCGCAGATGCGTACCGGCAAAAGGATTATGGAGCGGGAGACCGGGGTCGAACCGGCGACATCTTCCTTGGCAAGGAAGCACTCTACCACTGAGCTACTCCCGCTCGTGCCTAGGCCATTCTAGCCGTCGAAGCTGCCTCGGGTCAATGTTTGCAACCCCAACACTAGTTCTCTGCCGGCACCGAAGTTGTGAATGGAACCCGCTGGCTCGCCATGCTTGCAGAGCGCTTGCGCACCAGCCGCGGCGTGATGAGCAGCACGAGCTCCGAGCGATCCGTCTCGCGATTCGCACTGGCCAGCGCATCCTGAAAGCCGGGAAGATCGCCCAGCCCGGGAAGCCCGCTGATGCTGGCCAGCTGCGTGCTCGTCAGATTGGTCATCATTACGGCCGTCATTCCGTCCTGCACCGTAATTCCCGAGACAAAGTTGCTGTTGGTCAACAGTGGAATATTGTTCAGGCTGGCTCCGGTTAGCGCCTCGATCTTCAGATCGATCTTCAGATTCACCAGACCGGACCTAAGCACTGTCGGCGTCGTCTTGAGCGTGATGCCAAGATCTTCATATTGAATGATCGGGATCGTCGCCGTGCTGCTGTTGCCGAGAAATTGCGAGAGCAGGGAACTCGCGCTCACCCCATTCACTGTCACGCCGTTGAGTGCCGCGCTGGTCGTCGAGGAGAGTCCGCTCGAATAGGTGGATACCGTAATCGGGTATTTTTCCCCAACGCGCAGAGTAGTCTCTTTGCCATCGCCCGCGCGCACCGTAACGTCCTCCAAGGCCTGCGAATCCGAGGAGGTCAGGCCCAGGTTCAAGGTCGCTCCCGAGCCCAGCGAGAAGCCCGTCAGCGTAAGGCCCTTGCCCGCCACCGCGAACAGATTGCTGACCTTGGCGTCGGTCGCAAGCCCGCTAAAGATCAAGTAGAGGGCCTCGGTCAGCGTGTCCTGCGCCGTGTTTCCCGTTGGCACGATCGCTCCCGAGGAGATCGCCGTATTGATGAGGGACTGGTTTGCCGAGACAATACTCTGGGCCTCGCCGGCCACCGAAAACGCGTTCACCGAGGTAGGCGTGGAGAGACCTGTCGTGCGCGTCACACTGTGGTCGATCGTGATCAGTTTTACTTCGAGCGTTACCTCGTTGCCGCCGTCGATCATGTCCGCCAGCGTGTAGTTGAGCGCCTTGAGTGTCGCCTCCGGAGCACGGATGGCGAGCGTTCCACTCGACTGCGAGAAGGCCACCTGCTTTACGTCGAAGACGTTCTTGATGATGTTCACGTACTCGTTCATCTGCTCGGTCGTGCTGGCCGGAATGTAGATAGTCTCTTCCACCTGGCGCTCGAACTTTTGCCGATTCTCTTCTGTATCCTTGCTAAGGAAGAGCGTCTTCGCATCGAGCGGCACGGCAAACAGATGCGCCATGCGCAGCAGAGTCGGCATGGCCTCCGCATAGCTGCTTCCTTCCAGATCGAAACGAAGTGGGGCCCCGGGGAGAGCTTCGTCAAAGATAGTTTTGATGCCGAAGGCTTGAGCCGTCTGCGTGACCACGGTCTGGGTCTCCCCGCGCAGATGAAGGCTTCGCGGACCGGGATCGGGAACCAGCGTGATGGGCGGAGCGTAGCCGATTTCCGACGGCAGGATCTGCTTCTTTCCTGCAATGGTTTCGACCGTCAGCCGAGGCTCGCTCGCCGGGCCGGACTGACGCTGCAGCAGAAGAATGTTATTCGGATCGATCCGGGCTGCCTCGGCCAGCAGCGTGTCCGCCTCGGCGGGATGCTTGAGCAATCGGGCTTTCGCAGATCGCTGGACCAGATCCTCGATACGGTGCTCCCGCGTAAGGCTGAGCGCCAAGGCATACTCCGGATGCATGGCATCGAGCGCAGTGGCACGCGCGAACTCCGCTTGAGCTTCGGCCAGCAGCTGGTGGTTGAGCAGGCGGGCTCCTGCGAGGTAGGCCTCCGCTGCCCGCTTCGGGTCGGTTTTTTGCAACGTAGCAGTCGGGGCTTGCGCGCGAGCGACGCCAGGCAAGAGGCCGGGAATAAGTGCAAGACAAACGAGGAGGAGTCGGCTCATACTGCTTCCGGTTGGACGAACGGCGACCGCAAGGGATTAGCGGATCTTGGCCACATGCATTCCCTGGCCAAGGGTTTGCGGACGCTCGCTCACCGGGGGCCGCCGCATGCCGCTGCGGATCTGCGCAGTATCCATCTCCAGCTCAGTCAATGTTCGGCTCAGAGTGTTGCGATGCATGCCCAGCGCTTCGGCCGCCTTGCACTGGTTGCCCTTGTGCTGAGCGAGAACCTCGAGAATGTACCGCCGCTTGAACTGCCGCACCGCCTCACTGTAGGAGACTCCGGCGCTATGCATCTGGATGACGAGACTGTCGAGTTCGCGCTTCAAAGTGTCCTCACATGGGCGGCCTGACGAGCAGCCGCTCTCATTCAATTGCTCTAGCGGTTCAAGATCAAAATGAGTCTCGGCGAGGCCTGGAAGAGACTAGCGGCTGCCGCAACAGAGAAGCTGTTCCCAAATCTACCTGCTGCTTCAGCTGCCTCGGCATGAGGAAGGATACCGCATGCGCCCCGCTAAGGAAATAGGGCGCAAGCTGAGAATGTTTCAGCCACGTGGAGCGCGGTGCAAAGGCCGCGATCGCCAACACCAATGCCACGCCTAGCAGGCCTCCACGCGCCGCGCCGAACGCTCCGCCTAACAGCCGGTCGAACATACCCAGGCCGACCGCCTTTACCGTGCGGCGCACCAGCTGCGCCGCTACCGAGCAGAGCAAGGTGACGCCCATCAGGATTCCCAAGAACGTAACCATGCGCGCCGCCACTCCACTGCCGATCCAGCCCTGCAGCCACACGGCCGCCGCCTGGAAGTACCAGCCAGCCAGCATCGTGCCTGCGGCTACCCCGGCAAGCGAAAACACCACCCGGATTAGGCCGCGTCGAAACGCGAGCGCGGCCGACAGCCCGACCAGCCCGAGCAGCACCCAGTCAAAGGTGGAAAGCGAAGCGAACATCGTCTGCGCGTCAGCGGGCATCCTTCGTCAGCCTACAAGCTGGCGCGCCCGGTGAGAAGCTGAAATGCCTGCAGGTACTTTGCGCGGGTACGGGTCACCACTTCTTGCGGCAGCGCTGGAGCTGGAGCCTGCTTGTTCCAGCCGATCGACTCCAGGTAATCGCGCACATACTGCTTGTCGAAGCTTGGCGTTGGCCCACCCGGCCGGTATTCGTCCGCCGGCCAGTAGCGGCTGGAGTCCGGCGTCAGCACCTCATCAGCGAGCGTGATCACGTCCTTGCCACGCTCATCGCGGATCAGGCCAAACTCAAACTTCGTATCCGCCAGGATCACGCCCCTGGTGAGCGCGTACTCCGCGGCTTTCGTGTAGATGGCCATCGTCAGTGCCCGGAGCGTGTGCGCATGCTGTTCGCCGATGGTTTGGATCACTGTGGCGAAGGAGATATTCTCATCATGACCGCCGGTCTGGATCTTCGCCGCGGGGGTAAAGATCGGCTCAGGCAGGCGATCGGAATCGCGAAGCCCCGTCGGCAGCGGAATGCCGCACACCCCTCCCGTCGCCTGGTAGTCTTTCCACGCCGACCCTGAGAGATACCCTCGCGCGACGCACTCCACCGGGAACATCTGGGCTCGCCGCACCAGCATCGTGCGCCCCTCAAGCTGCTGCTGAAACGGCATGAGCGCGGCAGGGAACTGACCCACGTCTGTCGTTACCACGTGATTTGGCACGAACTCCTGTAAAAACTCAAACCAGAACAGCGAAATTTGCGTGAGGATGCGCCCTTTGTCCGGAATTCCCGACCCCAGCACATGGTCGAACGCGGAGATGCGATCCGTTGCAATGAAAAGCAGGTCCGCGTCGGGCGCATCTGACACAGCATAAATATCCCGCACCTTGCCCCGCGCCAGTAGGGGCAGAGAACCGAGATGTGTGGTGAGCATGGCCGAAGACATCCTGCGATGATAGCTTGCTCTCCGGTGCGTCTTGATCAAGTCCCACGTTCAGTGCAAAATTGCTGGCCTCCACCAGGTCTAATATCCGCACATTCCCATATGCGGAGGAACAGTAATCGACGATTCGATTTTCTTGTCGTATTGCTCGACCTACGTCACGCGTCCCAGCCCGTTCGTGCTTGGTTCTCACGGGGTATAGTACTTCTATCTAAAGGACGGACCAGGTTTCCGCTTCGCCGGCTCGCTCGATCTGCGGTCTATCTCCGATGCAGATCCCCGAACGCTGAGCTTCGGCCGCCATGCTCTTCGCCGTCGTTCTTGCGACCGCTTTTGCCGCGACTCGTGCTATTGCCTCCGGCAAATCCTGGATGCGTTTCTTTGAAGACGATTTTTCTTTTATCTGAAGTTGCACAAAACCTCGCCCACGGAGCCGGTTCCACCTTCAATGGCGTCGTCCCCACGTATGGCCACCATCCTCTTTGGCTGCTCATACTTACTGCGTTCAGCGTCTTTTCCTTCAATGGCACTGCCATCTTCTGGTTTGTTGTCACCCTCGTTCTACTCGCCACGGTGACCACCTTCCTGCTCGCTCAGAAATTACTTCAGCAAACCGGTCAACCACTGCTACGAAGCGCGATGGCCGCCTCCGTTGCCATCTCCAGCCTGCGCCTCTTTTATACGGGCATGGAGATCATCCTTGCCATCCCCCTCGTTTTCGCAGTTATGGTGGTTGGCTTCAACCGCGGTTTCTGGCAGCGCGGTCTTTGGCAATCCTTCCTCTTTGGACTTCTGCTGGCCGCTACGATTCTCTCCCGACTTGATCTCCGCATTCTTACCGTATTGCTAGGTCTTACCGCTCTGCTAAACCGCAACGTTCGTGAAAGTCTGACTCGCCGGCAGATCATCGGCCTTGCCCTCGGGTTGCTTCCTGTTGCCGTCTACTTCTTTGTTAATCGCCATTTTTTCGACACCTGGTTGCCCATCTCTGGCGTGGCTAAGCAGCTTGAATTCAATCATGCTCCCAGCGCCCGCGCCTGGCACAGCTTTTACGGCTCAAGCCCTACCCGCTGGCTTAACCTGCTTCCCATCTATCTAGCCCCCTTGGTGCTGATCCTGATCTGGAAGCGGCTCACCGACACGCAAAAGGTCATTTTTCCCACTATCCTCGTGTTCCCCTTTGTCTATCTCGCAATCCTTGTACTTCCAGCGATTGGCCCATTTGGCTTTGGTACCTCTACCCCACTCGCGCTGCTCTCTGTGTAAGCTTGATCGTTTTCTCATTATGGGCGCCCTTCGCCCGTCTTTTCAGAATGCCTTGGTGACCGCACTTGCTGTCCTGGCTATTCTCGGCGAGGTCGCTATCTCCAAGTGGACTGACGTGCAATCTGACGTCTATGACGCTGCGGTTAGAAATCTCCAGTTTGGCCCGCACTCACCCCGGCACCTACGCCATGGGAGATCGCTCTGGCATGGTTGCCTATCTTCTCCCCGACCCTCTTATTCAAATGGAGGGTTTGGTTATGGATCGTTCCTTCCTGGAACACATCCGCCGGCTAGATAAACTTCTTCCCACCCTCGCTGATTACCATGTTCGTTCCTTCATTGGAACATCCTGGAAGCCTTTCCACGGCTGCTTCCATGCTGTCGAACCGATGCAGGCGGGCAAGAACTCTGCTCACCTTGAGGGAGAGCTTTGCTCGATGCCTCAGCTTGACCGCACCCACAACAGCTACGAGACTTTGTTCTACGACCTGGACAACGAGCCCGGCTACCCGCGCCAGTAAGATTCAGGCCCAATGTAGAGGACTGTCGTTCGTTTGCCATCGGCTCTCTTTGCTGATGCTACGTAGGCATCAAAGCACCCATAGACGGCGACAGCAGATTCTAAGCCACACGGCGTTCCAGGCTTCGGTTCCCCTGCCCAAGGTTCACGCTCACAATCTTGCTTACTCCCGGCTCCTGCATCGTTACGCCGTAGATCACGTCTGCCTGCTGCATCGTCCGACGGCTGTGCGTGATCGCGATAAATTGCGTGTTCTCGCTCATCTCCGAGATCAACTTCGCATATCTGCCCACGTTCGTCTCGTCGAGCGGCGCATCCACCTCGTCCAGGATGCAGAACGGCGCAGGCTGATATTGGAAGATCCCGACCAGCAGGCTCAGCGCGGTCAAAGCCTTCTCGCCGCCTGAGAGCAGCAGAATGTTTTGCAGCTTCTTGCCTGGAGGCGACGCCACAATCTCGATCCCGGCCTCGCCGCGATTCTCCTCCTCCGTCAGCCGCATGAAGGCCTGACCGCCGCCGAAGAGCTTGGTGAACGTCACGGCAAAGTTTTCGTTGATGCGCGCGTACGCCTCATCGAACTTCTCGCGTGAGACGTCGTCGATCTCTTTGATCGAAGCTTGCGTGTTTTCGATGGAATCGAGCAGGTCCTTACGCTGTGTTTCGAGGAACGCATGCCGCTCGGCCGTCTCGCTGTACTCTTCGAGCGCCATCATGTTGACCGGTCCTATCGCCTCAAGCTTCTGCTTGAGCGTGCGCGCCTCCGCCTCCTGGGTTTGCAGCAGCTCGCCTTGGAGCTGCGTAATTTCCTGGTCCTCCCGCAACTCCGACGCAGGCACCGCAAGATCGTTCAGGCACGTCTGCTCCAGGTGCTCGAGGTCAGACGTCAGCTTCGCCACCCGCGCCGACAGGCCGGCTCGCCGCTCGCGCAGACCCTCAGTCTCCGCGCGCACCGTACGCAGCTTTACATCGAGCGCCGCCGTCACCGCTCGCAAGGCCTTTGCCTCTTCGCCCAGCCGTGCGCCCTCGGACACCGCCACCGCCCGCTTCGCGCTCAGGTCCGCATGCTGTGACGCCAGCGTCGAGGTCTCCTCCTCCCGTCGCAACCGCTCCGCTGCCGCCGCCGCAAGCTGCTGCTCCAGCTGCGCAATCCGCTGCTGCTGCCCGTTGAACAAGCGTGTCGTCTGCTCGAAGCCTGACTGCGCATTGCGCCTCCGCTCCTCAAGCCCTGCCAGCGCCGCCGCCGCGCCCGCCGCTGCTTGCTGCAGCTCCTCACGCCTGTGCCGCAGCTGCTCCACCTCGGTCGTCAGCGCACTCAGGTCTGCCTCCAGCTTCGCTCGCTCCGCTTCGAGCGCCGCCGCCTGCTCCTTCCGTGCCGCGATCAGGTCCGCCTTCGCGTTGCGCGCGTCGCGGTTGCGGTCCGTTGCCAGCATCCAGTCCTGCAGCCGTCGCTCAATCCGCGACGACTCCGACTCCATCTGCCGCAGCGCCGCGCCCGAGTTTGCCGCCTCCCGCTCTGCATCCCGCCGCTCATGGTTCCGGCTCTCGATCGCCGCGTTCTGCTGCGAGAGCTCGCGGCCCAGCTGCGTCGTGCGCAGATCTGTTGCGGCCAGCTGCTCTTCCGCTGATTTCAGCTTGGTCTCCACCTCGCGCAGCTCGCGCTTCAGCGCCAGTGGACCTCCGGAGCTCGGACGTCCCCCCGTCACCGAGACATGGTGGAACGTCTCACCCGACGGCGACAGAAAGTAACCCTCCGGATGCGCCAGCGCCAGCGTCCTTGCCGTCTCCACATCCGGGGTCACGAAGCCTTCGCGCAGCTTGGGCAGCAGCACTTCGAGCGATCGCCCAAACCCGTTCAACACCCGGATGCACTCCGCCAGCGGACGCACTCCTTCTGCCTCAGCCGGTTGCGTACGTCGCGCCGCGCCCTCCTGACCGCCGCCTTCTATCAAAAACGTTGCTCGGCCGGCGACCTCGGACCGCAGCAGCTTGATCCCGTCCTCGGCCGCCTGCCAGTCCCGCACCACCACGTAATTCAGCTCATCGCGCAGGAACTCATCGACTACCTGCTCATACGCGCCGTCGACCTCAAGAAAGTCCGCCAGGGTTCCCAGGGTGCTGCTCTGCTGCCCGGTCTCTCGGGTCTTCTTCGTGCTGGCGCGCAGAAGGTTCTTCACCGTGTCGGTCGAGTAGCTATGGTCGCGGATCAGCCCCTCGAGCGAGCTGCGACGCCCGTTCAGGCTGGCCACCTCGCCCCGCAGCTGGTCGCCCCGACGCTTGTTTTGCGACTCCTCTGTCCGGTGCGCCTCGATCGCGAGCCGCAACTGGGCGGTCTCGATCTCCAGCCGCTTCAGCCGTTCGTTCACGCCCTCAAACGAGAGCTTTACCCGCCCCCGTTGCATGCCCAGCGCCGCGAGCTCCTCCTTCGCCGTGGCCGACTCACTCACCAGCCGCTCAGACTCCCGCTCGAGCCCCGCCAGCGCAGCCTCCGCCTGCGTGAGCTCATTGCGCATCTGCCCCGCGCGCTGGATCAGCTGCATCGAGTTCCTCCGCGCCTGCTCGGCCTGCTGCTCGCTGGTCTGCATGGCCCGCAGCGCGTGATGCGAGGCCTGCTGCTGCCGCTCGGCCGCCGCCCGCGCATCGCCCGCCTCTACACTGGCCGAATCCAGAAAGCTCCGCTGCTGTTGCTGCTCCCCGGCCAGGGTCGCCAGTTGCGCTCTAGCGGCCCCCAGCTCCTGTCCCCCGAACCCAAGGCGCGTCGTCATCTCCGCCACCCGATCCGCATTCGCCGTCGTTCGCGCCGCGATGCGCTCCAGCTCGACCGCTGACTGGCTCGCCACCGCCGCATGCTCGCGCACCTGGCCGTCCAGCGTGTAGCCGTGCCGCACGCCCTCCGTATGCTCGGCGTCCATCGCCTCAATCTGCCTTGTCTGCTGATCAATCTCAACCGTCAGCGAAGCAATCTGATGCGAGGCCGCAGTCTGTTCCGTGTCCAGCTGCGCCAGCCGGCTGCGCAGGACCACCCGCAGCTTCGCACGCAGCTCGTCCCGGATCTGTCCGTAGCGCTCGGCTTTGGCTGCCTGGCGCTTCAGCGTGGCCATCTGCTTGGTAACTTCCTCGAAGATGTCGTTGACGCGCGCCAGGTTTTGCTTCGCCGCTTCAAGCCGCAGCTCCGCCAACCGCTTCTTGGTCTTGAAGCGCGTGATCCCGGCGGCTTCCTCGATGATGGCGCGTCGATCCTGCGGTTTCGCGCTCAGCAGCTGGCCGATCCGCTCCTGCCCGATGATGGCGTAGCTTTCGCCGCCAAGCCCCGTGCCCAGAAAGATGTCCTGGATGTCGCGCAGCCGGCAAATCCTCCCGTTTAACAGATACTCCGAGTCGCCCGACCGGAACAGCCGCCGCGTCACCGTAATCTCGCCGGCGCGGATCGGCGTTCGCCCAAACTTTCTGCGGCGAATCTTGAGCACCACGTTGTCGGCATCGGCCGCAGCTTCGCCTGCGGGCTCAACCGTATCGGCAACTGCTCCCGGCTGGGCCTCTGCGACTGCGTCTTCGGTCTCAGCCGCCCGCTGCTCGCGTAGGTGCTGCTCGTCCCAGTCCAGCGCCTGCCGGCTGTCGAGGGTGATGTCGGTCGCCGCGCCGCCCGTGTCCGCGGTCCCGTCGTACACCTCCGGGTCCACCAGCGTCAGCGATACTTCCGCCATCCCCGTCGGCTTGCGCTCTCGCGTTCCCGCGAAGATCACGTCCTCCATCTTTACGCCGCGCAGGCTCTTGGCACTTTGCTCGCCCAGCACCCACGTAATTGCGTCCGAGATGTTCGACTTTCCGCATCCGTTCGGCCCCACGATGGCGGCAATCCCGCTGCCTGCCAACTGGACCTCGGTCCGGTCGCAAAACGATTTGAAGCCGAGAATCTGAACTTTCTTTAACTTTAACAAATATTCCTCGTAGGGTATGGGCCCACTCTAGCGTTCGCGACAGGTGGAATCAATGCCGCACCCGCCCTCTGTGTGGATAAGGCGCTCTCAACCCCGCGCGCCAGAGGAGCCGGATTGCTGCCGCCCGCTTGCGCATGGGCAACGTCGTTTCTATAATCGGCACTATTGCGAGACAACAGCCTTCGATGTGCACCGAAATGGGCTTCGTGCCAGGGGGACCTGTAACTTTCCCTTCTCTTCCGGCACCCGGCTCCGGTAGGCTCTGTGGAGCAATGAAATGAACGGCGTCCGAGTCTGACGGCAACAAAAGAAATTCCTGAGGTGTTTCTACAATGAAGAAGGCAGCAATTGCATCTCTCCTGGCCGCATCGACCTTTACGGCAGCTCCGGGCATTCTCTTTTCGAACGGCTCTGCGCTGGCCCAGGCCCCCGCAGCGGGCGGCAGTCAAATCCAGATGGACCCCGCCGAGTTCACCGACTACGACAACGCCGTCAACAAACAGACTACGCCCCAGACCCAGGCGCCCGCCCTCGAGGCCTACCTGGTCAAGTATCCGAAGAGCGCCGTCAAGGCTGATGTCCTGGCGCGCATCATGATTGACTACAGCTCCTTCGATCACGCCAAGGCCATCGATGCCGCCGATAAGGTCCTGCAGCTAAGCCCCGACAATCTCCAGGCTTACGTCATCGAGGTGGCCTACCGCAGTGAGGCCGCCCAGGCCCAGACCGACGCCGCCGCCAAGCAGTCCGGCCTCGACGCTTCTGCCGGCTATGCGCAGAAAGGCCTCGCCGCCAACAAGCCCGCCAGCATGTCCGACGCCGATTACCAGAAGCTCAAGGACTACTCGACGCCTATCTTCTACGGCGCCGAAGCTACCGACGACCTGGCCAAGAAAGATGCAGCCGGAGCCGTTACTGCTTACAAGGCCGAGCTGGCCGCCGAGCCGGTCGCTTCTACCACCCAGCCTGCTGCGCTGCAGGAGACCTACTATCTCGGCCAGGCCTACTATCAGTCCACGCCGCCCGACTATGTCAACTGCACCTTTTACACCACTCGCGCCGCCAGCTTGGCGCCGGACCAGTTCAAGCCGCAGCTGCAGCCTTTGGCCAACTATTGCTACAAGAAATATCACGGCAACATGGACGGCTATGACGCCGTCGTGACCGCGGCCAAGGCCAATCTGAACCCACCCGCCGACTTCAAGATCGTTCCCGCGCCGACCGATGAGGACATCGTCAAGAAGACGATCGCCGAAACCCCCGATCTCGCTACGCTTGCCCTCAGCGACAAGGAGTTTATCCTTCAGCACGGCACCTCTGACGATGCCGACAAGGTCTTTGCCACGGTGAAGGGGAAGAGCACTCAGATTCCCGACGCCACCGTCATCTCTGCCACTGCGGACCAGCTCCAGGTTGCCGTTTCGGATGACTCTGTGCAGGCGAAGACTGCTGACTTTACCTACGCGATGAAGACCCCGCTCAAGACCATTCCCACGGTTGGCAGCAAGGTCACCCTCACCGGAACCTATGCCTCCTACACGCAAAAGCCGCTGATGATTACCATGAGCGAGGGCGAGTTGGCGGCAAAGAAAGCTCCGGCTCGGGCTCCTGTACGCCGCACACGCTAGTTGCTCGTGAAGTCTTCGGGTATCTCACCTCAGACAGCTTCGTTGTCTGAGGTGGGGTCGCATATGCGAATCTACTTTCAGTATTCCTCCAAGGACCAGCCTTCAGTCCTCAATCTTTAGCTTGCTCAAAGACAGGACGATGCCAGCTTTGTTCGAAATAAGAGAACTAACCTCCATTCCCAAAACCATGAGGATCGGCCTGGCAGCCGTGGGCGCTTGCCTTATGCTTGGCTGCCAAAGCGCTCCCTTGGCCAACACACCGACTCCGGCCCGGCCGCAGCCAAGCATTCACCCGGCTAGCGCTCAGCCCGAAGTCGCGGCGCGACGACACCGCCGTGGACGCGCCGCTGCCGTCACCGCCCAGCCTGGCGACTTCGACTACTACCTGCTCACGCTCTCCTGGTCGCCCGAGTACTGTGCCACGCACTCCAGCCCCGAGTGCGCCGCACATCCCGGCTTCGTGGTCCACGGCCTTTGGCCTCAGAACAACGACGGGACCTACCCCGAAGATTGCAGCAACGCCCCCGGCCCGACCAATCCGCAAGGCGACACCGATCTCCAACCCACCGTCTCCCTCGTCGAGCACGAGTGGCAGACGCACGGCACCTGCTCCGGCCTCGCCGCCGATGCCTATTTCAGCACCATCCGTACAGCCTTCCACGAGATCGTTATCCCGCCCAGCCTCACGAATGTGCAAACGCAGCAGACGGTCGCCCCGCAGCTTCTGCTGCAGCAGTTCGCCTCTGCCAACCCCAAGATCCCCGCCAGTGCTTTTGTGCTTAGTTGCGGCAACAACTATCTCACCGCCGTCGAAGTTTGCCTGACGAAATCTCTTGCCGGCGAGAGCTGCCCGAATGTCAAGACCTGCCGCGCCACTGCAATCAAAGTCACTCCACAGTAGCCTGGCTCGGCGCAAACCCTGCGTATTCTTGTGACCTCCGCGTACGCGTTCGTCGTTACTCACCCAGTAAAAATCGCCTTACCCCAAACGCACGCCCCGTCCCACCGTCACACTCCACCAGGGTAGCCGCCAGCTTAGGATTTCCCTTTGCCGCCTCAAACTTCCCCGGCATCCCCGTCAAAAACTTTTGCAGCACCAGCTCCTTCTCCACCCCAATCACCGAGTCGTACGGCCCACTCATCCCCACGTCCGTCTGGTACGCCGTCCCCTCAAGCAGGATCCGCTCATCCGCCGTCGGCACATGCGTGTGCGTGCCTAGCACCGCCGTCACCCGCCCATCCAGATACCACCCCAGCGCCGCCTTCTCGCTCGAGGCCTCCGCATGCACATCCACCAAAATCACCTTCGCCCCGGACTGCCGCGCCACCATCGCCAGCAGCTCATCCGCCTTCCGGAACGGGTCGTCACAGGACGACATAAACACCCGCCCCTGCAGGTTGATCACCGCATAGCGCTGCCCGTCGGCTAGCGTCCCCTCATACAGTCCAAAGCCCGGCGTCGTCACCGCATAATTTGCCGGCCGCAGAATGCGTCGGCCGCGCTCGTGCGAGTCCGACGGCACCGCCATATACGCAAAGATCTCGCGTTTATCCCAAATGTGGTTGCCGGTTGTAATGACGTGCGCGCCCAGGTCGAACAGCTCTTCGGCCAGCGTGGGCGTAATCCCAAAGCCGCCCGCGGCGTTCTCCCCATTGATGACCAGTAGATCGACCGCATGCGTCTCCATCAGCTGCGGCAGGTGTTCCCGCACAATATGCCGTCCCGCCGAGCCAAACACGTCCCCAACAAACAGAATCTTCACCCGTCCGAGCCTAGCAGATCAGCCCATTGCGGCACAGACCGGGGACTGCTTCTAAAAACGATTGCATAAAAGCTTAGTTGGCCGCACCCATCCCGCCGCGCTTCCCCGCAGGCTTGTCGTCCCCAGTGCCCGGAGTTTTGTAACGTCCTTCCAGGATCTCAACCACCGCCGCCTGCATCTCCGCCGAGTCGGGAGTGACTGTCGGCTCAAACCGAGCCACAACTTTGCCATCTTTATCGATGAAGAACTTGGTGTAATTCCAGTGCACCGGCCCGCCATTGCCTTTGGTTAGAAAACCATACAGAGGAAGCTGCAGATCCCCCGTCAGGACCGACTTGGCCATCACGGGAAACGTTATCTTGTCGTCGCTAACATAAATCTTCTGGATCTCGACATCGGTGCCCGGCTCAGCCGCGCCAAATTCATTGGAGGGCACCCCAAGTACGATCAGGCCTTGCTGCTTATACTGCGCCGCCAGCTTCTCAAGCGCCGGCAGCTGCGCGTTGAAGCTTGACTGGCTCCCCAGGTTCACCACCAGCACGGTCTTGCCCTTGAACCTCGAGAGCGGTACGCCTTTACCGTCTGGCCCTGGCAGCTCAAAGTCATAGGCCAGCTTCTCCGCCGCACCCGTTGTGTCGGCCCTAGCTGCACCGCCCTCACGTCGACCGTGTACGCCGCCAACCGAGGCTTTTCCGGCCGCATCCTCAACTGGTTTGGTTCCATCACCTCCTGCAAAATCCGCAGGTTTGGCTGTCTTTTCTTCTCCCGGAGCCGGCCCGGTCACCTCAGGCAGAGGCTTTTGCTTTTCGGTCGCGCCCTTGCCCAACTTGTCCTGGTCAGCCGGTCCTTGTGCGGAGACCCGCTGACAAATTGGAAGAATAAAAGCAAACGTAAGCGCGGCGCAGACCCGTTTTCCTTGCATCGTAGACTCCAGCAATCTTTGCCTTCTACTCTAACGCTTCCACTAAAACGTGTACTTGCCGGAGAACTGCATCTGACGCGGCTGCACCAGCAGATTCGTATAGGAACCGAACTTCGGGCTGCCGATGTTGCTGGTGTTCGTTGCGTCTCCAAGAGCGTTAAGCGTGCTGAACCGACTGTCGTTCAACACATTGAATACTTCGGCGGAAATCTTGAACTGTTGTTCGCGGAAGGTATGGAATGACTTGCTCAGACCGTCGTCCAGAGAGAGATAGCCATCGGCCCGCAGCTCATTCCGCTGGCCCGATTCACCTGGATAGGCGAACCGGAAACTTGCCTGCGCCTGGGCCACGGTCGCGTTCTTGAATGCAGTCTCGTATGGAGCGGAACTCCCCCCAACATACCGGTGTCCGCCCGTAGGCAAGGGAGCCGTCTGCACCGCGAAGCTCGATATATCGAAGTTCGTTCCATAGTTTCCGTTATCTACTGCCGACCAGGGAAAGCCGGTGCTGTAGTGAACGGTTCCATTGAGCCGAAGCCCTCCAAAGATACGATCAACGAAATTGTTATTACTGAAAAACGCCTGTCCATGACCGATCGGAGCATTCAGACTATAGTTCGCCGTGATCAGGTGGCGCACATCATAGTCCGACACTGCGTACATCTGGCTGGGATTGAACGAATTAATAATAAAGCTGGCATTGCTGCGCTCCGGTGATGAACCATAGTCGAGTGACTTCGAATAGGTATAGTTCACGTCATACTCATTGCCGTACTTAAAGGCATGCCGTACCGAGAGCTGCAACGCATTGTAGTTACTCGTTCCCACAGAAGCTTGCACATAAATCGATGAGTACTGTGGGTAGAAAAACCGCAGCTGCTGTCCGGCAGGTGCAAAAGCAGGGGTCGTATCAAAGTTATAAAGTGTGTTGGTCTCGTTTCCAGTCGCACGATCGACGGCAAGGGAAGCATAGTAGGCCTGCGCTCCTGTGTAGGTGACTGCCGGGGTAGTGCTTGTTTTTGCCACGGTGTAACTTGCGTTGGGAAAGAGATTCTGGAAGTAGCCACTGTTCGCAATATTTGCAACTGGCGTTCCGGCATCAATTGCTTTGTCGTACGCCGTGGCAGCTTGGAAGTAAGTTTGTCCACTGGTTGGATCGTAAAGATTCGTTGGTTGCGCCACGTCTAGATTGTTCAACACATGCCGTCCGAGCCTGCCAACATAGGAAGCTGTGACCACCATGCCGCGAGTCACTTCGTGCTGAACCGTTAGGTTGAAAGTCTCAGCATAGGGTGTCTTCAGGTTCGCATCGATATCGCTGACAAAGGAGCTGCCGAAGCTGGCAATCGTCGTTTGCGCCGGATCGATAGGAAAGGATTGCGGTGCAACCGAGACTGGGCCCACCGGCACATCTTGGTAGCCAGTGAACTCTGCATAGGTGGACGCGCTCGGATACGCAAAGGGATTCTGACGGCTTAGCGCAAAAGCTCCATTGGCATCGTAGTAATCGATGACCGCATCGCCAAAGTGGTCATAAGCCAAGGCAAAGCCGCCTCGAACCGATGTCTTGTTATTGAGCGTTGCATAGGCGAACGAAAAACGTGGCGCAAAGTTTAGTTTCTGCGGTGTCCATAAATTAGCTGCACCGTTGGCTTGTCCTCCTGGTGCAACCGAGATGTCCGTCCCATAGCTGCTTCCAGCGGCGGCGGCAGCAATACGATTTTGGAAAAAATTTGTTCCAAGATTGATACTGGGCGCAACCTGCTGCCCATGGATCTCGTACGGAACTCCTAGATGCGTATAGCGCAAGCCCGCGATCAGCGTAAGCTGCGGAGTCGTCTTCCACTGGTCTTGGACGTAGTACTCCTGCTCGAGAGACCGATAGACGTGTGTGGGAACTGTTCCCGAGGGCGCCGGCACTAATTGATTTCCCTGAATAAGGAAGTTGGTATACGAGTTAGCGCTGGTGACACCTCCCACGTTTGCGAGAATGTCATTGTTATAAGAACTCTTAAACGAATTGGCCACGGCTCCGTAGGCAGCAGTTGGATCGAGACCTGATCCAGTGCCTGCGATGGCGGCAGTCGCCAGCAAGGAAGCCGATACGTCCCCGACTGGGTAGAGGGTTGCATTCGCGTAGCGGCTATTCGAGATAAAGCGATCGTTTACGCCGAACTGAAGGGTGTGCCGCCCTTTTACAAAGGTGGCGTCATCCACAAGATTATTTGTGTTCACGACATAGTACGTCGAGGTCGTCGTACCAGTCAGCGGGCTGAACGCACTGAAATTAACATAGGGGTGAGCTCCCGCGCCCTGCACGGCCGAGCCTTCGCGAATAAATCCGTAGCGAAGATTGTTTGTGAGCGACTTAGTTATCTCCAAATGTGCCCGGCGCCGATCCCCTTATTATTTTCGTAAGTGAGACTGTTTGCTCCCAATCCCGTAAATTGAAGCGCACTGGACGCATTGTCCCCCTGCAACGTTCCGCGAACGAACACTGTTTGGTGAGAATTGAGCGTGTAATCGAGGCGCGCTACATTAGTGATTTGATGGATCGGAGCCGGAGAGGGAAATACATAAGATCCAGTGTTATATCCATCTCCACCTACCGTTGAATTGGCAATGGGAAACTGCTTGAAGTACGCGAGCGCCGCTTGGTCAGTTCCGGGCGTACTACACCCGGTGCATCCCTGATCGAGCCCGGCGATCTGGGCAGGCGTAAGCGTTACTGTTCCTCCGGCAGCGCTGGGATACACCACATTCCCGGTGATCAGACCGCCATAACTCTGCCCGGGAACGGTGTCTCCGGCCACGGGATTGATCAACGACGGGACGGTTTCGGTTACGACCTGGTCCGTAGCCTGCTTGAACCCTTCGTAAGCTCCAAAGAAGAAGAGTCTGTTCTTGAGCAGAGGAAGGCCGAGCGAAGCTCCGTACGTATCTTGCAGCACCTTGGCCGAGATATCCGGCTTCCCAGATTGCAACTCCGACTGTTTGTTGAACCAATTATTGGAAGCTGTCGCCGCACCGCGATAGAAGTAGTAAGCGCTGCCATGGATTTGGTTCGTGCCACTGCGAGTGCTGATGGACACTTGACCGCCCGAGGAGCGGCCGGCGTCTGCCTCGCCATTGGTGGTCGTGACTCGGAACTCTTCCACTGACTCACGCGTTGAACGCAGAACGCCCACAAAGGCATAGCCATAATTCGGATCGTTGTTATCCACGCCGTCCAGCGTGAGATTGGTCTGATCCTGACGCGCTCCGTCCACAATGCCCGTCCGAGGGTCCTGGTTTAGGCCGCCCGTTGTGGCGCCGGGGTCGAGAGCCAACACGCCTGGCTGCAGCGAGAGAAGGTAGTTCACGTTATTTGCTAGATAAGGAAGATTTTGGATTTGTTGGCTGTCGAAAGCCTTGCCTAAAGTTGCATCGTTTGAATTGAGGGCCGCAATGCCCGTGCTTACCTCGACGACCTCGCTCGCACCCACCGTAAGCTTGAAGTCCACCTTTAAGGGCGTCGACACCAGCAACTCGACCGACTCTACCTCCTCGGAGAAGCCCGAAGCAGTGACATGCACCTCATACGTGCCCGGCTGCACCTGTGAAAACGTGTATTCGCCCTTCGATTTGGTCGAGGTTGTCTCAGTCGTGCCTGTGGCCGGATTCTTGATGCTCACCGTGACGCCCTGCACTACGGCCCCCGTCGAGTCCGTCACCACACCGCTTAAGCCGGTGGTGTTGGTCTGGGCCAGAGCGGCAGAGCCGGCCAGCAACAACGTGCCCGCAAGCGCGGCCGATGATCTGAGGCCAAGGGAGCGGGAAACCAGAAAATAGGAACGAGCGTTGCTGCCAATCTGCATGGAAGACGACCTCCGGAGGAAAACAAGTAGACCGTACCGATACAACGACGTGACGATTCGCACGCCTGGTTTGAGCAGGCGTCGTTCGCTTCGGAACGCTATGCGGCTTGAAAATGTTTCCCGATCATAGCGCGGACACGCCGGCCCTTAACCCTGCCGTAGCTTTGCCTATCTTCGGCATAAGAAAAAGCTGCTACGATCAGCTTTCTTTATGCGCTCGATGCGAATCGCCTGTCTCCTGCCGCTAGGGTCGGGTTAGGTCGCTTCATACCCTTTCAGCACTGTTAGCTGTCACGCAGAGCAAACCCCTGTGATACACCAGAAGTGTCCCGACAACGAGGTGCCGCTTGGACTTTGATCAGCTGAAGACGTTCCTTGAGGTTTCGCGGCAGAAGAGTTTTTCCCGCGCCGCGGTCAAACTTCTGGTGACGCAGCCTTCTATCTCGGCACAGATCTCCTCGCTTGAAAAGGCGGTCGGCGTCCGTCTCTTTGAGCGTGGCGGAGGCAAGGTCACCCTCACCGCCGCCGGCCGCGTCTTCGAGCCCTTCGCCGAGGACTGCATCTCGCGCCTCAATCACATCGCCATCACCATAGCCGATCTGGAACGCTCGCCGCGCGGCAGCTTGCTCATCAGCGCCAACGACTCCACCGCGCTCTACGTGTTGCCAAGTTTTTTCGCCAACTTCAAGAAGCGCTACCCTCGTGTCTCGCTCAACATCGTTCGTGCCGAGCGCGCCAAGACGGTCGAGTCCGTGCTGAATCGCGAGGCCGACTTTGGCGTTGTCTCCATGCCCGTGGCCGACCCGCGTCTGCACGTAGAGGTCATCCACGAGGATGAGTGGACCCTCTGCCTGCCGCAGGATCATCCACTTGCTCCTCTGCCGGTCGTCAGTCTCAAGCAGATTGCGCAGCACAACCTCTTGCTGCCGAAGACGGGCCGCCGCCGCGAGCATCTTGACCGGCTCTTCGCGCAGTACAAGATTCGGCCTCGCATCGGCATGGAGCTCGATTCCTACGAACTGCTCAAGCGCATGGTTATCGCCGGCATGGGCATCGGTTTTCTGCCGAGGATCAACGTGCTGGAGGAGCTTCGCTCAGGCACCCTGACCGCCGTCGCTACAGAAGGAGTTGTTATTCCACGCAATCTCGCGCTGATCTCCCGCATTGACCGCGAGTTGACCCGCGCCGGCCATGCCTTCTATCACGTCGCTACCCGCGGCACCCATCCTTCGGCTGAGCCGGAGCGCGATCTGGACCGACCGGCCGCATCTGCATCCGAGGTTCGACAACAGACAGCGGGGGAGGCACTGTGAAACTTTGGAGGCTTGTCGTCCTGGGCTGCGCGCTCCTGCTAAACGTGGCTCACGCTCAGTTTCCGCAGCCGGATGGCGGCACCATTCGCCCTGGAACCCTGCCGCTTACCTGGAATACCGGTGGCCCCAAATGCATGGACATGCCGGAGTGGGAGATCCACGAGTACAACCCCGACCTTTTTGTGCTTCGGCAAAGCGGCTGCACCGACTATGAGAAGCCGTTCGTGTATCTGCTCTTCGGCAAACAACGAGCGCTGCTATTCGACACGGGCTCTCGCCAAGGCAATCTCGCTCCGACCCTGCAGCGCCTGATGCATCAGTATCTGCTTCGCAATCATCGCGAATCCATGCCTTTGATTGTCACGCACTCTCATTCGCACGGCGACCATATCGCCGGCGATGCTGCGATCCAGGCCCTCAACGATCCTGCCATTCCCATCACCTTTATTCCGCCAACCATCGACGGTGTCAGGCAGCTCTATAAGATCAATCGCTGGCCCGACGATCTCGGCTTGATTGACCTCGGCGAGCGCGTGATCGACGCCATCCCCATTCCCGGCCACGACACCTCGAGCATCGCGCTCTACGATCGCCAGACCGCCATTCTGTTGACGGGCGACAGCGTCTATCCGGGCCGCATCTACATCCGCGACTTTCCGGCTTTTACGCGCAGCAACGCCCGCCTGGTCAGGTTCACCGCCGACAAGCCCGTAAGCCACATCCTTGGCTGTCATATTGAGGAGACCAGCATTCCGTTTCTCGATTATCCGGTCGGCACCATCTATCAGCCGAATGAGCATCAGCTTTCGCTCTCGCGCGGTGTGCTGCTTGAGATGCAGGCAGTGCTCGATGGCCTGAACGGAGTGCCCAAACGCGTCGCTTATGCAGACTTCAGCTTGTGGCCGTCCGGTCCAGCCTTCCGCGCCAACGATGCAGGTGCGCAGGAGGCGTATCGCCAGCGTGAGCAGTACCAGCAGGAGCATAGGTGGGACCAGACCCAGCCCACCGTGCCGCCCAAGCCTTAAAGTTCCGGAGTAGTTCCATGCCGCTTGCTTCATGCTGTCGTTTGAGAAAGCTTTTGCCGCTGTGGGGCGCTGCCATTGCGGCAATGCATCTCCCGGTTGCAGCTGCATCCGGGCAGATTCAGCCGGCGCGTTACGTCATTGCGGATCAGGATGCGTCCGGCCCGGGAGGCTCGGATATGGCCGCGCTGCTGGTGTTCCTGCAGTCGCCGCGGGTAAAGCTGCTTGGCATTACGGTGGTGACCGGGGACGCCTGGCGGGATGCGGAGGTCGCGCACACCCTGCGGCTGCTGGAACTTATGGGTCGCACGGAGGTTCCGGTCTGTCCGGGGGCGGCGTTTCCCTTGGTCCGCACCCAGGCGGCGACGCTGTTGGACGCGCAACGCTATGGCAAGATGAATTACATGGGAGCGTGGGGCCCGCAGGTCACACAGCCATGGGATCAGGTGCCGGCACTTGAGGAAGGCAATCCCACCACCAAAGCCGCTGAGGAAAACGCGGCGCACTTCATGGTGCGCATGGTGCACGCCTACCCTCATCAGGTGACGATCTACGGCGCGGGACCCTTGACCAACATCGCCCTGGCCATCCGCCTGGATCCGCACTTTGCCGAGCTCGCCGAAGAGCTTGTCGTGATGGGAGGAAGCCTGAATCCGCGCACCGACGTCGCGGAGTGGGCGAACGCACCACGGCGCGAGTTCAATTTCTGGTTCGATCCCGAAGCCGCTCACATTGTGCTGACCGCGCCTTGGGCAAAGGTGACCGTCACGACGATCGATGCCTCCATCGAAACGCAGACTTCAGGCACGCTCAAGAACCTGGCGAACTCAAAAAGTAACGCCGCCCGCTACCTGGTTCGGTATGCGCAGCACGATAGCACCGCGCAGTACGCATGGGACGAACTGGCTGCCGCGACCTGGCTCGACCCCGCGTTGACGCTCCATGCGCGCGATGTCTACATGGACGTGGACCTGTCGCATGGCGCGGCGTACGGAGACGTGCTGACCTATTCCAAGGCGGACAAGCCCGCGCTGCCCATGACGCGAGTGCACGCGCAGGTCGATGTGGACGCAGCCCGGCTTGAGCGTGATCTCACGGCACTCTTCGCGGCGCCTACTCCTCAGGCGCACAACGCGGCTACTAGTTTCTCGCCGGCGCGACCGCCAAGCAGCGTGGCCGTACCTTCGAGCATTGTGACGCCCCAGGTTTTTGCCGCCGAAGCAGACAGGATCGAGAGCTCGGCGCCGGTATCGAAGCGCGTGCGCAGCTTCGTGGCGGAAGCGGCCTGCCCTGGAAAACTGACCGGGTACTCCGTGCCCATCGTCGCCGGAGAGAGCGGGGCTGCCGGGAAGAATGTGAAATCCTCGGTCAGTTCAACGGTCTGCGGAGGCATCGTAGCTAGCAGCTCCGCCAAATGACCGTTGTTGAGCATCGCCTGCTGATTAGGCCGGTGCGGCCCCGCCTCCTGTGCAAACATGCCGAACATCTTCGCCGCTCCACGATAGAGGGAGAGCTTAAGGTTGATCTCACCCAAGACTCCGAGCGCTACGAGATCCTGGCCGGGAGTAAGCGAGTGCTCTGCATCCGTATTGATGGCGCGGACACGCCTTGGTGCAGCATCCTCCAGTTGGCCAAGGCGGAAGCGAGTATGCCCGAAAAATACAGAGTTTGCGGGCCGGTCAGGTGCTTCGGATCGGTGGCCAGAAGCTTGTCGTCAAACTCAAGAGACTGCTGCTAGTCGAGGAGACGCTGCAGCTCTGCGGTAATCGCAGAAGCTGCCGCCGAGGAGGGCGCGGTCTGACCGGTCATCCGGGCGCATGGGCTTGTAGGCAAGAGCAACAAGGACCCGACCAGGTGCGCGAGGAGGCAGAGTGCCTAAGGAGCTTCACGGCACGAGAGTAGCCGCGGGACCGCTTCATCTCGAAACTTCCTGAGACTCTCGCCAGGCACGGGTAGGGTCGTCGTCCGGGTCCGGGGTCCCTTGCTCCGGCCGCTCCGCCTCCGGCACGCTGCGGAGATTGACCCGGATCCGGTACCACACGTACGCCGTCCCACGCATGCGGTCGACCAGCACATCCTCCTCCGCCAGCTTGGCCGCCGCTTCCGGATGGGCCGCCTTCCAGCGTTCCAGACCCGCCATTGCCGCCGCTTTGTCCGGCGACTGTGCGACAGTCACCAGCGGGAACTTTGGCACGCGCTTCGCCGGTGTCTTGCGGATCTTCGGCGCTGAAGCTTCGGTCTCGCCCAGCGGAGATGCCGCCTGCTTTGCCGCGGACCGTTTACGAAAGCGCTGCGCGCCGAAGCCCTCACCGAGCTGCTCTCCAAATGCTTTGGCTCCAGGCTCCCTGGCCTTCGACGGCTGCACTCGCTTCGGTTCGCCCTCCGCCTTGGCAAAGTGCGGAGGCCAGGGCGCATCGCCCAAACCCTCGGCCTCGTCTTGTGCCGCCAGCTCCAGCAGCTTATCAAGCGATCCCGGATGCGCCTGCATCTCCGCATGCGGATCCCCGATGGCCGCAAAACGTGCCGGCATCGTCCGCACCGTAAAGTCTGCGGGATTGACCTCCGGCACCTCCGCCCACGTCAGTGGAGCCGAGACCCGTGCATCCGGCAGCGGCCGCACAGAATATGCGCTCGCTGTAGTTCGATCCTTCGCATTCTGGTTGTAATCCAGAAAAACGCCGTGCCGCTCTTCCTTCCACCACTTGGAGGTCGCGAGCGTCGGCACTCGCCGTTCCACTGCCCGCGCCAAAGCAAGTGCGGCACGCCGAACTTCTGTAAAGCTCCACTGCGGCAGGATCGGCACGTTGATGTGGATGCCGCGTGAGCCCGAGGTCTTGGCGTAGCCCTCAAGGCCCATGTCGCCCAGCACCGCTTGTACTGCCAGCGCGACCTCCCGCACCTGCGCAAACTCGATCCCCGGCTGCGGGTCGAGGTCGATCCGCAGCTGATCCGGATGCTCCAGGTCGCCCGTACGCACCGGGTGCGGATGCAACTCCATGCAGCCCAGGTTGACCATCCAGGCCAGCGCCGCCGCATGATCGACGACAACCTCATCCGCCGTCCGACCCGACGGAAACGAGAGTGTCACCGTGCGCACGTACTTCGGCAGGTTGTCCGGCGCGCGCTTCTGGTAGAACGGTTCTCCATGTGCGCCGTTCACGAAACGCTTCAACACGATCGGCCGGTCGGCGATTCCGTTCAAAGCTCCAGGGCTAACGGAGAGAAAATATCGCACCAGCTCGAGCTTGCTGATCTGCACTTGCTCGGAGAAATAAAGCTTGTCCGGATTCGAGATGCGCACCGCATGTCCGTCGATCTCGAGCACTTCCGCTGAATCCTGTTTTGGCACATCGTCAGCCTACAGGAATCTTCTGCCCTGGTCCGATCATCCTTATAAAATGTTTTTTGGTGCCGGAGTTTGTATGGTCTGGTCCTCGCATTGTTCGTTGGGCGAGTCGTTGCAGCCAGAGCCGATGTTGTTCTCCTCCTTCAAGATCCCGTGAACTTCGTTGGGCATGTCACCTCTGCCGGTCATGCCACCCTATGGATAGACAAGCTTTGCTCCGACGATCACATGCATATGCGTGCTTGCCGCCCTGGCGAAACCGGTGCGGTCGTTGGCCACTACCCGCACCTGAACGCCCCTATGGACTGGTTTCTTGCGTTGGCAAGTCAGCGCACTTCTCACTCCTCATCAGCTTATCGGCCGATTCCTCAAAGACTTTAGAAAATGAGTCAAGTTTTTGGATAAGACGCGAATGTAACGCCGTAGCCGCCTTATGCGTCCACAGCATGACTTCCGCCCGCAGGCGCCGCATCTCGTTCAACCGGAGCCATCGGCGTTCCATTCAGTTGTGCACGCAACTCATCATCGCTGGTGCGGGAAAAGTAGGCGCGCAAATCCTCTTCCGGCTGCCGAGCCAGAAGGTACCCCCGCAATAGCCGCTCAATGGCCTCGGGACACTCGTCCGCCGCTGCCCGGTAGCCCAGCGTCCGCCCCGCCGCCGCGTACTTGCCGACCGAGCCTCCGACGCAAAAATAATAGGCATCTACCAGTTTGCCATCCTTCTTCAGCTTCTTGCCTTCGAGGCCGATGTCGGCAATCCAGTGCTGGCCACAGGAGTTGGTGCAGCCCGTCACATGCAGCTTGATCTGCTGGTCAAAGCCCGGCAGCCGGCCCTGCATCTCGTCCACCAGCCAGCGCGCAAAGCCCTTGGTTTCGGTAATCGCCAGCTTGCAAAACTCTGTGCCCGTGCAGGCGATCGCGCCCCGCCAGAACGGCGAAACATCCACGTTGATGTCGAGCGCCTTCAACTCCGCAAGCAACTCACGCACCTCCGCATTGCGAATATTCACCAGCACGATGTTCTGCATGATGGTCGCGCGAAGGTGGCCGTCGCCGTGCTTGTCCGCGAGGTCGGCCAGCGCATGCAGCTGATCCCCGGTGAGCCTGCCGCGCAGCACGGAAGCCCCCACTGCCGACAGCCCCGGCTGCTTCTGCGGCGACACCCCGACGTGGTCGCGGTAAATGTCTCCTGGAATGACATCGGCGTCGATCGGTGAAGGATCGAGCTTATAGCCGAGCTTCGCCTCGATCGCCTCCAGCATTGTCTCCGCCGTCCAGCCATGGCGCATGAAGAGATATTTGACGCGGGCGCGGGTACGATTTTCGCGCAGCTCCGACTGCTCCTTAAAGATGCGCGCCACGGCCGTCACCACGTCCATCGCCTTATCCTGCGGGATGAACGCCGGGATCCTTACCGCCATATGTGGCTCGGTTGAGAGCCCACCGCCGACCCGCAGCGTATACCCGACCTCAAGCAGGCCATCGACCTCGCGCTCGATCGCCGTCAGGGCCACATCGTTGATCTCCGGATAACTGCACCACAACGGGCAGCCGGTTACCGAAATCTTGAACTTGCGCGGCAAGTTATAAAACTCCGGATTTGCCGTGAGGAACTCAGCGATCTGGACCGCAAGCGGGCTCGAGTCGACTAGCTCGTGAAGATCCAGACCGGCAAGTGGACATCCGGTCACATTGCGTACCACATCCCCGCAGGCTCCCTTCGGAGAGAGGCCAATCTCGGTCAGTCGATCCGTGATCTCGACCAGATTGGCGATCGTCAGCCAATGCAGCTGGATGTTCTGCCGCGTCGTAATGTCCGCCATGTTACGGGCAAATTGCTTTGCAATGTCGGCGATGGTACGCAGCTGATGCGAGGTGAGCAGGCCATTGGGCAGACCGATGCGCATCATGAAATACTCAGTCGCCTTGCCTTCGCCGCCCACGCCGCCGGTTGCGCCCAGACCGTCACCCTGGGTGTAGATGCCCCACCACTTAAAGTAGAGCGCAGTCCACTCCGGAGCGACCGACTGACGTCCTTGCCTGGCAAATTCACGAACCTCATCCCAGGCATCCCACGGGTTTTTCTCAAGCTTCAAGCGTTCGGAGCGCTGCGCCTTGGTCTCTTTCACTTCTCTGGCAACAGGGGTATCGGGCAGGGCGGCGAGGGTCTCGTCTGGCATTGTGTTCCTTTGAGCTTTGGATGACCGGGCAAGAGAAAAGGCCCACGAAGATCGTGGACGGCTGCATTCTGCTCCCGGTCAACCTTGGTAAGGTGAAGGCGTCTATGCAAAGCGCGCAGCGTAGTCACAACGACGCGTCTGCCTTACTCATTTGCGGCCTTAAGCTAAGAATAAAGAGTGGAAGAAACCAGGGTCAAGCTCTGTTCGGGTCAGTATAGGGTCAGTTCGCTACTCACCCCATACTGACCTATCCGGGGTTACACCGGCAGTGTTCGCTCCTCATGGGGCGGCAACATCGAGAACTTATGCCGCACATCGCTGCCGCGCACCCAAAAGATCACATCTTCCGCGATGTTGGTTGCATGGTCCGCGGCCCGCTCTAAATTGCGGCTGATGATAATGGCATTCAGGCACTGCTCGGCGACATGCGGGTGCTGCATCATCACCTCCACTAGCTCTGCCTGGATGGCGCGGTTCATCTCGTCGATCTCATCATCCATGTTGAGCACCGATTCAGCCAGCCTGGAGTCGCCTTCAAGCAAAGCCTGGATGGCACGGCGAATCATGACACCTACCTTGTAGCCCATCGTCTCGAGGTCAACCGGCAGCGAGATGCTAGGCTGATTGCCCAGCGCGATCACCCGCGAGGCGATGTTGGTGGATTGATCGCCAATGCGCTCCAGGTCGCCGTTGATCTTGATGACCGAGAGGATGAAGCGCAGGTCGATCGCCATGGGCTGCTCCTTGGCGAGCAGATCATAGGCCATCTCGTCGACCGACGTCTCGGCCGCGTTGATGGCGGCTTCAATCTCCTGCACCAGCGCGGAAAGACCTGTGTCGCGATTCATGTAGGCCTCGACGGAGAACTCGAGCGCCTGCTGCGAGAGCGCGGCCATGGCCAGCAGCTTGTCTTTCAGAGCGATCAGCTGCTGCTGGAAATTGATACGCGGCATGGGCGGGCTCCTAGGCTGGACAGTAAGCTCGATTGTAGACAAAGGCCGACGCTCTTCCACGGATGCACTGTGAATTTCAAGCGGAATCCATCTGGACATGCCCCTGGTTTCAGCGGGGCGGAGCCACCGAGGCAGGGAAGTAGACCGGCCAGCCGGCGGCGGCGCTCCGGGTCAGCAGGGCCGGCGTCGGATTGACCGGGAACGCGCGGCGCGCAATCACCAGCATCGCGGCATCATGGATGGAGTTGCCGAAGACCGCATCGGGGTGAGGAAGCCCGACACGGCTGAGCGCGGCCACCTTGCCCTCGTCCGTAGGGACGTCGATCAGGCGATCGGTGATCAGGCCGTCGACGATGTGCACACGTGCGGAAAGCACCCGGTTCGCCGTAATCCCAAAGCGCTGGACGCCCTCTTCGATCACCCAGTCGTTGGTTGAGCTCACCGCCCAGATGTCCGTGCCGGCCGCTTGCAGGGTGCCGATCAGCTGCTGCAGCTCCGGAAAGATGTTTGGCTCAATGTGCGTGCGGAAGAATGTTGCGGCCACGGCGCGCAGATCCTGCTCCGGGAGCCCGGCATACACCTGCACCATCTCGCCGCAAATGGCCAGCTCCGAGACTTCGCCGCGCCGGTATCCTTCGTATCGACTATTTAGCCCAGCGATGCGCTCAGGCGAAAGCAGCCCGTTGTCGATCGTCCAATGCATAAACGCCGAGCCGGCGTCGCCTGACCAAAGCGTGCCATCACAATCAAAGACGGCAACGCGCGGAGCAAGCGCATGCACCGCGGCAAGAAATTCGTCGGTAGAGAGCAGGTTGGCGGAGGTCTCGGTCACCGTCCCATCTTACTTCGGCTTACCGGCTGCCGGCCTGCTGCATCTCACGGACGTGGAGGAAACATGAGCGAAGAAGTAGCATTGAGCGGCGATGAAGGCCGTAAGAAGATCGCCGGATTAATCAAGGATATTCACATCTGCATGATGACCACGGCAGGCGCGGACGGCTCGTTCGACAGCCGCCCCATGGCAACGCAGCAGACCGAGTTCGATGGTACGGTCTGGTTCCTGACGCGCGGGGAATCCGGCAAGGTGCATGAAGTACAGCAGGATGCACACGTCAGCCTGCTCTACTCCGATACCAGCGACTCCAAGTATGTTGTGGCCAAGGGACGAGCCACGGTAAGCAAGGACAAGGCCAAGATTCACGAGCTCTGGAACCCCATGTTCAAAGCCTGGTTCCCCGGAGGAGAGGATGACCCCGCAATTTCGGTGATGCGCATTGATGTTACTGAAGCCCAGTTTTGGCAGGCCTCCTCCTCGAAGATTGTCATGGGCGTACGGTACTTGGCAGCCGCGGTCACCGGAGATCACTCCAAAATCGGAGAGCACGGGACAGTTAAGCTGTGAGTCCTCTTCACGCGTCTGCAAAAGCCCACCTAGTTTTCGGTGGGCTTTTCTGTCATTTGGTCGATCACCAGCACCGGCATCGGACGCTTCTCCTTTTTGAGTCTCAAGCCCAGCTGGCGATTGAGCGCGTCGAAGACCGAAAGCGCTCCGTTCGGGTCAGATGCCGTGCCCTCGGGCCCAGCCGCCGCGGCGTTCGCAATCCGGTTCACGGAACTGAAGCTCAGGGTGAAGTCATACCGGCCGTCCAGCTTCGTGCCATTCAGCACCTTGTTGTAGATGAACCCAGAGGCCAGCAGCTGAAGCTCGTCGCCCATCTCGTCCATGTTCATGTTGGTGCACGTGACCAGCCGGTTCAGGATGGGAGTGGTGACGCGCGGCTCTTTCCCATCGGCTCCCGGCCCCTCTTTCCATACCGTTCTGTTGCTTGGATCGGCTTTCTGCAGCTTCGGGTTCGGCGCCAGCAGCGTATACGCCGTTACCGGACGATCCTCCATGTGGCTCTTGATCTCAAAGCGTTCCACCAGCAAGGCACGCATCATCTCCTGCAGCTCGCTTGGGTCGATCATGCCGTTTGGCGAGTCGAATCCCTTCACAGGCGCACCCGCCTTGGCCAGGATGTCGAAACGATCCGTATCCAGCCACTTCGGTCCAGCGAGCGAGTCACTGTCGTTCTGGTTCAGGTCCCAGGCGTAGTTCATCATGAAGCGCAGCGTCGCTCCGGTCAGCGTGGCCTGGCCGCCGTTGATCCTTCCGTCGAACTCCGCCCCGGGCTTGCTCGGCTTGATGGTTGCGACCTCAAAGCGCGCCGGCGGTGGCGGTGGAAGCACCTTTTCCGTACCCGCTGTGTTCGGCGTAGGGACACGATTTACCCGCATCACCAGCTCCACCGACCGAGGCGCGGTCTCAAGCGCCAGCTTCAAGCCAAGCTGCTTGTCCACGGCGTCGAAGATCGAAATGCCCTCGCTGCCCGCCTGCTCCAGCTGTCCCCGTCCCGTCCACTTCACATCGAAGTCCCACGTTCCGGCCAGCTTCGTCTCATTCACGACGGGCTTGTTCAGGTACCCTCCCGCCATGCCATGCAGCTGCTGCGCAAACGTATCCATCGTCATGTTGCGGCAGGCGACCACAATCTGCGTGACGATGCCGACCGCCGTCGGTGGTGTCTTATCCTGGCAATCAGATGCACCCTCGCCCGCCGATTCCCTGATTTTTGGCTTGGTCTTGCCCGCACTCAGAACGAAGGCCGGCATCGGCTTTACGCCGTCCTGCACTGCCAGGCCGAACCGCTCGATGAGCAGCGCGCGCAGCATCAATCGCAGCGTCGCCTTAGAGGTGCCCGGCGGAGCCTTCGCCACCAGGTCGAAGTGCTCGCGTTCAATCCACGGCGGACCACCCTGGATGTTCTCTGCATCCAGCCCATAGGCCGTGGCGATCAGGTCCACGATCGTCGCGTCGTGCAGCAGGTAACGGTCTTCGTGCAGCAGGCCTCCGGAGAAATAGTGGTAGGTCCGGGGCGGGCTTGGGTGCAGGTCTGCCGCTTCAAACACGGGGGACTGACCGCTCGCACGAAGAGACAGCAGCAGGGCAACGGACAATAACGCGAACGGCCGGAGGATCATGGTCGACTCCTGGACACACCGAAATACGCGAATCTAGCCTGAATGCTCGATGGACGGGCCGGCTAGCGGAAGATTACACGCAAAACCGGCTACATCGGGGCCGCACCCGTGGCGATGCCCACGCCGGCAGGCGGAGTGAACCGGAAGTCGGAGTCGCGGGTCGGAACGTTTTCCTGCTGGTCGGTGAAGGTGAAAGCAGTCGTTGCGCCATCTATCTCTTCGAGCGTCATCTGGACGATACTTCCCGCGGGCGTAACCATGAGCGTGAGCTGCCGCACACGGTTTCCTATGCCTTTTGGAACCCCGGCGATGCGAAAGCCTTGCGGCGCGGGAACCACGCTGATTCCTTCAAGCTCTTTCGCAAGCTCCGTATGGCCCAACAAGAAACGCAATGGCGTGCCCAGGTCATCCATCTGCTTGGCCGGAATCCGCTGCGCCTGCGCGTCGCCGGGAGTGTAAAACCAGGCAAAATGCCCGTCCAGCACAAAGACCTTTCCGGCCGGCGAATCGTAAGCCCAGAGCATGCGGCCGGGCTTCTTCAGGGTCAATGTTCCGGATTCAGCGCGGGTCAGGCCCATGCCCGTATAGCGCTCGGTGTAACGGGTGCGCAGGCTGGTCAGGTGATTGTAGTACGCATCGACTGCTTTCAGAATGGCAGCAGACCCGGGAGTTTGCGCATATGCGGGCCCTACCAGCAGCCCAGCGCACAAGCAAAGCCATGCAGCCTTCCTCACTACTGCAGCGGCTGGGTGCAGTTGGTGCCGCCAGTCGGATCGAACTTAATCAAGTTGTTCTCGTCCATGCAGTAGCCACGATCTCCGGTGCGGCCGACGGAGATGGGCACCGCCGTGACTTCAAAGCCGGTGAACATGTCCTGATTGTTGACCGTGACCTTGGTGCAGTTGATAACGTTGAACGTATAGCCTGACTTGCTTCCGCCGGCCAGATCGGGAGACAAGACTTCGGCGGATTGGGCTGAGGGCGCTGTTCCCGGTGCGCCACCCATGGTGTTGAGCGAGCAGGAGAAGCCGTTCGCCGGATAGGCCTGGTTATACTGCAGCTCCGCGTTGCCGATGGTGCGCACGGATTGGACCGCGGAGGTCTCGTTGGCCTGCTTGCGCAGTTTCAACATCTGCGGGATCGCCAGCGTCATCAGGATCAGAATGACGGACATAACGATCAGCAACTCGATCAGCGTAAAGCCCTCGTCCGCGGCGCGGCCTGTGACTCGCAATGACTCGATCTTCATACTTCCTCTGACGACCAATCTTCGAAAAGGTTCAGAAAGACTTTAGCAGGTAGATAAGAACGGTGAAAGCTACGAAGGTATAAGGGAACCTGGCAAGCTTAGCAGGCGAGCTGACTCCGGCTTACCTTCATTGGACCCAGATTGCCGAGCAGGGTGAGCGCCATCAGATCCGGCTGAAAGAGCTGGCTTGCCAGCCGCTGCACATCGCTCGGCGTCACGCGGTCGATCTCCCGGACGACTTCGTCCACCGGGAAGAACCGGCCAAAGTACATCTGTTGGCGGGCCAGGTTATTCATCCGGCTCCCGGAGCTCTCGAGGCCAAGCACGATGTTCGACTTCATCTGATCTTTGGCGCGCTTCAACTCAGCCGCGGTCACCTCTTGCTCCTTCATACGGCGGAACTCAGCGAGCGTCAGCTCGAGCACACGTTCGGTGCGGTCGAGCGACATGCCGGCGTAGACCGAGAGCGCGCCAGCGTCGCGGAACGGGCTCAGCTCCGAGTAGATCGAATAGACCAGCCCTTCGTTCTCGCGGATGCTCTCGAAGAGCCGCGAGCTCATGCCGCCGCCCAGCATGGAGTTGAGCAGATACAGCGAAAAGCGATCGGGATCGTTGATCGGCGGTGCAGGAACGCCCAGACACATCTGCACCTGCTCGAGCGAACGCTTCTTTTTGAGCGTGATGTGCGGCGTGGTGGTGGGATGCGTCTCGAGCGTCGTGATCTTTTCGCCCGCAGGCGCGAGCGGGCCGAAACGCGCTTCTACCTCGGCGACGAAGCGGTCGTGATCCAGATGTCCGGCGGCCGAGAAGATCATGTTTTCCGGCGTGAAGCGGCGGCGATGGTGATCGAAGACGGTCTTCTGGTCGAACGAGGAGACGGTCTGGACCGTGCCGAGGATGGGCCGGCCAAGCGGGTGGTTTGGCCAGAAGTTCTGGGTGAAGGTCTCGTGGACGAGGTAGTCCGGGTTGTCTTCATCCATCTTGATCTCTTCGAGGATGACGCCCTGCTCGCGCTCGAGATCGGTGGAGGAGAACTTGGGATGAAGGACCAGATCGGACAGCACATCGAGCGCGGGAGGCATGTTCTCGTCGAGCACCTTGATGTTGAAGCAGACGGCTTCCTTGCCGGTAAAGGCGTCGAGATTGCCGCCGATCGAGTCGACCTCGCGGGCGATGTCCTGGGCCGAGCGGGTGGTGGTGCCCTTGAAGACCATGTGCTCGACGAAGTGCGAGAGCCCGTTCTCCTGAGCGGGTTCGTCGCGCGAGCCGGAGTCGATCCAGGCACCCATCGAGACGGAACGCATGTGCGGCATGGACTCGGTGAGGACGAGCATGCCGTTCGACAGGACGGTGCGGCGGATGTTGCGCGCGGGGTGCGTTTCAGGGGAAGCGGCGGCCTGCGGATCGGGGGAAGCGAGCGTTGCGGACATGCGACTCCTTACTGATTCATTGTTTCATACGGGGCTGACCCGCAGTTTCACCGGCGTAAACTGAAGTGTATGGATGCAGGCACTTCAGCCAGAGCGTTGTTCGGGGCTACGCGGGCGGAGCTGCGGGCGCTGGTGGAGCAGCTTGGCCAGCCGTCGTACCGGGTTGCGCAGCTGGCGGATGCGCTGTACAAGCAGGGCGCCGGATCGCTGGATGCGATGACTGTTTTGCCGGCGGCGATGCGGGAGGCGCTGAAGGGCGCCGGCTACGAGGTCGGGCAGCCGGAGCTGGCGCAGACGGCGCGGTCGGTGGATGGGACGGAGCGCTACCTGGTGCGGCTGGCGGATGGTGAGACGGTCGAAACGGTGTGGATGCCGGATGGCGATCTGCCGGAGGAGGATGAGGATGGGCCGCAAGCGGTCCAGCCGGGTGCGGGCAGAACGTTTCGGCGGGCTACCATTTGTGTTTCGAGCCAGGTGGGCTGCGCGGTGAACTGCCAGTTTTGCCTGACGGCGAAGTTGGGGATTCGGCGGAATCTGACGGCGGGTGAGATCGCCGGGCAGGTGGCGGCGGTGCTGGCGCGACATGGGGCGGTGATCGGAAGCAGCAAAGGCAAAGGGCAGCCGGACCGGATCAATCTGGTGTTCATGGGCATGGGCGAGCCGTTTCTGAACTACGACTCGTTTATGGATGCGGTGCGGCTGCTGGTGGGCGAGATGGGGATTGCCGCGGCGCGGATGACGGTTTCGACCAGCGGCATCGAGCCGGCGATCCGGAGGTTTGCCGGCGAGGCGATTCGGCCGCGCCTGGCGCTGAGCCTGAATGCGTCGAACGATGCTGTCCGGACGGAGATCATGCCGATCACGCGCAAGTGGAAGATCGCTTCGCTGCTTGAGGCGGTGCACTCAATTCCGTTTGGCAAGCGTGAGTACGTGACGTTTGAATACGTGCTGCTGGGCGGCGTCAACGACCAGCCGGAGCATGCGCGCGAGGTGCTGGCGCTGCTGAAGGGCATGCGGGCGAAAGTCAATTTGATTGTGTGGAACCCGGGGCCGGGGGTGGCCTACCAGCAGCCCACGCAGGAGAGCGCGGACCGGTTTCATCGGCTGCTGGTCGAGGGCGGCGTTCCTACGTTTACGCGGCGGCCGCGAGGGCGGGACATCTATGCGGCGTGTGGGCAGCTGAAGCGGACCATAGAGGCGGCTCCGGAGCTGGTGGAGATTGCCGGCGCGGTATGAGCCGGAGGTGTCCCCCCCTGGGATACTTTTTTGCTAAAGTCCCTTGTTTGTATGAGATAGAGGATGACTGTTCTCGTAAAGTCTTCCATTGATTGGACTTACGGGTAAAGTCTTCAAAACAAACAAGATAGAACGATTGCCGACGTCGCTTGCTCTCAGAGTTTTGACTGCTATTTCTATTCTACGATGCCGGGGTGGGTCAGTATGCCAACTTTCTTGACGACCTAAATTGCTCAAAATAAGTAACTTAGGTCGTGTTGAGAAGGAGCTGGGGCTTGACAGGGTCATTTGGCGGGGTAGAAGACCTGCACGGTGAGGATTTCGTATGGCTTGATCGGCAGCGATACGGTGTCTTCGGTGACCGGCAGGTGGGAGCCTTCAACCTTCTCCATGAGATTGCTGGAGAAGGCGTACTGGGCTCCGGGTGGCACGTGCAGCTTGACCTCGGACTGGGTGCCGGCCCACTCGAACATGCGGAAGACAAGCGCGTCGGCGTCCTCGGCCTTCTTCATGGCGGTGAGAGTGACGCTGGGAGTATCCATCGAGACGAAAGAGTGGGTGGCGGGCAGGTTGCCAGTATGCGCGGCGACCTGCGTGGCGGTGAGCGGCGTGTTGAACTCGTAGCCGCGACGCATGGTTTGGGCCTGCTTCCAAACGCCGGCGTGCGGGTAAATAGCGTAGGTAAAGTGCTGCGGCCCGCGGTCGGCTTCAGGGTCGGGCCAGGTGGGCGAGCGGAGCAGGGTAAGGCGCAGGGTGTTGCCGGCGGCATCGTAGCCGTACTTGGAGTCATTCAGGATGGAGACTCCGGCGGTTGCGTCGCCGAGGTCGGCCCAGCGCAGGGCGGGAACTTCAAACTGCGCCTTCTCCCACGAGTTGTTGCGCGTGGTGGGCCGCTCGATGGAGCCGAAGGGAATCTCGTAGGTGGCCTTGGGGCCGGAGTGAGCGAGCGGGAAGGCGGCCTTGAGCAGGACGTGCGTTTCATGCCAGTCAACCTGGTTGTCGACGTGGACGAGGTCGGCACGGGAGTCGAGTGAGATGTCCTGGGTGAAGTGGGAGGACTGCCAGGACCGCGTGATGCGGATGGTTTTGCGCAGAGGGCCATCGGCGAGCACGGTAATGGAATCGACACCTTCGATGGGAGTCATCTTCCCGTCGAGGGTGCCTGGGTCGATGTTCCAGGCGTCATACTGCTTGGGCTTGTCGACATAGGTCTGGAGCTGGTTGCCGCAGGCGCCGGAGGCGAGGTACTCGGAGGAGCCGTTGCGCTGATCGGCAGTGGAGAGGCTGGTGAGGCAGCCGGTCTTCTTGTCGATGGTGACGCGCAGGTGAGCGTTGCTGAGCAGGTAAGAGGCGGGCGTTTGTTCGAGGCGCAGGTCCTGTTCCCCCTCCGGGTTCGGCGAACCGGGTTCCGCGTGAAGAACGGCATAGCCCATTGCCGGGACGTCCTCCACGCGAGCCAGCAGGGTGAACTCATGCGTGTCGGCGTTCTGGTCAAGCACCTGCGTGAGCACAGTTCGATTCTTTGCGTCCAGCACCTTGACTCCGCCGGCCTTCTCTCGAAGCTGCACCTTGAGCTCCGCGGTCTCCGAGCGGGGCCACGCCATGGAGTTGACCACCAGCAAGGGTGTATCGCCTTTGACGCGCGTGTCGATCCTGGCGCTGACCGCCTCCAGTGCCGTGGAGGTGATGCCGCGGTTGGCATTCTCGACCTCGGTAAAGTCCTTCTGGGCGTCGCGGTAGATGACGCCGATGCCGGAGCCGGCGGCGAGGTCGTGGAACTGGTTGAAGGTGATCTTCTTCCAGTTTTCCGTCAGTATGTCGGCCGGATACTTACAGCCGTCGAGCCAGGCGAGCGAGGCGAGCGCTTCGGCGTTGAGCGTGGCGGTCTCGCTGGTCCTCATGTTGCGTTTATGCGCGGCCTGGGTGGTGAAGACGCCGCGGTGGTATTCAAGGTAGAGCTCGTCATTCCACGTGGGCAGCCCCAGCAAGCCGGGACCGGAGGGCTGGGGCGCCTTGTAGCCCTTGGCGATGGAGTCGTAATTCCAGGTGGGCGCGTCGGTGCTGAGGTGCTGCTCGACATTGGTGAAGTAGTGCTGAGCGGTGTGGTAGGCCATGGTGGGAACGGCTTGATCGGGCTTTTTGCCTTCCGCAATCCAGTGGTCGCCCTGATCGAGCATGTCGCGGGTTGGGCCTCCGCCGTGGTCTCCGACTCCGTAGAGGTCCATCATCTCGGTGGTGCCGGGGTTGCGCTCGGCGGACTCGGCGAAGTCCGCGGACAGGCGGATGGGATTCACGTCGTCATGGGTGTAATCGGTGGGGAAGTAGGTGAGAACCCTGGAGCCGTCGGGGGACTGCCACCAGAAGAGCCGGAACGGCAAGACGTTGGTGTCGTTCCAATGCATTTTCTGAGTGACAAAATAGTCCAGACCGGAGCGCTTGTAGATCTGCGGCAGCTGCCAGTTGTAGCCGAAAGAGTCGGGGTTCCAGCCGATGCGGGCGGTGACGCCGTACTCTTTCTGGAAGTAGCGCTGGCCGACGAGGAGCTGGCGGACGAGGGATTCGCCTCCGGGGAGGTTGAGGTCGGGCTCGATCCACATGCCGCCGACGATCTCCCAGCGGCCTTCTTTGACGCGCTGCTTGATTTGTTCGTTGATTTGCGGGTATTTGTCGGCCATCCACTCGCTGTAGAGCGCGGCGGACTGGCTGAAGGTGTAGTCGGGGTACTCGTCCATGAGCTGGAGGGCGGTGGCGAAGGTGCGGTGGACGACGTCGATGGTCTCCGAGCGCGGCCAGAGCCAGGCGGCGTCGATGTGCGAATTTCCGGCGAGGTCGAATTTGGCCGCGGCGAGCACGGGGTGGAGCGGGGCGAGGATGGCCTGGGCTTTGCGCAGGGAGGCGTCGAAGGCGGCCTGGTTTGCGGAGGCGAGTGCGCCGGTGTCGATGGCTGCGACGGCGGATTCGACGGTGGGGAGCAGATCTTTGCGCGGCGTGGGGAGTGCGGGGAGGAGGTTGGCGGAGGCGATGCACTCGACGCGGAGGTCGTCTGGGTTGGGGCGGGTGCGGGTCTGTCCGTCGATCTGTGAGCCGGGTTCGATGCGGAGGGCGACGCCGTTGAAGCTTTTAATGTCGACGGTGTGAGCCAGCTTGACGGCTACGAGGACCTTGTCTCCGGGCCTGGCTGCCTCGAGGAGAACGATGGGCTCGAGGTCTTCGCCGAGGGCGACGCGGCGGCCGTTGAAGTAGATGATCTGCGGCACGGGGTCGTTGGCGCTGGTGCGGAACTGGAACCAGATGCGGGAGCCGGTGAGGTCGTAGCCGTTGAGGGTTTTGGGAACCACGATGGTGCGGCGGTACCAGGCGGCAGGTTCGCTGGCTTTGGTGTGGGGTGCGACGAGGGGCCAGGAGGAGTCGTCGAGCGAGACGGATTCGCCGTGGGGGACGTCCCCGGCGTGGAAGCGCCACTCGCCTGGGGGGAGGGTGTTGAGGGTCTCAAGGACGTGCAGCTTGGCCAGGGC
>CAXUNR010000016.1:0-64318 GCA_964252655.1 uncultured Acidobacteriaceae bacterium
GTGGGACGGAGGCCTCGGCGGCGGGTGGGCCGCTGGCGAACACGGGGCTCGACGCCGGGATGATGGGGATGCGCGGAGAGCAGAACGGCAAGGGGCCGAAGCTGAGTACGTTGCAGCAGCGCAATCTGGACGCCTTCGACATGGGCGACCAAAGCATGAGGGCGCAGGAGAGCGAGACCTCTCCGAACGCCAACAACGTGCCGAACTTCCCGCAGGACGCGTATATGGAGGGGCCGATGATGAACATGGAACGGCTGGTCGAGAAGCCCGAAAACCTAGGCCTGCGGCCGAACTGGAGCCGCTTCATGCAAGGCATGATGACGTTTGTGCGGGTGCTGCCCGCGGAGCAGTACGACCAGGTGGTGGCCGCGATGCGTGAGGCCAAGCGCCCGGCGGATCCGTATGCTTCGCTGTATGTGGCGCAGGGCACACAGCGGGAGGCACGATGAAGATACGGGATTTCGTCTTGGGGTTTGCTTTCGCTGCTGCGCCTTGCCTTTTGCCGGGGCAGGCGATGCCGAATATGCCGATGCCGAACATGCCCGGCATGCAGATGGATGCGCCTGCGCCGAAGCCGCGGCAGGCTGCCCCGGCTCCAAAGCCAAACCGTGCGCCGAATCCCTCCGACCCTATGCCGGGCGACCTCAGGAGCTTTGGCAAGGATGCGGGTGACGCTCGAGCGAAGGCGGCGGCGGCGAGTATCGAGCAATCTGTCCAGCAGCAGGCCGGCCAGCCCGGCAGCAAGCCCGCGCCTGCGAGCGATGCCGGCTCGCTGAAGCTGCCCATGCAGGAGCTGCAGGAGCCGGAGGCGGCAGGCTTCGAGACGGGCACGGACCTTCCCGCGCCGGAGCTGCTCGGCGCGATTGTCACCCGGGAGCCGCTGACGGTTGAGAGCTTTCTTGCGCTGGCGGACAAGAGCAACCCGACGCTGGCGCAGGCTCAGCACGATCTGGACCGGTCGCGGCAGCAGGCGCGGCAGGCGGGGCTTCCTCCGAATCCGATGGTGGGCTACTCCGGCGATCATCTCCGCGGAGGCGAATACCACGGCGGCGAGGAAGGCGCGTTCTTCTCGCAGGAGTTCGTGCTGGGGCGCAAGCTTGCGCTGCGGCGCGATGTGTATCGGGCGGAGGGCCGATCGAACGAGCTGGCAGTCGAGATTCAGCGCGCGCGGGTGCACAACGATGTAGGCCGGGCCTTCTTCGACGCGCTGTCCGCTCAGCAGACGATCGTGGTGCAAGACCGGTTGCTGAAGGTGGCGCTCGATGCGGAGACGAATGCGCATGAACTCGAGCGGGTGGGCCAGGCGGATGCCTCGGATGTGCTGACGGCTGAGATCACGGCGGAGCAGGCGAAGGTGGAGTTCGTCAACGCACAGCGGATGTTCCTGGCCTCCTTTGCCCAGCTTGCGACGTCTGCGGGCCAAGCGACGCTTGACCCGCATCCCTTGACTGGCGCGCTGATTTCGCCTCCGCGACTGGATGCGGAGGCAACCGTTCTTACCGACGCCGAGCAAAGCCCGACGGTTCGGCAGGCACAGGCCAACGTGGCCGTGGCGGAGGTGCGGCTGAAGTCGGCGCAGCGGGAGAAGGTGCCGAACCTGAACGTAAAGGCGGGCGAGTGGTACTCGGGCGAGGTGCTTGGCGCGACCAATGTGAAGGCCGGCCCGGAGAGCTTCGTCGAGGCGGGCGTCCAGCTTCCGCTGTGGAACCACAACCAGGGCAACATCGAAGCGGCGCGCGTAGAGGTGGAGCGGGCTCGGAAGGACGTTGTCCGCACGCAGCTACTGACCCGCAATCGTGCCGAGCCGCTGGCCCAGCAGTACCAGGCGGCTCGCTCTACGGCCGAGAAGTACCGGACGGAGATGCTTCCGCGGGCGCGCCGGGCGTACCAGCTGGAGGTGCTGAAGTATCAGCAGATGGCGCAGACGTATCCGCATGTGCTCTCTGCGCAGCGGCTGCTGTTTACGCTGCAGTTGAGCTATGTCCAGGCGCTCAATCAGGCATGGCAGGCTGCGATCGCGCTTGAGAATTACACGCTGATGAACGCGCTTGATGCGCCGATGAGCGTCGGCTCGGATACGACGAGCATCAATCTTCCTACGGCTCCCGGTGGGGGCAACTGAGGGAGATCGACGGATGAGCGAGGCGGCGATGGTGAGTGAGGCGGTGCTCGACCCGGTGTGCGGGATGAAGGTCGATCCGGCAAAGGCGGCGGCGCGGGTCGAGCACGAAGGAGCCTCCTACTTTTTTTGCGGGCAGGGCTGTGCCACGAAGTTTCGGGCTGATCCGCAGAAGTATCTTGCACCGAAGCCGGCTGAAGCCGCTGTAGCTCCAAGCAAAGCCGAGCAGCAGGCCGAGTATCTCTGCCCGATGCATGCGGAGGTGCACAAGCTTGGCCCGGGAAGCTGCCCCAAGTGCGGCATGGCGCTAGAGCCAAGAGAGAGCACGGGCGAGGAAGATACGTCGGAACTCGACGACATGACGCGGCGGCTGTGGATCAGCGTTGCAATGGCGGTGCCGCTGCTGACCTTGATGTTTCTGCCGCTGACGCATCTGCGGGCCGGGCGTGTGCTGCCCTGGATTGAGTTTGCGCTGGCGACGCCGGTGGTGCTGTGGTGCGGATGGCCGTTCTTCGTGCGCGGGTGGCAGTCGATCGTCCATCGCAGCCTGAACATGTTCACGTTGATTGCCCTGGGGACGGGAGCAGCGTACGGGTACAGCGTGGCTGCGACGGTTGCGCCGCGGCTATTTGCTGCATCTTTCCATGGGGCGGAGAGAGCTCCCGCGCTCTACTTTGAGCCGTCCGTGGTGATCCTTACGCTGGTGCTGCTGGGGCAAGTGCTGGAGCTGCGCGCGCGTCGTGCCACGGGAAGTGCCCTGCGCGCGCTGCTCGGCCTGGCACCGAAGACTGCGCGCCGTCTGGATGCGCAGGGCGGCGAGCGCGACGTGTCCCTGGCTGACGTGCAGGTAGGGGACCGCCTGCGGGTGCGGCCGGGAGAGAAGATTCCGGTGGACGGCGTGGTCCTCGAGGGCCGTAGCGCGATCGACGAATCGATGGTCAGCGGCGAGTCGATTCCGGTTGAGAAGGACGTCTCGGCGAAGGTGACCGGAGGCACCGTGAACGGCACGGGAGCGTTCGTGATGCGGGCCGAGCGCATCGGCGCCGACACGCTGCTGGCGCAGATCGTGAGCATGGTGAGCCAGGCCCAGCGCTCGCGCGCGCCCATCCAGCGGCTTGCGGATCGGGTGGCCTCGTACTTCGTTCCGGTGGTGCTGCTGACGGCGGTGATCACGTTCGTGGTCTGGTCGTTGTTGGGGCCGGAGCCGCGTTTTCCGCATGCGTTGGTGAATGCCGTCGCCGTGCTGATTATCGCTTGCCCTTGCGCGCTTGGCCTGGCTACGCCGATGGCGATTTTGGTCGGGACCGGCCGCGGAGCCTCGGCCGGCATCCTGATCCGCAATGCCGAGGCGCTTGAGAACTTTGGCAAGGTGAACACGCTGCTGGTCGATAAGACCGGCACGCTGACCGAGGGCAAACCGACGCTTGACCAGGTGGCCGCCCAGCACGGCTTTGCGCAGGACGAGTTACTGCGGCTGGTTGCGAGCCTTGAGCGATCGAGTGAGCATCCACTGGCTGCTGCCATTGTGAAGGGAGCCGAGGCCCGTCAAGTGAGCTTCGCGTCGGTGGCAGACTTCCGGTCTTCCACTGGCAAAGGCGTTACCGGGATGGTGGAGGGTACGCGTGTCGCGCTCGGGAATGCCGAGTTGTTTCGCGAGCTTGGCATCGACGCCGATCCTTTGCTGGCTGCATCGGAGGCGCTTCGGCACGAGGGGCGAACGGTGATGCTGATCGCCGTGGATGGACAGGCGGCGGGCCTGATCAGCGTTGCGGACGCGCTCAAGCCGTCCACCGCGGAGGCCGTTCGCGAGTTGAAAGCGGCCGGGCTGCGGATCGTGATGGTCACCGGCGACAACGCCACGACGGCGCAGGCGATTGCGGGCCAGTTGGGGATCGCGTTTGAGGCGGGCGTGCTTCCGCAAGGCAAGGCCGAGGTCGTGAAGCGCTACCAGCAGCATGGCGCTCTCGTTGCGATGGCCGGGGACGGCGTCAACGATGCTCCGGCGCTGGCGCAGGCTGAGGTCGGCATTGCGATGGGCACGGGTACGGACCTTGCAATCGAGGCCGGCGGGTTGGTGCTGCTGGGTGGCGATTTGCGTGGGCTGTTGCGGGCGCGGCGGCTCTCGCAGGCCACCATGCGCAACATTCGGCAGAACCTCTTTTTTGCGTTTGTTTATAACGCACTGGGGGTGCCACTGGCCGCGGGGGTGCTGTTTCCGTTGACCGGGGTGTTGCTGAATCCAATGATTGCGGCGGCGGCCATGAGTCTGAGTTCGGTGTCGGTGATCGGCAATGCGCTCCGGCTGCGGAACGCGAAGCTGGAGGCGGATTGACCGTCAAGTTCCTGGTACCGTCTCCGCGACCTCGTTCCAGTGGCTGAGCAAGGAGTGCAGCACGGTGCTTCCGCAGAGCCAGGCTGACTCAACTGCGAGCGGCGTGCCGATGTACGGCGCGGTGACGGACTCGACCGCCGTGTGACCGGGCCGCGGCATCGAGTAGTTACTTCCTGTGCGCAGCACCATTACCCTCTGGACGTCCACGCGATGCATGCTGTCCAGCCGGGTGAGTGCCTCGAGAAAGCCCGAGTCTTCCATCTCCGTCATGACGAAGTTTGCCTTGCCTGCGGACCATAGCTTCACCCAATCGTTGGCCATCTGCGTGGTGATGGCGCCGTGCCAGTAGAAGTCTGCCGCGTATGTATCCCCCAGCAGCACAAAGGGGGGCAGCTGCGCCCTGGGGTATCCGGTGAAGCCGGCGCGGAAGGACGCTACTTTGGCGTCGTCGCCCAGCTTCAGGTCTTTGGTTTGTGCGAAGGCCCACTCCGCTAGCTTGGCGTTCAACGGATATAAGTTTGACCGCATGGGTGTGCCGGTCGGCAGGGTTGCCGGATTGGGCTCATGTGAACCTACGGGGAAGAATCCGTAGGGCCAGTTGGCGGGAGCCTCGCGTGGGTCGATGTAGCGTGTCACATCGCCGACCACGTAGCGCGCCCATGCCGCAGAGCCGATGGAGGCGTCGTTTGGATCGACTCCGGCGATGCCGTTGATGAGCCAGTAGGCTCTGGTCAGGTCGAAGCGCGGATCGAGGCCCAAGACCATCACCGACGCGGTTGCGTTTACGAGCGTGGTGCCGCTTACGATGCCGATCACGGTGTGCTCTGAGTTGGCGCGCAGCGGATGGATGCCGCCGGGGAAGTCGAGGGTCTCGGTGAGGTGTTCGCGTTCGACCCACAGCTGGAACTCGCCCGCGGTGTCACCCGTGTCGGCGCCGATCTCGAAGGTCGTGACGATTACCGCGCGCACCGGCCAGGGTTTCCCCTGCGCTGCGCAAACACCGGCAAGCACCCACACCAGAACGGCTATCGCTTGAAGCATGCGCATGCAGCTCTCCTGAAACGTTGTTGAGTGACCTCAGCCTACCGCAACGGCCAAATCCTCCCTTACACTGGCTGCAACCCACCATGATGCCCAGCCTCCGCGCAAACCTCGAGCGATACTTCGGCTTCGCGCAGCATCGCACCACGTGGCGCACCGAAGCGCTTGCCGGACTGACGACGTTCGTCACGATGGCGTACATCATTTTCGTCCATCCATCGATCCTGCACCAGACGGGCATGCCGCTGGCCGCGGTCACGATTGCCACGTGCCTCTGTGCCGGCTTCGGGTCCATCCTGATGGGCGCGCTGGCCAACTATCCGCTGGCGCTTGCTCCGGGTATGGGCCTGAACGCCTACTTTACCTATACCGTTGTGCTGGGCATGCATGTGCCGTGGCAGACCGCCCTGGGAGCGGTTTTTCTCTCGGGAGTTCTCTTTCTTCTGCTGACTTTCACGGGCTTGCGGCAGCGCCTGCTCGCCGCTCTTCCGCATGAGTTGCACGCCGCGGTTGCCGCTGGCATCGGCCTGTTCATTGCGTTTGTCGGCTTGCGCAACGCAGATTTGATTGTGTCCAGTTCTGCGACCGCGGTCACGCTTGGCGACCTGCGCGCCCCCGGGCCTGCGCTTGCCCTGTTTGGGATTGCGCTGATTGCGGTGCTGCAGGCCTTGCGCGTCCAGGCCGCGATGCTGCTGGGTGTGCTGGGAACGATGCTGCTTGGGGTTCTGTGCGGGCAGGTGCACTGGACGCCCGCGCCGCTGCACCTTGCCGACCTGGGCGCGACGGCGTTTCACCTCGACCTGCGCGGGGCGCTCGGCATCGGCGGCTTCGAGATTATCTTTGTGTTTCTGTTTGTCGATCTGTTCGACAATTTGGGTACGCTGGTTGCTGTGACGGAGCGCGCGGGCTTGATTCTGCCTCCTGCTGCGGGGCATTCCGAACCGACGATTCCGCGCCTGGATCGCATCTTTTTTGCCGATGCGAGTGCGACCATGCTTGGCTCGCTGGCCGGGACGAGCACTGTGACCAGCTATATCGAGTCGGCGTCGGGAGTTGCGGCGGGCGGCCGCACCGGCGTCACGGCGATCGTCACGGGACTGCTTTTTTTGGCGGCTTTGTTTGTTGCTCCACTAGCCGGGGCCATTCCTGCCTTTGCTACTTCGCCTGCGCTGATCCTGGTCGGCGCGCTGATGCTTGGCAGTGTAGGCCGGATCGATTGGGAGGAGCCACGCATTGCGATTCCCGGGTTTCTTACTATGATTACCATTCCGCTGACTTATTCGATTGCCACCGGGCTGGGCTTCGGTCTGGTTAGCTATGCGCTGCTCGAAGTGCTGACCGGGCGCGGAGAGCGTGGGCACTGGATGCTGTATATGTTGGCGCTTTTGTTTGGTGTGCGGTTTGTTTATCTGGGCGGGAGGTGAAGGAGGCGTGAAGGGTAAAGGGGTGGGCTAGGAAGGCAAATACGGGGATTCTGGCTGCGCCAGAATGACGATCAATGAGGAGGTTTGCAGCGACAAACGCGGATTCCCTGCGGGAATGACAACAAAGGGGGCAAAGGTTCCGGCGGAATGACAACAAGAGACTGAATTCTTGTGGAATGACTATGAAGGATTAGGGAAGGTCGTTGACTATGTCTGTGTGCCAGGCTTCTTTCGCGGTGTCCGCTAAATCGTAGGGGAGCCACAGGCGGAAGACGGTGCCGTGACGTTGTCCTGTGTGGCTGCGGACGAGCAGATGACCGCGGTGCTTGTGGATGATTCGTTTGGAGATCCACAGCCCCAGACCGGTTCCCTGTATGCCTTTAGTGGAGTAGAAGGCTTCGAAGATGCGAGTTTTCGTTTCCTCCGACATGCCGGAGCCATTGTCGGCCACGGTGAACATGACTCCGCGTTCTCCGGTTGCCCACCAGGTCAGTTCCTGAGTTTTGAGGCGCAGCACTCCGCCGTTGCGCATGACGTCGAAGGCGTTGCCGACCAGGTTGCTGAGCACCTGGCGGATGTCGCCTTCGTAGCAAGGAACCTGCAGATTGGCTTGGTACTCTCTTGTCACGGCGACTTGGGAGTTGGTGAGCCTGGTGCGATAGATCTCGAGCACTTCGTTGAGGAGGGACTCCGGGCGGACCAGGGTTGCGGAGGTGGACTGGCGATGGAAGCGCAAGGTCTGCGAGGTGATTTGCGAGACTCGGGCGAGTTCACGGTCGGCGGTTTCTAGGTAGTCCCGTGCGGCCTGGCTGAGACTTGGCTCTGCCCGTGCGAGGTAAAGCAGGTTGGTGACGGCTTCGAGCGGGTTGTTGATCTCGTGCGCGATGGAGGAGGCCAGCCTTCCGACTGCGACCAGTTTTTCGCTTTGCATCATGGCCAGCGCGGTTTGCTCCTGTTCGCTCATGATGCGCTGGACTTCATACTGTTGGGAGCGGCTTCTGAGGGCGTTGCGCGCCACGCTGGTGAGGGTTACGGGGCGGATGGGACGCTCGAGGAGAGTGAGGTTTGGCAGAGCGAGGAGAGACGACTCGAGATGACCGATCAGCGCGGACTCTCTGCCACCGGGCACAAGGATGAGGACCGGGAGATCTGACCAGTGAGGCTGACCTCCGAGAGCCTCGGAGAGGTCGGCGACCGCTTTTTTCGAGAGTGCCTCGGCGGTCATGAGCAGCGCTCCGGCATTGCCGGCTTTGGCCGATTGCAGGACATCGACGAAGCTGCGGAGCGGCGACGCTGAGAGTCGAGCATCGGCCAGGATGCGCACGATGAGCTCCGCATCGCGACCGAGCGGAGCATGCACAAGGACGGTATTGCGGGATGGCACCTTAGTCCCCTGCCTTTAGTTCCAGCTCCGCCCTGTCTCCGACGAAGGTGGGCACCCCGGTGAGGACACCCTGAAATTGGTCGAGCGCTTCTCCGACCAGGATGGCGCCGGGCTTAAAGATCAGTTCGCGCAGCGTTCTCTCGTGACCTCCGACACGTTTTTTGAGCACAGCGATACTCTGCCGAATGCGGCCCTGGGCTTCAAAATAACGCAGCAGGACGACCGTATCGGCAAGGTAGCTCACGTCGATTTGGGTATTCATCGTTCCGATCAAGCCATGTTGGGTCATGACGAGGATGGTCACGACGCCTTTCTGGTTGAGGTAAGAGAGAAGCTCGTGCAGCTGGAGGATGAGGTCGGCTTCCCCGGGCATGGAGTTGAGAAAGCCGTTGAGGCTGTCGATGACGACTACGCGGGTATCGCGATCGTTTACGTCGCTGCGGATTTGCCAGACGAACTCGCCTGGGGAGAGCTCGGCTGGGTCGATCTGCGAGAGGCTGAGGGTTCCGCGATCGATCTGTGTTTGGATCTGCATGCCGAGTCCTTCGGCACGTTCCTTGGCAGTGCGAAGGACTTCGTCGAAGGCGTAGACGATGGCGCGATCTCCGCGCATGGCGGCGGCATAGGCATACTGCATGGAGATGGAGGATTTGCCTGCTCCGGTCGGACCAATGATCAGCGTGCTTGTTCCTCGAGGGATGCCCCCGGCGAAGAGTCGATCGAGCTGTTCGATGCCGCTGGCAAGCTCTTGGCCTTCGAAGGAGGCGTTGTGTTCGGAAGCGATGAGTCTTGGATAGACGACGACCCCTTCTGTAAGGATGTTGTAGTCGTGGAAGCCCTCCCGGAAGACCGAGCCTCTCAGCTTGAGGATCTCGACGCGCCGGCGCGTGACGCCGAAGGAGCGGGGCACTTTTTCGAGGCGCAGCACGCCGTGTGCGATGCTTTGAAGCTGAAGGTCGTGCCCGGTGGCGGTGCGGTCGTCGAGCAGAAGCGCGGTCATCTTCCTTCCGGCGAAGAACTGCTTGAGAGCCAGCAGTTGGCGGCGGTAGCGCATGTTGTCCGCGGCGAGCAGACGAAGTTCGGAGAGTGAATCGAGCACAAGACACGACGGCTGAATCTTGTCGATTTCCTCAGTGAGGCGCAAGATGGTGCCGGCGAGCTCGACATCGCTTGGATGAAAGACGGTGTATTGCTGATCGGCGGCGAGGCTCGCTTCGTCTGGAACGAACTCGACTACGGGGACTTGCGTGAAGTCCCAATCGTGCGAGTCTGCTGAATCCAGCAGCTCCTGCTTGGGCTCAGACAAGGTGACGTAGAGCGCCTTTCCTCCTTCGGCTACGGCGGCCAAGAGAAATTGCATAGCGAGCGTCGTTTTTCCGGTGCCGGGATCGCCTTCGAGCAGATACATCTGGCCAACTGGCAAACCACCTCCGAGGATGTCGTCCAGTCCACTGACTCCTGTGCTTACCCTCTGCAGTTGCTTGGCCATGCTGTTCTTTTTATCTCCTGTTCTCGGTACTGTCGATTTTAGACGACGGCTTGCAGGGGAGAAGTTTGTGCATGGGGGAGAGATGGTGCGGGTGTGTTGCGCAGGGCGGAGGACACGCCTGAAACGCAGATTCCTTCGGGAGAACCACAAAAAGCATAGCCGAAGCTATGCTTTTTTGCACGATGGGTGTTCGATGAGGTGCGAAAGGTTAGGCGCTTTGCGTGAAGCGGCGCCGGGCTACGCCGAGTACACCGAGGAAGCCGGTGCCGAGCAGGGCGAGCGAGGAGGGTTCCGGAGTGACGCTGGCTGCGGCTGCCGGCAGCAGGTTGCCTTCGATTTGGGTGGGGCTGGAAGCAACGGTGGCCAGGCCCTGGAAGTCGTTGATCTCGAAGTCGCAGTAGAAGGAGAGCAACGAGCAGAAGGGGCTGGCTGTCGGCGCGTAACCCACGAGCGAGGTTCCATTGTTGGGCAGAACGAGGTCGAGCTGCAGTTGATTGCCGGCGGAGAGGAAGGTCGCCTGATACTCATTGAGCGCCGCGTTGTAGGACTGGGAGGTGGCCGTACCGACGAAGGCGACGGGGAGCCCACCGATGGTCTGGGTCGCGTTGAGGCCGGAGACGGTTCCCGCGGTGGAGTCAATCGTCACGGTGCCGTAGCTTGTGGTGCCGCTCTGATCCTCGAGCGTGTACACCGTGTCGGCGAAGGCGGAGACACCGGAGGTCAAGAGGGAGGCAGCGAGCGCGGTAAGCAGAAGACGCATAGTGAGGGGCTCCTGAATCAAGGTGTTTTCAAGCTATACAACTTTTATGTCAGTGGCGTTACAACCTCTGTTTTTGTTTTGTGAGTCGTTTGTGGACTTGACGGCGCTTCGCTTTATTCCTGCGTTCACAGAATTTTGATGGATTTGCGATTGAATACGAATTGCAGTTCTGCTTCCACGCAGCTCATCAACGCAGCTTCCACGCATGCAGGGGCGATATGCGCCAACTTCCAAGGAGATCCACCATGACCAAAAAACCGAGTGCGGCAGTGACGCTGCTGGCACTGTCCTGTTTTGTGCGACCCGAGTTGAGCCTCGCCCAGAGCAGCGGCCAGACCGGCACGCCTCTCACGATTGCTCCGCCCTCAAGCGCGGCGGTGCAGGCGTACACCATTCCCGTGTCGCAGGAAGCGACGCTGACCGATGCGCAGAAGATTGCGCTGATCCGGCAGAAGGTGAAGTATGTGTTTGTGTTGTTCCAGGAGAATCGCAGCTTCGATTTCTACTTCGGCAGCTATCCTGGGGCGAACGGGCTGTTCTCGCAACCGGCTGCGCAGACCCCCGGTTTTGTGCAGACGCTGGTGAATACGGACGGCACGCTGACGACGATCTCCCCGTTCCGGATTCCACTTTCGGTGACGTCTTTAGGCAATGCGCCGACGGGAAAGATCGTTGCGCCGGTGGGCAGCACGGTGCCGATCTATCCGGCAGATACGGACTCGGTGAACCACTCGCATACGGCTTACCAGACCAAGATTAACCTGCAGGCGAACGGGACGACGCTGAACGACGGTTATGCGACGACCGAAGAAGGCGTGACCGTGACCAACGGCAAGCCGAGCAAGAACCCGACGTTAGCGCAGAAGCAGATGGGCGAGCTGGTGATGGGCTACATCGACTGCAACACGGCTCCGGTGATGTGGAATTACGCAGACCGCGGCACGCTGTTCGACAACTTCCACCAGACGGTTCTCTCGGCCTCCACGCCGAATGCGCTGGCGATGATTGCGGGCCAGTCGGGCGAGACGCAGTGGGTGAAGCATCCGCAGCAGAGCACGATGGCGTATGGGAAGTCTGTGAGCGGCAACGGTGTGCCGGTGGTTTCGGACGGCGACCCGTATTGGGGATCGCAGCTGGACATCTACGGCAGCGGTCAGCCGTCGATGGCCGCGGCCGCCAATCCGGAGATCAACCTGACCTTCGCGACGCTGCCGCTTTCGTTTATGGGAAGCAATATCTTCCAGACGGTGTCGACCGACAAGCAGCCGCTGACCGATCTGACGGATGTGGAGAAGGACATCCTGGAGATCGCCGGCTCTGGCGTGAAGCCGACCAACTGGGGCTGGTATCAGCAGGGCTACGACCACGAAGTGACGGATGCCACGGTGACTGCGACCCATGCCGACTATATCGCGCACCACAACGCGCCGCAGTATTTTGGTTATGTGTCAAACAATCCTGCGGTGAGCTCGCATATGCATGGCCTGGGTGACTTTTTTGCGTCGATCCAGAACCAGGCGCTGCCCTCCGCAGGCGGTGTGTACTATTTGCGCGGCGGCTACAACAATATCCAGAACCTGACTCCGCAGGATCCGAACCCGGCGCTGCGTACCGTCTTCTACGGCGATGACGATCATCCGGGCTACTCCGACGTGCAGATCTCGAGCGCGCTTTTGGCGCAGGAGGTCAACGCGATCACCAGCAGCCCGTACTGGTCGCAGAGCGCGATCATCATCACGTACGACGAGACCGACGGCCTGTACGATCACGCGCCCGAGGTGGTTCGCTCGTATGATCCGTATGGTGATGCTCTTGACCAGGGGCCGCGGATTCCGAACATTGTGATGTCTCCCTACGGCGTGGTGCACGGCGTGGCGCACGAGGCGGATGAACACAGCTCGATTATCAAGCTGATCAATACGGTGTACGGCTTGACACCGCTGGCTGACCTTCCGGACGAAGCTGCCGCACGGACGCAAGGCCAGAAAACCTTGGGGCAGCCCTATCTTGGACCGGCCGACGACATCGTTCCGAACGTAGGCAATATGCTGGTGGCTTTCGATAACAACCGTTTGACGGGGGCTGCGCAACCAGTGCCGGCGAGTTTTTATACGTTGGCTCCCAGCTTCTACGCGATCCCGCAGCTGAACAACACGGGGTGCTCTGCCCTACAGATTACCCCCACCGATACCGGATTGCCGAATCCCGTTCCGGTCGACTTCAACCCGCGGCCGAGCTCGGATCCGGGCACGCCTACTTCCGGCACCTGGACACCGTAGTCTTCTGGCGTATTTTCAATCAGCAGCAAACGGGCAGGGAGATGCGGCTTCGCTCTCCCTGCCTGCGTAGTGTTGGGCAAGGAAGTCTAAGTGGACTGATTGCTGTGCGGCTTCAGGTTGTGCGGGCTCAACCAACGGCCAAGCAACAGTTAAGGCCAATACGGGGATTTGGCCTCGCCGGAATGACGGCTGGACTTGGTTCCATTTTTGTTTCTTGCCTCTAGCTTGGAGTATTTTTCATGTTTAAGCAGCTCATTGCCTTCTTCCTTTTGCCGTCTCTATTGGCGAGCGCAGTCCTAGCCCAGAAACCTGCTGCTCCGCCCGTGCCCGTGCCGGGCAAAAAGACATACACCCCTGGGGTGCTTGCGCATCCGGTGCTGGATCGCGTGCGGCGCGCGAAGACGCTGAACTGCGGGGTGGCGAAGGAAGAAGAAGATTACTCGCGCTCTGAAGACCATGGCAACCGGGCGTCGCTTGACATTGATTTCTGCCAGGCGGTGACGGTGGCGGTGCTTGGGCCGGGAACGCCACTGGTCGTCAAGAGCTTTCCGGATGAGCCTGCGGCCAACGCGGCTCTGATGGCGGGCGAGATCGATCTGCTGGCTTCGGGCAGCCCGACGGTGACCAATACGGCCAAAGGATTTACTTATTCGCAGCCGGTCTTCTTCGATGGGCAGGGTTTTTTGCTGCCGAAGAACAAAGCGGTGCACACGCCGCTCGACCTGGCGGGCAAGAAGATCTGCTTTCTAACCGCCTCCGACGCGGAGGCCGGTCTGCACAGCTATGCGGTTGCGCACGGCATTGCGTATGTCTGGTATCCGTTCTCAGAGGCCGGTGAGATGGAAGCGGCCTTCTTTACGGGCAACTGCGACGCGATTACCAGCGACGTGACCTCGCTTGCGAATATTCGCGGCATTGAAGGCACGCGTTTAGCGAACTATACGGTGCTGCCGCAGATGATTCGGCAGGATCCGCTGGCGGCCGTCACGTTCGGCGATCCTGTGTTTGCCTCGCTGGTGAACTGGACGCTGAACGCGTTGATTGAAGCCGAGCAGCTGGGTGTGACGCAGGCCAACGTGCATGCGCAGCTCAGCTTGTCGACGCTGGAGACGCGGCCGGAGCTGCAGCAGTTCCTCGGCCAGCGGTACGGGATTGGGTCTCTGCTGGGGCTTGAGCCGCACTGGACGGCGAATGTGGTGCAGGCGGTGGGTAACTATGGGGAGGTCTTCGATCGCGATCTTGGCGAGAGATCGTCTTTGCATCTGGACCGCGGCGAAAACCGATTGTGGACCGCGGGCGGGCTGCAGTTTGCTTTGCCTTTGACGGACCACTAAAGCTGATTGGGCGAAGAGAGGTAGCAGGGAGGAAGCAAAGCAACCGCAAATTCCCTTCGGGAATGACAACCAAGAAGCGAATGGATGTTTGTGGGATCGACGCGGGGAGGCTTCGCAGTAGGTTCACGTTGGTCTCTCGGTTTGCTGTTGTCTAGAATGAGGAGACTTGATTCAAGTTGGAGAGCGATTCGTCAGTGCGCGCAGGCGATGTGCCGCTTGGACATAGCTCCCGACTTCTTCAAAGAAAGAGCACGATGCCGCAGCCAGTCTTCGCAGGCCTGATCGAACCGTACCAGCCGAGCGCAGCCGATATCGCTGAGCGCCGCTGGATCTATGTTCCTTATGATCGCTACACCGACCGCACCGGCCCCCTGACCGAGCAGCCCGCCGAGAAGACTGGCATCGTGATCGTGGAGTCGACTGCGAAGGCGCTACGTCGGCCGTACCACAAGAAAAAGCTGATTGTGTTGATCAGCAATATGCGCCATTTTGCGCTTGAGCAGGGTGCGCGCGGGGTCAAGGTTTTGTATCACTTTTCGCCTGAGAGCCATGGACAGGCCTTGGGTAAGTTGCAGATGGAACGCGGACTGCCAGCGCTTACGGTGATGACGCCCGCGGAGCGTGAACTCCGGCTCGACCTGGCTGCCGCGGAGACGGCCGGGCTGCAGCTGCGCTATGTGCCGGATACGACGTGGGCCTCTACCACGCAGGATTTTCTCGATACCTACGGCGCTTACAAGAACGGCAAGTCCTACGTGATGGATCGCTTTTATCGCCGCATGCGGCAGAACACCGGCGTGCTGATGGCCAATGCCAAACCGATCGGCGGCCAGTTCTCTTATGACGCGGAAAACCGCAATCCGTACAAGGGGCAAGTACCGATTCCCGATCCGCCCGGCTTTCCTCCGGACGACCTTACCGAAGAGGTGATCGCTTTGGTGGAGGCTACGTATGGCCACCATTTCGGGACGTCGAAGGATTTTGCTCTGCCGTGCACCCAGGCCGATTGCGATCGTATGTGGCAGTTTGCGCTGGAGCATCTGCTGCCCACGTTCGGCCCGTATGAAGATGCGATGCGGGACGACCAGAGGCAGCTGTTTCACTCGAAGACGTCGGTGCTGCTGAATCTGGGCCGCATCCTGGCGATGGACTTGGTCCGTGACGTGGAGGCGGCGGCGGAGGCTGGGCGTATCCCGCTTGCAAGCGCAGAAGGCTTTATTCGTCAGCTACTTGGATGGCGAGAGTTTATGCGGCACTTGCATGAGCAGACGGACGGTTATCGGCTTCTTGCGGGATCGATTCCTGAAGAGTCGCGCAAGGTGGTGCAGGAGGTCTCGCCCGACCGGACGCAAGAGGCCGCACGAGCCTATGAGGTTCCGGGAGCCGATGCGGATCCGTATGCCGGCGCGACGCCATCCGCGCTGGGCGCCGCACTTCCCCTCCCTGCAGTGTATTGGGGCGTGAAATCCGGGCTTTATTGCATGGATACGGTGGTCGCAGAGGTGATCGACGAAGGTTGGTCGCACCACATTACGCGGTTGATGGTGCTGTCGAACTTGGCGAATCTGTGTGGGTTTTCTCCGCGGGAGCTTACGGATTGGTTCTGGTTTGCGTACATCGACGCCTACGACTGGGTGGTTGAGACGAACGTGCTGGGCATGGCGACGTACGCCGACGGCGGGCTGACGGCGACCAAGCCATATGTGTCGGGCGCTGCGTACATCAATCGCATGTCGAACTACTGCGGCAAGTGCCAATATGACCCGAAGAAGGCGCTGGGCCCGGGGTCGTGTCCGTTTACCGCGCTTTACTGGACGTTTCTCGAGCGCAATGAGGGCGTGCTGAGTGGGAATTTCCGGATGCAGATGCCGTACAACACGCTGCGGAAGAAGAATCCTGACGAGCTTGTGCAGCTGCGCGCCCGGGCCGGGGAGGCGATCGCGCATCTGCAATCATTTTCACGGCCGGAGTACTAGATCTTGCAACGGTGCGGAGGCTTCGCTAGGCTTAGGCCATGACAGTCGACCTGCACCACGCCGAGACGCACCTGTCGGACTGATTGCCGCCGCTGAGGCGGGTGAAGATGTGGTGATTGCAACGGGCGGCGGCAATGACATCAAGCTGGTCCTGACCAAGAAACTTCCTGAACGTCGTTCTTTTATCTTTGGACGATTGAAGGACAAGCTCATCCTGCCGGACGAGTGGGAACAGCACTGGGAGGCACACAGCAAGGAGCTCGAAACGCTGATGTGTGATGCTCCGTTCAGCACAAATGGCGATGAATGAAAGTGCTGCTGGCGACAAACGCGCTTATCTGGTCTGTCACCCGTTCTGAGAACATCTCCCGCGTCTGCCGCATTACCGCCGAAGCGCATGCATCCGCTCTTGCAGGAACACCTGCTTCAACAGCGTTCGCAGCACGAAGACGGTGGCAAACGTTCGAATTTGCACCCAGCTTTGCAGGCCGATCACCTTCAGCAGCGTGGCGCATAAGCTAAAACCTAGCGCGCTGAGCACACCTTCTGCGATCAGTGCACGTGCCCGGTCGACACCTGCCCTGCGCAGAATCGCTATGCCTGCAGACGCGGCATGAAAGACGATCACCGCGGCCGCGCACAGCTCTATCAGTGAGCTAATCCACACGAGTGCAGAGGCAAAGGTCATTGATGCTCCAGCATCTGCGCGGCGGTTGGCCCGGTGGTGACCTTCTCTGCTTTTTGTTGCTTCGGTTCCGACTCCTGCTGCAGCTCGCGCTCCAGGAAGTAGTTCAGCGCAGTCCGCAGCGTCGCGATGGCCGCCAACTTCTCGATGTCCGACCAGGTTGGCGTGACTGCCGTGTTCAGAATGTCTGCCGCGAGTTCAAATTCGAGAGCTAGCGCGAGCCACCGGGCCAGGGTGAGCCGGACCTCATTCTTCTCAAGAGGCGAGGGTCGGCGGAAGAAGAGCAAGATCGCTTTGATGGTGGCCTGGAGCGCCGCCAAGCTGATAATCAGCGCTGCCGCGAATTCTACCGAGCGGGCGGCAAGTTCAATGATGGATTTGGCGGCGGCGAGAAAGGTAGCTTCCATATTCGTATACGATGCCTATGCGTCCCCCCGCTCTGCCGGAGTGCAACTCTAGCGAGATTTGAGCGCCGCGGGAGTCGCCAGCGCAGGCCCGTTTACGCCCTGCACACCATCCGATGCCGCCTGGAACGCGATGAGCGACCGCAGCGTTTCATAGGGCACTGCGTTTAGGCTGATCAAACGCCCGTTGATGGCCAGGGTCGGTGTCTGCTCCACGCCAAGATCGTTGGCGAGCTTGGTGGAAGCTGACACATCATCCCTGGCGGCTGGGCCGGTGGCACATGTGGCGATGGTGGCCGGGTCGAGTCCTGCCTTGGTCACGGCATTGTTCAGCGTCTGTTCCCAGGTATCCGGAAGCAACGCGCCCTGCGTGTCGTATACCGCCTGTGCGTAGGTAAAGAACGCAGCCTGGTTGCTCTTGGCGACACATGCTCCGTACGCCGCGGCCTGGAAGGCGTAGGGGTGAATTTCCGTGAGAGGAAAGCTCTCGTAGACGACTCGCGCTTTGGGGAAATCCTGCGCCAAGCGATTCATGGTCGCCTGCGCGTCCTTGCAGTGCGAACATTGGAGGTCGGCGAATTCGACCAAAAGCAGATCTTTCGCGGCGGCTCCGTGCGCCGGACCGTTGGCGCGCGACTCGAGCATGGCTCGATTCTCCGCAAAGGGATTCGCGCCGAAGCTGCCGATTCCTGATGGGTCGGGTGCGATCAGGTGCTTGCCATCCGGCAAGACGTAGAACACTGCCGTGAGGACCTTGGCGTTGGGCGCCCGCTCTGATACGAGTGCCGTGACCTTGCTGACTCCGGGGGACGCAGTTTTCTGGATGGCGGCCACGCGCCAGATGCGATTGGCGTCGTAGCCGAGCATGGCGTGCAGATAGCTGTCGACGGTGGCCGCGGTGGGCGTGTCGGCCGTGAAGTACTTGGGGTTTACCGGTGGAAACGGATCGTGCTGGGTGTCCGCGGTGAGCGAGTTCAAGCGTAGCGGAGGCGCGGTTGCCGCGGGCTTGGGCGGTGTGCCCGGGTTCTGCCCGTACATGAGTTGTCCCGCTGCCAGCACTGCCAAGCTTACCGATACCGCGATCGTCCTCTTCACGCCAATCCATCCTTCCGCATGCAACCGATGCTTGCCCATTAGATTTCTACCTTTACCGCGATCGGAAAACGTCTTCCCATCCCGAATGATTTCTTGGTCACCTTCAACACTGGAGCTGCCTGCTGCCGCTTGTACTCGCTCCGCTCCACGAGCTTGAGGACCTGCCGGACCAGCTCGACGGGTACCTTTTGCTCCGCCGCGATCTGCTCCGCGGAAGAGTATCGCTCCACATACGCCTCGAGAATGGGATCAAGCACAGCATACGGCGGCAGCGAATCTGTATCCTTCTGCTCCGGACGCAATTCTGCGCTGGGCGCCTTGGCGATCGTTGCTTCCGGGATTACTTCGCGCTCGCGATTGGCATAGCGCGCCAGCTCGTACACGCGCGTTTTCATTACATCGCCCAGCACGGCCAGGGCACCGACCATGTCTCCGTAGAGCGTGCAGTAGCCGACGCTCATCTCGCTTTTGTTGCCTGTGGTGAGCACCAACGCGCCGTACTTGTTCGAGAGCGCCATCAGGGTTAAGCCGCGCAGCCTTGACTGTAGATTTTCTTCGGCCAGACCGAACTCGGTCCCGGTGAAGAGCGGCTGCAAGGTCTGCATCTGGGCCTCAAAGGCACGATGAATGGGCAACATCTCGAAGCGGATCCCCAGCCTCTTGGCCAGGTCACGCGCATCGTCTTTCGAGCCCTCGGACGAATATTCACCCGGCATACCGACGCCCATAACGTTGGGCGCGCCCAGTGCTTCCACCGCAATGGCCGCTACGAGCGCCGAATCGATGCCGCCGCTTAGGCCGACGAGCGCCGAGCGGAAGCCGCATTTGTGTACGTAATCGCGCGTCCCCAGCACCAGCGCATCCCAGATGGCCTTCACCTCAAAGCTCTGCGGATCTGAAATCGCCGGGCGTTCCCTGTCCAGCTTTTGCGGTGTGGAGTTTGTCTCAAAGATCACCAGGTCTTCGACAAAGGATTGGGCTTGCGCAATGAGCTGTCCATCGGTCCCCACCGCCAAGGAGCTTCCATCGAAGATGAGGCTGTCGTTGCCGCCCACTTGATTGGCCATTGCGACGACGGCCTGGTGCCGCCGTGCCAACGCTCCCAGCATTTCCTGCCGGACCTCCCGTTTATTCTGCCAGTAGGGCGAGGCGGAGAGGTTCAGAATCACGCGTGGCTGACCACGCAACGCTTCCGGCTGTGCCTCCCATTGCTCCATCAGGCGCTCGATCGGGTCGATCGCGTACATCCTTCGCGGCCAGAAGCCTTTGTCGTTCCAGGCGTCCTCGCAGATGGAGATTGCGATGGGAACGCTGCCCTGAGCGGTTGCGACGACGGCTAGATGCTGCTCTGTGGCGGGCTCAAAGTAGCGCTGCTCATCAAAAACATCGTAGAACGGCAACAGTGTTTTGCCCTGCACGGCCGCTCGTTCGCCGTGCTGCATCAGCACAGCGACGTTGCGCACCCGTTTGCCCGCGAAGTCATCCTCGACCGGCAGCACCGCTCCGCACAGGACGGCGGGCCGCCCAGGCTCCCGCGTCCAGGTGCAGATTTCGGCCAAGGCTACGTCCGCACGGTCGACAAATGACTGTTTGTCAAGCAGATCCGCGGGCCAGTAACCGCACACCGCCAGCTCAGGAAAGATGACCAGGTCGGCTGCGAGCGCCTGCGCGCGGGCGGCGCATTCCAGGATTTTGCGCGTATTGCCAACAAAATCTCCCACGGTTGGATCGATCTGAGCAAGCGCAATCTTCACCAGATCAGTCTACCAATCATGACCGCGCGTACGGCGAGGGCCGGGCCGCTGCTTCAGGATCGCTTTGTTGACTTCGCGCACTCCCCGCTCCAGCAGCGCGTCCCCCGCGCCGGTGTCCTCGACGGGCCAGAGCAACGGAGGAAGCCACTCCTGCCGCGGAGTTCCATTCACATGAAAGAGCTGTTCGGTCGCATACGCCACGTCCACCCCGGTTTTCGGCAAAACAAAGTCTGACACCGCGCCTGCCAGATGCGCCATCGGCGTACCCAGGACAATGGCCCCGCCCATCGCATCCAGCCCGATCGCCATACCTTCCCCCATACTGCCGGTCCAGTGATTGACCAACACCGCTACCGGAGCCGCGTAACGAAACGAGCCCCGCGGAGCGACCAACTCTATCCAGTTTCGTTCGACGTCCGCCTGCCCAAAGTGGGGAATGCGATGCCGCTGGTAGGGTTCCATCTTCGACACGAATCGCCCCAGAATGCCCAGGGCAACCGAGCTGTCCCCGCCGCTAGGCACATCGCGCAGGTCGAGCACAAGCCCTCGCGCCTCCCGAAGTTGTTCGAGAGCCTTGTCGAATGCCGCCACCGTCTTCTGTTCCCCCAGTGAATTGTTGAACCGAATCACGCCAATCCCACCAGGCAGAATCCTCGCTGTGAGTTCTCCCTCAGGCCGATCGAACCTGCGCTGCACCGGGAGGAGGACTGTCCGCTCCAGCCCAGCACGATCCGTGAAGGCGAACCGCCTTGCCTCCTCCGAACGGCCCGCGAGAACTGACAGCAGCGCCCAGTCTCTCGCTTTGACATCGCCGGAATCGGCCACAGGTCCAAGCCGCTCATCGACGGCTTGCCGCACAGAGAGATCACCCACCCGCAGAATATGATCTCCGACCCTGAGCCCTGCCCGCTCGGCATCGCTTCCTTGCCGCACCGCGACAACGTCGGCGTCCTCGCCGTGGAACTCCGCCCAAAGATCGGCAAACGTTGGAACCGGTAACCACCGATCCGCCACGTGCGAGCGCACTTCAGCGTGGAAGTCGTGCAACTCGCTCAACGCAGCAGCTAACACGGCATCGTAGTCATCCCTGGTCCGCGCGTCAGCGGCTTTATCTTCGTAGCGTGCCCGCCAGGTCAGCCAAGGCTTCGCGGAACGATCGGTATATGCGTAGTTGTCCTGGAATTGGTGAACGAAGGTAACGAAGTCGCTCCTTCGTGCCCCCTTCGTAAAATCCTCCGTCTGCGAAAAGAGAGGGGGAACTAGTGCAAGTATCACGAGACAGGCTTTGATGAGGCGCTTCCTGTCGCTTCGTCCGACGTTCAAATTGCTCCTCTACGCAAAGCTAGGATCCCGTTCCCGAGAAGACAACCCCAATGGTGCGCGCGAGAATCTTGAGGTCCAGCCAGAAGCTCCAATTTTCGACGTATGCGGTGTCGAGCGAGATGTAGCTGTCGAACGACGGATCCTGCCGGGCCTCCACCTGCCATAACCCCGTGATGCCGGGGAGGACATCCAGTCGGCGGAGGTGAGCTAGATCGTATTGCTCGACCTCAGAGGCAATGGGAGGCCGCGGTCCTACGAGACTCATGTCGCCGCGCAAGACGTTGTAAAGCTGGGGCAGCTCGTCGAAGGAGTACTTCCGCAGCACACGGCCGATCGGCGTAATGCGCGGGTCTTTCACGATTTTGAATAGCACACCTTCGCGCTCGTTCAGGTGAGCCAGGTCCGCCTTCAATCGGTCTGCATTTGGAACCATCGAGCGAAACTTGAAGCAGGAGAAGGTTCTGCCTTTGCGGCCGATGCGAGCGGCCCGATAGAAGACCGGGCCCTTTGAGCCGAACTTTACTGCCAGCGCCAACACCAAAAGCAAGGGAGACAGTGCTGCCAATGCCAGCACGGATACCGTGATATCCAGGCTGCGCTTCATCAGGAACGATCCGATGGGAAAGTCGCGGCGGTGCAGCGGAATCGTGGGGAACTGCCCGATATATTCAACCGGCGCATTCCAGGCCAGGCCGTCGTATAGATCCGGAACGACACGGACGTCGATGCCAAGGGCGCGTGCCTCCTCGACCAGCCCGATGACGAGTTTTTTTTCTGCCGGAACCGAGAAGAAGATTTCGTCCACGAAGAGTGAGCGTGCCAGTTGGACCGTATTGCGCACGTCGCCGATTACGTCCGCGTCCCCGCTTTCGGCTTCTCGCTCGGTGAGTGCTACGAATCCCTTAAAGCGAAATCCCAGATGCCGGAGAGACTCCAGGTGATTGCGCAGAGCATGGGCTACCCGGCCCGCGCCCACGATGAGCACGTTGCGCGTTTCGAGCCCTTCGAGGTACCGGTTGTACTCCATCCGCCGCCAGATTGCACGGCGCACGGACAACAGTACGGATGTAATTAGCACAAGCAGCAGCACGACGATGCGCGAGACATTGATGGCTTGACCTAGATACAGCAGACCACAGAGCAACAATCCGGCCGTCAGGGTGGCTTGGAGGGTCATTCTCTGCTCGTGTAAGCCGCTACGGTTCTGAATGGAGCCGTATAGGCCGAAGGATCGGGTAATTAGAACGAGTGCTACGCCGTACCACAACAGATAGAGCAGCCACTCCCGCGGTGCCGTCCGCAGGATGGTGGGGATCATCGAGTACTCGTGGGTTCCCGGGGCCGGCACCATGCGCAGACGCACGGCGGAAATTCCTGCCACCCCGACGGTTACCATGTCCAGCGACGCCCAGATGAGACTGGTGACCGAGGGCCGGCGAAACCAACCCGAAGATACGGAGTTGGCGCGTCCACTTCCGTGTCTTCGGCCCGAAACCACGACTTGCTGAAGATAATCCGGTGTTGCCATCGTCAGCGCTCCCCGCTGCTTCCAACCAGGTTTCGTCGTCCTGTTTCTACCCGGGCCTGCATTTTTCCGGAACGACTCCAGACGTACTTTACGTCCGCTTTCTTCGAAGCACACACATGTCGCGGCGCGTCTTACGGCGGTAAAAGGACTGGAAATAGATGTTCATCACCAATGTACCGGCAGGGGTTCACCGCTGTAAACCCCAAAATAGGTGCATCTTCGCGCGCAGTGTCTAACCAGGTAGAACCAATTCGTCGAGTGCAAGGAACTCCTTGAGCACATTATCGTCACTGTGCTCCATCTCCTCCATCGTTCCAAAGAAACGTGCTCCGCCTTCGTGCAGAAACACTACGCGATCGGCCAGCTTTTTGGCAAAACGCATGTCGTGCGTGACGACGATGCTAGTGAGGTGCAACTGATGTTTCAGGCGCTCAATGAGGTCTCCGAGCAGATGCGCCATGAGTGGATCGACCATCGTGGTCGGCTCGTCATAGAGCACGGCTTCCGGCTGTGCGGCGAGCGCTCGGGCGATAGCGACCGAGCGCTTCATTCCTGTTGAAAGATCGCTGGGCAGTAGCTGCTCCTTGCCCGCGACGCCTACCATCTCAAGCAAACCCTTGACGACCTGGAAGATCTGGTCCTCTTCCATGTCCCCGCGCTCGCGCAGGGGAAACGCGACGTTTTCTCCGATGGAGATGGAGTCAAAGAGCGCGCCGCTCTGGAAGACCATGCTGACCTTACGCCGGACCCCTTGCAGCTGCTTTTCGCTGAAGTTGCAGATATTTTCGCCCGCCACCATGATTTTGCCTGCATCCGGCTTCAGGAATCCCAGCAGCATGCTGAGCGAGACCGATTTGCCTACGCCGCTTCGGCCAAGAATACAAAGAGTTTCTCCTGCATTCACGCTGAAGCTTACCTCCTTCAACACATCGAAACTGCCGAAGGACTTCGATACTTTCTCAAAGGCGATGTAGGCGGTCGGGATGTCCTGCTTGCTTTCGGGAAGCTCCTCGGCGGCGGCCTCATTCTGGGCCGCGGCCTTGTCCATGAACTCGCCCACGGTTGCGGCCACATCCTCGGACACCTCATCGGTCAGGGGCTTTTCGTCTGGTTCACCGGACGCGGGCTGGTCTGGGGCAGCTTTCTGCTGCTCGGCTGCCTGCTGCTGCTGCTCTTGCGTCGTTTGTTCGTCGTGCTGCTTTGCTGCGGCCATGGACTTGCCTCGTCCTACTAGCCTATATCGGCAGAAGCGCCGATTTCATCAGTCCAGAAGGCCTCTAAATTTGATGGATGAAGCAAAAACTTCGTCGGCCCTAGGTATCGAGTACCTGCACGTGTTGCTCGGCTCGCGCAAAGTCTTCCGGTGTATTCAGGTTCGCGAAATAGAGCGAGTGTCCGTTGGTCTGCTGCGGGGTGGTGTTCCACCAGGCTGGACCGGGCGTGTGGTCCGGGCCGGCTTCAGGAGTTGTGAAGCGGGAGTGCTCCGACCACGGCCACTGCTCGAGGATATGGGCGGGATCCAGTCTATGTCTGGAGGCGAGATTCTTGGTTGCGGCTACGAGCTCCGGAAAAAGCTTGAATCGTCCCTGCGCGAGGGCAGCGGTGAGGTAAGGCGCGATCTCCCGGTGCAGCATGACGAGGGTGGGTTGCGGGACTCCGTCGACAGTGTAGAGCGCCACGCGCGTGCCTTGCTGCTGGGCGTGGCTCAATGTCGTCTGGACCCAGCCGTAGAGCATCGCGGTGGGAAGAAACGGGACATCGACCGGCAGCACAAGGCTCCAGTCGCCGCTTGCGTGGTTGAGCGCCGCTTCGAGGCCGCTCATGGGGCCACAGTCCGGGTGCAGGTCGGCGACGGCCGGCGCAAATTGCCCGACTTCGGTCGAGCTGCTGAGCACGGCAACCTGTGCACAGATCCTCCGCAGCTTGAGGACCGCGTGCTCGACAAGCGGCTTGCCGGCAAGCTCCAGCATGGCCTTGTCCCGACCCATGCGGGAGCTGCGCCCACCGGCGAGCACGTACCCGCTTACCGGTAGCGGCTGGTACACGTTTATGCTCCTACGAGGGCGAACAGGCGCACGATCGACTCGATGCCACGATGGAAGTTGCTGAGATTGAACTTCTCGTTGGGCGCATGCAGGTTGTCGTCCGGCAGCCCGAAGCCCATGATCAGCGCCGGCATTCCCAGGACGCGGATGAAGTCGCCGATGATCGGGATCGATCCTCCGCCGCGCACAAACACCGTTTCTTTGCCGAAGACGCGCCGCATGGCCTCGGTCGCTGCGCCGATGAACGAATTGTCGGTGCTGACGACAAATGCCTCGCCGGAGTGGATCATCCGCACGTCGACGGTGCAGCCTTTCGGCACGATCGACTCTATATAGGACTGCAGCTTGTGAAATGTGTCTTCGGGAGTCATCTCCGGCACTAGCCGCAGGCTTACTTTGGCCATGGCTTTAGCCGGGATGACGGTTTTGGCCCCCGCGCCGATGAATCCTCCCGGCATGCCGTGCACTTCGAGCGTCGGACGCGACCAGAGCCGCTCGAGCACCGTGTACCCGGGCTCACCCACCAGCGCGGTTGAGCCCACCTGCCCCTTAAGATAAGCGGCTTCGTCAAACGGCAGCGTCTGCCATGCCTTCAGCTCGGCGTCTGACGGCTTTGCTACACGGTCGTAGATTCCCGGAATGAGGATGGTGCCGTCCTCACTTTTCAGCCTGGCGAGGATCTGGGCGAGGGCCAGGAAGGGATTGGGCGCTGCTCCGCCGTACATGCCGGAGTGCAGATCGGTTTGGGCACCCCGGACCTCGATCTCGGTGTAGATCATGCCGCGCATGCCGACGCACAAGGTGGGCAGATCGGGCGCGAAGAGATCTGTGTCGCTGATGAGCGCAACATCCGCCCGCAGGTGGTCGGCGTGCTGCCGGACATAGGCGGCGATGCCCTCGCCGCCGACCTCTTCCTCGCCCTCGATCAGCACTTTGACATTGACCGGGAGTTTGCCGCCTCCCGCCACAAATAAAGACTCGAGCGCCTTGATGTGCATCCAGAGCTGGCCCTTGTCGTCGACTGCGCCGCGAGCGTAGAGGTTGCCGTTGCGGACCTCGGGTGCAAATGGCGGCGAGAGCCACTCTTCAAGCGGCTCGGCCGGCTGCACGTCGTAGTGCCCGTAACACAGTACGGTGGGCTTGCCCGGCAGCCTGAGCCACTCCCCGTAGACTAGCGGATGGCCATTGCGGGTCTCGGTGGAAGTTTCGATGAGGCTGACCTTCTCGAGCCCGATGCGTTGCAACTCTGTCGCTACAAACTCCGCCGCTTGCCGCACATCGTCTGCGTGCTGCGGATCGGTGGAGACGGAAGGGATGCGGAGGAACGATTTGAGCTCCTCGACGAATCGTGTGCCGTTCTCCTTCGCAAACGCTGCTGCCGCTTCCACTGCCATTTTGCACCCTTTTCCTTCGGTCGTGCTGCGTGAGGCTCGTTTTCATCCTGGCGCGGTCGTGTCGCTCTCTGATGATGCTTTGTGCCGCAGCTCTACTATATGGTGCAGCAGTAAGGCAGCCAGATCGTCCGGGACCTCTTCGAGCAGCCAGTGCGACTTTCCCACGAGCCGGTGGAACTGGTACTCCCCGATGCAATCGTGCGCCGTACGCAGCGCTGCCGCCTCTCCCAGTGCCTGGTCCTGATCGCCCCAGACGTAGATTGCCGGCGTGGTCACGGGCCCAATGCGCAGGCCGACGGGCAACGCCCGATACCAGTTCAGCGCGGCGGTCAGCGTTTCTCCCTCACGCATCCTTTGTACGTTCGCTGCCACCTGGGATGCCGGGACCATGCCTGCGTAGGCCTTCCGCAGCGCGTGCGCGTCAGCTGCCAGCAGCGCCCACTCCGGCACGCCGCGCGGCAGCTTGAATAGCAGGATGTACTTTGATCGATTCATCTGGTCGAAGCTTGAGCGCAGCGCATCCTGGAATGCATCGATATGCGGCGTCGAGACTACGCTCAACGTGCGCAGCCGCTGTGGAAAAGCTGCGGCCAGACGCCACGCCACGAGCCCACCCCAGTCATGGCCCACAAGATGGAAGTGCTCGACGCCCAGCTGCTCCGCAAACCCGAGCACGTCGGAGACCAGGCGATCGATTGCGTACGCCGCCACGCCCGCCGGCTGCGCACCGGGCGAGTATCCGCGCTGATCCATCGCCACCACCCGCAGGCCTGAAGCCGCCAGGAGCCGCATCACCGGGATCCACGAGTCGGCAAACTGCGGAAACCCATGCAGCAGCAGAACCAGCTCGCCTGCTTTCGGCCCCGTCTCCAGGCCGGTGAAGTGCAGTCCGTTGACTTCTAGCTGGATCGAGTTCACGGTGTGCGATCTGTCCTCTGCATGCCGCTCTCCCTTCGGCAATGACAACAAAGGAGCGAGAGTTTATGCACCATTCCCTACCGAGCTCTAGATGCCCATGTACTCGGGAGTGTAGTCCTGGAAGAGGCCTTTGCCGGGGTACAGGACACGCACGGGCATGGCTTCGTCGCGGAGCGTCATCTTGGCCCAATGCCAGGCGTGCTCCATTTCGCTCGAGTGGAAGTAAAGCGTCTCAGCCTGCAGGGACGCAGCGGTGACCATGGTTGTCTCCGCGACCTGCTCCCACTCGTCATCGCTTACGATTGCCAGGCGGGCGATTGAAGCTGTGTGGCGCTGCAGGAAGCGCATCTCCTCCCAGCGAGCCGCCCAGGTGGCCCCGTGCATGCCGGAGAGATCGGCTAGGAGGCCGATGGGTCCCTTTTGTGCCGCGATCGCCGCATCGATCTGCTGCGAGATATTCGCGACGTCCTGAACGCTCAGCTCTTCCGTCACCTTGAAGCCCAGGGCCCGTTCACTATTTGGTGTAAGTCTCTCGATCATGTTCGGTCTCCTTCCTCACGGTACACCTGGTCGGGCGGAGGATGCTGCGCGGCCAGAATGACCAACGCGTTTTGCACGAAGCAGGTTGGAGGAAGCCACCGGGGTTTGGGGATCATACCGGGCCAAGAACCAGATGCGGCGTGGGTGGCAGATGCACGATCAGACGATCGCCCGGCTTGACTTCGCCGCTTGTGACTACGACCGCCATTACGCCCGCCCGGCGCTCCCGTTTGCCTCGGGCATCCTTGGGACCCCACAACCATTTTTGCAGCCCTGCACGATAGCGATCGATTTGCGAACAAGGCGTACGCAAACCGGTGATCTCCACAATGGCTTCCGCGCCCAGCTGCACCCGGGTGGATCGCGGTAGCTGCAAAAGGTCGATTCCCCGCGTGAGCACGTTCTCTCCCATCTCTCCGGGGCCGAGCGGGAAGCCAGCTTGTGCCAGTTCTTCCAGTTTTTCCGCCGCGAACAGATGTACCTGGCACAGGTTCGGCTGTCGAGGGTTGCGCCGGACCTGATACAGGTGCTGCACGGTCGTTCCCCGGTGTGCATCGCCCTCGACGCCTTCCCCGGCCAGCAGACGGATGACGGACTGCGTCTGTTTGGCAAAACCATGTTGCGCTGCCCGCGAGACTGCTGCCACTTCGGCTTGCTTCATTCCTGCTTCCCCGTCACCTTCACGATGGTGGTAAGGGCCGGGGCGAGCGGCTCTCCCCACAGGTAAAGGGCAAACCAGTTCTCGTTCTCGTCCACCACGGCGCGTTGCTGCTTCGGTTTGTCGATCGGGTGTCCACGGCCGTCGTAGATCACCCTCTTCACCGGCACTCCTTTATCTCCGAGTGCCTGCCGCAGCTCAACCCATTGGTGATCGGAACCCGCCTGTCCGCGCCGCCGTGCTGAATGAGCGTCAGGGTCTTCGTTGTGTTGAGGTAGTTGATCGGCGAAGTCTTGCGGTAGATGTCCGGATCGTCCCACAGCGTTGCATGCAGGTATTGCGGCGTAAACGATGTGACGTCGATGTTTTGCGTAGTACGTCATCCTGTCCGAAGTCCCTGCGCCTACGCTTACTGCCCCTAAACTATCACTTGAGGTCGTAGTGAACGCCGAGATGTACCCGCCCTCGCTCCAGCCCATGGAGCCCACTCGCTCCTTATCCACACATCCTTGTGCGATGAGTGAGTCCACGCCCGAGATTACATCCGCGTAGTCTCCCACACATTGCGCACATTGGAATAGCGGAACTTCTCTCCATAGCCGCCGAGCCACGATCGTTCGGCCGCAGGACCAAGGCGTTCTCCGCGACAAAACGTTCCACGGGGTAGTAGCGATCAGCCGCAATCGAGGGTACGTCGATCCCCGTTGGGAGCTATGGATGACGACCAGAGCGGATACTTCTTTTTTGGATCGAAGTCCGCCGACTTGACCAAAATGCCCTCAACCGTCGTGCCGTCACTCGACTTCCACTGCACCACTTCGCGCCGGGCCGTATCGAAATTTCTTGAGCTGATCGCCGCCATGGGTGAACCTGCGAGCGCAGGATCCTCATTGAAGCTCGTCGGGAGCACCCGCGGCGTCCCTCCGCCGCTCGGCACGATGGCGATGCGACGGTTCGTGAAAAAGAAGTACTTGGCTGCGTCTGATGTCACATAGGCAATCTCGCTACTATCCGGAGACCAATTCGGGTCGCCGTCCGACCTGGGGTGTCGACTACTTTCTTCAATACGCTGTCTATTAATGCTACGGTGTACACGTCTCCGCTATCACCGGAGATCAGATCCGGATCGCGCGTCGCGCTGAAGACTATCTTTGTGCCATCCGGGGACCAGTCCAGGGACGCCACGCTGAAGCTCTCTCCAGGGATCCATATTGCCGCCAACCTCCATCCACACGCTTCAATCGCATTCTCTTAATTGTCTTATCGGCTGATTGTGCTCGAAGTATAGCCCCAACCAAAATAATTGAACTCCAAAGTACTCTGGCCAAAAGACCGTGAAGCGGCAACAATAGAGGTGAGATGCATGAAGCCCTCGGCGCACAGATCTGGAACAGCACGCAGTACGGGCAAAACGGCCGCTTCGTTGCTTCGATGGCCAGTGAAGTCGTGGATTTGCTGGACCCCCGACCGGGCGAACGCATCCTCGACGCCGGTTGCGGCGACGGTGCTCTGGCCGCACAGCTTGCCGCCTGCGGAGCTTCCGTGCTCGGCGTTGACGCAGCAGCTTCGATGGTCTCTGCAGCTCGCGCCCGTGGCCTTACCGCCGACCAGGCCAATCTTACGGAGCTCTCTTATTGTGCAGAATTTGACGCCGTCTTCTCAAACGCGGTCCTACACTGGATTCCCGTCACGTCACAGCCTGCCGTCCTGGCCTGCGTCCATCGTGCTCTCCGGCCAGGCGGTCGTTTTGTCGCAGAGATGGGGGGCCAGGGCAACATAGCGGCCGTTCGCACCGCGCTGAGCGCTGTTCTTACCCGTTACGGGGTCGATGCCGAAGTTGCGGCCGCCAGCTTTTATCCCACGCCCGAGCACTATCAACAGCTGCTCGAAGCAGCCGGCTTCGAGCTTCAGACGATCCGTCTGCACCCGCGTCCCACCCCGCTCCCTGGCGGCGCAGAGGGGATGGAGCGCTGGCTGCACACCTTTCGCAACGGCGTCTTCAACCTTTTGCCCGATCCGTCCGCCCGCCGGACTGCACTCGCTGAGATTGTCGCTCTTCTGCGTCCGATTCTCTTTGATTCCCGCCAGAAGAATGATGACGGTTCCGCTTTATGGACCGCCGACTATGTACGTCTGCGTTTTTTCGCTCTTCGCGCTAAAGAAATTTGAAGGATGGCCGATAAGGGAATTATGCTGGCTTTTCCGCGACCTACCGCGCTCCAATCTGCCGAGTTCCTGCTGTTTCTTCGCCGGCACTCTCAGACGGCACGTGACCTTCCGGCCTTTTTGAAGCCGACCAACTTTGCCTCACATCCAAGGAAGCTGTATGCCGTCTAAAACCGTAATGAAAAAATCTTCTTCCCTGTCGGCCCGCCTGTCTTTACCGTTATGCGTCCTGGCTGCGACCGCTTTCTGCCCGCTCTCCCACGCGCAAACCCTTGAATCCCACCTTGAGACGCCGTCTTTTGCTGCCCAGCTTGCGGACGTCCGACCTCTACTGCTCCAGCCTGCAATGGGAGAAAGCAGCTCCAGCCCGCGGCTTCCTGACTCTCCCGGCACGCTACTTAGCGATTCCAGCGCCCTCGACCCTGCCGGAGGCCAGACCTCTACCCTTGGCAAGGACAAGCAGGACAGCCCTTCCCGCAGCGAGCCTCCCAAGCGCCTGTTCGGGATTGTTCCTAACTTTCGGACGGTGAGTACGGATACCAAGCTGCCGCCGCAAACCATCAAAGAAAAGTTCGTTGATACATCTGAAGACAGCTTCGACTACTCCTCGCTTGCGCTCGTCACGGCGGTCGCCGCAGAGGGCTATGTCAGTAATGCTACCCCTGAGTTCGGGCGTGGCGGCGTTGCTTTCAGCCGCTACATTTGGCACTCCGCCGCTGACCAAACGATCGAGAACTACCTCGTCGAGTTCATCATCCCTGTCATCCGCCACGAGGATACGCGCTTTTATACCCTGACCCGCGGAAGCTTTACCAAGCGTGCCGAGTACTCGATCGGCCGGGTCTTCATCACCCGGTCCGACTCGGGCCACAACACCTTCAATTCTGGTGAAATCGTCGGAGCCGCGGCTGCAGCTGGTCTTTCGAATCTTTATTATCCCCAAGGTGAGCGGACAACTAGGAACTTCCTGGATAAATATGCTGTCAACATCGGCATCGACGCTGCTTCCTATTTTGTGAAGGAGTTTTACCCAGAAATTGCAAACACATTTAGCTTACACAAGACCCACGAGACGCCCTAACGCTCTGGATCTTTGCTTCTCTTCTAGATCATCATCACGCTGATGCGACTCTTCGCGTAACATAGAAGAGTTCCGCTGTCGAACTTATTTCTCCCCATGCGTCTCCGCTCCTCCCAGTTCGTCCTTCTCCTGTTGATCGCCTGCTCGGTGCAGATTCGGGAGGAGTGCGCTCTACGCTGGGTTGAGCAGACCGTCTTTGGTGGAAGTGTTCGCGCCCTGGTGTCGCGTGAGGTCAAGACACAGGCCGGCCATTTCGATTCGCTCAGCAAGCCAAGACACCGACTTGCCTCTTTTGATCTTCCGCCAGCGGCTGTGGCCGCTCAGCGGGTACCTTGGGTGATGCGCCGGCCTGCGTCGGATTTCACCGCGGTTGCAATCTACACCGGCCTGCTCCGCGTTTAGGGTCTAGCTCCGCTGTCTTTGTCCGAGCCAGAACTCTTCACACCAGCCCGTGCCCAGCCCAAAGGAACATCCCGTGATCAATGCTGTCATCTCTAAAGTATTCGGCACCGCTAATGAGCGCGCCATTAAACGTCTGCTTCCAATCGTTGAGCAAGTTAACGCCCTTGAGTCCCAGATAGAAGCCCTCACCGACGATCAGTTACGTGAGAAAACCGTTGAGTTTCGGGCCCGTATTGCTGAAGCCACCAAGGGCATCGATGCCAAGTCAGACCCTGACGTTCTCTATGCTGCAGAGAAGAGCGCCCTCGACGCCCTGATGCCGGAAGCCTTCGCCGTTGTGCGCGAGGCGGGCCGGCGCATCGTCGGTATGCGCCACTTCGATGTGCAGCTGATCGGCGGCTCGATTCTTCACCAGGGCAAGATCGCCGAGATGAAGACCGGTGAAGGCAAGACCCTTGTCGCGACGCTTGCCGCGTACCTGAACGCGCTTGCCAGCCGCGGCGTCCACGTGGTCACCGTCAACGACTATCTGGCCAAGCGCGATGCCGAGTGGATGGGCAAAATCTATGGCTTCCTCGGCCTTTCCGTGGGCGTGATCGTGCATGATCTCTCCGACCAGCAGCGCCGCGACGCCTACGCGGCCGACATTACCTACGGCACCAACAATGAGTTCGGCTTCGACTACCTGCGCGACAACATGAAGTTCGAGCTCGCCGACATGGTCCAGCGCGGCCAGTACTTCTGCATCGTCGACGAGGTCGACTCCATTCTGATCGACGAGGCCCGCACTCCGCTCATTATCTCCGGCCCTACCGACCAGACCACGGACAAGTATGCGCGCGTCAACACGATTATCCCTTCCCTCGAGCTCGGCGAGCTCATCGAGACGGTTGAGAACAAGACCTGGTCCGGTGACTTCGTCATCGATGAAAAGGCTCGCGCCATTACCGTCACCGACGAGGGCTGGGAGAAGGTGGAAGGCCTGCTTGGTATCGGCAACATCGCCGACCCCGAGAACTGGGACTTGAAGCACCACGTCGAGGTCTCCATCAAGGCTCACCACCTTTACAAGCTTGACGTTGAGTATGTCGTCAAGAACGGCGAAGTGATCATTGTCGATGAGTTTACCGGTCGCCTCATGCCTGGTCGCCGCTGGTCCGATGGTCTCCATCAGGCGGTTGAGGCCAAGGAAGGCGTCGCCATCCGCAAGGAAGACCAGACGCTGGCCACCATTACTTTCCAGAATTACTTCCGCTTGTACAAAAAACTTTCGGGCATGACCGGTACCGCTGAGACTGAGGCTGCCGAGTTCGACAAGATCTACAAGCTTGATATTGTTGTCACCCCTACGAACCGCAAGATGCTGCGGCTTGAGAACGCCGATGTCGTCTATCGCACCACGCAGGAGAAATACTTCGCCGTGGCGGACGAGATCTCTCGACTGCATGCGGAAAAGCAGCCCGTCCTGGTCGGCACTACTTCGATCGAGAAATCTGAGCTGCTGTCAGAGATTCTGAAGCGTAAGGGTGTCCGTCACGTCGTTCTGAATGCCAAGTTCCATGAGAAGGAGGCCGAGATCGTCGCTCAGGCCGGCCGCCTTGGCATGGTCACGATCGCCACGAACATGGCCGGCCGCGGCACCGACATCCTGCTTGGCGGCAACCCCGACTTTATGGCCCGGCAGGATCTGGTTCGTAAGCAGCAGGCCCGCGCCGTCTCTGCTGCCGAGGGCGAGATCCACCCTGTTGCCGCGCCTGGCATGATGCGCTTCTACTACGCGAGCCAGGAGTTTGAGTGCACCGAGGAGGCCTGGCACGCCGCTGTCGCCGCCCATGAGGCTGCCGCCAAAGCCGAGCACGACCAGGTGACTGAAGCCGGAGGCCTGCACATCATCGGCACCGAGCGGCACGAATCCCGCCGGGTGGACAACCAGCTGCGTGGACGCGCCGGTCGTCAGGGTGACCCGGGTGCCAGCCGCTTCTATCTTTCGCTCGAAGACGACCTGATGCGCATCTTTGCCGGCGAGCGTACCAAAGCTTTGCTGCTTTCGCTGGGCATGGAGGAAGGCGTGCCGATCGAGGGCCGCATGATCTCGAACCGCATCGAGGCCGCGCAGAAGGCTGTAGAGACCCAGAATTTCGAGTCTCGCAAACATGTTCTCGAGTATGACGATGTCATGAATAAGCAGCGCGAAGCCGTCTACGGCCTTCGCCGTCAGCTCATGGAGGGGGTCGACCAGAAGCAGCTGATCACCGAGGATTACACCTCGACCATTCTCTCGAACGTGCTGGATGAAAATGCTCCCGAGAAGGCTACTCCCGACGAGTGGAAGATGGACAAGCTGTGGGAGTCGCTGCATGACATCTTCGGCACGAAGTTTACCGAGGGGCCGGACTCGATCGACCCTGCCTCGCTTTCGCGCCACGACCTTGGCGAAGCTATCTTTGAGAAGCTGCGCGGCCGCTACGATATCAAAGAGCAGATTCTCTCGCCCACCCAGATGCGCTACCACGAGCGGATCGTGATGCTTTCGGTGCTGGATGGTCTCTGGAAGGACCATCTGCTGGCCATGGACCACCTGAAGGAGGGCATCGGCTTGCGCGGGTACGCCCAGCAGGATCCTCTAGTGGCGTACAAGAAAGAGTCTTTCGAGATGTTCGAGGCCATGATGCTGCGCTTCCAGGAAGATACCGCACGGCATCTCTTCCGGATGCAGATTATCGGTCCGGACGGCCAGCCAATTGAGACTGCCCAGCAACTTGAGCAGGCTCAGCTTGCGGCGGCGCAGCCGTCTGCGCCGGAGGCTCGCACATTGCAGGCTCCTACGCAAGCTGCTCCGGCACTTCCCGGCCGCGCTCCCGCTACGACGATCGACGCTCTCGAGCGCGAGTTCCAGAAGAAGAAGGAACGGGAGCTTGAGCTTAGTCGCCAAGCCGGGGCCGCTTCTGATTCTGCCGATAACGGATCGGGCCCTCGGGCGGTCGGCCAGAAAGTTGGCCGTAACGATAAATGCCCTTGCGGCTCCGGTAAGAAGTTCAAGAACTGCCACGGGGTTGCCGCGTAGAGATGGCGGCTTGGCGGGTTGGTTAGATCGCCGGGCCGTCCGAGATCGATTTCGCGAAACGATGCGCATTCACGATCTGGCGGTTGCCGCGCGCATGAATCCCGCCACCTTTCATCGGCAGTTCAAGTCCGTTCCCGTGATGACCCCGCTGCAATACCAGAAGCAACTTCTTCTGCTTGAGGCGCGTCGCCTGATGATTACGAGCAACGCCAACGTTGAGACGGCGGCGTTCTGCGTGGGGTACGAGAGTCCGTCCCAGTTTAGCCGCGAGTACACCCGCGCGTTCGGAAGATCTCCTCGCCGCGACTTGCTTGCCGCCGGGTTGCCGGCTTCCGGCGGCGGAGGATGACGCTGGCGCACCTTACGGCTTTATGTCGTCCATTCCGTGTCCGCGCTGCCGTCTGGAGATGGGCCTGTGTCCTCTTGCGGTATGCAAGCCGGACGACAGACAGGTGCTTGCCGGTGCTCCATGATTAAGGCATGGAAATCCTTAGCATCCCACGCATTCTGAAGGCGGAAAGACTGACCGGTGGTCTGGTCATCCAATTTGAGAATGGCCAATGTGCCTTCTACTCAGACGCTTTTTTATTTTCGAAGCTGGCGGAATGTATGCCGCTGAATGAAGCGGATGTTAGCTGGTAGAGCTCAACCATCGATTGCCATTCATGCAGTCACTGTTCGGGTCATGCGGATGGTTCGATTTCAAATTCTCCGAAATTCTCCAAGTGCGCCCGCACCGCGCGATAACACTCGCACGCCTCTCTTTCCAGCCCTGGTACATCCAGGACCTCGATCGCTCCCCGGCGATAGTCAATCAGCCCCTTGGACTTGAGGTGAGCGGCTGCGATGGAGACTGTGGAGCGCGTACTGCCCAGCATCTGCGCGACAAAGTCCTGGGACATGGCAACTTTTTTTTGTTGGGCTCGATCGCAACAGATAAGCAGCCAGCGCGCCAGGCGCTGCTCATAGGTATGGGTGGCGTTGCAGGCCGCGTTTTGGGTGGAGAGGGTTAGCTGGACCTGGACGTAGCGAAGTGCAAGCTGCTGAAATCTTTCATTACGATGAAATTCCGTGCGCGTCGCGACGAGTGGAGAGACATAGCCATGTCCCTCCAGTTGCATGAAGATGTTGTTGAGACTCTTGCGTACGCCCATCAGTCCGGAGATGCCTACAGCAGACTCATAGCCGAACATACTTGTTTCCACCTGAGACCCGTTTAGGAAACCGGTGGTCATGGAGGCGATGCCTTCTTCGATAAAGAAAACATTGCGAATCGTCTGGCCGGAAACCTCAAGATCAAACAAAATGGGAAGCTGAATCGGACGCAGCTCGAGCCGGTTGAGGGTCGCCTGGTCGAGCTTCTGAAGCAGCGTATTTTTGTAAGCCGTTTGCGACATCGTGTGTCTTTCCGCGAGTCGGCTTTCTCTCGCACTCCAGCAAGCAAGGCACTTCGTCGGTCTGCGTTGGTTCCATGTAGAGCGCCCGTCACCAACGTCGGCTATTGGTTTGACTATATGCGCTTTGCTCCTTCTTATGTCGGACATATGACAATCTGGTACTTACGTGTGATTGCCTGCCGGCCACGTTGCAAGTTCTGTGCGAGCTCGCACAGACCCGCACAATGCTGTTACCACATAATCCACTTGTCCTAATCCAAACGTCGACACCAACCGACAGAAATGTGGTAGCGCATGAGCTTCCTTAAGACGACGTTGTGGGACGTTCTACACAGCTCGCCACGCGACTCCTTCCAACCCCGGAAGAGCCTTCAAAAGAAGAGAACCATTCTCCTTTCCGAGGACGACAATGACCTGCGCTACGTGATGGAGTGCACGTTTAATGCAATGGGCTATGATGTGGTGGCGTGCGCCGACGCACAGGTGGCGTCCTCCGCGTTCCGCTCCCGCCCTGCCATCGACATTCTGCTGACAGACTTTGAGATGCCTGGGCGATCGGGTGTGGAACTTGCCCGAGAGCTCACTGGGATTCGCCCTTCCCTTCCTGTGATGATTATCACGGGAACGGTGCTGCCGTCAGAGACACTGCGTGAGATTGAAGATAAGGGCTGGATCTATATTGCCAAACCGTGCCGCCTTCCCTCGCTCGAAGCTACGCTCGAACGCGTTTTGCTCTCGGACTACTAGGGCCGAGCCAGGCTGGGCTGCCGGCGCAATGCGTGGGGGATGGTGATTTGCCACCTCTTGCCGTCTTTTTTTGGCATTCTTAGCGTCTTTGAGTTCCGGGTTTCTGGGTGCGCAGCGATGCGATAGACTCTCGCGTATGCGTATCCCTGTCTCCCCCTGTACCGGCTTTGCGGCGCTCAAGTGTGTAACGGTTCTGCTGAGCCTTGGTCTTTGCAGCTCAGGCTTCGCGCAGATTCGTGGCGAGAGCGGCATTGTGCTTCCTGCTCCTCCTACGGTGCGAGCGCAACCGGTCACCGACCAATATCAGAGTGTCGGAAGCTCTGCTACGGTTGCGGTCACGGATCCCTACCGCTGGCTGGAAGACGCGCACAGCCCTGCGACGCGCGCCTTTATCGCGGACCAGAATGCGTACACCGCCCAGTATTTTAAGCAGGTCAAGACGCTTCCGCAGACGGAGGTAGAACTCAGTAAGCTGATGCGCGTCGATACGATGGGCGTCCCCACGCAGCGCGGCGATCTTTACTTCTTTTTGAAGCGCTTGCAGCAGGAGAACCAAGGTTCGCTCTTTGTCCGCACCGGCCTGCACGGGGAGGATCGCAAGCTGGTGGACGGGAACGCGCTCAGCGCGGACGGCAATACTTCGGTCAGCCTGCTTGACGTGTCGGCGGACGGAGCTCTGGTGACCTATGGCGTGCGCGTGGGCGGGGCGGATGAGGTTGCGGTCCACTTCCTCGATGTCCCGAGCGGCAAGGAGGTGCTGGACGCGCTGCCCAGCGCACGCTACTACGGTGTCGCGCTGACTCCGGACAAGAAGGGCGTCTACTATTCCAAGTTTTTCCCCAGCCAGGGTACCACTGTCTACTATCACGTGTTCGGCTCTCCGTTCTCCGGCGATGCTGTGACCTTCGGCCATCAGTACAAGGGCGAGACACTTGGCGAGATTGACAGCGTCTCCGTCGGGACGTCGGATAACAGCCACTGGTTAATCCTTCGCATTGGGCACGGCGTCCCGGCCAAGCGGGAAGACATTCTGCTGAAGGATCTGCGCAAACCGGATGCACCGATCGTTCCGCTGGTGTATGGGATTGAGAGCCGCTTTCGCGAGATCGAGGACGGCGACACATTTTATGTGCGGACCGACTGGAATGCTCCCAATGGGCGCATCCTCCGCTGCGCGGCCGGCAAGCGTCCCGATCAGTGGACGACGATCGTTCCTGAAGGCAAGGATGTGCTGGAGCAGGTTAATATCGTCGGCGGCAAGCTGTTTGTGCTCAGGCTGCACGATGTGAAGAGCGAGGTGACGAGCTACTCGCGGCAAGGCAAGCAGCTTGGGAAGGTAAAGTTTCCCAGTCTGGGCGCGGGATCGACGATCCTAGGCCGCGCAGAGGATAAGCAGGGTTTCTACACGTTTGACTCGCTCATCTCTCCTCCGACCATCTATGCCTATGACACGGGGAGCGGAAAGGCGGAGGTCTTCTACCGGCAGAGCGTTCCGTTCGATTCCGCGGCTTACGAGATTCACCAGGTCTTCTACACGAGCAAGGATGGCACCCGCGTGCCGATGTTTATCGCGGGGAAGAAGGGCCTGAAGCGCGACGGCACCGAGCGCGTGCTGATGACCGGCTACGGCGGCTTTGCGCTGAGCGAGCTTCCCGTCTGGAACTCCGAGTATGCCTGGTGGATGGAGCAGGGAGGATGGTTTGCGCTGCCCAATCTGCGCGGCGGCAACGAATACGGCGAGACGTGGCATAAGGCCGCCATGTTTGCCAACAAACAGAACGTCTTCGACGATTGGTTTGCCGCGGCCGAGTACCTGATCGCCAACAAGTACACTTCCCCCGAGCACTTCGCGATCCGCGGCCGATCGAACGGAGGGATTTTGATGGGTGCTTCGATGACCCAGCGGCCGGATCTCTTTGGCGCGATTTGGTGCGGCTATCCGTTGCTGGATATGCTGCGCTACCAGAACTTCGAGATGGGGCGTACGTGGACGACCGAGTATGGCTCGGCCGACAACGCCAAGGACTTTGCTTATCTGCTGAAGTATTCGCCTTACCAGAACGTGCACGCAGGGACCAAGTACCCCGCTGTCTTCTTTTTTACCGGGGACGGCGACACGCGCGTCGACCCGATGAACGCACGCAAGATGACGCCGTTGATGCAGAGCGCGAGCTCAAGCCAGCGTCCGATTCTGCTGCATTACAGCTTGAAGGGCGGGCACAGCTCAGGCGTCTCGCAGACGCAGCTGGTGAAGGACTACGCGGATGAGATGAGCTTTCTGTGGACCGAGACGGGAGGCCAGTAGAGCCGCTATTGCGGTGTAGCTGTTTCAAGAGCGCGAGGCTTTAGGGCGCGGGATCCGCCTCCGGAGGCGCCGCCGTTGGCTTGGAGCAGCACGGCTCCTCGACCGGCTTGAACTCCATGAACTCAATTCGTGACTGATCGGGATCGAAGACATTCAGCTGCCACTTGCCGTCCTTGCCGATCTGCGACTTGCGCGTCTCGGGATCGGTCCAGCCATTGGCGATGAGCCGATCCGTTACGTCGGTGATCCTGTTCACGCCCAGGCTGACATGGTCGAGCACACCGAGTTGCTGCAGCGATTCGTGCCCGACACTGGGGTCCAGCATGTACTCAATCCAGTCCGAGCCCTCCGGCACCTGCAGGCTTACCCAGTCAATTTTGTCCGGCTTCATGCCGCCGTACCAATAGGGGCGGAAGCCCAGCAGCTCGCGGTAAAAGCCGTCTTCGAGCGACCGGTCGCGCACGCCATAGCCTGCGTGGATGATCCTTCGACCCGTTTGGACGGGGGTGCTCACGGTTTGCTGCTTGGTGCCGGCCACCGCACCCGCCGCTCGATCCTGCACAAAACCGATTGGGTTACCCTCCGGATCCCGAACCTTCAGCTCACCATGATCCATCTCGGACAGGACCCGATGCGCTTGCAGATACCGCCGCATACCCGCAATGTCCGTGGTCAAGAAGGCCACCTCTGCGAGTCGGCTGGGCGGAGCGGGAGTCGGCAGCGGGACGATCTCGAGCTTCTGCCGTGGGTTGACCGCGAATACTGACAGCTTTCCGGGCAGGTCCGTCTCCGGCAATCCAAGCCGCTGCGCATAGAACGTCTTCGCCGCCGGCAGATCGGACTCAAAGAAGCGGATGTAGGCGATGCCGGTGATCGCCGGACGACCGACGGCTGGCTGCTGAGTTACCGCATCCTTTGCACACAGAGCACACGCTGCCATCCAAACAAGGTTCGCAATCCGCATGTCGGAAACGTATCGGATGGAAGCAGAGTTCGTCAAAGCGTCGTCCCGGTGAAGCGTACGTTGAACGTTTGATGAAAAAGGAATCTTTCTTGCTTTCCTTTTCGTCTCCAGTGCATTATGGCAGACTTTCTCGACCGCCGCAGCTTTCTCAAGCAGAGCTTTGCCTTCAGCGCCCTGGCCTCCGGCTTTTATGCTTTGCCCGCGCTTGCGTCCGCACTGGATGCCTCTGCGCATCACCTTCTGTTGGTCGGCGACTGGGGCTGGGAAGAAGGAATTGCCGGTCAGGCGCAAACCGCCGCCCAGATGGTGAAGTACGCCTCTGCTCCCGGGCTCCAACCCGAAGCTCTCTTCATGCTGGGCGACAGCTGGTACGGCCCGATGCCCCACGGGATCCACGACCTGCGCTGGAAGATCCAGTTTGAGGACATGTATCCCGCCAGCAGCTTTCCCGGCCCCGTCTACTCCGTGATGGGCAACCATGACTACCAGCGTATGCCGCTCGACGTAACCAAGACCGAGATGGAGCTTGCGTACGCTGCGCAAGGCGGCTTCGACGGCAAGGGTACCCGGTGGACGCAGCCTGCGCTTTGGTACAGCTTCGACTGGCCGCGGACCAATCCCCTGATGAAAGTGATCGCGCTCGACAGCAACATGCCGACCGAGAAGCGTGCCAATGGCGTGGACTTCACGCTCACTCCGGCCCAGCAGGCCGAGCAGCTTGCTTGGCTCACCGCCGAGCTCGAGCGGCCGCGCACGACGCCTTTCCTTGTGGTGATCGCCCACCATCCCATCTTTTCAAACGGCCCTCACGGCGACCACAAGGTCCTTATCGCGGAGTGGGAGCCGCTCTTTCGCAAACACAAAGTCGACTTCTACTTTGCCGGGCACGACCACGATCTGCAGCACCTTGAGTTCGAAGGTCACCCTACTTCGTTTGTCTGTTCGGGTGCCGGCGGTGCTGCGCTTTACGATCTCACCATCCCTGAATCGCGGCGCGGGCCGTTCGCCGAAAAAGTCTTCGGCTTCAGCCATCTTGAAGCTACGCCGAGTGAGATTGCTGTTCGCCACATCGCGGCAGACGGCCGCATTGTGCACGGCTTCTCGAAGAGCAGCCTAGGCAAGGTGACGATCCTTACCTAGGCTGCGTGCGGGCTCCTTTGCGTTCGGGCTTCGTGTTCCTCTCACCCCGCCGAGGAGATTCGCAGATCCCCGCCGGTCATCTGGCCGGGCTGCTGAATGCCGAGCATCCCGAGCAGCGTAGGCGAGAGGTCGCGCAGGCTTCCACCTTCGCGCAGCCGCAGGTCTTTCGCATCGGAGACCAGCAGGAACGGCACCGGATTGGTGGTGTGCGCTGTGTGGGGGCCGCCGCTTGCGGGATCGATCAGCATCTCCGCGTTGCCATGGTCTGCGGTGATGAGCATGCTTCCGCCGCCTTGCCGGATGGCGTTGTAGATGCGTCCTAACTGCGTGTCTACCGTCTCAACGGCGCGAATCGTTGGCTCCATGCGCCCGGAGTGTCCCACCATATCCGCGTTGGCGAAATTGACAATAATGACATCGAACGTTGTGTCGTTGACGGCCTTGATGACGGTATCCGCGATTCCTGCGGCAGACATCTCCGGAGCCAGGTCATACGTTGCCACCTTCTGCGATGCGACCAGCTCGCGATCCTCGCCACCGAATGGCTTCTCGATGCCGCCATTGAAGAAATACGTGACGTGGGCGTACTTCTCCGTCTCCGCAACGCGAAGATTGCGCAGGTTGGCCACTGCCATGACGTTGGCCAGCAGGTTGTCCATCGACTCGGCGGGAATGACGATCGGCAGCTTGTAGGCCTTGTCATACTGCGTCATGCAGACGTAATGAATCCGCGCCGGCAGCGTCTGCGGAGGGATCGCCTGATCGAGTTCCCCCGCTTTCGCGAGGTCGCGCCCGCTAGTGGCGCCACCGAGGCCTGAGGTCCGCGTCAGCACACGCGTGATCTGCCGCGCCCGGTCCGCGCGATAGTTGAAGCACACGACTGCATCTTCATCGCGGATCAAGCCGACTGGCGCGCCGCTTTCATTCACCACCGTGAAGGGCGGCGCAAATTCGTCCGTGACACCGTTTGAGTAGAGCTCGCGCACCCGCGCCAGCGCATCGGGGTATGCGCCTCCGTCTGCCTGCCCCGTCACCATTGCATCGAAGGCATGCTTCGACTTCTCCCAGCGCAGGTCGCGATCCATCGCAAAATAACGCCCCGAGACCGACGCCAGTTGGCCTACGCCGATCTCCCGGAACTGCTGCTCGAGCGCCTCCAGATAGCCGAGTCCGCTGGTCGGCATGGTGTCGCGGCCATCGAGGAAGGCATGCACATAGACCCGCTCGAGTCCTTGCTGCCTGGCCATCCTCAGCAGCGCATAGAGGTGCCGCTGGTGCGAGTGCACGCCGCCCTCGGACACGAGCCCGATGAGGTGCAGCGCCCTTCCCTCGCGCCGCGCCTGGTCCATCGCATACAGCAGCGTCGGATCGGCAAACAGGCTGCCATCCGCAATCGCCGTATCGATGCGCGTCATATCCATGCGCACAATGCGTCCGGCCCCCAGGTTCAGGTGTCCCACCTCGGAGTTCCCCATCTGCCCATCGGGCAGCCCCACAAAGTGCTCACTCGCTCGCAGCAGCGTATTTGGATAGTCGCGCAGCAAGGCGTCATACACCGGCTTCCGCGCCTGCGCAATCGCGTTCCCCTGCGTCTCCGCCCGGTACCCCCACCCATCCAGAATCGTCAAAACAATCGGCTTCGCCATGCTTCAAGGCTAACCCATTACATCCAGTACGCCCCTCACTCAACCTTCTCCAGACCCACAAGCGACGGTAAGAAATGCTGGACATGATGTACCAAGGAGCAAGAACTAACGTCTCCTCTTCTCCTTACTACTCATGTAAGCGCGATGCTCACAATAACTGATTCGGGCGTGTATTGCGCCGCAAGGAAAAATAGTCGCCCTTATCGCACGGCCATTCCCAGGTTCGTTCACTAATCACCCGCCGTAATTAATACTCTCAATCCCCAAATACTCCGCCGACTGCCCCAGCTGCTCCTCTATCCGCAGCAAGTGGTTGTACTTCGCAATCCGGTCCGTCCGGCTCGCCGAGCCCGTCTTGATCTGCCCCGCGCCTGTCCCTACTGCCAGGTCCGCAATAAACGTGTCCTCAGTCTCCCCCGACCTATGCGAAATAATCGAAGTAAACCCAAACCGCCGCCCCAGCTCGATCGCCTCCAGCGTCTCCGAGATCGTGCCGATCTGGTTCACCTTGATCAAAATCGAGTTCCCACACTTCTCCTCGATCCCCCGCTGCAGCCGCGCCGTATTCGTCACAAACAGGTCATCGCCAACCAGCTGGATCTTCTCGCCAATCTGCTCGGTCAGGTACTTCCAGCCGTCCCAGTCATCCTCGGCCAGACCGTCCTCGATCGAGACGATTGGGTACTGCCGCGTCCAGTCGATCCAGTAGTCCGCCATCTGGTGCGAGTCGAGCTCGCGCCCGTCCGACTTCTTGAAGGTGTACTTGCCGGTCTCCTTGTTGAAAAACTCGGAGCTCGCCGGATCGAGCGCGAGCGCGATGTCCTCGCCCGGCTTCAGGCCCAGCTTTTCGATCGCCTCGAGGATCAGCTCCACCGCCTCCTGGTTCGACTTCAGGCTCGGCGCAAAGCCGCCCTCATCGCCCACTGCGGTGTTGTAGCCGCGCTTTTTTAATACGCCTTTCAGCGTCTGGAAGACTTCCACGCCCTGCCGCAGCCCATCCGAAAACGTCTCTGCGCCGACCGGCATGATCATGAACTCCTGGAAGTCCACGTTTGAATCCGCATGCGAGCCGCCATTCAGAATGTTCATCATCGGCGTCGGCAGCAGGCACGCGTTCACGCCACCCAGATACCGATACAGCGGCATTTTCAACGCCAGCGCACTCGCCCGGCACGCCGCCATCGAGACCGCCAGGATCGCATTCGCTCCCAGCCGCGACTTGTTCTCCGTCCCGTCGATCGCAATCATGGTCGCATCGAGCAGCCGCTGGTTGGTCGCATCCATGCCCACGAGCTCCGGCGAGAGCACCGACTCGACGTTATCGACCGCGCTGAGCACACCCTTGCCCAGGTAGTGCTCCTGGTCGCCATCCCGCAGCTCCACTGCCTCATGCTCACCGGTCGAGGCTCCCGACGGCACGGCTGCCCGGCCCATCGCTCCTCCCGAGAGCAGCACATCCGCTTCTACCGTGGGATTGCCGCGCGAGTCAAGAATCTCGCGTGCCGTGATTGAAACAATGTCGGTCATGTCAGTCCTTTGCGTCGTCGAAGGGTCGGAGCTCGCGGTGATGCGATGGCGGAGACGATCGTTCAGCTTCGGGCGGCGGTCGACCGCCACCGACGCCTGTCCGGGGTTTGCCCCGGCGATCGATTCCACCAGCTCCACTTTGCCTTTGCTCACTGAAGCGGATTCTAACAAAGCACCACCGCAGCCGCCGTAAACGTTAGCTCCATCGATTCCTCCCGTGCGATTCGCACCGTTGCGCGTCCTCGCATCCGCTAGGCTTGAGGAGTTATGTGTCCCGAGCGCCCCACCGCCTCCGGACAAGGAGTGCCATGAATCAACACCGCCGCCTCGCCGCTCTCCTCTTCCTCGTGCCTGCTGCGTCTGTGTTCGCCCAAGCCACGGGCATCAGCCATCCGGAGACTGTCCCGGACCAGCCGTTTACGACTCAGGAGGCTGCGGCGCCTCCGATTGCGAGTCAGACGTCGAATCAGGCCGCGTACCAGCCGCAAGCTGCGCCCACTCTGCAGCCACGCATCCCGGGCGCGAGCTTGAACCACAGCGACTATCCTCCGGTTCCCTACTCGCCGACCGCCGTGACGGTCATCGCTACGCCGGTTGCTTCCTCGAGCCACGGCTATGACCCCGACGCAAACATCGTCACCCGGGTGGAAGGCCCGGCGAACCAGCTTCCGGCCGGGACGTTTCTGAAGACCCGCATCGGCCAGGACGTTTCGACCGACACCACCGCAGAGGGCACTTCTTTCAGCGCTACGCTGACCGAGCCTGTGCTGCGGGAAGGCCGTGTGCTGCTTCCGGCCGGCTCGCTCGTCACCGGGCGCGTCACCGAGGTTCACGCCGGCAAGCGCATCTCCGGGCCGGCTGCGATCCACCTCCAGCCGCAGACGGTCACTCTGCCCGACGGCACGCGCATGAAGCTGGTCGCGCAGGTGATCGACACCAGCCTCATCCACTCCTCGAAGGTGGACGAGGAAGGAACGATCCACTCGCGAGAGACGAGCGCGGTCCAGAAGGGTGCCTTTGCTCTCGCTACCGGCTCTGCGGCGGTGGTCGGAGCGGTCGTCGCCGGCCCTGTGGGAGCGCTGGTTGGGGCGGGCATTGGGGCGGGTGTCAGCACCGTGGTCTGGCTGCGCGCGGACCAGCACACTACCCTTCCTGCCAACACCGGAATCGTTTTTTCTTTGCTGCAGCCGCTTGCTTTTTACGAAACGGCTGCGAGATAGCGAGGCACTTGCGATTTGCGATGTGAGTTCGCGTGCGGCCTGTGAAGCTGGATGTTGCTTCATAGGCCGCGCGGTTCCAGCGGTTAGCTATACCGCATTGATTCCGCCATCGACGAACAGTTCCGCGCCGGCTACGAACGCGGAGTCGTCCGAGGCCAGGAAGACGGCTGCCTTGGCGATATCGTTGCCTTGCCCGATTCTCCCGAGGGGAGTCATGCCAATAACGAAGTCGCGGACCTGCTGGTTTGCTCCCAAAGTGGATGCGTTGCCATGAGTGTCGACGGGCCCTGGGCTGAGCACATTGACACGCGGTCCAGTTGCCTTCAGCTCCGCGGTCAAGGTTCGGGCGAAGCTACGCAGCGACGCCTTGGTTGCTCCATAGACGGACATTCTCGGAAAGCCGCAGCTTCCGATAAACGAGCCATTCAGGATGATGGATCCTGTCTTATTCATGAGTGGCAAAGCTTTCTGGATGGTGAAGAAGACTCCTTTGGCGTTAATGTCTGAGCAGGCGTCGTAGAAGGCCTCAGTGACTTGATGGAAGGGCATCTGCTCGTAAATACCAGCATTGGCGAAGACAATATCCAGCCTGCCCTTCTTCTCTTCGATCTCGGCGAACATGCGGTCGAGGTCGTCGAGCTTGCCCGCATCGGCCTGGATGCCGGCGGCCTGTGCACCAAGCTTTGTGACAGCTTGATCCAGCTGTGGCTTGCGGCGGCCTGTGATGAAGACGAAGGCTCCTTCGTCGATAAACGTCTGTGCGGTATCGAAGCCCATGCCTTCGCTTCCGCCCGTGATCAGTGCGATCTTGCCGTCAAGCTTACCCATGCGTTGCTCCTCCGTGCTGCAGTTTCACAGATTCTTGCTAAGCTTGCTTTGATTTGCACGATCCTATGTGTGTCTTGCTCAATCCTCCGGATCTCGCGGACAATGGGACGGGAAGACGAGAGAAGAAGGATGCCGCGTTCCCAAGCTGTGCCACCCGCAAATGCGTTCGCTGTTCTGCTCGACAAGCTATGCCCCCAGGATGGCTCTCATGCGACGGCTATTCCGGGCCTTTATCTGACCCGCTCTTCTACCATCGGCGTGCCTCGCACCTCTCTTACGCAGGCGGTGATGTGCGTGGTGGCGCAAGGGTCGAAGAGTGTGCTGATGAACGGGGAGCGCTACGTCTACGACCCAAGCCGCTACCTGCTTGTCTCGCTGGATCTTCCGCTGGTCGGCCAAATTGAGGAGGCGACTCATGCGCGGCCGTTTCTGGGTTGTAGTTTTGTGCTTAACTTTGAAGAGATCTCCGGCCTGTTAATTGAGGCGAAGATTCCGCCACGACGGAACGAACCGGTTCGTCCTGGGCTGATTGTCGGCAGACTGGATGAAGCACTGCTCGATGCTATCCAGCGCCTGGCCGGGCTGACGCAGCACCCTGAGCAGGTCGCCGTGATCGCACCGCTGATCCGTCGGGAGATCTACTACCGGCTTCTTCTCAGCGAGCACTCGGGCCTACTGCAGCGCATGGTCGCCAAAAACGGGAGAGCCAGGCGCATTGCTACTGGCCTGGGTTGGCTGCGACAAAATGCGACCAGGTCTATCCGTATGGAAGAGCTGGCCCGCGAGCTGCACATGAGCCGCTCGACGATGCACGCCTGGTTTCGGTCCGTCACCTCGATGAGTCCGCTGCAGTTTCAGAAGCAGCTTCGGCTGCATGAGGCCCGGCGCATTATGCTGTCTGAGTCCCTGGATGCCAACACCGCTGGCCGGCGCGTGGGCTACGAGAGTCCCTCGCAGTTCAGTCGCGAGTACGGACGTTTCTTTGGAGCGCCGCCTGTTCGCGATATTGAGAATCTTCGGCGGTCGGGGAGTTCGATCGATAAAGAGGGCTGAGCCATGCGCGCCTGCCTGCCGAAAACGGCGGTGCGGGTATGCGACTGGCCTTCGCGAGGGAGGCATCGCTGCGTTAAACGGTTATGCGCTTCAGGCGGTGCGGTCTTACCTACTCGCGGCTTTGGCGATGCCTGGCTCCTCGGGCGACAAGGCGCGGTAGCGAGCAATTTGCTCGAGCGTCAATGCTTGCAGATCTGCTCCAGCCGCGGACGCGCGATACCACTCTGTCAGCCAGTCCAGCGCAGCGGCAAGGCGTAACCGCGGACGCCACGAGAGCTCGGTGTGGGCACGCGTCGCATTGAGCTTCAAGTAAGCGGCCTCGTGCACGCTTGGATCGCCATCCACGAACCACGATGCACCCTCACCCCACGTCTGCGCCAAGTGGTCCGCGATCCACGACACGGGTTGCGCATCCTCCTCAGCCGGTCCGAAATTAAACGGCTTGGCGAACTGCGCCGCATCGGGCCCGAGCAAGTGCTCCGCAAGCCTCAGATAGCCGTCCACAGGTTCGAGGACATGCTGCCACGGACGGATCGCCTGCGGCCTGCGGATAGGTACAGGTTTGCCCGCCAGAAAGCCTCGCACGAGGTCTGGGATGAGCCGGTCCATTGCCCAGTCGCCGCCGCCGATCACGTTGCCTGCGCGCGCCGTCGCGATTGCCACCTTATGCTCGGCGTACCGTTCCAAGGGCAAATACGATTGGCGAAACGCCGCCGTCACCAGCTCCGCGCAGGCCTTCGAGCTCGAGTAGGGATCGTAGCCGCCCAGCCGGTCGGTTTCTTTGAACGCTTCGCCTGTCTCCGGATTTTCGTACACCTTATCCGTCGTTACCGAGACAACCGCCCGCACCGAAGGCGTTCGCCTGACTGCGTCGAGTACCCGCGCCGTGCCTATGACGTTGGTCTCATAGGTCAGCAGCGGGTCCGCATACGAAAGCCGTACCAAAGGCTGAGCCGCGAGATGAAAGACTACCTCCGGCTGAAAGCTTGTCATCGCCGCGTCAAGCGCCTGGCCGTCGCGGATATCTCCGCGGATATCGTCAATCCTGTCTGCGATCTGTGCTTCGCTGAACAGATTTGGTTGCGTCTCCGGAGCCAAGGCATATCCCCGTACCTCGGCGCCTAACTGCGTAAGCCACAGTGCCAGCCATCCGCCTTTGAAGCCGGTATGACCGGTGAGGAAAACACGTTTGCCTTGCCAGGAGAAGGAGGAGGGAGTGGGATCGCTCACACTATGCAGCATAGAGCAAGCGCTTACCAGGTCTTCCACGGAGCTTTCCCCTTGGCCCAAAGCTCTTCGAGATTCTGCTTATCGCGGAGCGTATCCATGGCCTGCCAGAAGCCGCGATGAAAGAAGGCATGCACCTCGCCTGCGCTGACCAGCGCCTCGATGGGCTCCCGCTCAAACATCTGGCGGTCTTCTGTGACGGCATCGATGGCCGCGGGATTGAGCACAAAAAATCCTCCGTTGATCCAGCCACCTTCATCCGCCGGTTTTTCCTGGAAGGAGTAGATCTGCGTGTCCTTGAGGCCGAGCGCGCCGAACCGCGCCACCGGCTGCACACTGGTCAGGGTTACGGCCTTGTTGTGCGCCTTATGGAAGGCGATGAGCGCAGTGATGTCGACGTCCGCGACACCATCGCCGTAGGTCAGGCAGAACGGCTCGCCGGGATCCAGGTAGCGCTTCACCCGCCGCAGCCGTCCTCCGGTTCCGGTGTTATCGCCCGTATCGACCAAGGTCACCTTCCACGGCTCGGCCACCGAGTTATGCACCATCATCGCGTTGGTCTGCATGTCGAAGGTCACGTCGGACATGTGGAGAAAATAGTTTGCGAAAAACTCCTTGATAACGTAGCCCTTGTACCCGCAGCAGATGATGAAGTCGGTGATTCCGTGCTGGGAGTAGATTTTGAGGATGTGCCACAGGATAGGCTTACCGCCGATCTCGACCATCGGCTTGGGGCGTATAGAGGTTTCTTCCGACAAGCGCGTGCCGAGCCCGCCGGCAAGTATCACAGCTTTCATGCACTCAATCCTTGCAATCGATTTATGTCCTGATCATCCTACCAACCTCACCCATGCCTCCGCCTTTTGCAGGTATCTTTAAACACATCATGACGGAAAAAGCGGTTGAACTGCGGCAACAGATTCTGGAACTAACCCGGCAGTACCACGCCGAAGCTTTTGCCCCAAGGGAGTTTATCCCCGGCACCTCCGGCGTCCAGGTCAGCGGCAAAGTGATTGACGCCGAAGACATCTGCGCAGTGGTTGAGTCGGGGCTTGATGCCTGGTTTACGACGGGCCGCTGGGCCAAGGAGTTCGAGCGCAAACTCGCCCGCTTCGTGGGTGTCCGCTCCGCCTCGCTGGTCAACTCCGGCTCTTCGGCCAATCTGGTTGCGCTCTCCGCCTTGTGCTCGCCCAAGCTCGGCGACCGGCAGTTGAAGCCCGGTGACGAAGTCATCACTGTTGCCGCCGGCTTTCCGACGACCGTAAATCCGATCGTGCAGAATCGCCTTGTGCCAGTCTTCCTGGACGTCACTCTTCCCGGCTACGAGATCGACGTGAGCCTGCTTGAGCAGGCCTACAGTCCCAGGGTCAAAGCCGTGATGATTGCCCATACCCTTGGCAATGTCTTCGACCTCGACGCGGTGACGGCGTTCTGCAAGAAGTACAATCTGTGGCTTGTCGAGGATTGCTGCGACGCGCTTGGCTCGACCTGGCGCGGCCAGCACGTCGGCACCTTTGGCGACATCGCGACGGTGAGCTTTTATCCCGCGCACCACATTACGATGGGCGAGGGCGGCGCGGTCCTGACCGACAAGCCGGCGCTTCAGGTGCTGATCGACAGCTGGCGCGACTGGGGCCGCGACTGCTGGTGCGAGCCCGGAGTCGACAACACCTGCGGCAAGCGCTTCGACTGGCAGCTTGGCACACTGCCCTGCGGCTACGATCACAAATATACGTATTCGCACATCGGCTACAACCTGAAGGCGACCGATATGCAGGCCGCCCTCGGTGTCTCGCAGATCGCCAAGCTGCCCGGCTTCATCGCTCGCCGCAAAGAGAACTTCGCTTATTTGAAAGCTGCGCTCCAGCCGCTGACCGATGTTCTTTTGCTGCCTGAGGCCAACGAAAACTCCGACCCCAGCTGGTTCGGCTTCCCCATCGCCGTGCATGAGGACGCGCCCTTCACCCGCGATGAGCTTACCCGCCACTTCGACGCCGCCAAGATCGGCACACGGCTTATGTTTGCCGGCAATCTTCTGCGTCAGCCTGCCTACCAGGGCATCGAGTGCCGGGTCATCGGCACCATGAAGAACACCGACTTTGTGATGAATCAGGTGTTCTGGCTGGGCGTCTTCCCCGGCCTCACCGAGGCCATGCTTGACTACATCGCGGATACGGCGAAGGCCTTCGTTGCCGAAAAGAAAGCGAGCCCGATGAGGGTTCTCGTCTGAGTCTCAAGGCAAGGTTAAACCAGCCGCCCGTCCTCCAGGCGCAGCACCCGGTCGCATCTTCCGGCAAAGTGCAGGTTGTGCGTTACCAGCACGCTCGTCAGCCCGTGGGCCGCATGCAGCCGCTGCACCAAGCCGAAGACCGCCTCCGCCGTACGTCCATCGAGATCCCCGGTTGGCTCATCCGCCAGCAAGATTTTCGGCTCGGTCACCAGCGCGCGCGCCAGCGAAACCCGCTGCTGCTCGCCGCCGCTCAACTTGCCGGAACGATGCTCCGCACGGTCGGCCAACCCGACCTCGGTCAGCCAGTGCTTTGCGCGGCCAAGCGCGGTAGATTTGGCGGTGCCTCGCGCAAGCAAGGGCATGGCGACGTTTTCGATCGCCGTGAACTCCGGCATGAGGTAGTGGAATTGCCACACATAGCCGATCTCGCGATTGCGAAAGCTGGCGGCCTGCGCGCTGTTGAGGGCGCTTAGCTGCCGTCTGCCGACCCAAATCTCCCCTGCCGTGGGGCGATCGAGCGCGGCTAGAAGATGCAACAACGAGCTTTTGCCCGCGCCGCTCTCGCCCACAATGGCCACCAGTTCACCGGGCCCAACCGTAAAGCTCAAGCCGCGGAAGAGATCGAGCGCGCCATGACCGAGGCCCTCGCCCGCATAGCTTTTGCGCAAGCCCTCCGCGCGGATCAGCGCCACTTCCGCTCTTTCTGTGTTCTGCGACCACTGACCAGGCTCACTCATAGCGTAACGCCTCTGCCGGGAGCACCCGCGCCGCACTGATGCTGGGGTAAATCGTCGCAACCGCCGACACGCCGAGCGACACCGCTGCCACAATCAGCGCATCCATCAGCCGTGGCGCGAATGGCAGGCAATCGATCGAGTACACGGAGGCGTCGAGCGGAATGAAGCGGTAGTGTCCACCCGCCCAACTGACTCCGTACCCCACGACGAGGCCGATCGTCGTGCCGATTACGGAGATCATCAATCCCTGCAGCAAAAACACGCGACGCACCTGCGCCGCCGTCACCCCGAAGCTCATCATTACCGCGATGTCTTTGGTTTTTTCCATGACCATCATGGTGAGCGCGATCAGGATGTTCAGCGCGGCCACGCAGACGATCAGCGCCAGCACGATGAAGGTGACGACCTGTTCCAGCCGGAGCGCACGGAACAACTCGCGGTTCTGTTCCATCCAGCTTGTGGCCTGAAAGCCTGGCCCGGCGGCCTGCTCAATCTCCCTGGCGACCTGGTCGGCACGGTTCAGATCGTCCACCTTAAAGCTGATGATCGAGATCACATCCGGCTCGGCAAAGAGATGCTGCGCATCGCTTAGCCGGAGGAGCGCGTAGGACGAATCGTATTGGTAGAACCCCGAGGCAAAGATGCCGACGAGCTTGAACTTTTGGTAGCGCGGAACGATACCAAGCGGGGTCAACTCACCCTGAGGGCTTGTCACCAGGACAGAGTCGCCGACTCCGGCTCCCAGGGTGTCGGCCAAGTCCTTGCCCAGGACAACCGGTGGAGTTTCTGCGCTCCCCTCACTAGGCCGATGGGCGTCCAGCGGTGCGCTCGAGCCCGCTTTGATCTCCTCTAGCAGATCCGACACGCGCCGCTCTTCGACTGGGATGATGCCCTTGATCAAGCCGCCGCCGGAGCGTGCCCCGCGGCTGATCAGCACCTGTCCGTAGAGCCCGGGCGCCGCTGCCCGCACGTGTGGCAGAGCGCTGAGCCTGGCCAGCAAGGGGCGCCAGTCGCGCATGCCATCGGCTGCGGTCCGCATCAAATCCACGTGCGCCGTCGAGCCAAGCAGGCGTTCCTGCAGGTCACGCCGCATCCCGTTGGTAATGGCAAGCGCGATGATCAACGCCGCCACGCCGGCCGCCACACCCACTACGCTGATCGCCGTGATGACGCCGATCACTGCCTGCCTGCGCTTGGCACGCAAATACCGTCCGGCGATGAAGAACTCGAACCTCATGCTGCCTTCAGTGTACCCATCGCCCCCAAAAGACTGCGGCGAAGGCACGGAACCTTTCGGCAGGGCTTCCCGTCTATTAGCTCGCGCAGAATGGTGAGAAGCGGTTACTCTGCCGGAGTTAGGATTTCTACATGAACCTTCGTTCCTCTTTGATCGCCGCCGTCCTTGCCTGGTCATTCGCCTGCGGGGCACTCTCTGCGCAAGCGACTCCGAAGCCTCCCGCGCCTGCTACCCCGGAGGAAGCCGGGCCGCAGGTGGACAATGGCGGCGTGATCATCAAGAAGAAGAAGGAAGGCGAAGATGCACCTCCGCCTCCTGCTCCTGATCGCGAAAAGATCAAAAACCCGAATGGCGAGACTTATTCGCTGCGGGTGGATGTTCCCATCGTTTCGCTGGACGTCAATGTGATCCTAGATAAGACTCACCAGTTCATCCCCGGGCTGCGGCCGGCGAACTTCCTGGTGCTTGAAGATGGCGTTGAGCAGCAGGTGCAGGCGGTGCGAATGACGCAGAAGCCGATTACGGCGGTGATGCTGCTGGAGTTTGCATCGACCTCTTGGTCTTATATTCGCGATATGCAAAACGCGTCGGTAGGCTTCTATCGCTCGCTTCGTCCGGACGACTACGTGGCGGTGATCACGTATGACTTGCGTACGCACATCCTTGCCGACTTTACCAACAACAAGGAGACGATTGCGCAATCTTTACAATCGCTGCGCATTCCAGGCTTTTCCGATACGGACATGTTCGATGCGCTGTATGAGACGCTTGACCGGACGAGCCGGATTGAAGGCCGCAAATACATCATCCTGATTGGAAGCGGACGAGATACGTTTTCAAAGCTGACGCTCGACAAGATGCTCAAGAAGATTGAGGACACGCCGAACGTGACGATCTTCAGCATTGGCACCGGAGGCTTTGCGAACGAGATGGCGGATGCTCGCGGTCGCGGAGGGATCGGCATGATGAACAACCTGCAGGCGCAGAATCAGCTGCAGACCTTTGCCCGGATGACGGGGGGCCTGTACTTTAATCCGCTCTTCCAGGGGGCCTTGCCGGACATCTTCAATCAGATCAACGATTCAATTCGCAATGAGTATGTGCTGACATACCGCCCGACCAACGCGAAGAACGATGGCAGCTACCGCAAGGTGCAAGTGCTTCTGGTAGACAACGAAGGCAAGCCACTGAAGATGCAGGACGAGAAGCAAAAACCTCTCAAGTATTCCGTGATCGCGAGAGACGGGTATCAGGCGAAACGACCGGTTGAGTAGCCTGTGAATGCGTTGACCCCGGAAGGCCGAATGGGTACACTTTGGAAGTGGCAAGTCGGCGACCTGGGGTCGCGGCGGCCTAGCGCAAGACAGTTGCCCCCTCGTTCAATGGTAGGACCGACGACTCTGAATCGTTCAATCGGGGTTCGAATCCCTGGGGGGCAACCAAACCATTTGTGACCAGAAATGTTGGTTGTCGCGAGCTCTTCAACCTCTTCCGGGTAAGTTTGTGGCAGGGGAGAAGACGAGGCGTGAAGTAGGAAGACATTTCTGAGTTCCTGTCGAACGCAGGAACATGGAATTGCATCTACTTTTAAGAACCCCGCTTTCCTGAATTTCCTGCAGAAGACCACTCTGAAAGTGAGCCAGCATGCCACGCAAGCTTTTGCCTGGACGCCCTTATCCTCTAGGCGCCAAAATAAACCAAAAAGGTACGAACTTTGCTCTTTATTCCGAACACGCCACTTCCGTCGAGGTCTGCTTCTTTGACGAGGCCGGCAACCAGACCGACTGCGTACCGTTGAAAGAACACACGGCGTTTGTCTATCACGGATTCATTCTTGGGGTAGAGGCTGGACAGCGTTACGGGTATCGTGTGGATGGTCCGTGGGACCCGAACAACGGCCATCGCTTTAACAAAGCTAAGCTGCTGGTTGATCCGTATGCGGAGGCCATCTGCGGCGTGGTGGATTGGAAGCAGCCCATCTTTGCTTATGAGGTAGCGTCCGGCGATGATCTAAGAAAAGATGATCAGGATTCAGCCGCTGGAGTGCCGAAGTCGGTGGTTGTGTCGCACCAGTTCGATTGGAGTGGAGACTGCAAGCCGGATACGCCGTTGGCGGACTCGGTCATTTACGAAGTGCACGTCAAAGGGTATTCAAACCGCAATCCGATGGTGCCTGAAGCTTTACGTGGAACCTATGCCGGGCTAGCACATCCGGCCAGCATCAACTACTTGAAGAAACTTGGAGTAACTGCGGTGGAGTTACTGCCTGTCCATCATTTTATTGATGACGGCCACTTACTCGACCAGGGACTTTCCAACTACTGGGGCTATAACACGCTGGGTTATTTCGCACCGATGGCACGATATAGCTCCTCGGGTGATGCAGGCGGCCAGGTGCAGGAGTTCAAGCAGATGGTTAAGGACCTGCACGCGGCAGGACTCGAGGTCATCCTTGATGTGGTCTATAACCACACCTGTGAAGGCAACCAGCTAGGACCGATGCTCTGCTTCAAAGGTGTCTGTAATACGACTTACTACCGGATGGTAGATGGCGATTGCCGGCATTACATGGACTATACCGGCACCGGAAATACCCTGAATGTGCATCATCCGCAAGTTTTGAAGATGCTGATGGACTCGCTGCGCTACTGGGTCATCGAGATGCACGTAGACGGCTTTCGCTTTGATTTGGCGGCAACGCTTGCCCGGGAATTGCATGATGTGTCGAAGCTCTCGGCGTTCTTCGATACGATCAACCAAGACCCGGTGCTGGCCGATGTGAAGTTGATTGCAGAGCCTTGGGACGTTGGGGAAGGCGGTTATCAGGTCGGCCAGTTCCCGATCGTTTGGGCGGAGTGGAACGGCAAGTATCGCGATACGGTACGGCGCTTCTGGAAGGGCGACGAAGGGCAGCTCTCAGACTTCGCCTATCGCCTAACGGGGTCATCGGACCTGTACCAACACGATGGCCGCAAACCCTATGCCAGTATCAACTTCATCACGGCGCACGATGGTTTCACGTTGGACGACCTCGTCAGCTATGACGATAAACATAACGAGGCGAACGGCGAAGATAACAAGGATGGCGCAAATGATAATGACTCCTGGAATATGGGTGCGGAAGGCCCAACCGAGGATGCAGCCATCAATGAGTTACGCGAGCGGCAGACGCGAAACTTTCTCGCCACACTTATGCTCAGCCAAGGGGTCCCCATGCTTGCAGGCGGCGATGAGGTTGCGCGCTCGCAGCTTGGTAATAACAACGCCTTCTGCCAGGATAACGAGCTGACCTGGTATGACTGGAACCTGGACGCGCCGCGCCGCCGTCTGATGGACTTTACCGGCAAGCTGATTCAACTGCGTCGGAGCCACCCGAACCTACACCGTCGCAAGTTTTTTCAGGATGTTGACATTCGTGGATCGGTCGATGTGGCCTGGTTTAATACGGATGGCAAGCAATTCGCAGCTGAGGACTGGAACCAGCCGTGGAACAAGTCACTGAGTCTGCTGCTAAACGGCAGGACGCTGGATGTTGCGGACGAAGACGGTAATCCGGTTGAAGACGATACGTTCCTTATCCTCATCAACGCGGCCCCGGATGGTGTGGAGTTCAAGCTGCCTGAACCTCTCAATGGGACTGCATGGAAGGTCGTCATGAAGACGGAAAACATCGAAGATCCGTTTGCTATCGGCCAGCTGGATAAGCAGATCATTGTGGGCGGTCGCTCGATGGTTCTGCTCAGCGAAGCAAAATAGGGCAAGCGAGATCCGGTGCATCCAGCAAAGGCTGTCTGGATGCGTCGGCTTCGTTCTGCCGTATAGAATTGGCAAGTGGATCATTTAGTGCTCTCAGAAGAAAACGAAGACTTTGCCCAGCTCCTGCGTGAGAACGATGCGGCACGCGCAAGTGCGGTGGACCGCAGCGGCGGATCGAAGCAGATCGATGCAAGCGTGATCGCCATCTCTGCCGATACAGTGTTTTTGGACATCGGGTACAAGACAGAAGGCGTTCTGCCTCTCAGCACGTTTCGCGCGGATGAAAAAGCCGTGGAACCAGGGAACATCGTCCGGGTAAGCGTGAAGGGCCGTGACCTCGATGGCTACTACGAACTGACCCGGCAACGTGGTCTGGTGGTGAAAGATTACGGCTCGCTTGAAGAGGCGTTCGAGGCCAAGGGTACGGTCTCCGGTACGGTAACGTGCGTGGTTAAGGGCGGACTCACGGTGGATATCGGGATGCGTGCCTTTCTGCCTTCTTCGCGCAGCGGCACCCGCGACGCGGCGGAGATGGAAAAGCTGGTCGGTCAGCCGGTACGTGTGCGGATCACGCAGTTAGATCTCGAGGGCGGTGAGTCGGGTCGGCCGGATGCGATTGTTGACCGTCGCTCCGTGCTTGAAGAGGAGGCAAGAGCGCAGGCTGACCAGCGCTTCTCAGAGCTTGCCGAGGGCCAGACCGTCGAAGGCACCGTGCGCTCGCTGACGGATTTTGGCGCGTTCGTCGACCTGAACGGCGCGGATGCGCTGCTGCATATCTCGGACATGGCGTGGCATCGGGTCGGCAATCCCAATGAGATCGTCAGCGCGGGCGATGTGATCCAGGCCAGGGTCTTGAAGATCGACGCGAGTGACCCTATCAAGCGGCGCATTGCGGTCGGCCTTAAACAACTGCAGCCGCACCCTTGGGATTCAGTGGCAGCACGCTTTCATCTGGGCGACAAGGTGACGGGAACGGTAACGCGCGACGCGGACTTTGGGGCGTTCGTGGAACTGGCACCGGGCATCGAGGGGCTGATCCACATCTCGGAGATGGTGTGGGGCAAAAAGGTGCGTAAGCCGTCCGATGTGGTGGCGGTTGGCGACAAAGTGGAGGTCGTAATCCTCTCGATCGACACCGAGGCCAAGCGGATGGGCCTGGGCTTGAAGCAGGCACTGGGTGATCCGTGGGTGGACGTGGTGAAGACGATTCATGCCGGTGCGGCGATTGAAGGGCCGGTCACGCGGCTGACTCCGTTTGGCGCTTTTGTGGAGCTAGCACCGGGCGTCGAGGGGCTGGTGCATATCTCGGAGATGACGGCGGAACGGCGGCTCAATCATCCTTCGGATCTGCTACGCGTCGGCGAAGTGGTGAAGGCGCAGGTGCTTGAGCTCGATCGCGAGAAGCGCCAGCTGAAGCTGTCGATCAAGCAGCTGGTACCCACGGGGCTCGATGAATTTCTCGAAGAACACGCGGTAGGGGATGTCGTTTCAGGGCGCATTATAGAGGTCGATGAATTTGCGCAGATGGCCCGAGTAGAGCTTGGCGAGGGCATTCTGGCACTCTGCGCCATGCCTGTAGCAGCGGAGCCCGTGACGGCTCACGCAGCAGCTGGCGGAACGGTAGACCTGTTGCAGCTGGAAAGCCTGTTTGCAAACAAGTGGAAGACGGAGGTCTCGCGAAGTTCCAAACCGACTCTGCAAAATGTGGTTACGGCAGCGCGGGCAGCTGCCGGCCAGGTGCGGAGCTTCCGCTTGACGGTCTTGGACGTGGCGGGCAAGAAGCTTGAGTTGGTGCTGGTCTAAGCGCTGAGCTCTGAAGGAATAAGGAATACGAAGGGTAGCTTCTACGCTCAAGCATTTGCTTATTCCGGCGCAGCAACATGCCAGCCAAAGGTAAGTCTTTGGTGGCCCGGGCAGGAGTCCAACCTGCGACCTTCGCGTTAGGAGTGCGCTGCTCTATGCAACTGAGCTACCGGGCCACGCAGGCTTAGTGTATCGCAGGGCCGGTGATAAACTGAGGCAACGTCATGCCTTCAATTACGCGCAGAAGAGCCGCAAACGTCAACATCGGTGGAGTCATCGTCGGGTCGTCCGCACCGGTCGTCGTACAGTCGATGACCAACACCGATACCGCGGATATTGAGAGCACCGTCCAGCAGATCGCAGCGCTGGCCCGTGCCGGCTCTGAGATGGTTCGCATTACGGTGAACAATGATGACGCGGCACGGGCGGTGCCGGCGATCGTCGCGGGCCTTGCGGAGAAGGGCTGGAAGACGCCCATCATCGGGGACTTCCACTACAACGGGCACCTGCTGCTGCGGAAGTATCCGGAGTGCGCGCGGGCGCTCGCGAAGTACAGAATCAACCCGGGCAATGTGTCGATCGGACGCAAGGATGATGACAACTTTCGCACCATGATCGAGGTCGCGGTCGAACATCAGAAGCCGGTGCGTATCGGCGTGAACTGGGGTTCGTTGGATCAGGCTCTGCTGACGCGGATGATGTCCGACAATGCGCAGGTGGCGCAGCCGCGCGAGGCCCGGGACGTGATGATGGAGGCGATGGTCGTCTCCGCGCTGGATAATGCTGCCGCTGCGGAGCGCTACGGTTTGCGGCGGGATCAGATTATTTTAAGCGCGAAGGTGTCCGGTGTCCGCGATCTGATTGATGTGTATTCGGAGCTGGCGCGGCGGTGCGATTATGCTTTGCATCTCGGCCTGACGGAAGCGGGCATGGGCATGAAGGGGGTGGTGGCCTCTACGGCCGGCCTTTCACCGCTGCTGCTGGCCGGGATTGGGGATACGATTCGCGTGTCGCTGACGCCTACTCCGGGTGGGGACCGGAGTGAGGAGGTACGGTGCGGGCAGCAGATCCTGCAGTCGCTCAGCATTCGGAGTTTTATGCCGCAGGTGACCAGCTGCCCGGGGTGTGGGCGGACGACCTCGACCTACTTTCAGGAGCTCGCCGAGCGGATTCAGAATTACCTGGTGGAGTCCATGCCGGAGTGGAAGCTGCAATATCCTGGCGTCGAGGAGCTGAAGCTCGCTGTCATGGGGTGCATTGTGAATGGACCGGGGGAGTCCAAGCATGCCAACATCGGCATCTCGCTGCCGGGGACGTTCGAGGAGCCGAAGGCTCCGGTGTACGTCGATGGCAAGCTGTTCGTGACGCTGAAGGGCGACCGGATCGTTGAGGAGTTCCAGGTGATCCTGGACGAGTATGTGGAGAAGCGGTACGGGCGGGTGGCGGTGGAAGTGTAGGGTATCCCCCCTCCCCCCTAAAAGTACCTAAAGTCTTCGATTGAAAAGGTTTAAGTCTGGACTTGTGGTCTGGACCTAAACTCAACGCCTGGGGAGAAGAGCCTGACTTTCGTCTTTCTTCTCTCTTTCCAGTTTAGCGCAGTGGTGGGGGTGGTTATGCCAACTTTCTTGCTGGCGTAAGTTGCCGTGCGGGCAAGGTTTACGGGCTCTCTGGGAAGCGTGGGGGCTTGACAGCACTCCTGGCCCGGGTCGTTGAGCGTGATCATGCGCAAACGCCTGGTCGGACACGAACGCTTTCGACGACGCATTCGACATAGAATCGTTCCAGTCATCCTGACATTTGAAAGAAGAACGCGTGAAGAAAAGCTCTACCTCGCCCAAAGAACGCCTGCCTGTGCTTGAAGAGCGGCGCCAGTTGAAGATGTCGGAATCGGCCCACGCGTATGTGCGGGGCAATACAAAGCAGTTTTATACGTGGCTGGCGAGCGATGCGGTGACGGCTTCCCTGCCGGCCGGGCCGGACGTGTGGATTTGCGGCGACTGCCATACCGGCAACCTGGGTCCGGTCGCCGACACCTCGGGCAGGATCGAGATCGAGGTGCGCGATGTGGATCAGACGGTGATCGGCAATCCGGCGCACGATCTGCTGCGGCTGGGCCTGTCGCTGGCGATGGCGGCGCGCAGCTCCGACCTGCCCGGGGTGACGACGGCACTGATGATCGAGGAAATGATCGAGGGCTACGTCGCGCGGCTGAACGGGGTTTCCGCGAACATCGCGCCGGAGGAGATTGAGCCGATCCGGGAGGTGATGCAGGAGGCGAGCAAGCGGCGCTGGAAGCACCTGGCCGAGGAGCGGATTGAGGATGTGACTCCGGTGATTCCGCTGGGCCGCAAGTACTGGGCGCTGACGGATCCGGAGCGTGCCGAGCTGGAAGCCTTTGTGCAGGAGGAGAAGCTGCATAAGCTGATCCATAACATTGTCGGCAACCAGGACGATGAGGTTACGCTGCTGGACGCGGCGTACTGGATGAAGGGCTGCAGCTCGCTGGGCCGGCTGCGCTATGCGCTTTTGGTAAGCGTGGGCAAGAAGAAGCGTCGCGACTACCATCTGCTGGACATCAAGGAGGCCACGGCGGCGGCGGCGCCTCGCTCTCCGCGGGCGACGGTGTATGAGAACCATGCGGACCGGGTGGTGGCGGGGGCATGTGCGTTGTCGCCGTTTCTGGGCAAGCGGATGATCTCGGCGACGCTCAAGAACAAGCCGGTGATTGTGCGGGAGCTTCGGCCGCAGGACATGAAGTTTGAGCTGGAGCACCTGACGCAGGAGCAGGCGATCCAGACGGCGCGGCTGATGGCGGGCGTGGTGGGGCGGGCGCACGGGCGACAGCTGAAACCGGAGCAGCGGCAGGCGTGGTCGAAGGAGCTGCGTTCGCGGCACACGAAGGGGCTTGATGCACCGCGGTGGCTGTGGAGCGGCGTGCTGGATCTGGCGGCGCTGCATGAGGCGGCGTATCTGGAGCATTGCCGGAGGTATGCGCTGGGCAAGGTGGGGTGAGCTTTAGCTTGTTCGCGGGGCTTTTGGGGCTGTACTCGCTGGCGTACCTGGCAATGTTTGCGATCCCGGTGGTGGGGGCGAAGGCGTTCAGGCGGAGGCTGCCGCGGTGGGTGGCGTGGAGCTCGGGTGTGGGGTTCCTGGCGACCTCGTTTACATTTTTGCTGACGGCGTATCCGTTCGGGGATGTGGTGAATGCGACGGGGTACGCGGCGAGGATTCTGGGGACGACGCTGGTGGCGAATGGGGTGGGGTGATATGGGCGTCCGTACTAGAACTCGATAGCGCTAAAGTTCGAAGGGCAGGAAGAGTTGAAAGACTGTTCCCCGGTGTGGCTGATTTTGGGAGCTTCTGAGCCGAATGCAGCCGTGGTGGCGGTCGATGATCTCTTTGCTGACCCAGAGGCCGAGGCCCGTGCCTCCGAGGCCCTTGGTGGTGTAGAAGGCTTCAAAGACCTTGGCGACGGACTGCGCCGACATGCCGTGGCCCGTATCCGCAAGGGTGAGGACGACGCCGGGGCGGCCGGTGGTCCAGTGGCGGCCTTCGCGGCTGCGCACCAGGAGGCGGCCTCCGCTGGGGTGCATGGCGTCGATGGCGTTGCCGACGAGGTTGCTAAGGACTTGGCGGATTTCGCCGTCGAAACAGACGATAGGTCGCCTATTAAGGAAACGTTTCTCCACCTGGATGCGCGAGTTGACGATGCGGCCCTGGTAGATGGCGAGGACTTCCGATAAGACGTTTTCACTGGCGACCTGGATGGGATCGGTGGACTGCTTATAGAAGCGCAGGGTCTGGTTCGTGATGGCGGAAGCGCGACGGAGTTCCCGGTCGGCGAGCTCCAGGTAGTCTCGCGAGGACTCGAGGGTGTCGGTGGCGCGGGCGAGGAAGATGAGGTTGGTGACGGACTCGAGCGGATTGTTGACTTCGTGGGCGATGGAGGCGGCGAGGCGTCCCATGGCGGCGAGCTTCTCGTTCTGGATGAGGGCGGCGTGCGATTGTTTGGCGAGGGTAATGTCACTCGCCATGCCGAACCATTCGCGGATCTGGCCACGGTCATTGAGGATGGGAATGGCGCGGGAGTGCGTCCAGCCGAGGCTTCCGTCGGCACGGAAGACGCGATGTTCGAGGTCAAAGACTCGTTTCGCGGCGACGGCTTCCTGTATTTCGGTCCAGACACGCAGCTGGTCTTCCGGGTGGATGTACTGCTCGAGCCAGTTGGGGTTGGAGTCCTCGGTTTCGATGAGGAATTCGCGTTGCTCGATGCTTCCCTTCATTTGGCGCATTTCGCTCCAGTCCGGGCTCATGCGGTAGATGGCGTCGGAACTGGCATGTACAAGAGCTTTCAGTCGGCTCTCGCTTTCGGAAAGGGCTTGATGTGCGTCGTCGAGCTCCTGGGTGTTGCCGGGGAGTGTGCTTTGGGGACCGTTCATCTCGGGATTAGGCCTCGGCATAAGACGACCATACCCCGACGGTGGGAGCCAATACCACCATTGGGGGAGTGATTGTTGGGGGTGCTGCGGAAGCGCGGGTTGAGGCTTACAGGGGGTCAAGGAAGAACGGGGCGGCGTTCTTTCTCAGCTCGGCGAGGGGGTAGAAGGTGCCTCGCCAGATGACGCCTCCCTGGTGGAGGGTGACGATCATCGAGCGCAGCAGGGCGTAGATGTAGGCGGAGGCAGCGAAGGGGGCGAGCAGGACGTTCCAGGGGGAGAGGCCGGAGGGGCGGCTCATGAGGATGTAGCCGAGGGAGATAGAGGCAAAGGTGAGGGCGGCAGGGATCGTCAGGGGCCAGAACGGGAGGAGGACGAAGGGCAGGACGTTGAAGAGGGCGAGCCAGGCGCAAGCGACCAGCAGGAGCGAGGGGTGAAAGCGGAAGCCGGAGAAGATGTTTTTGGTCATGACGTTGATGAGGCCCCGGGTGCCGGAGGCCCAGTGGATCGAGACGAGGTCGCGGCCGAAGACGATGCGCTGGCGGAGGTGGGCGGCCTTGACGCGGCGGGCGAGGCCGAGGTCTTCGATGATCTCCATGCGCAGGGCCTCGAAGGCTCCGATGCGCTGGTAGGCGGAGGTGCGGATGAGGTTGAAGGCTCCGATGCCGATGGCGTCTCGGGAGCGGGGGTTGGCGACCTGCCAGGGGCGGGCGGCCCAGAGGGCGAAGATCTGGAAGAAGGCGAGGAGGGCGGCCTCATCCCAGCGGCGGATGAGGGTGGTGGGAGGCAGGACGAGGTGGTCGGCGCGGGTGAGGACGGCGTGGGCGAGGGCGCGGCGGAGGGCGTCGGGGCGGAAGAGGACGTCGGCGT
>CAXUNR010000017.1:0-55113 GCA_964252655.1 uncultured Acidobacteriaceae bacterium
CACCCGCCGCGAGTCATACTGCACCCCCGTTACCTCCGCCGCCGCCCTCCGCTCGCCCCGGAGCGTCTCCACCCCGCGCAGCGCCTCCTCGATTCGCATAGCCTAAGTCTACCGGCCTCCAATCCTGTCAAGCCCTGGAACCCTCTATCTCCCTCATTCCACTCCAGATAAACTTGGCACAAACCCCCAAGCCCAGCAGCAATAATAGAAGTAGCCTTCTTGTTGCCCTTCCCGGAAATCTCAGGGTGCCCCATCTCACACAGTCCCTCCGTCTGAGGTGGGAGCCGCACACTCTCAACCACCCTAAGCCCTTTCCTGACAGGACTTTACCGCTAACTCCAACCCTAAGAGGACTTTACCGAACCCACCCACCGATCCCCCAAGGTTTTGACGACTTTACGTCCACCCAGAGGGGGGGTACCCCCCTCACCGTGCGAACCGCACCACCACCTCAGTCCCCGGAGGAACCATCGTCCCGGCCGCCGGAGCCTGCTCCCGCGCCAGCCCGCTGCCGATCGGCTCCACCCGCAGCCCCGCCGCACCCGCGCGCTCCACCACGCCGCGCAGCGCGGAGCCCTCAAACGCAGGCACCGCCACACGCTGCCCCGTGTCGACCACCACGCCGTTGCCGCGCGCCTGTTCCACTGGAGCAATCTTCGGCGCCGCCACCGCCACATGCTCATCGGCGTCCGGCATCATGGAGGTCGTATCGCCATGCGCATGGAACGCCGCCAAAACGCGGTCTGAGAGCTTCTCCGGAACCGTCTGCTTCTCCGCGGAGGCAACCAGAACCGGAGCCGGCGCAGGTTCCACCGTGGCCGGCAAAGCCATGCTCGCCACACGCAGCGGATCGTTCGCGGGAAGATCATTGATCTGCGCAAACATCGCGTTCAGATCCGCACCGCTCACCTCCGCCGGCGTGTCAAACACATCGTGCGTCTCCGCCGCCGCCAGCAGCTCCTTCTTCGTCTTGAGCGGCTGATCGTGCGGAACACCCAAATACTCAAGAACCTCCTGCGCAACAATCGCAAACACCGGAGCGCTCACATACGCGCCATACTTCTGCGCTTCGCTGCCCTGCGGCGTATCGATCACCACCGCAATCGCGATCGCCGGGTTCGACACAGGAGCCATGCCCGCAAAGCTCGCCACCAGCTTCGAGTGGCTGTACGTATGCGTCGCCGGGTCGATCTTCTGCGCCGTCCCCGTCTTGCCGCCGGCACTGTAGCCGTTCAGCTGCGCCGCCCGGCCCGTCCCTTCGATCACAATGCCGCGCATCATCTCCCGCATCTTTGCCGAGGTCAGCTCCTTGATCACCCGATGCGCACCATCTGGAAGCTGCTCCGGCAACTGGCTCGCCGGATGAAACGCCGCCGGCTTCAACCGCGGATCGCCCTTCAGCTCATCGGTCGACTGCAACAAAATATGTGGAGGCATATACACACCGCCGTTTGCAATCGTCGAAACCATGGTCGCCAGCTGCACCGGAGTCACCGCAACCTCCTGGCCGATCGCGATCGACAGAATACTCGTCGAACCCCACTTCTTCGGTGCCCGCAGCAGCCCGCGGGTCTCGCTCGGCAGCTCGATGCCGGAGCGTTCGCCGAAGCCGAAACCCTTCAAATAGCTGTAGAAGTGTTCGCTGCCCAGTTTCATTGCCATCTTCGCCGCGCCCACATCGCTGGAGTGCTCAAGCGCATACTGCACCGTCACACGTCCAAAGTGGTCGCCTTTATCGTCGTGCAGCGTACGGCCAAACATGGTCATCGCGCCGCCCTGGCAGTCGACGATGTCGGTCGGCTCCACGCCCGCGCCATCGAGCGCCGAGGCATAGGTCGCCAGCTTGAAGGTCGAGCCCGGCTCATACACATCGCTCACTGCCAGGTTCTGCAGCACGCTCGCGTCCATGTGTTTCTGGTCGTTCGGGTTGAAGCGCGGAGACACAGCCAGCGCCAGAATCTGCCCGGTGTGCGGATCCTGCACCACGATCGTGCCATGCGCCGCCTTCACCTTGGCCACCTGCGCGTCGAGCGCCTGCTCCGCCATGTACTGGATGTTCGCATCGACGGTCAGCACCAGGTTCTCACCCGGCTGCGGCTGATCCATCTGGCTGCCCAGCGCATGACGCTTCGCATCGACTGCCGTCAGCATATGCCCGGGAGTCCCGTGCATATCTTCATCAAACTGCAGCTCAAGGCCGCCCAGCCCGGAGTCGTCCGTGCCCACATAGCCAAGCACATGCGCGGCCAGCTGATTGTTCGGATAAAAGCGCTTGAACTCTTTTTGGAAGTACACGCCCTTCAGATTCAGCTCGCGAATCCGATCCGCGGTCGCCCCATCGACCCGCCGCGCAACCCACGCAAAGCCGTGCGAAGCGTTGAACCGCGCTAGCATCTGGTGCTCGGAGGTAAAGTTGTCCGTCGGGTCCTTGTGCACCACACGCGCCAGCATGGCCGCCGTGCTGCCGCGGTTCTCGCCCAGCTCACTGGGCACCGCATAAATCGAATCGACCTGCACCGTGACCGCAAGCTCCTTCAGATTGCGGTCATAAAGCACGCCGCGCCGCGGTGCCACCTCAAACGCCGTCGTCTGCTGCTTGGACGCGCGCGTGACCCACTCACCATGCTGCACCACCTGCAGCCAAACCAGCCGGCCCGCAATGGCCAGCGTCCACACGCCAAAGAAAAGCGCAACGAAAGTAAACCGCTTCCGTTTGATAGGAGCGGTTAGTTGCTGTCTGGGCGCTTGTACTGGCTTCATCGTTTTCTCTTAGGGCGATCTTTGATGTGTCATCCCCGCAGGGATCTGCTGTTGTCTTAGCTTCTACCGTGCCTAGTTCCCCGGTGCGTGCGGCGTCGCCATCTCCGCCACCACCGGACCTCCGGTCACCGCATCGTTGCGGATCACCTGCCCCGGCTCAGGTGTGTCCAGGCCAAGCTGGTGCGCCATCCGGTCGATGCGGCCGGGCTCAGTCAACTGTGCTTCACTCAAACGCAGCTGCCGGTTCTCTTCGCGCAGCTCCTCCACCTGGCGCTTCTGCGCCTCGATCTTGTAACCCACCTCGATCGCCGAGAAATGCTGCCACACATAGATCATGCCAAGCAGAAACAGCACACTCATCGCCGCCGAAAACATGCGCATCTCGCGCTTGCGCTCCGGGTCGTCCGCCTTCACAATCCGGCTGTTGTCGATGTGCTTAGTGAAGAAGACCTCCGGCGTCGGCCCGCGGCGCGTACGGCGCTGCGCCTCAAAGAGCTCGCGATTGCGGTCTGCCGTCACATCGGCTCGGCTGCGCGTCCCGGTCATCACATTCATCGTCATTGCTGCCATTGCTTCATCTCCCGAATCGTCTACCGAACTCTTTGACCTTCACCGTGGGCGCGAGCTTCTCCGCTGCCCTTAGCTTCGCGCTGCGCGATCGCGGGTTGCGCAGCATCTCCTGCTCCTCTGCGATCACCGGCTTCTTCGTCAAAACTTCAAAACTTCCGGCTTCCCTGGCCGCCTTGAAGGCGTCCTTCACCAGCCGGTCTTCAAGCGAGTGGAAGCTGATCAGTACCAGCCTTCCTCCCACCTTGAGCAGAGATCCCGCGCTTGCCAGCAGCAAACCTATCTCGCCCAACTCATCATTGACACGAATGCGGATTGCCTGAAAGGTCCGGGTTGCGGGATGAATCTTGTCGCCTTTCATTGATGGGGCCGCGGCCGATATCACTCGAGCTAACTCCGCTGTTGTGGTTATCGGCCGGGCCCGCACAATGGCTCTGGCGATTCTCCGCGACCTCCTTTCCTCTCCGAATTCGTAAATCAGGTCGGCGAGTTCGTTCTCGTCTTCCTGATTTACCACTTGCTCGGCCGTGATCCCGCTGCGCGTGTCCATGCGCATGTCCAGCGGTCCATCGGTCCGAAAACTAAATCCTCGGTGCGCCTCATCCAGCTGCAGGCTGCTCACGCCGAAGTCACCCAGCAGCCCGTCCAGCGATCCCAACCCCAGCAGCTTGCCCGCGGAAGAAAAGGTATCTTCCTGGTAAACAACCTCAGGCATCTCTGCCCCCAACTCTGCTTTCAGAGTAAGTAACCGAAGTTTCGCTGCGGTAACCGCTTCGGGATCACGATCAAAGCAGATCAGCTTTCCAGCCCCGCCAAGCCTTCGGGCGATTGCCTCCGTGTGACCCCCAAGGCCTAGCGTGGCATCCACGTAGATGCCGCCTGGACGCACCTTGAGAAAATTCATTACTTCTTCTAAAAGAACGGGAACATGTCGCGGTTCCTGCATAGCTCCTCCCGCCTCATGCTCTAACCCCTGGGGGTCTAAAAACTAAAGTCCCAACTCCGCTGCCGCTGCCATTTCTTCTCTCGTCATCGGCCTTGCCTCTTCACGGAACTCGCTGGTGATCACTACCTCAAGAATTGTGGTCTTCGCCACAATCGTTACCTCGCCTGTCATCCCGGCTTCTTCCCGCAAAATCTGCGGCAGAAGCAGCCGGCCCTGCGCATCCATCTCCACCGTCTGCCCGAAGCGGCTGGTGACATCCAGAAAGCGCTGCCGGATCGGATTCGAAGCAGGAATCTTGTTCAACTGCTCTTCCTTCTTGATCCATTCCTTCAACGGGTAAAGCTGAGCCCGCTTGCCGTCCGTGCTGGTGATGTAAAACTCGTTGCCAAATTCACGGTCAACCACTGCCTTGTACTCGGTCGAAAGCTTCAATCGGCCCTTTTCGTCCATCCGAGTTGAGTGACTTCCGCGAAACATAATGTTTTTTTCCGTACAACCAAATTCCGGTGCTGCATAGGTGGTACATCAGCGTCTAAAGTGAAATGAGTGTGGCTAGTTGCATCCCTTTTGAACCACTTTCAACCACTTCCGTCCACATCGTCTCGTGGCGCGTGTCGGGTGTAAAGACAAAACTTTGCGAAACGCTACGTCTTTCGTGGGAGACGTGTGGAAATCACAACCTATAGGTGGGAAAGCGCTTGAAGCGCTACGGGCGGTGTTGCTAGGGGAGATGCCGCGCGTGGATCGGCTCTTGCCCCAAAACTGAACTTTTGCTAGCGAACGAAAGGCGAAGACTTACCCAAGATGAACCTCGAACGGCCATCAAGCCGGCAATGCAGCTTTTTTCTTTCGGTCCAGCAACCAGAGTAGATAGGCGAGCACCAGAAGGTTAATCGCCAGCAGGCCGATGTGCAGGAAGGTAAAGTGCCGCACGATCTCGTAGAGCTCCCAAGGCAGAAAAAGCACCGTCAGCGAGAGCGTCAGGTACTCGGCCCAAACCTTCTCGAGCATCAGGCCGATGCCTTCGGTCAAGGCGAGTCCGGAGTAGGCGAAGGTGGCAAACCCGATCTCGCGCAGTTTATGCGCATCGATGGCGTTGACCTTCTCCATCAGTAAACCGACGAAGCGGCCTTCAGGATCGAAGCGCAGCGCGACGGCCAGACGTATCGCCTCATCGCCCAGGTCGCGGTGCAGAAGATGCAAGGCGCCGATGCCGACACAGAAGAAAAACAGGCTTTTGCTGAGCTTGAACAGGCCGATCATCAGCAGCCCGCGGTCGTGGACGCTTGCCGCCCCGACTGCTTCGGGATGATCCTGGATAGCCTGTTCGCTCATAGGGCCGCTGCAGTTCAGTTGACGCGTGTGGGGTGCCAATGTCAACGTCACGGGCCAAGGGTAGTTCCGGTACAAGCAAGGCCACGTGAGGACAGAGAAGCAATCCACTGCCGGGAAGGGGACGTATCTTCGGAGTACCCGCGGTTTGGGGAGTTTGCAACTTCAGTAACTACTTCAAAGGACGCCACTCAAATGAATCTTCGCAAGATCTTGTTTGCCTCAACCGCTGCCGCCGTGCTCGCTCTTACCTCCTTCACCGCTTCCGCCCAGACAGACCCGACGGTGGGTGGCGCGGCCATGTATCCGACCAAGAACATCGTTGAGAACGCGATGAATTCGCCGATCAACACGACCCTGGTCGCCGCGGTCAAGGCTGCGGGCCTTGTGGATACGCTCAGCTCCAAGGGCCCTTTCACAGTTTTTGCCCCCACCAACGATGCCTTCGATAAGCTTCCCGCGGGAACCGTCGATACGCTCGTCAAGCCAGAGAACAAGGACACGCTGGTCAAGATTCTCACCTACCACGTTGTTCCCGGCAAGATCAATTCCAAGAAGCTGATGTCCGATATCAAGAAGGGTCACGGCACCGCATCGCTCAAGACGGTCCAGGGCGAGCAGCTCACCTTCACGATGCCGACTCCGGGAACCATTCTGATCACCGATGCCAAGGGTGGAACGGCCAACATCGTCACCGCAGATGTGTATCAGTCCAATGGCGTAATCCATGTCATCGACACAGTCTTGATGCCGAACTAAGCAAAGGTCTGGAAAAGGGATGACCCGGCAATGGGTTGTCCCTTTCGTCTTCGCGGCTTATTAGGCATCCAACCTAGGAATGCTAAAGCTGTCATCCTTCACGAGCAAGGCGGCTTGCTCCTGACCCTGATTACAATCGTTGCTTGCCCTCCCAGGAATAGGGAGAGTATTGTCGCGTCATATTTCTACTTTCATACGCCTTAGAACGGCTCTCCCTGTATCACGGCGATCCGAGGAATTTGTATGCGCCACACGTTTACCACAGAGCAATGGCTTCCCTTTCCCGTGGACGTCGTCTTCGCATTCTTTTCCAGTCCAGAGAATCTTCCGCGTCTCATGCCGACCTGGCAAAAGGCTCGGATTGAGGAGGCGACGTTTGTCGCCCCGCCTACCCGGCCAATCGGATCGAGCCCTGCCGTGAGACTGTTTGGAGTCGCCGCCGGAGCAGGAACGCGGATGAGGCTTAGCTTCCGGCCGTTCCCGCTCTCACCCATTCGCATCCCATGGGACGCAGAGATCGATCAGTTTCTGTGGAACGATCACTTCTGTGACGCTCAGCTACGCGGGCCGTTTGCCTTCTGGCATCACTGTCATCGGGTGAACGCTGAGAGTCGAACCAACGAACACGGAGTTCCGACCGCGGGAACCGTGGTCCACGACGAAGTGCACTACGAGATGCGTGGAGGCCCATTGGGCGAGATTGCCAACCGCGTCTTTATGAAACGTCAGATGCGTAGCATTTTCAAGTACCGGCAGAAGCGAACCGCAGAGCTCATTCCAAAGATGTTGCCGCGCATTGGCGTTGCGCTCTAGTCAGCGCAGGCCGTTGGTCTAGGGCATTTTCCCTGTAGGTGTAGCTCGTGCCACGACCTTCATGGGCGTTTTCTCCCAAGGAAAACGCCGCCGAGCATCCGATTCGGGAACCCCAGCAACAGGGAAAAGGATCTAGCGGGCCGCCATGCTGCGATGTTGATGCTCCTGCAGCAAAACACGAAGGTGAACCTCAGCCTTGGCAAACGCCGCTTCCGCCGTAAGGCCGTAACGAAGGCGGAGCGCCTCCACGCGTCCATGCTCGATGAAGGCATCCGGCCAGCCGATGCGCACAACCGGCGTTGACAGATCGAGATCGCTGAGGCACTCGAGCAACGCCGAACCGAAGCCTCCTGCCAGCACGTGATCTTCGAGCGTAAAGATGAGGCCGCATCGCCGTCCGTAGCGACCCACGCACTCCGCATCGATCGGCTTGGCAAACTGCGGATCGATCAAGGCGACGCTGAGACCCTGCGCCTCCAGCATATTCGCCAGGCGCTCACCTTCCTGCAGCATCGCGCCCAACGCAAAGATGGCAACGTCAAAGCCTTCGCGCAGCACCTCCGCGCGACCGATCTCGAGCGCGCGCGGCTGTATCTTAATGGGAGTCGCCGGACCGGTGCCCCGTGGGTAACGGATGGCGCAGGGCCCAGGATGCAGCATCGCGGTATACATCATGTCGGCGAGGTGGTCCTCATCGCGCGGTACCATGTGTACCAGGTTCGGCACACTCCGCAGATAGCTGATGTCGAAGAGACCATGATGTGTCGGCCCATCGTCGCCGGAGAGCCCACCGCGGTCCATGCAAAAGACCACCGGCAGGTTCTGCAGGCAGACGTCATGCACGATCTGATCGTAGGCGCGCTGCAGAAAGGTCGAGTAGATGGCGCAGAACGGTTTGTATCCCTTGGTCGCCATGCCCGCGGCGAAGATGACGGCGTGCTCTTCCGCAATGCCAACATCGAAAAAGCGCGTGGGATGATGGGGCCGAAACAGATCAAGCGCGGTGCCGTTGGGCATTGCGGCTGTGATCGCGACGACTTTCTCGTTTGTGTCGGCAAGCTTGACCAGCGTCTCGGCGAAGATCTCCGAATAGGTTTTCTGCGCATTCGGCTTGGTCTCGCCAGTCTCGGGATGGTACGGCCCAAGACCATGAAACTTCTTCTGACCTTCGAGCGCCGGCTGGAAGCCGCGACCCTTTTGCGTGATGGCGTGCAGCACGACCGGCTTGTTCTGCGACTTCAGAAACTTGAAGGTCTCGATCAGCAACGGTAGATTGTGTCCGTCAATTGGCCCGAAGTAGCTTAAGCCGAACTCTTCAAAGATCATGCCGCGCCCAACCAACCCCTTGGCAGCCTCTTCGGCCCTGCGCGCCACGTGCAGAGCCGCCTTGCCGCCGATCTTCTCAACGAGTCCGACCGCTTTATCGTGAAGATTGACGTAGGTCGAATTGGTGGCGATCTTGTGGAAGTACTCCGCGATCGCACCAACGTTTTTGTCGATCGACCACTCGTTATCGTTCAGCACGATGATTAGCCGCCTGGTCTGCGCGGCCACATTGTTCAGCGCTTCGAACGAAATGCCATTGGTGAAGGCAGCATCGCCGGCCAGTGCGACAATGTGTTCCTTGCCTCCGGAGAGGTCGCGCGCCACGGCCATGCCCAAGGCTGCGCTCAGGGCGGTTCCAGCATGCCCTGCGCCGTAGCTGTCGTGCTGGCTTTCGGTCCGTAGCATGAAGCCGTTCAAGCCATCTGGCTGTCGGATGGTATGGAACTGGCGCTCACGCCCGGTGAGCAGCTTGTGCACGTACGCCTGGTGGCTCACATCGAAGACAAAGCTGTCGACAGGAGTATTGAAGACGTAATGCATGGCAATGGTGAGTTCGACTACGCCGAGGTTCGGCCCGATGTGCCCGCCCGTCTTGGCCACACTTTGGATGAGCCGTTGACGGATTTCAGCGGCAAGCTCAGTGAGCTGCGGAATCGTCAGCCGTTTCACATCCGCAGGCGAGTTGATGGACTCCAGAAAATGACTCATGCCGAAAGAGAGGTGCAATGTTTAGTATAGGACGCGGCCCGAAGCGGTTGGGTTCACGCTTCTGTATGCGGGTGCCGGACAAACAACCCGGGTGCGAGTTTGAAGAAGCGCACCTAATCGGCAAGGGCTTCCATCACGATTGCGCTGGACGGCTCGACGCGGAACTGTCCTTCCCAGCGAGCTACCACGGCGCTCGCAAGGCAGTTTCCCGTCACGTTGACCATGGTGCGGGCCATATCCATCAGCGCGTCGATCCCCAGGATGACGAAGATAGGCTCGGTTGGCAGATGAAACGTGGCTGCCGTCGCCAGCAGCACCACCAGCGTCGCGCGCGGAACGCCGGCCACGCCCTTGCTGGTCAGGATTAGCGTACCCATCATCATCAGCTGCTCGCCCCAGCCGATATGTATGCCGGCCGCCTGTGCGACAAAGACGCTCGCCAGCGCCAGGTACAGCGTTGAGCCATCGAGGTTGAAGCTGTAGCCTGCCGGAATGACGAACGCCACAATCCGCCGCGGCACACCAAAGGCCTCCATAGACTCCATGGCACGCGGCAGCGCAGCCTCGCTGGTCGCGGTGGCGAAGGCGATCGTCGCGGGTTCAGCTACGGCCTTGAGAAAACCCAGCACCGGCACCCGCGCTAGCAGCGCCACCGGCAGCATCACCAGCAGTGCAAACGCGAGCAGCGCCCCGTAGAGCGTCAGCAGCAGCTTACCCAGATTCACCAGAACGCCGAGTCCCATGTGTCCGACAGTGAAGGCCATCGCCGCGCCCACGCCGATCGGCGCAAAGTACATGACGACGTTGGTGAACTTGAACATGACTTCGCTCAGGCTCTCGCACAGCCGCATCACCGGTGCGCGCTTGGCCTCAGACAAGGTGGCCAGCGCGATGCCGAAGAAGACCGCGAAGACCGCCACCTGCAGGATTTGCCCTTCGGCAATGGACTTGGCCAGGTTCTCCGGAAACACATGCAGCAGGAAATCATCCCAGTGCGTCGGCGTCACGCGCGCCAGAGACTCCGAACCGGCCGCGACGGGGATCGCCAGACCCACGCCGGCCTTCGAGAGATTGATCGCTACCAGGCCAATAACGAGGGCCAGTGTGGTCAAAACCTCAAAATACACCAGGCTTTTGACGCCCATGCGCCCCACCGACTTCAGGTCGCCATGCCCGGCGATGCCGGTGATCAGCGTCGCCAGGATGAGCGGCGCGACGATGGTCTTGATCAAGCGCAGAAAGATGTCTGAGAAGACACGCAGGCTGACCGCAAACGCCGGCGCGTCGAAGCCAAGTTCGGCCCCGGCCACCATCGCAACGAAGATCCATGGGGTAAGGCTTCTCCTGCAGAACGCAAACGCAGCAAAGAAGGCAAGGCCCACCACTCGCACCGCAATCAAGGTATGCGCCGTCCCGGGCGTGGGATGCGGAAGCAGGGCGCCCGCAACGAAGAAGACGGCGGCAAAGCCGAGCAGGAGGCGTTCGAATCGAGTGTTCGGCATTCGAGTGAAGCATAGCAGCCGGAGAGCTCTCGGCTCAGCGAGTCAGGACTTGCCCGGGGCGGGTGTCGTAGCATCGAGCCATGACGCGCTTGGTCCGTCTCGTTCTTCTGCTGCTGGTGGCCGCTTTCGGTACGGCCGCGTGTCACGCCCAGCAGCCCGCGCTGGGAGTTCTCCCCGGCACGGCTCCGCCTGCATCCGCACCGGTCGTCCCGGGAGGACAGTCTGTTGCTCAAGGCGGCCACGTCTTCATCAGTCCGGTTTTCCAGCCTACGCTCAGTCCGGGAGTCATCCTATTGCTTGAACTCGAGGGCAGGTTTTCACAGGAGACGAGCGAGGGTGGCGGCAAAGCCTTCGTTAGCTGGTTCGCGGACGACGCAGTCACGCTCAGCAATGGGAAACCCGCGGTCTTGGGTCGGGGTGCCATCGCGCAGACGGCCAACTGGGATCCCAAAGTCTACCAGCTCAGCTGGGTTGCGCAGGGTGGACAGATGGGGCCGTCAAATGACATGGGCTTCACCTGGGGACGCTACGAGGGTCACGCCACGGACCGCAACGGCAAGCCGATCGTCACGTCCGGCCGCTACATCACAATCTGGAAAAAGCTGGGCGACGGAAGCTGGAAGGTGGCCATGGACGCAAGCGCCGACGAGCCGCCCTCCTCAGGCGACTGCTGTGCTCTGCCCAAGCCGTAAACTGGCTACTTTTCCTCGGATGCACAGAGGTCGTTTTGGAAAACTCGGCCTTTTTTCTACGTCTTTCGACCGAACAATGCACCCAAAGTGGCAGAGTATCCGCCTTGAAACTTGATTAACATCGTTCTTAATGCTGCAAACGTTTTCAAAAGAGGAGATTTTGCGCCTCGACGCGCTCGAGCGTTTCGAGTTGATGGAAGCTCCAAACGATCCGGGGCTTGAGGAGATCACGGCGCTCGCCGCTGAGATCTGCGTGACCTCCATGGCAGGTCTCTCGCTGGTCGGCTCGGATGCTATCCATTTTCTCGCCCGCTTCGGTCCCGGTCCGGCGCGCATGCAGAGAGGAAACGCACCCTGCGAGATCTGTATCCAGGGCGAGGGTGTATACGAGATTCCGGACGCCCGTTACCACAAGGACTTTCGTCCAGACGGCATCCTGATCTCGGGCCGGGCCTACCGCTTCTACGCCGGTGCTCCCCTGATTACACCAAACGGCGTGACCTTGGGCTGCCTTTTCGTTCAGGACGCGATCCCTCACACCTTGAACATACGGCAGAAGCGTGCGCTTGAAACGCTCAGCCGCCAGGTGGTTACTCGCTTTGAACTCAACGCCCGCATGCGGGTCATGGACCGGGATGGACGCGCCCGGCAGCGCGCGGAATCGGCACTTACGATTGAACGGAACTTCGTGGCCACCGTGCTCGACACCGTCGGCGCGCTGGTCGCCGTCTTTGACACCGCGGGCCGGATCGTTCGCCTCAACCGCGCCTGCGAGCAGGTCTCCGGGTATGGCTCCGACAAGCTGGTCGGAGGCTATCTGTGGGACAAGTTGATCCCCGCCGCCGATGTCCTGGAGTGCATCTCCATGTTTGAGAAGCTCCGCGGCGGAAGCTATCCCGCGGCGTACGAGAATCATTGGCGGCATCGCAACGGAACCCTTCATCGCATCGCCTGGTCGGCGACCGGGCTTGTCGATGCACACGGCCAGACTACCTTTATCATCGCGACCGGGATCGATGTGACGTTGCAGCGCGAAGCAGAGTCGACGCTGCAACAGAGCGAGGCGCGTTACCGGCAGTTGGTCGAGGGCTCGCTCGGGATGGTGTGTACGCATGATCTGAAAGGGATGCTGCTCTCCGTCAACACCCACGGTGCGGAGTGCCTTGGACGTACCGTCGACGAGATGATCGGCAAGCCCCTCAGCAACTTCATGCCCGAAGGACATCGCTCCGGTTTCTCACGCTATCTGCGCGGAATGATTCAATCCGGAGAAGCGCAAGGGCGACTGCACCTCTGCCATCGCGATGGCCAGGTGCGCGTAGTCGCTTTCCGCAACAAGCTGATCCCGATTTCGGACAAGGCCGCCTACGTTCTCGGCTTTGGCGTCGACATCTCCGAACAGGTGAGCGCGGAGGAGAAGCTGCGCGCGCTGATTCACCAGTCCGAGTCCGTCCTTGAGTCTGTCGGGGACGGCATCTACGGGCTCGATCTCGCCGGCCGGATCACCGTTATCAACCCCGCCGCCGCGCAGATGCTCGGCTATAAACCAAACGAGTTGCTGGGCCAACACTTTCACGAACTGATCCACCACACACGCTCTGACGGTACGCCCAACCTGCTCGAAGAGTGTTCCATCCACAGCTCCATCAAAAATCTGAGCACCGTCCGGGTCGCCAACGAGGTCTTCTGGCGCAAGGACGGCACCAGCTTTCCCGTGGAGTACGTCGCGCGACCTCAGATCGGCTCAGTCAGCAACAAAGAAGGCGGAGAGGCGGTCGGCGTGGTCGTCGCCTTTACCGACACGACCGAGCGTAACGCCCTCGATCGCATGAAGGATGAGTTCATCTCCACCGTCTCACACGAGCTGCGGACTCCGCTGACTTCCCTGCGGGCCGCTCTCGGATTAGTGACCGGAGGCGCTCTGGCGACTCGACCTGACAAGATGCGGCACATGCTCGAGATCGCCATCGGCAACACCGACCGGCTCATCCGGCTGGTCAACGACATTCTCGACATTGAGCGTCTCCGCAGCGGCAATGCTGAACTACACACAAGTATGTTCTCTGCCAAAGCGCTAATGGAACGGGCATTCGGGCTGCAGCAGGCGGCAGCCATGAAGACGCATCTGCGCTTCACGATTCAAAGCGACGGCGTTGAAATTTTTGCCGATCCTGACCGAATTCTTCAGGCACTTGCGAACCTGATCTCCAATGCCATCAAGTACTCTCCTCCGGGCGGCGAGATTACGTTGTGCGCCTGTAAGCTGGACGAGCACGAAGCGCGGATCGACGTGAAAGATCAAGGCAGGGGCATCCCAGCCGACAAGCTGGATTTGATCTTTGAGCGCTTTCAGCAAGTGGACGCTTCCGATTCGCGCGCCATGGGCGGCACAGGTCTCGGTCTGGCAATCTGCCGCAGTATCCTCACGCAGCACGGCGGCCGCATCTGGGTGACCAGCCCCCCAGGAGAAGGCGCAACCTTTCACTTCACCCTGCCGACTCACCCCAGCGGATATCTTCGCTAGGCATACGCTGCGCGCCCTTCCTTTTCTGCTCTCATTCTGCTACAACTATTATCTTGGCAATTGTCACGCTTTGCAGCGCACCACGAGCTCTCGGCATGATTTACCAAGAGATAGCAGGTTTTAGCAAAATGGCAAAAGCAACATGGAACGGCCATCTCTTGGCCGAAAGTGAGACCACCGAGACGGTGGAGGGTAACCTTTACTTTCCGGAAGAATCCGTCAATCGGAGCTATCTAAGACCCAGCTCCACCTTGTCAAGCTGTCCGTGGAAAGGTCAGGCCCGCTACTACACTCTGTTCGTAGACGGCCAGGAAAATCCGGACGCTGCCTGGTACTATCCCGATCCAAAGCCCGCAGCCCGGAATATCAAGCACCATATGGCGTTCTGGCGCGGCGTCGAAGTATCAAAGTAAAGAGCTCGACGTTTTGGCAAGTCTCTAGTATGCCTGGGCCTGGTCCAAAGGCAAGCGAACTTGGAAGCAGGTTCCCCGCTCACTGCACTCCACACGTATAAATCCGGAGTGTTTGGAAACAATACGGTGAGCAGTATCCAAGCCCAGGCCCAGCCCCTTTCCCGGGGCTTTCGTCGTAAAAAACGGCTCGAAGATACGCGACTGCAGCTCTGCCGGGATTTGCTCGCCCGTATTCCAAATCTCTACGGCGGCCATCTGTCCCTGAAGTTTGGTCTTCAATCGCAGCGTGCCGCCGTTGGGCATCGCGTCCAGCGCATTTTCGATCAGCACGGTCCAAACCTGATTTAATTCGCTGCCATACGCGCTGATCTCCGGCAACTTCGAGTCAAAATCCATCTCCACCCGGATGTCTGCGAGCCGCGAGCCGAACATGCTTAGCGTCGTCGTGATCGATTGCGGTAAATCTACATCCTGGATCGGCGCCTGATCCATGTAGGAATAGTCCTTGATCGCCGAGATCAGATCGAAGATCCGAACCGTCGAGTCGACGATCGTTTCCGCCATGCGCTCTACACGCAGCGAACTCGCCAAGGTCGCCATGGCCGGACCAATCACCTCAGCCGGGAACTCCGTGGCAAAGGCGTCCAGCTTACTGATGGGAAAGCGAGTTTCGGCGAGCGCCGGCGCGATGTTCCAAGCCTCCGGTACGCCATGTTGTTGCAGCCAAGCTAGAATCTTAGCTTCGCGGTCGGCGACCGCAAGCGGACCAACCGATCGCTCGGCATCCTGTGTATGGTATTCGGCCATTTCTGTGCGGGTGCGGATGCCCCAGGCCCGCAGGTCCTCACAGGTGTTGGTGGAATGGCAACTCGCTCCAAGCTGATACTTCTTATCCCCATATTCACGTAGCTCTGTGAAAAGCGAGGCGGCCGACCTCTGCGCAGCCGAAGCCGGATTATTCAGTTCATGCGAAAGATTGGCCGCGAGCTTACCCAGCGCGGTTAGCTTTTCTGCCTGCTGCTCCATGCGCGTGATCTCACGCACCCGGTCGAGCATCGCGCTTACGCAACGCTGGCCCATCGAGGGAATCGCCTGCAGCATCTCGGGAAAGAGCGACTGATGAATATCCAACACCCACACCGACCCAGTCGTATAGCCGTCGCCGCCGTAGCCCTTCATCCGTGAGAAGGGCAGCAATCCCGTCATTTGGCCCGCGCGCCCAATGAAGAAAGCCATTGGCCCCGAGTGCCGGCGACGTACATGGATCTCCCCACGCAAAATGAAATTCAGGTTGCAAGCGGGCTCACCCTCGCGGAAGATAAGAGCGCCCGTGTCCCCGACCCGTTCCGCACCATGCCGCGCCAGCCAGGCGTATTCCTCGTCGCTCAACCCCTGCAACTGGCTGATTGTACGAAGCGCTTCAACGATCTCCGCAAGGGGCGTTGGCTCCGCTGGAGCCGCAGGAGCAAGATAGGCATCGACCGTGGCCGTCAGGGGAGAAGTAGAAGTCGCCATAATTTTATGATGCTCTTACGCACACTGCAGCAGTTTTGTTCCCTGGCCGTCGGGGAAAGCTCCCGGCTTGGACCATGCGGAGCCAGGAGCCTTTGGTCAGGCCTTTACGACCGCGCCATCCTGCACCTTCACGGGGTCCAGGAACGGCATGCCGGCACGCAGCGTCGCGCCCACAGTTTCAATCTTGTCCGCGGCCTCGGCTTGACGAAATTTCGTAAACTCATGCCGTCCGGTCTCGTTCTCCGCGATGAAGCGCTTGGCGAAGCTGCCATTTTGGATCTCGGTAAGCAGCGCCTTCATGTTCTTCTTCGTCTCGTCCGTCACGATACGTGATTGCGCAAGATAACCTCCCCACTCCGCGGTGTCGGAGATCGAGTGGTTCATGTACTCCAGGCCGCCGCGATACATCAGGTCAACGATCAGCTTGAGCTCGTGCAGGCACTCAAAGTAAGCCAGCTCCGGCTGGTATCCGGCCTCCACCAGCGTCTGAAATCCCGCCTTCACCAAAGCCGCGGTCCCTCCGCAGAGCACGGCCTGCTCGCCGAAGAGGTCGGTCTCCGTCTCTTCCGTGAAGGTCGTCTCGAGTACGCCCGCACGCGTGCAGCCGATCCCCTTGGCATAGGAAAGCGCCAGCGCCAGTGCCTTCCCGCTCGCGTCCTGCTCCACCGCCACCAGCGCGGGAACACCGCCGCCTTCGGTAAACACCTCGCGCACGCGATGCCCTGGAGCCTTGGGTGCGGCCATCGAGACGTCCACGCCTGCCGGAGGCGTAATCGTCCGGAAGCGAATGTTGAAGCCATGCGCAAACATCAGCGTCGCATCCGGCTTCATATTCGGCGCAATCTCCGTCTCGTACACCTTCGCGGCAGTCTGGTCAGGCGTCAGGTTCATGATGACGTCGGCCCACTGACTCACCTCGGCGACCGTATCCACCACAAGCCCGGCGTTCCGCGCGCGCTGCGCATTCTTTGACTCGGGCCGCAATCCTACCCGGACATCCACGCCCGAATCCTTCAAGTTCAGCGCGTGGGCATGGCCCTGCGAGCCGTAACCGATGATGGCGACCTTTTTGGCCTGGATAAGGGAGAGGTCAGCGTCTGCGTCGTGATACGTCTTTGCCATGGAGCTCCTAATAAGTTCCTTCGTTTGTCTGTCAATTTTAGTGCTTTCAGAGCTCACGCTCTTCCTCATGCACGTCGTCGAACTCGTTCGGCAGAATTTCATTCGAAGACGGTCGCTCTTCAAAGTCCGGCCCGTGCGTCTGCTGCGCGATGGCGGCACCGGCGTTTGATCCCAGCGCCTTGATCACCCGGCTGGTATGGTGCCCGCGCCGCATCGCCATGCGCCCCGTGCGCGACGTTTCGAGGATCTGGTAGCCGCTCTCCGTAAGCACCTGAACCAGCCCCTCAATCTTTGAGGCTGACCCAGTCATCTCGAGCATGATCGACTCCGGAGCAAGATCGACCACGCGCGCTCGAAACACGTTTGCCAGCTCGAAAATCTGCGAGCGCGACTGCGAGCCGTGCGGTGTGGTCGGGCCGGCCGCTACCTTCAATAGGCAAAGCTCCCGCACGACTGCTTCGGCGCGATTCACCTCGTCCACGTCCACCGTCGTCTCAAGCTTATAGAGCGATGCCTTGATCCGGTGCGCGGCATGCTCGGGAGCCTCGCAGACGATCGTCATCCGCGAGGTATCGGCCCGCTCCGACTCGCCCACCGTCAGCGAAACGATATTAATGTTCAAGCGGCGGAAGAGGGAGGCGACGCGGGTCAGCACGCCCGGCTTATCCTGCACGAGAGCAACGAAGGTGTGAAGCATCAGCCTACTTTCAGTAACGTTTATAAGGCAGGAATTTACCGCTCATCGCAATCTTCACGCGATCACCCTTCGGATCCGGCTCCCGTTCAATCGACATGTTGAAGTCGATGGCGCTCATAATGCCGTCTCCAAACTCCTCCGCGATCAACTGCTTCCACGTGGGCCCAAAGTTCATCACCAGCTCGTAAAAGCGATAGATCAATGGGTCGGTGGGAGGCATGACGATCCCTTCGCCGCGATTGGGCGACTCGGTCAGCAAAGCTGCATCGGCAGGCTCTAGTTCAAGCAGCGTCACAGCCTTGGCCGCCTCGTCTGCGCTCAGCGGAAACTGGCCGAGCAGCGCGGCTGTGTAAATAATGGAGGAGCTTGAACCAAGAGCCGAGGCGATCGTCGTCCACTTCAGGTTGAGCCGTCGTTTCGTCGCAAGAATGCGTTCTGTAAGGTCGGTGCGTGCACTCATCGTTTGCTCCTTGTAATTGGATGAACCACTCTAGTTTTAGCGCATGGCAAGCCGACGCGCGTGAAGACTATCTATGCTTCTTCCGCCGTCTCGAGCAACGGATCCTGATGCGGCCGGCGCACCATTTCATGGAGCGCCGCACCCGGAGCAATCATCGGATAGACTCCGTCTTCCTTCTCCACTTGGAAGTTGATCAGAAAGGCCGCGCCGCTGGTTCTGGCTCTTGTCACCGTTTCGATTACAAACCTGCGTTGACTTACCTGCGCGCCTGCAATCCCGTGCGCCTGCGCCAGCATCACGAAATCCGGCGACAAAATTGGGGAAGCTGCATAGTTCTTGTCGTAAAACGCCTCCTGCCACTGCCGCACCATGCCGAGAAAACCATTATTGATCACGGCGATGTTGATCGCCAGGCCCTCCTGCACAATCGTCGAGAGCTCCGCCGCCGTCATCTGGAAGCCGCCGTCTCCGGCGATCACCCAGACATCTTTTTTCGGACAAGCAAACTTGGCCCCAATCGCCGCGGGCAGCGCAAAGCCCATCGTGCCCAGGCCTCCCGAGGTCACCAGGCTGCGCGGAGCCTCATGCTTGAAGTACTGCGCCTCCCACATCTGGTGCTGGCCCACATCGGTAACAATGATGGTCTCTTGTTCGCGCCCCGCTGCCACAGCCTCCCGCCAGATGTCGTTGATGACATGCGCGGCGTATAGATGGCCGTTGTCCGGCAGGTTCTGAATATCCCGCACCGCCGCCGTACCCTTGCTGGCGTGAATCTCCTGCAGCCACGGGCGCTGCGCGGCAGCTTCTGCCCCGACCAGCGGCAGCAGCGTCTTGAGCACTGCTTTGAGATCTCCAATCAGCGCGACGTCCGCGCGTACATTCTTTGATATCTCGCTGGGATCGATCTCGACGTGAATCTTCTTTGCGTTCGGAGCGTAGTGGGCCAGGTTGCCCGTCACGCGATCGTCGAAACGCATGCCAAAAGCGAGCAGCAAATCCGCCTGTTGAATCGCGTGGTTGACCCAGCTCTCGCCATGCATGCCCATCATGCCGAGCGACAGCGGATGCCCGGCCGGGATCGCGCCCAAACCCAGCAGCGTTGAGGCGATCGGGATCCCGAGCCGCTCCGCAAACGCCAACACCTCCGCTTCGGCGCCCGATTGCATAATGCCGTGCCCGGCAAGAATGACAGGCTTGGCCGAAGCGAAGATCAGCGCCACCGCCTCGCGGATCGAGGCCGAGTCGGCTGTCAACGCCGTCGCCAGCATAGGATGCGGTCGCGCCTTGGCCGGCGCTGCCGCCTCGAAATCGAAGGCCGCCGAGGCCTGCTGCGCATCCTTGGTGATGTCGATCAGCACCGGCCCCGGCCGCCCGCTGGTCGCAATCTGGAACGCAAGCCGCACCGTCGTCGCGATGTCTTCGGCGCGCGTCACCAGGAAGTTATGCTTGGTGATCGGCAGCGTAATCCCCGTGATGTCGACCTCCTGAAACGCGTCTGAGCCAAGCACCTTGCTGCTGACCTGTGCTGTGATTGCGATTACGGGAATCGAGTCCAGCATGGCCGTAGCGATGCCCGTGACCAGGTTGGTCGCGCCCGGCCCGGAGGTCGCCATACATACGCCAACGCGGCCCGAAGCGCGCGCATAACCATCGGCCATATGGGACGCGCCTTGCTCATGCCGCACCAGCACATGATGGATCGTCGGGAAGTTGCGCAGCGCATCGTAGATTGGAAGAATTGCTCCGCCGGGATAACCGAAGACGGTCGTCGTGCCCTCACCGGCAAGCGTCGCCCAAAGGATCTCGGCACCAGTGAGTTGCGGATGTGTATTGGTCTTGTCCATAGTTTCTCCGTAGATCTCAGGTCTGGCTAGCTACGTCGTAATCGCGCCTTCGCTGGCGCTGCTTACGCTGGCTGCATATTTGGCGAAGACACCGCGTTTATACCGCGGTTCCGGAGCGCGCCACGCAGCCCGACGCGCAGCAATTTCAACTTCTGGAACCTCGAGAGTCAGCGTGCGATTTGGAATGTCGAATCGAATCGAATCGCCCTCATGCACAATCCCGATCGGCCCACCCAGGAACGCCTCGGGGGCCACGTGCCCGGCCATCAAGCCACGTGTGGCTCCGGAGAAACGTCCATCGGTCAGCAGCGCCACTGTCTCTGACAGCTCCGGAATTCCCTTGATCGCTGCCGTGACCGCAAGCATCTCGCGCATGCCAGGGCCTCCCCGCGGCCCCTCGTAACGGATGACCAAAATGTCTCCCGGATGGATCTTGCCCGCTTCGACCGCCGCATGGCATAGGTCTTCAGAATCGAAGACCCGGGCCGGGCCGGTGTGATACACGCGCTCATGCCCAGCCACCTTGATCACCGCACCCTCCGGAGCCAGGTTGCCCTTCATGATGACCAGCCCGCCCGTCGGCTTCAAGGGCTTCTCCCAGTCCAGAATGACCTTCTGCCCGGAAGTCTCTTCCGCAAGCGCGGCCTCTTCAAAGATCGTTCTGCCGCTTACCGTCGGTGCATCCTGCAACGTGCCGCGCGCCTTCATGCGTGAAGCGAGCACACGCGATCCACCTGCATCCTGATAATCCTTCGCCACATACTTGCCGCCCGGCGAGAGATCGCAGATGAACGGTGTCCGCTCCGAGATCGCGTCGAAATCGTGCATGTCCAACGGGATCGACAACTCCCGCGCAATCGCAATCAAATGCAGCACCGCGTTGGTCGAGCCACCCGATGCGCATACCGCGGCAATCGCATTTTCAAGCGCAGCCCGCGTCAGAATCTTCGACGGACGCATATCCTTCCGGCACAGGTCAAGAATCAGGCGCCCCGCCTCACGGCTTGCGATCGCCTTAGCCGGATCCATCGCCGGAACCCCCGTCAAGTTGAACGGCGAGATGCCCAGGAACTCGCCGGCCATGGCCATCGTGTTGGCGGTAAACTGCCCTCCGCACGCGCCCGGGCCAGGACACGCCGCAGCCTCCAGGTCCTCCAACTGCTGATCGCTGATTCTGCCCGCCGCATGCGAACCCATGCCTTCAAAAACGTTTAAGATCGTTATGTCTTTGCTTGAGCCATCGGCCTGCTTCAGCCTTCCTGGCGCGATGCTCCCTCCGTACAACATCATCCCCGGAATATCCAGCCGGGCCATCGCCATGATCGTTCCAGGCATGTTCTTATCGCAGCCGGCAATGCAAACGATGCCGTCGAAGAGGTTTCCGCGCGCGACAAGCTCGATCGAATCTGCGATGACTTCACGCGAGATCAGACTCGCCTTCATGCCTTCGGTCCCCATCGTAATGCCGTCTGAAATCGTTACCGTATTGAACTCCATCGGCGTGCCACCCGCCTCGCGAATCCCCTGCTTGACTGCCGCCGCAACCTCGCGCAAATGGAAGTTGCAGGGGCCGATCTCCGTCCAGGTATTGGCCACACCAATGATCGGCTTGTGCAGGTCTTCTTTTGAAAAGCCGACGCCGCGCAGATAAGAACGAGCGGCCGCGCGCGATGGCCCTTCGGTGAGTGGAATCGAATATCGCTTCGGATTACCTTCGTTGCTCAAAGAATCTCTCCCTGCAGTTCCTGCGCCCGTGGTGCAAGCCAGAACGCTCGATCGTGCGCCCCTTCAAAAGCATCCAGCTCTGCCTCATGCCGCAGCGTAAGCCCTATATCGTCGAGGCCGTTTAGCAGGCAATATTTGCGAAACGAATCGATCTCGAAATGGGCTTGAAAACCTTCGTCGTCGATCACTGTTTGCGCTTCAAGATTGATGGTGATCGTGTGCCGCGCATTCCCGGAACTGCGATGCGTCAGTAAATTCACATCGTCTTCGCTGAGCCGCACAAGAATCATGCCGTTTTTTCCCGCGTTTGAATAAAAAATATCCGCGAAGCTCGGCGCAATCACCACAAGAAAACCGAAGTCCGTCAGCGCCCATGCCGCATGCTCACGCGAGCTGCCACAGCCGAAGTTCTTGCCTGCAATCAGGATCTTCGCGCCCGCATACTGGGGCTCGTTCAAGACGAATGCAAGCTGAGGCTCTCCAGTGTGCGGACCCTCTTGAACGCGTCGCCAATCGAAGAAAAGAAACTCGCCGTAGCCGGTGCGCTCAATCCGTTTCAAAAACTGCTTTGGAATAATCTGATCCGTATCGATGTTTGAGATATCGAGCGGCGCGGCAATCGAAGTAAGGATGTTGATGGGTTGCATTAGCGCGAACCTCCAGAGGCCAGCATCGTGTCGACCTCGAAGATCGGTTCCTGTGCGACGAGGCTTGCGTGCTTAAACTTCCACTCGCGTACGTCGGTAAGATGCCCTGTGATCGCCGCCGCGGCCGCCATTACAGGCGAGACCAGATGCGTGCGGCCTCCGCGCCCCTGGCGACCCTCAAAGTTGCGATTGCTCGTTGAAGCGCAGCGCTCACCCGGCGCAAGAATATCAGGATTCATGCCCAAACACATGCTGCAGCCGGGCTCGCGCCAGTCAAAGCCGGCCAGCTTGAACACAAGATCGAGCCCTTCCCGCTCCGCCTGCGCTTTGACCGACTGCGACCCCGGAACCACCATCGCCTTCACCGAAGTAGAAACCTGATAGCCGCTCACCAGCTTTGCCGCGGCGCGTAGATCCTCAATCCGGGCATTGGTGCAGGAGCCGATGAACACACGATCGACGGCGATCTCCTGCATCGGCGTGCCCGCTTTCAAGTCCATATACTCCAGCGCGCGCAGGAAGTTGTTCCGGTCCGCTTCACTCGCATCGTCCGCCAGCACGGGCACACTTCGATCGATGCCCGTGACCATGCCTGGACTCGTGCCCCAGGTCACCGTCGGGGTCAAGCTCGCGGCGTCAAGGGTAAGTTCGCGATCAAACCGCGCACCCTCATCCGTAACAAGCATCGACCAATGCGCAACGGCCTGGTCCCAAGAGTCCGCAACCGGCGAAAAGCGCCGGCCTTTCAAATAGGCGAAGGTCGTCTGATCCGGCGCAATCATCCCTGCACGCGCGCCCGCTTCAATACTCATGTTGCAGATCGTCATGCGGCCTTCCATCGAAAGCGCGCGAATCGCCGAGCCGGCATACTCGACGACATAGCCCGTCGCGCCTGCTGTCCCGATCTGCCCGATGATGTGCAGCACAATATCTTTCGCCGTTACGCCGACCGGGAGTTCTCCCTCCACGTTGATGCGGAACGTCCTGGGCTGATCCTGCGGCAACGTCTGCGTAGCCATCACGTGTTCCACTTCGCTCGTGCCGATCCCAAAGGCGAGCGCGCCAAAGGCACCATGCGTCGAGGTATGCGAGTCGCCGCAAACGATCGTCATTCCCGGCTTGGTCAAACCCAGTTCCGGCCCGATGATATGAACGATTCCCTGCTCCGGCGACTGTACGTCATAGAGCTCTACACCGAACTCCGCGCAGTTGCGACGCAGCGCATCCACCTGCCGCGCCGCAATCTGATCGACAATGTGTAGCCGATCTTGAACAGAAGAAGTTGGCACATTATGATCGACCGTCGCAACCGTGCGATCCGGCCGGCGCAGCGCGCGCCCCGCCATGCGCAAGCCGTCAAACGCCTGCGGACTGGTGACTTCGTGCACCAGGTGTAGATCGATGTAAAGGATCGACGGCTCGTTCGCAGGTGCAGCGACCAGATGCTGCTGCCAGACTTTTTCAAACAAGGTGCGGGGTGTCGTGTTTACGGTCTGCATACGGATCCCTCAACAAACAAAAGTTATAACGATGGCCGCCTGGGCAAAGGTTTGGCTTCCTCAGGTGCAGGGCCCCCGCCGCCCGGTATCGGCACCGGATGCGGCGTACCATCGGGGTCGACCAGGATGGCCGCAGTAATCTTCTGCACGGTTCCCACGCCCGGCAGCGGCCTTGCCATCCATCGTGTCAGCGAACGCGCAAGCGGTGGTGGCAAGTGCGCTGGGTCCTCACTCGAACCCGGCAGCGGCTTGCTGAAGAGAGGCTTGTTCGTAAAAATCCAAAGCGTATATTCAGCCGCCGGATCATCGGTAGGCCGCGACTCACGGATCCAGTCGATCGCCGCGAACGCGATCAGCGGATCCTTTGCATTCAGGTCCGTCCAAAGCAGCCCACGCGAAGTGCGGAAGTGAAAGACAGATCCAGTCACTGTAATATAACGATTTTCATCCGCGATCACCTGACCCGGAATCGTTAGAAAATCGTAGATGGCCTGCGCCAGGGTCTTATGCGTCGGAGCCTTGGGATCGGTCGGGTTTGGCCCCCAGAAAGACTGTGGCGCAGTAAAGCTTGTTTCGAGAAACGGCAGAAACTCCGAGTCCTGAATCAACTCATGCTCACGTCCGTTTTCGGGCGGAGGCGAGTACTGCCACATCCATTCCAGATTGAATGCGCGCTTCTTCTCCCTCTTCTGCTTGGGAGGAATCGGCGGCTCACCCAGCAACTGCGCCTGCGCTACCGGCGCAAGCACGGAAGCCAGCAGTGCCGTCAGCAGAATGCTTCGTGCTCTTGTTCCCTTCATGACTGCCCCGCCCAAAAATCCCGCTTCTGCTGCCTGCGTACAGCGCGCTCCTTCGAGCCCGCAAGATAAAGGACGAAATTGCCCATCAGGAAAAAGGTAGCCGCTCCAAGAAGAATTACCGGCCACGGATAGCCGCGCACGAACTCAATGGCACATGCCGTCAGCACAGCAATATTGAGAAGCAGGTAACGAATTTTGGGTGAAAAGCTCATAACGATTTCCTGCGACTCAAACCGCATGCAGCGATTGCCGGCGATCAATCGATTCCGTCAAAATGTGGTGCACCAGCTTGCCCATCTCTGCGGTTGAGACCAGGGTCTGTCCGCTTTCGGAGGCCCGGGCCAAGTCCGCCGTACGGTGTCCCCCTGCAAGCACCTGCCGTACCGCATGCTCAAGGCTCGCGGCCTCGTTCTCCAAGTGGGCGGAGTGGCGCAACACCATCGCCGCTGTTAAAATTGCGCCTAGCGGATTCGCCTTCCCTGTACCCGCTATATCCGGTGCCGAACCATGCACCGGCTCATATAAATTCACGGCGCCGCCAATCGTCGCCGAGGGCAACATGCCCAGCGAGCCCGTAATCACGGCCGCCTCGTCGGACAAGATATCGCCGAAAAGATTTTCCGTCAGCACCACATCAAAGTTACGGGGCGTGTTCATCAAATGCATTGCCATCGAATCAACCAGTTGATGCTCAAGCGTCACTTCGGGGTACTCCTGTGCAACCTCCGTCACCGCCGCTCGCCAAAGCTGCGAGACTTCGAGCACATTTGCCTTGTCCACGCTCGTCACCTTTTTGCGGCGTTGTCCCGCAAGCTCAAAAGCCACGCGCGCCACGCGCACCACCTCGGCCTTCGTGTAGCGCATCGTGTTGATCGCCTCGCCTCCGCCGTTGGAAGTCTCCGCGCGATCCCACCAACGCGGCGCGCCAAAGTACAAGCCGCCTAGAAGCTCGCGCACAAACAGAATGTCTGCGCCCTCGGTCACCTCCGGTCGTAGCGGCGAATTTCCGCTCAGCGCCGTGTACGCTACCGAGGGCCGTAGGTTCGCAAAACCGCCCAGCGCTTGACGGATCTGCAGCAACCCCGCCTCCGGCCGTTTCTCGGGAGACAGCGCTCCGTAGCGGTTATCCCCAACCGCGCCCAGCAACACTGCATCGGCATCCAGTGCCAGCTTGAGCGTCGCAGCCGGCAACGGCGTACCCTCCGCCGCAATCGCCACCCCGCCGATCAGCCCCGGCAGAAATTCAAAGTCGTGCCCACTCAGCTCGGCCACTGCCGCTAGAATCTTGACTGCCTCGTCCGTCACCTCAGGACCGATCCCGTCGCCTGCCAGCACCGCTAATCTCAACTTCATGAATCGCTCCTCTCCCGACAAACGTGCGTTCTTGTCAAACCGTCACAATCGATTGATCGGGCTTCAGCAAACCAATCAGATCCTGGTCGTGAATGGTCTTTTTGCGATCCGCCAAGGCCGTAAAGCGCGTGTACACCAGGTCCAGATCAGCCCGGCTCAGCGGATAACCCAAAGCGTTGAATTTGAACTCAAGCGCCCGGCGTCCGCTGTGTTTGCCGAGGACGATGTGCGTCTCCGGAACCCCAACCGAAGCAGGCGTCATAATCTCGTAGGTCAAGGGATTTGAGAGAATCCCATGCTGGTGAATGCCGGACTCATGGGCAAACGCATTGGCGCCGACGACCGCCTTGCTCGGAGCACACGAGAAGCCAAGAATTTCCGAAAGAAGTTGGCTGGTTGGATAAAGCTGCGACAGCATTACCCCTGCCTGATATGGATACCGGTCGCGTCGAACCATCAACGCTGCGGCAATCTCCTCGAGCGCCGCATTGCCGGCACGCTCGCCGATGCCGTTGATCGTGCACTCGATCTGCCGCGCACCTCCTTCGACACCCGCCAGTGAATTGGCTACCGCCATGCCCAAATCATCGTGGCAGTGCGTTGAAAACGTAATGTGATCGCTGTCCGGAAGCTCGGCCTTCAGCCTGCGAAAGATTGCTCTGTACTCATCCGGGGTGGAGTAGCCGACCGTGTCCGGAATGTTGATCGTCGTCGCGCCTGCCTGGATCGCAACGGCCACCATTTCGGTCAGGAACGCGGGATCGCTGCGCGTGGCATCCATCGGCGAAAACTCAACATCCTCGACCAGCGACCGGGACAATTTGACCGCTTCTGCAGCCTGATCCAACGCCTCCGCCCGGCTGATATGCATCTGGTGCTCGAGATGAATATCCGAGGAAGAGAGAAAAGTGTGAATACGATTCGTTGGCGCGGATTCGATTGCTCTGGCTGCGGTCTCGATGTCCTCACGTTTCGCACGCGCCAGGGCGGCGATGCGTGGTCCACGAACCTCGCGCGCGATGGCTTGGACGGATTCAAAATCACCCACAGAAGCAATGGGAAATCCCGCCTCGAGCACATCCACACTCAATGCGGCAAGCTGGTGCGCCATGCGCAGTTTTTCTTCCGCATACATCGTGCATCCCGGGCTTTGCTCTCCATCGCGCAGCGTGGTATCGAAGATGAGAATTTTCGTCGGCAGGCTCATGTCAGACATTCCATTCAGACTTGGTTAACATAAACTAATCTTATGCCGCATCCAGGAAGTATCACAACTTCTAATAGGTCTATGCATGCCCCGTCCGTTGTTGGGCGCGAAGATCCTGATGTGTCTATGATACTTCCTCCCTCTCCTTACAGCATTCCTTCCTCACGGCAGGAGCGCTAACCGGTGGATCTCTTTCAGCTCGAAACCTTTCTCGCGGTCGCCGAAGAACGCAGCTTTTCCCGCGCGGCAGCACGCCTGCGCCGCACCCAGTCCGCGGTCAGCCAGGCAATCGCCAAGCTGGAAGGAGAACTAGGGGAGACGTTGCTCGAACGCTCCTCCCGCGATGGCACCCTGACCGCCGCCGGCGAGGTCCTGCGCGAGTACGCCCTCAAACTCCTCAACCTGCGCAACGACGCCGCCACCGCGCTGACCGAGCTCCGCGAGCTGCACCGCGGCCGCCTCAACCTAGCCGCCAACGAATACACCTGCCTCTACCTCCTGCCTCTGCTCGACGAGTACCGCCGTCAAAACCCGCGGATCAAGGTCGCCGTCCAGCGCGCTCTGGCCAGCCGCATGTCCGACGAGATCCTCCTGCACGCCGTCGAGGTCGGCGTCCTCTCCTTCAAGCCTGACGATCCGCAGATCCAGTCCATCATCGTTTATCGCGACGAGCTCAGCGTTGTGGTCAACCCTAAGCACCCGCTCGCCCGTGCCGGCGAGGTCTCCATCCGCCAACTCGGGAAGGAAAACTTCATCGCTCATAACATCTCCTCTCCGCAGCGACAGAAGGTGATCCAGACCTTCCGCCGGCACCGGACCCCGCTCACCATCAACGTTGAGCTGCCCTCCCTCGAGGCCATCAAACGCTTCGTTGAAATGGGCAACGGGGTGGCGCTCGTTCCAGGACTCACCGTCAAGAAGGAGCTTGCCGCCGGGTCGCTGGTGCGCATCCCTGTTCCCGAGCTCGGCATCGAGCGCAAGCTGCGTCTGGTCTACCGCAGACATGCCAGCTTGTCCCATGCCGCCGTGGCTTTCCTGCAGGTCGTTGAAGCCTACGCCGCGGCGCACGGAGATCCATACTCCTATCGTCCGGCTTGACCTTGCACACGAAAAGTCACGAGACCTTGGAACCTTCCTGGCGCGTAGCCGTCTCTTAGTGCATAGCAGCGCCCGGAGATCTTCGCCGGAGATCAAGATGAAAGCGAGTTCTTCTCATGGACTTCCGCAAACTGCACGCCCCGCCCGCTCTTCGGGTTACGCTCCTCGCCGTTTGTACGTCCGCATGTGCGGTGCCTGTGCTTGCCCAGGACGCGCCTCCCTCTCCGCCATCTCAAAAGCAGGGTGACCCCGGCGGACACGGACGCGGCGGTCCGGAGCAGCAGCAGCGCCAGCTGGACATGATGACCAAGCAGCTGGATCTCACGCCGGATCAGGTTATCCAGGTTAAAACCATTCAGGCCGACGGCCGCACCAAAATGATGGCAATGCGGGAAGACACCTCCATGTCTCAGGACGACAAGCGCGCCAGGATGATGGCGATGCATCAGGAAGAGCAGAGTAAGATCCGCGGCATTCTTGCTGATGATCAGAAGACCAAGTACGACGCCATGCTGAAGCAGATGCAGGAACGGCGCGGCGGCGTCTATGGCGGCAGCGGCGGCCCACCTCCCCCGCCTCCTCAGAACTAAACACAACTTCATGCAGCACCGGGCCGAAGCGTCGCATACGCTTCGGCCTTTTTACGTCTTCTGAGACCGCGACAGGATCACCGGGTACAATAACTCATACACATTTCCCACGGTAGAGCCGCACCGAAATGCCGGATGACGAAGTCTAACCACGACATCCGAGCGAACTGCGAGAGGGTTGAAGAAAGAATGAAGAAGACGATTTTGTTGGGTGCGCTCATGCTCTCAGCTGCCACTGGTTTTGCTCAGGAAAGCCGGCAGGACGTGAGTATCAGCGCGTATGGCCTCATCGGGCCGGCGGTCAGTGGAGCCAACTCCGTCTATATGGTCCAGAGCGAAACGCTCGGTGGGCTCGCCAGCTACCGCTACCTGCTTACCCCGCATAGCGGCCTCGAGGTAAATTACTCCTTCGCGCAGCACACCAGCTACTTCCGCTATGGCGGCAACCTGACAGAAAACCCGATTCACACCCGGCAGCAGGAAGGTACCGTCGGCTACGTCTACGGACTCACCTTCAAACGGTATAACCCCTTTCTCGAAGCCGGAGTCGGCGGTGTCTTCTTCACACCGATCTACGACGGCACTTTTCAGCTTACCACCAAGAGAAACACCAGCATCGGCGGTCTCTTCGGAGGCGGCGTGGCCTACGAGCTTAGTCCCAGCTTCGACCTACGCGTCGAGTACCGGGGACTCTTCGTCAAGGTTCCAAGCTTCGGAGTACCGGGAAACATCCTGAACACGAATCGCTATGAGGTGATCAGCATGCCGGCAGTGGGTGTCGCGTATCACTTCTAGGTTCTGCGCCTCAGGGCTTCGCCTAGTAATGCTGACCGCGTCTTAGACCACCCGGAAAGTGGTAAGCCACGCCGACCGTCAAGATTTGCGGCGTCAGTCCCTGCGGAGGAAAGCTCCGCCATGATTGGTACTCGTAGTCGAAACGGACATTTAGGTACGACCTCACGCGGACATCCACGCCTGCTCCGACCGCAAAGAGGTTATACGCCAGATTGGCGATGCCAGACGGAAAGTTGAACACTCCACGTCCGTACATCGCCTTCGCATACGGGGAGAAGATGCCGTAGGTACGGTGGTATCGTGGACCAAGCTCGTAGGTACGTTCGTAGACCTGGTCCCCGCCTCGGGAGTTTGCTTGGTGAAAGACAACTTCTCCGCCGAGGTGATTCGTCACGTCCAGGGTAGAGTAGATCGCCCCACCCCGTAGTGCGGTGGGGTTGTAGTCAGAGAAATCGACCACAACCCCGCCACCCACCTGAAGGTCAGCTTGCCGCGTCGCCGTCGGAGACGCCTGGCCCAGTAAAACGGGAGTAGCTAGTAGGAACAGCCAGGATGCCGTATACCGATAGGTCAACAAACCTGCTTCTCCCTTAGTTGGCAGACTTCCAATCTCTCATCGAATGATATAGGACGCGCCTACGGTCAGAATGAGAGGAGAGAGGCCATTCGGAGGAAAGGCCGACCACTTTTGCATCTCAAAGTCGATCGCCCGCACCGAAACCCGGCGTGCGGCCCGATACTCTAACCCCCCACCATACGCGTAGATATTGAAAGTAGACGACAGATTGAACAGCTGATTTGTGATGATCCCTCTCCCAACCATGAGCTTGCCATACCCGGTAAACCGGTTCCGCCGCAGAAACGCACGCGGCCCGGCAAGATAGCTATTTTCGCCGATATCATCCACACTGATCACGCCGCCGAGGTGGCCTTCCCCCTCTAAGCCCACATGCCGGAATAGGTCGATATCCGCAAAAAAACTGGGGCCGTATGTGGGTTTGGCGGCGTAGTCGGTGTTTAGGTAAGACCAGCCTGCACCTACGCTGATACGAGCGTTGCGCTCTGCCGCATAAGAGGCCTGCGCGTCAAGATTCGGGATAACGGCAAGTGAGAAGATAAAGCAAAACAGCATTCCAAGGCAGCTCTTCATGTGATTCTCCGTTACATTCTCGTCGAGTGCGAGTCCGTGCCAGCGGAGTCTCGGATGGTGGTACAGCCAGGGAAGGTCCGCCACCACAGCGAACCCTCCCAATTTTACGGTCAACTTTTCAATGATTTCAGGGCTTGAGTCCTGCGGTCACATCTGTTATGCAGGCGACGTACCCACCTAAGTCCTTGCTGATGCATCCAGGCTACCGTCTATTTCTCCTTCTCCAATGGCGCGCCCGGGGCGGTCATGGACGGTGGAGGTGCGGTTGTGGCCGGCGCCGGAACTACATTCGGCTCGTTGGTCTGCGGAGCCGCCATGTTTTCAGCCGGCGCCGCAGCCGGTGACGACATGGCCGGTGCTGACGTTGCCGGTGCTACGCTCGGATCCGTGGGAGGCTTGTAGTAAGCCAGCTTGATGTACACCGGCGCCACTTCAAACGGCATCTTGTCGCTCGGACTCAGAATCGGTTCGAACGCCGTATGCATCGCAATTACTTGGTCCGTCCAGGGATCAAAGCGGAGAAAACTGGAAAGTGGAACCGCCGCCTGCTGCTTCAAGTCTTTGGCATTCAGTTTTTCAGCCTTCGGCATCAGCGCCGCCAACCAGAACGACTGATCGGTGCCGCTCTTTACCAGCGCATCTCCGATCATCGGTTCATTCAAAGCGTGCAGGCCCTTGACCAGCGCCTGCAACTGCTGGAGATACAGTCCAAAGTACTTCTGACTGTCCACCAGCTCCTTTGCTTGCAGAAGCTCGATGCACTTCTTGGCCGCTTCCGTGTTGTCAGCGTCCGTGTGGTGCATCGGGATGCGCTTGAATGCGGCATTATCCGGAAACAGGAGCCGGTCATTGAACGCGTATTTGGTATCCAGCTTGTGGCCGCTCAGGATATGGGCGATCTGGAAGGCCAGAATGGCATTCAGGTTTCCGGTCTGCTGCGCCCCATCGGCGGTAACCACAGCCGTCGTATCGATCAGGCTCTTTGAGAGGATAATCGTGTTGCCGACGGCGAGCGACTCGAGTGGCTCGGTCAGCAGCGTCCGCACCCGGATCGGACTCGACACGGCGATCTGGTTGTAAGCCAGAATATTGTTTGCGAGGGCCTCAAGCGTCTTATCGAAGTCGCTAGGAGCATCCAGCAGCCCGGCCTGGAACAGACGCGTAATGATGTTGTCCTCGGCCTGGCGTTCAAAGGCGCGCTGCGCTCCCAGCGGACTCTCATCCTGCGCGTCATTTGAAACATCGGTCGCGTTCTGCACCTCCATCGACGTGTTCTCGGCCGTAACGGTCGGAACCTTCAACACGTAACCCCAGACATGATTAATCGCTTTAAACTTCAAAGTGCTGGTCTGACTCTTCGGGTCGCTCTCCTCGACATAGAAGCTGGTCGGCAGCCAAAGATCCGGCTGCACATTGGTACGCCAGCTATCGAAATGGAAGTACTCGTGATAATCCTTCTCCGCTCCCGCGAAGTCACCGTTGAAACGAACCACATTACCGTTTTGCGTTTCAACCCAGATACGTCCAAAAAAGCGTCCTGTGGCACTCTTTCCTTGAATCGGCGTCACATCGAAAACCGCGGTCGGAATCGTTCCCAGGAAATCGTTGCGGACAAAGAAAAAGTTGTAATGCTCCTTATTAAAGTCATTCGAGTCCATCAGCAGCATCTGGATAAAGCCCGCTTCGCTGAACTGCAGATGCAGCGAACCGCCAAGACCCGAGATAAAACCGAGTGACCCCTTGAACAGTCCTTTCTTCTGGCCTGCCTTCGGGCCCTCCTCATACGGCGTATCGCCGATGACCTTACCGAAGTCGACCCGGCCGAGAAAGTGCTCATCGCTCTCTGGAACCTGACGCATTACAGGATCGACCTTCATATTCTGGATGTAGGTCTCGACCAGCGGAGCGCGTTCCTTGACAACCTTAACGACCGCCTTCTCGCGCACGATCGCTTTGTCGATCAATGCACTCTGCGCAGGGGTAAGCTTCTTCGCAGCAACCACTTCTTTTTTCTTACCGCCAAACACCGCGCTTGCGGCATGGCCAGGCAGGGTGCAAGCGAAAACAAGGGCTAGCGTGAGTCCAGGGATGGTGTATGTCCGAGAGATCATGTAGATGGAAACTCCTGTAAAGAACAGCTTAGCGATGGCCCGTTCAGAACTGTGTTGCTCAAAGTTGAAATTGCCCGACAGTCAAAACCGTCGAGAGAATCGGTTCCTGTGTTCTAGTCATCAGCTTGCCATTTGGAAGCGGATGCTCACAACGCCTTCCCAGTCGACCGGCATACCCGTTGCGTCGGCGGCTGGATTGAAGCGAATGCCCTGTGCGGCGCGAATCGCTGCTTCATCCAGCCCATGGCCGAGCCCGCTCGTCACCCCAATCACCGAAACGGTGCCTGTCGAAGACACATGGATCTTTACCTGCACTGTGCCCTCCAGGTGCAGCGCCGTGGCCTCTGCCGTGTACTGCGGACTCGGTTTAAAGAGCACCTTCGGAGCTGTGCGAACCGGGGCGCGTGCTGCAACCGCGGTCGCAGTCGGTGGAGGAGGCGCGCCGCCCAGCGCTACCTGGCGGACCTGAGTCCCCACACCGTTTCCACCCGGGGCTGTTCCTGTGCCAAGCGGCACACCATGCGGCACACCGGCCACGGCACGCACCCCTGCGCCGCCCATCTGCCCATTGGGCTGACCGGAACCAAGACTGACCGTTCGGGCATTCGGGCCACCGCCAGTCCCCGAAGGCATTCCGCTCATGCCTCGATTCCCGAGATCGACCGCAGCCGTTGCAGGTGCGTTGCTTGGATGGATCGGATTGTCGGTTCTGCCTAAAGCTACGGCAGCCGGATGAGTGTCGTTGTTGATCACTGAAGCGGATTTGCCCAGATTCACTTGAACTGGCTTAGGCGCGGCCGCAGCAACCACGACCTTTGGCTGCGCAGGCGTCACAATGGGAAGCGGTTTCGGTTGGACCATCGGCTGAACCTTCGGAGGCTCTACCACCTTTACCTCCGGCAGAACAACCTTCGGCTCCGGTGGTTTGATCGTCGGTTTAGGAGGAACAATTTTGGGAGGAATGAGTTTCGGCCGAATCGGCTCAGGCGGCTTTTCCGCCAGCGGCACAGTCAACACGATCTCCCGGTTGCGTCGATCAATCGTTTTCTTCGCCGCCGCCCCAAGGATTACGATAATAATTGCCAAAATAAGATTGACGGTAATCGAGGTGAACAAAGAGCTTTTGCTTTGGCCACCCGTGTTCAACACACCGAAATGAGTAAACTGTCTATCCTGAGGCTGCGAGTCTGCGCTGCGGAGAGGAGTAGGCATCGTGAAAAGGTCCTTTAAGGCCTCGAGAGAAGGAGGCGGAAGGTGTAGTTTTTATCGGAGACCCAACCCAGGCGTCTCGGACAGGGCAACGAAACTCTCGGAGCAAATGGACCAGTTCTACAAAATGAGGGTGAAAGCCGTTTACCGATCCCGGCAAACTCAGGGGTGCCCGGCATACATCGCCACTCGCCTTGCACCATACCAAAGGAGATCACCCGGCTTTGTGAGCTTTGCTTTCTTTTCACAGAAATGCCTTCAGATGATGCCTGTGGTGAGTCCCTCATGAACACTTCAGTAACAGGTGCAAGTGTGCCTGAAGAAGCTGGCCCAAGCACTGGTACTTTTGTTGCAGTGCCTCTGCAGCAGTTTACTCCCTACCAACCGGAGATCGAAAAATGCGCATTTTAGTTACCGGCGGTGCAGGATACGTCGGCGGAACCGTCAGCCGTCTGCTCCTGCATTCCGGCCATGAAGTTACCGTGTATGACGACTTTCGCCATAGCCGCCCATCAGCTGTTCCCCCGGGAGCGCTGCTGGTCGATGGTGCACTCGATAACCGAACCCTGCTTGAGACCACACTGCGCGCACAGAAATACGACGGCATCATGCACTTCGCTGCGTTGATCGAAGCCGGCGAAAGCGTAAAAGCCCCCGAGATTTATTTCCGCAACAATACCGTCGGTACCCTGACGTTGCTTGAAGCCATGTTCGCCACTGGGCACGATCGCCTGGTCTTCAGCTCAACCGCCGCAGTCTACGGCGAGCCCGAGACAACGCCCATTCTCGAAACGGCCAAGCTCGCGCCCACTAACCCCTACGGAGAGAGCAAGCTACTGAGCGAACACATGATGCGCTGGATGAGCGAATCCCGTGGCCTGCACTACGCCGCCCTGCGCTACTTCAATGTGGCTGGAGCGATCTCCGGCTATGGCGAGCACCACGAGCCCGAGTCTCACCTCATTCCCCTGATCCTGGACGTCGCGCTTGGACGCCGACCCAACATCAAGATCTTCGGCCAGGATTACCCTACCCCGGACGGCACCTGCATCCGTGATTACATCCACGTCGAAGATCTGGCCGAAGCACACTTGCTTGCGCTGGCAGCCCTCGACAGCCACCCCAGACTGGTCTACAACATCGGCAATGGTCAGGGATTCACCGTTAAGCAGGTCATCGATTCAGTGCGCCGCGTCACCGGACGCGCGGTCGCAGTCGAAAGGTGCGAGCGGCGCGCAGGCGATCCTGCCGTGCTTGTCGCAAGCTCGGAAGCCATCCAGCGCGAACTCGGCTGGAGCCCGAAACATCCCGAGCTCGATGACATCGTGCAAAGCGCCTGGCAGTGGCACCAACAGCTCTATGGGAGCGCCACGTGACCGGGTCCATGTTCCACCTTCAACTACCTGTGCTCGAAAAGATTCTCAGGCCCATGATCGTCTACATGGCCTTGGTTCTGTTCTTGCGGCTCTTCGGTAAGCGCGAGCTCGCACAGCTAAACCCATTTGACCTTGTGGTCCTGCTCAGCCTCTCAAACACGGTACAGAACGCCATGATCGGGGACGACAACTCCGTGTCAGGAGGCATCCTCGGCGCGTTCTCCCTGCTCACGGTCAACTGGCTCCTGACACGCGTCCTGTTTCGCGCACCTTGGCTGAACAACACCTTGCAAGGAGGCAGCCGCACGCTGATCATAGACGGAGCCGTCGATCATGCCGCCCTGCAGCGGGAGGCGCTGACCGAACAGGAACTGCTTTCTGTTCTGCATCGGCAAAGTTTCGACACGGTGGAAGAAGTTCGCTCCTGCACGCTCGAACCAAACGGCACCTTTTACATTGAAGCAAGAAAGCCCACCCAAGAAGAAAAATTGATTACGCAGCTAACGGCCGCGGTGCAGAAGCTCTCCGACGAGGTGCACTCGCTGAAATCGCAATTCGAAGTTCAAGCCTAAACTCCTGCCCAGGTCTTTGATTCGTCCGATTTATCAATAGCGACCGGCCCGAGGACCGGTACGTGACTGGTAAACCTTGCCGTTCGCCGCGTTTGCTGCCGATCGGCAAGCGCGGCCCGGAAGCCATCTAGGGAATCAACACGTTACTGCAGGCAGCTTATGGACAAGGCAGACTTGGAGAAGGATCTGGTGACCGCTGGGCGGAAGCGTTCCAGTCCGCGTCGAGTAGTCGACTCCGATCATCGGCCCACAGCCGGCGGTTGCGCCGTCGTCGCCGGCGCAGCAGCATTACGAAAGAGCTTTAGCGCGTTCTCCACCGTGTACGTCAACCCCCAAAGCGTGGGTAGAACTACGATCGCCCATGCCAAACCGAGTGCTGCGGGAGAAGATCTCTTCGCATTGTCTACCGTCATACTTTCTCCTTCATCAATGGGCTGCTCCAACAGGCTTCAGCGCCTGCTCTTTCATCCAATGCTGCTGTGCTACCGGCGTCACCATCAGGTTGGCCACCGCACCCATGACCAGCAGACCGCACATAATGTGCAAGATCTGTGGATACGCATCCTCTTTGTTTAGATGGTTCGCCACATAGTGGTCTAGGATGCCATTGACAATCAACGGCCCGACGATCCCCGCCGTCGACCAGGCAGTGAGCAGACGCCCATGAATCGCAGAGACGTTATAGCCCCCAAACAGATCCTTTAGGTACGCAGGGATCGTTGCAAATCCACCGCCATACATCGAGATGATCACCGCAGCAAGCGTCACGAACAGAGGGATCGAGTTGAGATGATCCCCGCGGGTCAGCGGCAAAAAGAAGAACAAAACGGCGCCAAGAAGAAAGAAGATGAAGTAGGTCCGTTTCCGGCCAATAAAGTCCGAGGTAGACGCCCAGAAGAATCGTCCTGCCATATTGAAGATACTCAGCAGGCCCACAAACCCTCCTGCAGCAACCGCCAGGATGTGTCCCCGAAAGAAGTCCTGGATCATCGGACTCGCGTCTTCAAGAAGCCCGATGCCCGCAGTCACGTTGCAGAACAAGGCAACCCAAAGAAGGTAGAACTGCGGGGTGCGAATGGCCTGCGAGACATTCACATTGTGCGTCGTAATGAGTGCATTTTGCTTCTTGACGCCGCTCCAGCCCTCCGGCTTCCAACCCTCTCGCGGCACCCGGATCATGAACACGCCGAAGAGCATAAATAGGAAGTAAAGTACGCCCATGGTGACAAACGTCGCCGGAATCGAAGGCTCTCCATGAGCTTTATAGAACGCCATCAACTGCGTCCCAAGCGGGCTGCCGATCATGGCGCCGCCGCCAAAGCCCATAATCGCCAGGCCCGTCGCCAGCCCTGGCCGATCCGGAAACCACTTGATCAGCGTCGAAACCGGAGAGATGTATCCCAGTCCCAGGCCAACCCCGCCCAACACTCCATATCCCAAATACACCATTAGCAGCTGATGCAGCGCCACTCCCGCGGCCGCAACCAGAAAGCCCGAGCCGAAGCAGATGGCAGCATAAAACATCGCCCGTCGAGGACCCGCTTTTTCCAGCCATGCGCCAAACAAGGCCGCCGAGATGCCCAGGAAAGCAATCGCTACCGAGAAGATATAGCCAATGTCCTTGTTCACATTGGCAGCGCTTACGGAAGACGCAAAGTACTGAATCAGCGGCGTCTTGAACACCGAAAACGAATACACCTGGCCGATGGCAAGGTGTATTGCCAACGCCGCAGGGGGCACAAGCCACCGGCTGTACCCCTCCGGTGCTACCGAGCGATCACGATCGAGAAACGAAGCCATATCCATCCTTCAAAAAAGTGACCGACCAGCACGCGGACGGCTCGGCCAAGCAAACATCCTTTGTATCCCACCTGCCGTTATTTAGATACACGTTCTCCAATAGACGCCGGATTCTGAGCCCTTCTCTCTTCCTATCGGCACCCATTGCTGATTCATGAGGCCGTAGCGTACCTTTTTCTTGTCCCGGTAACGTGACTGAAGGAGAGTCTTCGCGTGTCCAGCTCCACCCCTCCCATCGTCCATACCAACATGCAATCGTTGCTCCGCGAAGATCGCGTCTTTCCACCTCCGGAAGCCTTCGCCCATCGCGCCCACATCGGTTCCATGCAAGCCTACGAAGACCTGTACCGGCGCAGCGTTGAAGATCCTGCAGGCTTCTGGGCGGAAGCAGCCGGCGAGCTCGACTGGTTTACCCCCTTCCACTCCGTCGTTGAGGGCGAAATCGGTGCCGCCACCTGGTTCAACGGAGGCAAGCTCAATCTTGCACACAACTGCGTCGACCGTCACGCCGCCGGCCCACGCCGACAGAAAGTCGCCCTGCTCTGGGAAGGCGAGCCCGGCGAGGTACGCGCCTTGACCTACGCCGTTTTGCTCGATCAGGTCCAGCGCTTCGCGAACGTCCTCAAATCGCTCGGCGTACGCAAGGGCGATCGCGTCGCCATCTACATGGGCATGTCTCCCGAGCTCGCCATTGCGCTGCTCGCCTGCGCCCGCATCGGCGCGGTCCACTCCGTCATCTTCGGCGGATTCGCCGCTCACGCCATCGTCGATCGGGTGAACGATTCGCAATGCGTCCTGGTCGTAACACAGGACATCAGCTATCGCCGCGGAGGCGAGATCAAGCTGAAATCGATCGTCGACGAGGCCTTGCCCCAATGCCCGTCCGTGCGCTCCGTCGTCGTCTATCAGCGCAGCAGCGTCGAGGGCGCACCCAAAACCCGGACCCCCGTTCCTATGGTCGAGGGTCGCGATCTCTGGTGGCACGACGCCATGGCCGCAGCCCCGCCTCTCTGTCCGGCCGAGCCGATGGACTCGGAAGATCCGCTCTTCCTGCTCTACACCTCCGGCACCACCGGCAAGCCCAAGGGTCTGCTCCACACCACCGGAGGCTACTCCGTCGGGGCGTACCTTACCTCGAAGTACATCTTCGATCTCCGCGATGAGGACGTCTACTGGTGCACGGCCGATATCGGCTGGATCACCGGTCACAGCTACGTCCTCTACGGCCCGTTGCAAAACGGCGCCACCGTGATGATGTACGAGGGCGCACCAAACTGGCCGGAGTGCGATCGCTTCTGGAAGATCGTCGACACCCATAAAGTCTCCATCTTCTACACGGCCCCCACCGCCATCCGCGCCTTCATCCAGTGGGGCACCGCGCACGTCAAGCGCTATTCGCTGGCCTCGCTGCGCCTGCTCGGCACGGTCGGCGAACCGATCAACCCCGAGACCTGGATGTGGTTCCATCGCGAGATCGGCCACGAGCGCTGTCCCATCGTCGACACCTTCTGGCAGACCGAAACCGGAGCCATCATGATCGCGCCGCTGCCGGGAGCCGTCCCCACCAAACCCGGCTCCGCCACCCGGCCCTTCTTCGGCGTCGTGCCGGAGGTCGTCACCAAGGAAGGCGAGCCTGTCCCTGCCGGACAAGGCGGCCTGCTGATCATCCGCAAACCCTGGCCCTCCATGGCGCGCACCATCTACGGCGATCCGGCGCGCTTCCAGTCTTCCTATTTTTCAGACGTCCCGGGAAGCTACTTCACCGGAGACGGTGCGCGCATGGACGCCGATGGCTACTTCTGGCTGATGGGCCGTGTCGACGACGTTATCAATGTCAGCGGGCACCGCCTCGGCACCATGGAGATTGAGTCAGCCCTGGTTGCCCACGCCAAAGTCGCGGAGGCCGCGGTCGTCGGTCGCCCCGACGATCAGAAGGGCCAAGCCATCGCGGCCTTTGTCACGCTGGAGGAAGGCCACCAGCCGAGCGAAGCGCTGAAGCAGGAGCTGCGCACCTGGGTCGCCAAGGAGATTGGCTCGTTAGCCCGCCCCGACGACCTCCGCTTCACCCAGACACTGCCGAAGACCCGATCCGGCAAGATCATGCGCCGGTTGCTCCGCGAACTCGCCACCACCGGAAACGTCACCGGAGATACCACGACTCTGGAGGACCTCGGCGTCATAGCCAGGCTCCGCGGCAATGAGGAATCGTAAACCTTGCCGGCAGTCGCTAAGCGGCGTCCGCCACGGGCTTTCGAGCAGGACGCTTCAGTACGCCGACGCTGTGGCTAGTCTTCCAGAGCTGCCAGAAGGCATAGCCGAGCGAGAGCGCAATCCCCGTCCAAACCACGATCAGCACAGGTGTGCCCCAGGTCTGGAGGAACTTATTCCACAACACCAGCACCGGTCGGCCGTACTCGACGCCGAGCCACACAGCCACGCCGTGACGCAGCAAGCGACTCACAGTAAAGGCGATCATGAACTTGCGGCGGGACATCTTAAGTGCTCCAGCGGCGAGCACGAAAGGACTTAGCGGCATCGGCGGCGGCAGAATGGCAGGAACGGCCACGGCGAGAATGGCGTGTGACTCCATCCAGCGGGTGACCCGCTTGAAGATGCGGGGTGGAATGCGTCTCTCAATGAAGGCCAAGCCTCCGGACTGGCCGACCTGGTAGGAGAAGAAGCCGCCCAGCGCGGAACCGACAGTAGCAATCGCAATCAGCATCCATGGATTGGTATGGCGCGCAGCATACAAAACCAGCATGATATCGGTCATTCCCGGAAGCGGAAGAGGAACGAAAGACGAATCGACGATCGAGATCAAGAAGAGGCCGGCGAGACCAAACGATAGAAACAGATGCACCATCCTGTGACCGGCACCGCCTCCAGAGGGTGCTACAAGCAAAGCCGCCAGCGACCAGAGAGAAGCATGATCTACAGTTGGCAGCGCAGACACAATGGACATGTCTCTAAGACGCCTATGGTCCTGAGGAAGTCGCGCGACAGGTCTTTATTCGCCAAGGAAGCTGAGAGCCGGCAAAGGAGCGAGCACACCCACCTGCGCCGCAAGCTGACGGAACGTCTGGATCGCCCGGATGCAGGAAGGGTCAAGTTGGTAGTAAATATTCTCGTTCAGATACGCCCGAATAGTAGCAGGCGGAAGGTCGATGCGCGGCGTCCACTCCCGCACCAGATCGTCCCTATGAGCCAGGCCGTGATCGCGTGAGGCGTTCAGATCGGCAATCAGTTGCCGCCGGCTCGCGGGCGTGGGCACAGCTTCAGGACGTACCGCCCACACGGCGGCGACCCAGGGCAGCCCGGTGCGAAGCTGCCATTGCTCCGCAAGGTCGTACCAGAGGCATGGGCCTGCCTGTGCGGCCAGGTCGGCGCGGCGTTCCAGCGCAAGCAGAGCGGGGTCGCCGATCAGCAAGGCCGCATCGTTGTCGCGGAGCATCGCGGCGGGGTCGGCAGGGGAGGGACGAAACTCGGGGTCCGTACCGAGAAACTGGCGGAAAAGAACCTGGGTATACGCGACCGAGCTGCGCGAAGCAGTATCGGCCGCAACCGTACGGACCTGCTCAAGGGTCAGCGGAGCTTTGACGATCAGCTGAATAGAGCGCACGCGGGCAAGCGAAGCGATCGTACAGCCCGGGACGATGCGCAGCTCGTCCGTCAGCGCGGCCACCGGGATCAGGCCAAGGTCAGCTTCGTCGGCGAGCAGTTCGCGCGCGCAGGCAGACGGCGCGGTAACGTGCAAATGGTAACGCTCGGCAAAGGAGGCTTGACGCGGAGCATGATAAAAATCCCACATCAGCGGAGCGGGGTTGAGGAAGTCGATGGCTGCGACGCGCAAAGGCACCCCTTCAGTTTAGGCTGTGGACCTTGGTCCCCGACCGGGGTACCGGCAGCTTGCACGCACCGCTTTAGTGGTAGAAGGAGATTCAAGCGGCCATGGTAGTCTCGCGCATATTCTTTGGCGGAGCGGTCGATGGCGGCGCAGGCGGCCTCCCTTTGGGAGGGAACGGATTCAACAAATCAGGGGATCAGCGAGGAGGGCCGGCTGGCGTGGCTCGCCCTGACCCTGACGCCGGGGCTCGGACCGACGCGGGTAGGACGCGCCATCGAGAGGGCCGGGCGGGCGGAGCGCATCTTTCAGCTGTCGCTGACGGAGCTCGAGTCGCTGCGGATCCCGGCCAAAAGCGCGCAGTTTGTCGCCGACGGACGCGCTCGGGCTGAAGCGGAGAAGGAGAGAAAGCGAGTCGCGGAAGCGGGGGTGTGCATCGTCACCCGGCAGTGCGCAGCGTACCCGGGACGGCTGCTCGAGATCTACGATCCCCCTGCCGTACTGTGGGTGCGGGGCAATGTGGAGCTCATGCAGTGGCCGGGAATCGCTGTGGTAGGAACACGTTCGCCCTCGCCCTACGGCGCGGGGATGGCAGAATTGCTCTCACGCGATCTGGCCAATCGCGGCCTGGCCATCTTCTCCGGCATGGCACGCGGCGTAGACACAGCGGCCCACAAGGGCACGCTTGAGGCCGGCGGGCGCACGCTGGCAGTCTGGGGCACCGGACTCGACGTAGTCTATCCGAAGGAAAACAAAAAGCTTGCCGAGTCCATCCTCAGCGCCGGAGGAACCCTGGTGTCGGAGTTCCCGATGGGAACCTTTCCAGCGCCGCAAAACTTTCCTATCCGCAACCGAACGCTCTCCGGCATGAGTGTAGGCGTCTTAGTCATCGAGGCCGCGGAGTACAGCGGCACCAGAATTACAGCGCGCTGCGCGATGGAACAGAACCGCGATGTGTATGCGGTGCCGGGCAATGTAACCAATAAGAACTCCTGGGGTCCTAACACCTTGATCAAGCAGGGAGCCAAGCTGACCGCAACGTGGGAGGATGTTTGGGAAGATCTGCCGTCGGACATCCGGCTGCAGCTTGAGGATGCGCAGGAGCAACACCCGGCAGGGGGCTCGACTGAATCGAAAGCACATGGCACGGCATCTCTATTTGCTGAACAGGCCATGAGCGACAATGAGCGCCTAGTCTTCGCGCGTCTACGCCATGATGAGCCGGTACAGCTCGATCAGCTGATGGATTTGCTTGAAGATGAGCTAGCCTCCGCAGAAATCTTTACGGCTCTCTTTGAATTGGAGCTGTCCGGTAAAGTAAGGTCGCTTCCGGGAAAAAATTATGTTCGGGCGTTCTAAAGGTTTCCGGATCTCTGCCGATAAGGCTAGGGAGGGAAACAGTTTAGGGTTAGCTGCGTCCCATGGAGAGGAACGCTTTGCGGGGTGGAAGGCTCCCTCTTGAGATTGGCGCGGGTTCGAAAGTCGTGGTAGGTTCGCAATGAAACGGGAACCGCGCCGGAATGTCTCCGGAGGCGGTTTGTGGGGAACAAAGGAAGACTAATGAGCAAATCTCTCGTGATCGTCGAGTCGCCGGCCAAGGCCAAAACGATCAACAAATATCTCGGGGCGGATTACCAGGTGGAGGCCTCCATCGGCCACATCATGGATCTGCCCAAGAACGACATCGGCGTAGAGCTGAAGCGAAGGACGTTTGAGCCGACGCTGATCGTTTCGCCGGGGAAGGAAAAGATTGTCGAGCGGCTGCAGAAACTGGCAGCCAAAGCCGACGCTGTTTACCTCGCGCCAGACCCTGATCGCGAAGGCGAGGCCATCGCGGCGCATCTCTCCATGCAGCTGAAACCCATGCTGAAAAAGGGCGCAACGCTGCAGCGCGTGACGTTCAACGAGATCACGCAAAAGGCGGTACGGGCAGCTTTCAGCAACGCCCGCGATGTCAATGAGAATCTGGTAGACGCACAGCAAACGCGACGTGTGCTTGATCGTCTGGTGGGATATCAGATCTCACCCTTGCTGTGGGACAAGGTGCGGCGCGGGCTCTCGGCAGGCCGTGTGCAAACGGTAGCGCTGCGGCTAATTGTGGAACGCGAGCGCGAGATCAATGCGTTTGTGCCGGTAGAGTACTGGTTGATCGGCGCGGGACTCAAGCCTCCGAACGGACAGGAGTTCACCGCTAAATTCACCGGCATTGACGGGATTCCTGCCCGTGTTGCTAACGGAGTGGATGAGGAAGGCAAAGCACAGTTCCTCTCAGGCGCTCTACCGAATGAGGCCGAGACCTCTAAAGTGGTAACGCAGTTGGAGCGGGCCACGTGGTCGGTGGTAAGCGTAGAACGCAAGCAGCGCAAACGCAATCCGACTCCGCCGTACATCACCAGCAAGCTGCAGCAGGATGCAGCCGGGCGCCTAGGCTTCAACGTCCGCCGAACCATGGGTGTGGCGCAGCGCTTGTATGAAGGCGTTGACCTCGGCAATGAGGGCACCGTCGGCCTGATCACGTATATGCGTACCGATTCAACCCGGGTCTCGGACGATGCGGTCAAGGAAGCACGTGCTTATGTAGGCAGCACCCTCGGAGCAAAGTACCTGCCGAAGGAACCCGTCGCGTACAAGGGCAAGAACGATGCGCAGGATGCCCACGAAGCGATCCGCCCGACGCACGTCGAATACACGCCGGAGTCGATCCGTGCGCACTTGAGCGACGAGCAATATCGCCTGTACAAGCTCGTCTGGCAGAAGTTTGTCTCGTCGCAGATGGTTCCCGCAGTCTTCGACCAAACCACGATCGAGGTTGCCGCGAAAGCAGACCGGACCTACGACTTCCGGATCAGCGGATCGATCCTGGTGTTTGATGGCTTTCTGAAAATTTGGGAAAACGTGTCTGAGGATGTCATCCTGCCGGAGGTCAAGCAGGGCGATCGACTGAGGCAAAATAGCATCGCCCCCGAGCAGCGCTTTACAGATCCACCACCGCGCTTTAACGAGGCCTCGCTCGTCAAGACGCTCGAGGAAAAAGGCATTGGCCGGCCGTCGACTTATGCCTCGATCATCAACACAATTCAGGATCGCGACTACGTGAAGAAGCTGGGGGCAAAGTTTGTGCCCACAGAGATCGGTATGGTCGTCACTGAACTGCTAGTGAAAAACTTCCCTTACATCTTCGAGACGAGTTACACGGCTACCCTCGAAGGCGAACTCGATGCAGTCGAAGCCGGACAGGAGCGCTGGACAGACTTGCTGGATGGGTTCTATGCGCATCTGGAAAAGGAACTTGCCGTCGCAGGACGCGAGATGGAAGATATCAAGCGACGTGAAGAAGCAACCGAAGAGAAATGTGATAAATGTGGGTCGCCGTTGATTTTGAAGTGGGGCAAGTTTGGCAGCTTCTACTCCTGCAGCGCGTTCACCAAGGCTAAGCCGGTCACCATCGCAGCAGCGCCCTGGAAAAAGGACCCCAAGCGTGTCTTGAAGAAGGTCCTGGCGTCGTTTCACTTCCCAATGATTGTCAAAGGTGTAACCTTCGACGACACGCACTATCAGCTGGAAGTCGCCGATGCCAAAGAGTTTACAAAGGCTGTGGCGGAAGCCGCGAAAAAGGGGAAGAGAGTGATTGCGGAGCCAGTCTCCTGCGATTTCACCAAAGAGAACTTTTCTGCAAAACCGGACCTGTCGGCACCAGGCGCGGATGAGGCTCCGGAGGAGGAGTTCTGCGATAACTGCGGACGGGTGATGGTCCTGAAAAATGGTCCTTGGGGACCATTCATGTCTTGCCCCGGCTACTCCGACGACCCGCCGTGCAAGACGATCCGCAAGCTCACGCAGAAAGTGCAGACCAAGCCTCCAGTGCAGCTGGAGGAGCCCTGCCCGAAGTGCGGTAAACCTCTCCTGCAGCGGGATGGAGCCTACGGTGAGTTCATCGCCTGCTCAGGCTATCCAAAGTGCAAGTACGTAAAGCAGGAGTTGCTGGACGCAAAATGTCCCAAAGATGGCGGCGATCTCGCAGTGCGCAAAACCAAGCGCGGAGATACCTTCTATGGCTGCGTCAACTATCCAAAGTGCGACTTCGCCTCCAATCTGAAGCTGGTCGACGAGTCCTGTCCAAAATGCGACTCAGCCTATCTTCTGGAGTATGCAAATAAGGAAGGCACCTACTTCGTTTGCCCAAACAATCACGAATTTCTTCCTAAGCGCCGACCAAAGAAGGGAGCGCCAGCCGAGGTGCCGAACACACCCAAGTGCACGTATGAGCGAAAAGTTGGCCCTCCAAAATCGTTGGAAGTCCCGCTTGAAGCGAGTACCTCGGTCTCCGTAGCGGCGGTGGCGTAGCTAGCGGGAGGACGCTTCTGCTGTGTCAAGGCTTCTTAGACAAGGGTAGATTATGAGAGCTGGAGGCATCGAGCGAACGCGGGAACCGCAGCACAGCCGCCCACTCGCCATTGCGTGAAGCCTGCCACACCACATCACCATGTAGCAGTTCAGCAATCTGCCGCGCATCCAGATCGCGATGAAAGTCGAAATACTGCTCATCGCTCCTCTTAGTCGCGTGACCAAGTGAGAAGCGGCCGGGCGGCGGCACCCACTTCGTCGAAAACACCAGTGCCGTGTCATACGCTCCACGGTCCTGCGCCGCACGTTCGATCTGCTCATGATCGAAGTTGTCGATCGCAACGATCTTGATCGGTTGCCGTGTGTAGCCGAGTTCCGGATGCTGCATCTCAGCCGTCGCCGGCCAAACGCTCAACACGGTCGCCTCCGGAAAGCGATGAGCGATCACGGCGATCGCGTTCGCATGCAGCAGCACAAAATCCCGATACGTGAGGTTGTCCTCCGGCGCAAAACTATAAAGCGGGTTGACGAACAAGCCCGCAAAAAATGCCGCCGCGGTCAAGACACTCAGCCCGTACAGCACACGGGGTCCGCGGCTCTGCCAAACCGCTACGCACGCCAGCAGCACCAGCGGATACATCGGCAGCAGATACCGCGTCAACAACGCGCCACCCAGAATCGAAAACGCCAATGCGTTGCCGGCAAGCACAATCCCGACAGCCATCCACGCCGGCCGCAGCGCCGCCAGCCAAGCCGCTCGTACCTTCATCGCAGGCATCCAGAGAACCGCCACCGTCCCCACTACCGGCACATACAGATTCATATGCACGGTCAGGTGAACGATGCGATGCCATACGCTTACGGCCACACGCGCCGCACTGAAGTTGGCCGTCGCGTTATAACGCAAAAACTCAGGGTTGCCGAAGACAAAGCCGGTTGCATGAAAGTGATAGGCGTACCATCCGGCCAGAGGAATCACCGGCGCCAGCAGTGCCGCCAGCCATGCTAGGCGCGCCCGCACCTGCCTGCCTCCGGTCTCTGTCACCAGCAGCGTGAACTCCCAGACTCCCAGCACCAGCGGAGTCACGATGGCGGTTTCCTTGGCCAGCGCGGCAAGCGAAAACAGCAGCGCCGCTAGCCCTGCGCTGCGTCTCGAGGCCCCTTGAAGGAAACGCCCGAAGTAGCAGGAGAGTGCCCATAGCGTAAACGCCGCCGCAAACAGATCCGCATGCGCCATCGTGCTTTGCGCAAACCAGACCGGATAAAGCGCCGTCAGCAGCGTCACCAGCGCGGCCACAGCCGGCCCGGCAAGCTGCCGTGCCAGTCGAAATGCGCCCAGCAACGCAGCCGCCGCAATCATCGCCAGAAACGTCCGCGTACCGCTGATCGACAGCCCGCCCACATGCCACCAAGCCGCCAGCAGCACCGAGGGAAGCGGAGGGTGGGCGTTGGTCAAGGTTGAGTGCGGAATCAGCGAGCCGGCACCAAAGAAGTCCAGTGCCGCCGGAATGTAGTAGCCAGCCTCATCCCAAAAATAGGGCAGGCGCAGCAGAGGCCAGTGAGAAAAGTAAATGGCCACGAAGAACAGCGGATACAAAATCCATAACGGCAGCGGCTTCTCCACCGGAGCCGCTGCGTCACTGAAGTGCGGACGTCCCGACCTGTGTACGCGCGGACGGAGAAGCGTATCCACCTCGGTTCCTCCCCGTCACCGACGGCTTCACTTAGTTGACCGGGCCGCCGTCCGGAGGAACCTGCGTCTTGAACACCGGCTGCGGCTGGGCCTGTCCTTGCGGCTCAAGCGCCAACCGGCCAAAGGTTGACTCATACTGCGCAAGGTTTTGTCCTAGTACATTCCACAGTGCCTTGGCCTGTTGCGGGCTTACATAGATGCCCTGGAAATTTTCGAGCTCAACGATCTCCGGCGCGTCCTGGTGCATCGTGCCGAACACCAGTTGAAAGTCCCACACGCTCATCTTCACCTGCACACTGTTGGCGTAGCCTTCGCGATAGCCTTCCACGTTCTTGAGCCGGATCTCAGGCTGCTGCTGCTCGGGTTTCGTCTGGCTCATACACATCCATCCTGCAAATTTGGTGCGAAAGGGGGGACTTGAACCCCCACGGATTGCTCCGCCAGATCCTAAGTCTGGTGCGTCTGCCAATTTCGCCACTTTCGCGCACCCTAATTGTACTCGGGGTGCCCCTATTTAGGAATTCTTCGCGCCGCCACGGCCGAAAGCTCACCTCTATAATGAGGACGTGCGGAAGCTCGTTGTCTCTCGGTTCCTGTCGTTTGTCCTACCCGCTATGATCCTCTGCGGGCTCAATCTTCCGCCGGCTTTTGCCCAGAGCGCTTCCGCTGCGAATGCCAAAGAGCCTGGCGGTCGCGTGGTTCTGGTCCTGCCCTTCGACAATCGCTCCGGCCAACCCAGCCTCAGCTGGATCGGCGACTCCTTTCCCGACACCCTCAATCAACGCTTCAACTCCGCCGGTTTCCTCACCATCTCGCGCGACGACCGCCTCTTCGCCCTCGACCATCTCGGCCTGCCCTCCGGTTTTCGACCTACCCGCGCCACCACCATACGCATCGCGCAGACCCTCGACGCCAATTACGTCATCGTCGGCAGTTACAACATCCAGGGCACACGCATCCAGGTGCAGGCCCAGGTCCTTGAGGTCGACCAGCTCAAGCTCTCCCCACCGCTCAACGACTCGGCCGAGCTCTCCCGGCTCTTCGACATCGAAAACGCCATCGCCTGGAAGATCGCGCGTCAGGTCGAACCCGGCTTTTCTGTCGCACAGCAGACCTTCCTCTCCGCCTCTGCCGGTGTCCGCCTCAGCGCTTTTGAAAACTACATCCGCGGCACCGACGCTTCCACCTCCCAGGAGCGCGTCAAACGCCTCGAAACCGCGGTCCAGGATGCTCCCACTTACGCCGAAGCCCAGCTCGCCCTCGGTAAAGAGCTATACGCCAGCCGCCAGTTCGGCCAGGCCGCGGCCGTGCTCGCCAAGGTGCCGCCAAGCAGTCGCCTGGCGCTCGAGGCCAACTTCTATCTCGGCCTCGCCCGCTTCAACGAAGCCAAGTACGCCGACGCCGCCAACGCCTTCTCCTTCGTTGCCACGCGTCTCCCCCTGCCAGAGGTCGTCAACGACCAGGGTGTCGCGCTCGCCCGACAGAACAAGGACGGGACCACCCTCTTCCAGCGCGCCGCCAACGCCGATCCCAACGATCCCGACTACCACTACAACCTCGCCGTGTCCTTCTACCGCCGCGGCGACTTTGCCAGCTCCCAGCGCGAGATTGAAGCTGCACTCAAGCTGAAGTCCACCGACAACGAGGCGCAACAGATGCGCACGCTCATCGCCGCCGGACGACAGGCCCCAACTAACGGAGGCTTCGAGCCGACTACCCGCCTGCGTCGCGTCTACTCCGAGGCCGGCTTCCGCCAGGCCACCTTCCAGCTTGACCAGGTGCGCGCCATCAAGCTCGCCACCTTGCCCAAAGATCAGCAGGCCGCCGAATATACCCAGCTCGGCCGCGACTACCTCACGCAAGGGCTACTTCCCGAGGCCGAGCAGGAGTTCAACTCCGCTCTCAGCGCTGACCCCTCAAGCGCCTCTGCCCACGTAGGCCTCGCCCAGTTACGCGAGCGCAGTGGAGACCTCGACCAGGCCCGCCAGGAGGCCCAAACGTCCCTCAAGCTGAAGCCTAGCGTCGCCGCCTGGCTGGTACTCTCCCGTCTCGACCTTCAGAAGGGAGACGTCTCTGCTTCCGTCGTCGACGTGCAGAATGCGCTCCGCATCGATCCCAAGGATCCCGCGGCCGGGGGAATGCGGCAAGCCCTGCAATCTCGGGGCCAAACCGTCCAATAAGCCCAGTGTCATGACCGTCCTACTCTCTCAGCTGCTCGCCTCCCCAGACGCTGCCCTGCTTGCGGTCGTCCTCGGCATCCTGCTCCTCTACGCCGAATTCAACCTCCCTGGTACCGTCCTTCCCGGCTGTCTCGGCGTGCTGTCGCTCATGCTCGGCCTCTTCGCCTTTAGCCGCCTGCCGCTGTCTCTGCTCGCCCTCGGTCTCACGCTGGCAGGTCTGGCTTTGCTTCTGCTGGCCATCGTCGCGCGGCGCGCTATGCTGCCCGCCGTCCTCGGCTGGGCGATCCTGACCTGCGGCCTCCGCTCTCTCGTCAGGCCCACTCCTCCGCACAACGCAATCGATTTCCCCGCCGCCCTCTTCGCCGCATCTCTCTTCAGCACAAGTACCGTCTGGCTTGGCCGTGTCGCCCTGCGTGCCCGCCGCAACAAACAGATACCCGCGCGAGTTCCCGCCGCCGTGCAGAGTAGACTGAACGTACAGTAATCTTCGGTAAGGGAGTCTAGTTCCTGATGATGAACGTATTCCACCGGCGCCTTGGCACGAGCGCCGTCTTTGCCTTGACCTTTGTTCCCGCCGTCGCCTCCGCCCAGCAAAAACCCGAGACCGCCCTCACTCGCCAGCTCGCTCACATCGACCTCGCCATCAACGCCGCCGGCTCCATCACCTCCAAAACCTCGGGCAACAGCTATTTGCCACAGCTGGTCGCGCTTAGCCCCAGCAATACCGTCGGTGCGCTCGTCCAAATCCGCTACACCAAGTCCCCCCTGATCGGCGCCGAGTTCAACTACGGCTTCGTCCGCTACACCGACAACTTCACCCTCTCAGGCGTCGCCGGAACCCCGTCCACCGATGCCAATTTCATACTCGGCGCGCAAACCAAGGTCAGTGAGTACTCCGTCGCCTACATCGTCCACGCTCCGGGAAGCTACTTCGGGCTGCACCCGTTCGGTGGCGTCGGCGTCGGCGGCTTCGAGTTTGCGCCCACCGCAGGCGGCGGCGAGGGTCTACCCAAAGAGCCGCGCGGCGTCTACCTTTACGAGCTTGGTGCGGATGTCGCTTTGCTCGGGCCGGACTTCGGCGCACGCGTACAATTCCGGCAGCAGTTCTTCGGAGCGCCTGACTTCAACCAGAACTACTTGGCCAACAACAAACGCTCCGTTACCTCTCAACCGACCATCGGCTTCTGGTACCGCTTCTAGCGAACGGCCAGTTCCGCGATCTTTCACCCGAGATGGTGCGCCCGGAAACTGATCTTAGAACTCTCCCTCACAAACCAACCTCAGCCTAGTGAACACTCTGACCAACTCTCACGACGAAGGCACCCCCAACGCGACCTCCGGCGCGAACAACGACCGTGAGATCACCCATGGCACCACCTTGTTGCTCGGCATCTTCTTCGCGCTTGCAGCCCTGTGCGCGGCTTTCTTCGGCTTCGGTTACTCCCTCGGCGTCAAACATAACGGCAATGCAGCGGTCGCCTCTGAAGCTCAACCGGCACTGAAGATGAACGGCGTCAAACCTGCCGCCGGCAGTGCTGCTTCGCCTGTAAAAATCTCAGCCGACACGGCGGACATTCCCGTCACCAAATCTCCCTCCCCGGTCCCTGCCGCCGCTGAAACAGCCACCGTCGACCCCACTCCCACCGAGCCTCCGCCGGTTCATGTCCGGCCACCCGCCGAGACCACACCCGTGGCCGCAAGTGCTCCACCTCCACCTCCCGTTCCCGGAGCCACGCAGTTTCTCGTCCAGATCGCAGCCGTCACCCACCAGGAGGACGCCGATCTCATCGCTTCCACGCTCACCCGGCGCGGCTATGCCGTGAACATCCGCAACGAGTCACAAGACAAGCTCCTTCACGTCCAGGTCGGTCCCTTCCCCTCGAAAAAAGAAGCCGAAGCCATGCGCCAACGCCTGATGGCCGACGGCTTCAACGCCTACATCAAGTAACCAGCCTGCATCTTTGTCTCTTCACAACCCACCCCTCTGCCAAGTCGCATTGTCAAAGCCAGAAATTCCCGTATTGGTCGCTGCCAACAACCCCCGGGTGCCCCATCTCACGCAGGCTTCACCGCGTGAGGTGGGCGGAACGAACCCATAACGCCACCCTTGCACCAGCCATCATTCTGGCGAAGTCAGAACCCCCGTATTCGCCTTCGCAACCCCCAACGGCCGCATCCGCTCCGGCAGAGCCCCCGCGATCGCCGCATGCACCGCCGCCATCAACTCCTCGCGCGTAGCATACGCAGCCGGATCGATCGCTGCCAGCAGCCGCACCTCCACCACCCCAGGCGTTATCAGCGTCCTTCCCTTCGCCAGACACTGCTCCGTGCCCCAGACCGCCACCGGCACGATCGGCGCACCGGTTCCTTGCGCTAGATAAAACGGCCCCTTCTTGAAGCGCGACAGCCTTCCGTCGAGCGACCGGGTTCCCTCCGGAAAAATCACGATCGGCAAGCCTTCATTCGCCACGCGCGACGCTGCCGCAACGCTGGCCTGCGCCGCCTCCCGCCGCGATCCCCGTTCCACCGGAATGAACCCGCCCAGCCTCATCGCCCGGCCCAGCAGCGGGATGCCCATCAACTCTTTCTTCAGCAGCACCACACATCGCCTCGGAATCAGGGGAATGAGCGCCGGAGGATCCAGGTTCGAAACATGATTGGCCATAAAAAGGCAGCTTCCGTCCGTTGGAATATTCTCAAAGCCGCTCATCTGAACGCGCACCCCGGCCAGCCGCACACCCGTCCGCGTCACCCACATCGAAGCCCAGTAAAGCCACGTAACGTCCTTGGTCATCAGCGTAAGCGGAATACCAATCAGCCCCAGCGGAACGCCCAAACCAACGTAGACACACAGCAGCGTGAGCGTCGCAAACCCATCTCTCAACGTCCTCATCCCTGCTCCCATCTAAATCTGCACAGCCACCCACACCTGTAGGCAGTGTCATTCTGGCGAAGCCAGAATCCCCGTATTTTCTTTCAGCCTGCCCTGACTCTATCCACCCAGGGCTTACACCGCCATGCTCACCGTCTCCACCCGAGCCTGTTGGCGGAGAGCATTCGGCAGCAAATGGTAGATGTCGCCAAACCCACCATTCGACATAATGGCCACTACATCCCCCGGCTCCAGCCGCGGAGCCACAGCCTCCACAATCGCCTGCGCGTCCTCCCGCACCTCGGCCGCAACGCCCCGCTCCCGCAGTTCCCGCACGATCGTCTCCGGAACCAGCCGCTCCGCCTCCGCGATCACGCCGGACTGAAACACCGCCGCCAGCACCACCCGATCCGCCAGTGCCAGGCTCTCCACCAGCGCGTCCGCAAACACATTGCGCCGTAACGTATTCGATCGCGGCTCAAGCACCGCCCACAACCGCCGCCCCGGATACGCATGCCGCAGCGCGTTCAGCGTTTCGCGGATCGCCGTCGGATGATGCGCAAAGTCGTCGATCACCGTGACTCCATGGATCTCTGCCCGCACCTCAAGCCGTCGCTTCACGCTGCGAAACGTCGCCAGCGCCTCAACGATCGCGCCAGCCGGGACCCCCTGCCCCGCCGCCAGCGCCGCCGCCGCCGTCGCATCCAGCGCATTGTGTTCGCCCGGCATCGGCAGCGCGCAGTCCGCGAAGAACTCCCCCGCACGCTCCAGCCGCCACCGCATCCCACCATCCGCATGCGTCAGCTCACTCACCCGCCAATGCGAATCCGCAGCCTTGCCGTAGCGCTCGACCGCGCAAAACGCTTTTGCCACACATTCGGTTACATTCTCGCTGCCGTCAAACGCCACCAGCCGCCCACGCCGCGGAATCAGGTTCACAAACCGCTTGAACGCCGTCTTCACCGCCGCCAAGTCGTCGTAGATATCCGCATGGTCGAACTCCACGTGGGTCAAGATCGCCGCGTCCGGAAAGTAGTGCAGAAACTTTGGCCCCTTGTCGAAAAACGCCGTATCGTACTCATCGCCTTCTAGCAGAAACGGCTGCCGCACATCCTCGCTCTGCGCCCGTACCAGGAAGCTCGTCCCAAAGTTCTCCGCCACGCCGCCAATCAAAAACGAAGCCGCAAACCGCGCATCCTGCCGCGCCGCGACCTCATAGATCCACGCCAGCATGCTGGTCGTCGTCGTCTTCCCATGCGTTCCCGCCACCACCAGCGACTCGCGCCCGGCCAGGAACTCGTCATGCAGCAGCGCCGCCATCGAGCAGAACGGGATCCGCCGATCCAGCACTTCTTCGAGCTCCACATTGCCGCGAGAAATGGCATTCCCCACCACCACCAGGTCCGGCGCCGGCGAAAGATGCGCCGCGTCGTAAGGCTGGTGCACCGCAATCCCCAGCTCCGCCAGCTGATCGCTCATTGGCGGATACGCCGCCGCATCCGACCCGCTCACCCGATGCCCCGCCGCCTTCAGCATCCCGGCCAGCGACGCCATCGCCGTGCCGCACACGCCAATCAGATAAATGTGCCGTCCCATCCTCATAGCCTATCCGCGCACCGAAGCTTCAGCAAAGTGCATGCGCGGGTTCCGCTCGTCGCGCAGGTCGAGCTCCACCTGCACCCCCCACGGCAGCGTGATATTCCCGCCCTCCACATGCCCGCTGCGCAGCCCAATCCCGATCGGCCCCGCGAAGTCCCGCAGCGCATACACGAGCTGCTCTTCAAGCGGTGGCTGCCCTGCCCAGTCCACGCACTGCCCCATGTCCCCGAACACCATCCCCGTCACCCGGTCCAGCATCCCCGCCAGCCGCAGATGCACCAGCATCCGGTCCCACTGGTACGGCTTCACGCCCACATCCTCCAGAAACAGCACCCCCGCCGGAGGCTCCGCCGCATACGGCGTTCCCAGCGCTTCCACGTAGATCGACACACACCCACCCGTCAGCGCACCCTCCGCCCGCCCCGGCCTGAGCACCCGCAGCCCGGCCTCCGCACCCAGCGTCCAAGCCTCCGTCCCCTGCAACGCACAAGCAAAACTAGCCAGATCCGGCCCTGGAGCCTTCGCAAATTCCGAAGCCACCATCGGCCCCTGAAAGCTCACCAGCCCCGCGTCCCGCGCCAGCCAAACATGCAGCGAAGTCACGTCGCTGTATCCCACAAATGCCTTCGGATTGGCCCGAATCAGCGCCCGGTCAAGATGCGGCAGCAGCTC
>CAXUNR010000017.1:55123-62667 GCA_964252655.1 uncultured Acidobacteriaceae bacterium
GTGCAGAACACCGCATCCACCTCCCCATCCGCAAACGCCGCATGAAAGTCGCTCAGCCGCGCCTCCAGCGTTCCCGCATAATTCAGCGGCCCCCGGTCCAGCGCATGCGGAAACAGCCGCGTCCGAAAGCCCATCGCCTCCAGCGTAGCAATGCCCCGCGCCACCGCTTCAGCGTTCGCCAGGCTCGCCGGCGAAACGATCCCGATCCTCGCCCCCACCCGCAGCGCCCTGGGCTTCGTAAGCTCTCTCAAAACGTCTCCCCCACACACAAAATTTCCGCCGGCCCGGTCAGCAGCATCGCCTCGTCCCTCGCCGGCCACACTACCCGCTGCGGCCCGCCCTCGGCGTACGCCGTCAGCTCCCGCGCCGCCTCCCGCAACACCATCGCCGCGGCCGACGAAGCACACGTCCCCGTCCCCGATGAACTCGTCGGCCCACACCCTCGCTCAAAAATTCGAAACGCAATCTCTCCCGGCGCCCGCACCCGCACAAACTCCACGTTCGTCCCATGCGCAAACAGCGGACTCCCGCTGATCTTCGCCCCCAGCACCTGCCAGCTCAACCCATGCGCGCCAAAGTCTTCGGCCTCCACGAACAGCACAAAGTGCGGATTGCCCACATTCACCATCGCCCCCGGCACCTCGCCCACGCCCTCCACCACAATCGTCCGCGGCATCACCCGCGGAACACCCATCCCGCTCTCGATCTGAAACACCGCACCTTCGCGCTCGATCACCCGGCATGTCCGCACCCCGCCATGCGTGCCCAGCGCCACCTCATCCCGGCCCTCGCTCTCGGCCAGCCACGCCGCCACGCAGCGCGTTCCATTGCCAGAGAGCTCCGCCTCACTCCCATCCGCGTTGAACAGCCGCAGAAACAAAATTCCATCCGCGCGGCGATCCAGAAACTCAATCCCGTCCGCACCGATGCCTGTGTTCCGCGCGCACAAACGCCGAGCCAGCGCAGCATGATTTCGCCCCGCCACCGCCTCTTCCATCACCAAAAAATCGTTCCCGCACGCATGCGCCTTCACAAACTTCATCATCCCGTTCTCAAACTCCTCACCCACCAAAAATCACGTCATCCTGAGCGCAGCGAAGGGCCCCTGTAATTTCGCCTTTGCCCTTGCTGGTCCTCCGTTGCCGCTCCAGCGTCGCCGCTCCCTAACTCCCCTTGTGAAACCGATCCGACTGGTACACCCGCACGCACGGCTGGTTCGTGCTGCAAAGAATCGTCAGCTCCGTAAGCCCCTCCGGATGCCGCGCCACCGCCTTCGCAATGTCATCCCCCGCCACCGCCACCACGTAATTCGCCGTCTCCGCCGGAGCCCGCATCGCGTCCCGCCAGCGATAGTAATCGGACGGCCCAATCGTCTGCTTCAGCGGGATCCCCGCCGTCTGCAGCGCCCCCACATGCTCTGAGTTCTCCATCAAAATCGTCGAGCCTGGCAGAAACGTCATCAGCTGCTGCGCCAGGGGCTGCTCAAGCGCCATCCGCCCCCGCGAGTTCACCATTGCCTCTTTCAGCACCAGCGGCGTAGCATGCACCATCAACACCAAATTCAGCGCCACCAGCATCAGCGCTACCGGCTGCACAAATCGCACCGCCAGCGGCCGCAACTCTCCCAGCCGCTCTACCAGCAGCACCAGCGCGTACGTCCCAAACAGCGCCAGCACCGGCAGCATCTCCATCCCATACCGCGAGTTATAAAACGAGTGCGGGTACAGCTGCGGAATAAAGATCGGCACCGACCCATACGAGATCGAATACACATAAAACGGCAGCGGCACCCACAGCAGCAGCCACACGCGCGAAAGCCGCAGCTTCAGCGCCTTCCAGGTCCCCCAAAGTGCGCCCGCAGCTACCACCCAGCCCGTCTCCCACCACGCCGCATCCACCTGCGCCGTCCGCGCATACAGCATCAACGACCACGCCGGATTGTGCCATCCCCAGTACTTATGCGCGCCCGGCGGAGACGTCTTCCGGTCGATCTCCTTCGCCGAGTACGGTCCCCGCATAAAATCCAGCCAGTCGTGCCCAAAGACATGGTTGTACCCAAACCAAAGCAGCGGCCCCGCCACCGCCAGCACCGTGAACACCGCAAACAGCGGCCCCACCGAACCCCGCGCCCGCGCCGCCCTCCTGCTCTCCTCCGCTTTCGCCGGCGTCTTCAGCAACACCCAGGCCACCACGCACCACACCGCCGCACCCAGCACCCAGCCGTCATAGCGCGTCATCGTCGCCGCAAAGATGAGCAGCCCGACCCCAACCAGCCGGCTCCGCACCAGGCCAAAGTCCGCGCGCCCAGCCGCATCCACCAGCTCCAGCGTCAGCAGCACCATCCAGACGAACAAGGCCAGGAACAGCGGCTCCGTCATCGCCGTCGTCGCCAGGTACAGCAGGTTCGCGTTCAACCCAAAGAACGCCGTCGCGACCAGCGCCCAACGCGGAGCCAGCAGCCGCCGCGCGAGCCGGTACATGCCCATGACTCCGACGATGTAGCACGCAAGCGAAGGCCATGCCCCCGCCATCCCGTCCTGCCACCACGCCATCTTCCAGATAAACGGCAGCATCAGTACATGCGGCAGCGGAAGCCACACGCCACCAAGCGTCCCCAGCCCCGGTGCGTTCGTGTCGAGGATGCCGCGTGCAATTCCCAGGTGCGCCACGGCATCGCCATAGAGCAGCATGTCCCCGTGCAGCGCGCTGATCGAGAGCGCCAGAAATCCCGCAACAATCGCGCCAATCGCCACCCGCAGCGTCTCATGCCGGGTCGCCGGGATCACTGCATCGGGGTCCGTCAGCACAGGATCCACCCGCAATGCAGACGCCGGCCTAGCCCTCCGTGTGCTCAAGGTGCGAGATCTCCCGGAACAACCCGAAGCGGTCGTCGATCTCCGCCCGCCGCACATGTTGCAAACGCTCGGTCCCGAAGCGCTCCACTGCAAACGAACCCATCACGCCGCCATGAAACAGCGCCCGCCGAAACACCGCCGGCGTAAGCTGCCGCTGCGAAGCAATGTAGCCATAGAAGCCACCCGCGAACGAATCCCCCGCTCCCGTAGGATCGACCACGTCCGCCAGCGGCAGCGCCGGCGCGCGAAACGGCTTCGTCTCCGTACCGCCAAACATCCGCGGCCCAAAGAACGCCGTCGCGCCGTACTCCCCGTGCTTGATCACCAGCGCCTTCGGCCCTTTCGCCATGACCGCGTCGGCCGCCTTCACCATATTCGTTTCACCCGACAGCATCTTCGCCTCGCCGTCGTTGATCAGCAGCACATCCAGCTCTTTCAGCACCTCCGCGAGCGCCGCGCCATGGTCCGCAATCCAGTAGTTCATCGTGTCGCCGCATACCATCTTCACGTTCGGCATCTGGCTCCGCACCCGGGCCTGTAACTTGGGATCAATATTCGCCAGGAATAAGTACTCACTATCCAGATATTCCTCAGGAATCTTCGGCTCAAAGGTAGCAAATACATTCAAGTCCGTAGCCAGCGTCTTAGCTTCGTTCAACTTATCCGAGTATTCACCCGTCCAATGAAAACTAAGTCCGTCCGCATGTTCAATGCCACGAATATCGATGCCGCGGTTCGTAAACACAGCCTCCTGCTCCGGCCCAAAATCCTTCCCAACCACAGCAATGACGCGCACATCCGTGAAGTAGCTTGCCGCCAGCGCAAAGTGTGTCGCCGCCCCACCCAGCACCTTCTCCGCCTTGCCATGCGGCGTCTCGATCGTATCGAACGCCACCGAACCAACTACCAAAATCGACATTTATTACCTTCCAAACTTTCTGGCTTTTTGTTGTCATTCCCGAAGGGAATCTGCATGTGTCTTTGCTAAAGCTAGGCTCGCACTTATAAGCAAGGCTGTCATCCTTCGCGAAGCGGAGGATGACAGCGGCAAGCTTTACCCCTTATCCCCCTTACCCCTCGCTTCACAAATACTTCCCAATCAATAGTCCAAGCCGTTCCTTCGTAGCCTCCGGAATCATCGTCTTATCCGTCATAATGGCGAACTTCAACGCCTCCGCATACGGGCTCTTCTCGCCCTTCGGCAGCGCCGCCACCGCAGCCCGCACCACCTTGCCCGCATTCGCCGAGTTCTGGTGCATCACTGCCATCACCTGCTCCACCGTCACATCGTCATGGCCCTCGCGCCAGCAGTCGTAGTCGGTCACCATGGCAAGCGTCGCGTAACTCATCTCCGCCTCCCGCGCCAGCTTGGCCTCCTGCAAATTCGTCATCCCGATCACATCCGCGCCCCAGCTCCGATACAGCCGGCTCTCCGCCCGCGTCGAGAACTGCGGACCCTCCATACACACATACGTCCCGCCCACCTTGCCCACGACCCCAACCTCCTCGCAGGCCTGCGCAAACGCCTTCGTCACCACCGCGCACACGGGATCGCCGAACGCCACATGCGCCACCACGCCCTCGCCAAAGAACGTCCCCTGTCGCGCAAACGTGCGGTCGATAAACTGATCCGGAATCACAAAGTCCGTCGGCTTATGCTCTTCCTTCAAACTCCCCACCGCCGACACCGACAGGATGTACTCCACCCCCAGCATCTTCATCCCGTAGATGTTCGCGCGAAAGTTCAACTCACTTGGCAGGATCCTGTGCCCCCGCCCATGCCGCGCCAGAAACGCCACCGGCCGCCCATCCAGCTCGCCCACCATGTACGCGTCCGAAGGCGCGCCAAACGGCGTCTCCACAATCTGTTCCTGCAACCCCGTCAGCCCCGGCATCGAATACAGGCCGCTGCCGCCAATAATCCCAATCTCAACCTTCTGCACAGTTCTCCTTCAGCGCCGCTTACCGAATCGAAGTATACCGTTCCACCAACGCCGGCCGGAGCATTCCGAGCCGCATCACTCCCCCGAGTGACCCCAGCGTAAGCTCCCGCGCCACCCCCGCCATCCGCATCGGCCCGCTGCCCTGCACGCCCAGGACCTCCTCGCGCAGCTTGCGTGCCGTCGCCAGCGGAAATCCCTCCGCCACAAACAGCCCCGGCCCATCGAGCGACAGCAGCACATCGCCCTCGTTGGTCGTGTACACCTGCTCGCCTGCGCCCGCCTCGTCCGCCTTGCGCTCCGTCAGCTGCGAGTACTTCCGCCCCAACTCCGCCGTATACAGCTTGGCAAACGTCTCGGCCGCGCCAGGGCTCTTCCAGCGCGACTCATACATCACCCCAATCGACGCCGTGGTCGCCTTCTCCGCCGCCGTCGCGCTCCTGCGCTGACCCGCGTAATACACGCCGCCATCCCACTGCGGCGCCAGCGCCGCCGCCATCTGCGGCCCGCCAAACAGACTCGCCATAATCTCCACATCCAGCTCGCCCATCACGCCCACGTCGTACGGCTCGTACTGCGCATCGAGCAGCCCATGCACATCCCCCAGCCGCAGCACCGGCACAGGCGCATGCGCCAGGTACGCCGCCGGGTTCATCACTTCAAAGCTCGAGTTCGGAGGATTCTGAAGCGCCCCCGCAAACGCCAGGCTCTTGCCTCCCTTCACCAGCAGAGCCTGCTCAAAGCTCAGCCCATCGGCATACGGAAACACCAGCGTCCGCTGCAGCAGCAACGGAGCCCGCGTCATGATCGGCGACCCGCTCGTATCCGCCGCCGCCTGCTCCATCCTCTGGCCAATCTCCGGCTCATCGGCCAGCGTCTCGCCCTTCGGCAGCCCGTAGTCGACGAACACCACCATCGCCTGGCCCTCCGCCACCGCCTGCCGCGCCGTCTCCTCCTCATCCGCACCGATCCGCTCGGCATCCTCACTCGCCGTCTTCGACGTACCCTTGAAACCGCTATCGCTCCACTTCTCTAAGTTCACCTTCTGGTCCTGCAAGGCATGCGTCAGCTCGTGCGCCAGCACCGGCTTCTGGTCGTCCGGCTCAATCCAGTTCAGCAGGTTCACCGTCTTCGTCTTCTCGTCGTAGTAGCCGGCAATCTGCTCGGTCAGCAGGCTCAGCAGAAAAGGCTTCAGATCAAAATCCCGGTTCAGCAAGCCAAACTTCTTCAAGACAATCTCCGACCGCTGCAGCCGCTTGGCGCTCTCATCCTCCTCAAACGACTTCACCAGGTATCTGTTCACCTCATCCCGCGTCACCAGCCGCCGCTTCACCTTCACCACCGGAGCCAAGCCCGTGTCGTTCGCCGCAAAGCTCATGATCTGGTCGACCGACTCGAACAGCTCCTTGGCCTGCCGCGGCGTCATCACAATCTCACCCTTCGGCTTGGCCGGCGGACCCTGCGGAACAGGCGTCGTCGCCGTCTGCGCGCCCGCCCCACTCATCCCCGAGCACGCGCAAACCACCATCCCGGCAATACGTCTGAGGCCCCTCCGCCAGCTCGCTAAATCCAAGTGAATCCTCCCTGCCCCGCTATAATCCAAGTGTACGCAGATCGAATACGCAATCCGGCCTATGAGCTCTCTCGCAACCACTCCGTACGATCAGACAAACTGCGCCTCCTTCGGCCCCATGCCGCTGCTCACCGCCGCGGCCCTGATCTCCTTGGACGAAACCGCCTGGCTCCGCGTCACCGGAGACGACCGTGTCCGCTGGCTCAACGGCATGGCCACCAACTCCATCCAAGCCCTCACCTCCGGCCACGGCTGCTACACCTTCTTCCTCAACGCCCAGGGCCGCATCCAGGCCGACGCCACCGTCTTTCTCGAACCCGACGCGATCCTCCTCGAAACCTCCCGCGACCAGCTCCCTACGCTCATCGCCCACCTCGAGCGCTTCATCATCATGGACGACGTCGAGCTCCAGCCCCTCGAGCACCAGGCCGGCCTCCTTCTCGCCGGCCCGGACGCCGCCTCCATCCTCGCCTCCGCCGGCGTAGACACCTCCACCCTCGCGCCCCTCACCTTCATCCAGCTCCCCGGTTCCATCACCCTCCTCCAAGCCCACAGCCCCCTCGTCCCCCGCTTTGAGCTCTGGGCCGACCACGCAACCATCGCCGCCCTCACCTCCACACTCCTCACCCACGGTGCGATCCTCTCGAACACCGAAGCCCTCAACCAGCTCCGCATCGCCGAAGGCACACCGCTCTTCGGCATAGACATTCGTGACAAAGACCTCCCCCAGGAGACCTCCCCCGTCGGTACCTCCTCCCGCGCCCTCCACTTCAGCAAAGGCTGCTATCTCGGCCAAGAGATCGTCGAACGCATCCGCTCCCGCGGCAACCTGCACCGCACCTTCTCCGGCTTCGTCCTCACCGACGAACTGCCATCCTCCGGAACCCCTCTCTACGAATCCGGCGCACCCGAAAAGTCCATCGGCGAGCTGACCAGCATCACACGCATCGAACTCCCCGGTGGTCCCGCGCTCTTCGCTCTCGGCTATCTCCGCCGTGAGGCACTCGACCGCCACGCCAACATCCAATACTCCGGAGGCACTGCCACTCCGGAAGCCTTACCGTTCCACCCTGCGCGAATTTAGCTTCCCGAAACGAGCTCAACCATGCCCGAGAAACCGCTCCCGTTCGGCATCCCCGACCGCCGCAAATTCACCACCGAGGGCGAGCCCCGCCC
>CAXUNR010000018.1:0-57861 GCA_964252655.1 uncultured Acidobacteriaceae bacterium
ATGCGGAGGAGATGGGCAGCTATGTGGGAGCGGGGATGGGGGAGCGCGGGTTTCGGCGGACGGTGGATTGGATAGGGGAGCGGGCGACGCTTGAGGAGGCGCTATTTACCGGGTTGCGGCTTGTCGAGGGGGTTTCTCTGGCGGGGCTGCGGCGGGAGTTTGGCCGGCTGGTGGAGGAGGTGGAGTTCGACGGAATGGATGGGTTGCTGGAACGCGAGGGAGACCGGGTACGGCTGACCTCTGCGGGCCGGCTGGTGTCGAATGAGGTCTTCGGGAGATTATTGCTGGAGCCGGTAGGCGCTTGATGGGGCGTTAAGCTTCGAGGCGCATGCGTTCGCGGTAGGCGGCGCGTTGCCGGGCGAGCTCCTCGTAGTTGGCTTCGGCCCACGTCCAGACTCCGCAGAAAGCCGCGCCCAGGCTATGGCCGAGGGGCGTCAGGGCGTACTCCACGCGGGGCGGCACGACGGGGAAGACGGTGCGGGTGACGAAGCCATCGCTTTCCATCTGACGCAGTGTCTGGGTGAGCATCTTCTGGCTGATGTTGCCGACCAGCGCACCGAGACGGCTGAAGCGCAGCGTGCCGTGCTGAGCCAGCACCTCGAGGAGAAGCATGGTCCATTTATCGGCTACGCGGGCGATGACCTCCTCGACGAGGCGGTCGACCTCGGGTGAGAGGGTTGCGCCTGTCGACGATTGATAGAACCCGGACTTCGGTGTTTGTTGGCTTGGTTTGCGCAAAACTAACCTCGTGGTGCGTACTGCACTAGAAAGTGCCTACTTCCCAAAAGGAAGTAACCCTCCTAGAGTAGCGGATGAGGGTGACGCACATGCAGACCAAGGGCAAGAATACGATTTTGATTACAGGCGGCGGTTCCGGGATTGGCCGGGGATTGGCGGAGGCATTTCACAAGCTGGGCAATACGGTGATCGTGGCGGGGCGCCGGCGGGAAGCGTTGGATGAGGTGGTGGCGGCCAATCCGGGGATGCAGGCCGAGGCGGTCGACCTACAGGATGCGGAGGCGCTGGCGAGCTTTGCCGGCCAGTTGACGACGAAGTATCCGGCGCTGAACGTGGTGATTCATAATGCGGGCATCATGAAGCATGAAGATGCTGTTGCGGGGCTTGATCCGGCGACGATCGTGAGCACCATCGCGACGAATCTGAGTGCGCCGCTGCAGCTGACGGCGGCGCTGCTGCCGCATCTGCTGGCGCAGGCCGAGGCAACTATCATGACCCTGACCTCCGGGCTGGCGTTCGCGCCGCTGGCGCTGGCGCCCACCTACTGCGCGACGAAGGCGGCGATCCACTCCTGGTCCGAGAGCCTGCGCTTCCAGCTTCAGGACACGTCGGTGCGGGTCATCGAGCTTGCTCCGCCTTATGTGCAGACGGAGCTGATGGGTGCGCACCAGGCCAGCGATGCGAGGGCCATGCCGCTTGCGGAGTTCCTCGCTGAGACCATGGAACTGCTAACTACGCAGCCCGGGGCCAAGGAGATCCTGGTCAAGAGGGTGCATGCGCAGCGCTTTGCCGGAGATTTCAACCAGGAGAAGTTCGACGCGTTCTTCGATCAGTACAATCACGCCAGGAAAAAGAGGTAGGCGGATCGTTCGTCTCTCGTAGCTTAGGATAGAGGCAGGGCCCCGATCACTCCGAGGTCCTGCTTTTGTTGGAGGGGAGAACTTTCGTGATTGATTTGCGCAGTGACACGGTGACGCGGCCCACAGCGGCGATGCGACGAGCGATGGCAGAGGCCGAGGTAGGCGACGACGTCTACGGGGAAGACCCGACGATCGAGCGGCTGGAGGTCCGGGCGGCAGAGGTTTTCGGGCGCGAGGCGGCAATTTTTGTGCCGACCGGATCGATGGGCAATTTGATTGCGACGCGTCTGCATACCCAGCATGGGCAGGAGGTCATCTGCGAATCGCGGTCCCATCTGCTGGATTGGGAGATGGCAATGGTGGGGGCGTTCTGTGGATGCATGCCGCGGACAGTGGTTGCGGAGCGCGGCATCCTGACCTGGAAGCTGATTGCGCCGGCGATTGCGCCGAAGATTTACTATCGGGCGCAGACGGGGCTGGTGTGGCTCGAAAACTCGCACAACATGGCCGGGGGCACGGTTACGCCACTGCATCTTTTTGAGGAGATCTGGGAAGGCGCGCGGGCTGCGGGTCTCCCGACGCATCTGGACGGGGCGCGCATCTTCAACGCCGCGACTGCGCTGGGGATCGATGTGGCGACGCTGACGCGCGGTTTCGATACGGTGATGTTTTGTTTGTCGAAGGGCCTGGGTGCGCCGGTTGGGTCGATGCTGCTGGGGACCGTCGAGATGATCGCGCAGGCACGCATTTTTCGCAAGGCGCTGGGCGGCGGCATGCGGCAGGCGGGTGTGCTGGCCGCGGCGGGATTGATTGCGCTGAACGAGATGCCGCAACGGCTGGGCGAGGACCATGCCAATGCGCGTCTGCTGGCGGAGGCGCTTGCGGCGGTGCCGGAGGTGGAGATTGATCTGCCAGCGGTTGAGACGAACATTGTCATCTTCCATCTGCAGGGCGGCGACGCGGCCGGCTTCTGTGCGCAGCTAAAGGATGAGGGCGTGCTGGCCAGTGCGGTTGGGCCGGCATCGGTGCGCTTTGTCACGCACTTCGACGTGAGCCGGGAGGATTGCCGGAAGGCGGCGGCTGTGGCGGTGGAGCTGCTGGAGGCGCGGGTCGGCGTGGGGGTGTAGGGAGTTCGGCGGAGGTAAAACCGGTGGCGTGAGAGTGTAGCTCCCCACCTCAGGGACGGTGAGACTGTCGCTGCGATGGGCATCCGGAGAAGTGGGCTGGAAGAAGCGGCTGCAACCTTATCACACCCTCTAGGCGCCGCCTGCGTGGATAACGGGATTGATGGCAAGGAAGACGCGGGCTACGGTGCCATGGTGCACAGGATCGTAATTGCTGTCGAGCTCGAGGGTTCCGCCATGTTTGTTCACGATGCCTCGGCTGACCCAGAGTCCGAGGCCTGTGCCGCGTTCCCCCTTGGTGGTGTGGAAGGGCTGGAAGAGGGAAGCCTTGATCTCTTCGGCGATTCCAGGGCCCTGGTCGGTGATGGTGATCAAAACGCCGGAATCGCGACGCAGTCCGTCGGCCGCCACGCCTGCTGGGCAGGTTACGCTGCGCAGCCGGATGATTGTTTGCGGGCCTGAGGCCTCTGCCGCGTTGGTGAGCAGATTTGTAAAGACCTGGCGTAGCTCGGCAGGGAAGCCGTGGATGATGAGGTCCGGTGCGAGGTCGGACTCGATGGTGACGCCGAGCGCGACAAAGCGGCGATCCATGAGCAGCAGGATGGACTCGAGCATTTCCTTCAGTTCGATGGCGATGGGCGCCTTGGCTTCGCGATAGAGCGAGAGCATGGCACGGCTGATCTGGGTTACGCGCGCGATCTCCAGCTTGGCGAGCTGAAGGAATTGTGCACTCTCTTCCTCCGTGGATTCCCCGTCCATGAGGAAGAGCAGGTTCGAGACTGAGTCGAGCGGGTTGTGGATCTCGTGGGCGATGGTGGCCGCGAGACGGCCGGCGACCGCGAGCTTTTCGTTGGCTAGCAGAGCCTCCTGGCTTTTGATGGCCATGGTGACGTCGCGGAAGACCAGCACGATGCCGATGATCGTGCCCAGCTTGTCGCGGATGGGCGCGGCGCTCTGGTCTACCAGGATCTCCTGGCTGTCCTTGCGGATGAGAATGCCGTGTTTGACCAGTTGGGCGACCTGATCGAGTCGCTGTACCTTGGCGACCGGGTTCTCGACCGGCTGGCGCGTCGTGGAGTCGAGAACGAGCAAGACACGGTCGATGGGCTGGTCGTGTGCCTCCGTTGCGGACCAGCCGGTGAGCTGCTGGGCGACATCGTTCATGGTGTCTACCCGGCCCTTTGCGTCGCAGGTGATGACCCCGTCGGCGATCGATTGCAGGGTGGTGCGCAGCTTCTGCTCGGAGCGGAAGGTTTGTTCTGCGCGCAGGCGCAGCACATCGGCTGATTGACGGAAAGCGTTTGAGACCTGCTGGAGCTGACGCCGGCTGTAGAGTCCGATCGTGAGTCCGATGACGCCGGCGGTGAGCAGCAGAAAGAGCGTCATGAAGTGGGCCTGGCGACGCCAGCGCGCGAGAGAGTCGTTGCGCTGTTGTTGACGCGAGGCGATGAGCGCTTGCAGACGCTGCCGCATGTCGTCGACCTGGCGCTTGCCAATCAGATTCAGGTCCACGTCTGAGGTGGTGCCTCCGGCGCGAATGGAGACGATGAGCGGTTGCACAAATGCTTGTTCCCAGGTGTCGTGCAGGGTTTCGATGTCGGTAATGGCGGACGCGCGCGCACCGTCACGGGCCAGGGTGCGGGCGCGCTTGAACTCTGTGGGAAGCTGCTGATCGGCAGCGAGGTAGGGCTGGAGGAAGAGGGGGTCTCCGGTGGTCTGGAAGCCGCGCAGGCCGGTCTCCTGATCGATGATGAGGCGCTCGATGAGCAGGGTTTCGGCCATGCTCTGGTCGGTCTCCTGCAGCTCGGCAACGCTGCGGTAGGCCTGGCGCATCTGCCAGGCAAGCGCTCCGGCACCAAAGAGGATGACCAGCAGGGGAACGAGCAAGACCTGTCGGAGAATCCGGTCGAACCTTGATGAATTCACAAAACTCCGCTTACCCTGACTTTCTCACCGACCTGCCCTGACCGCTCCAAGACTGAGACCTTGCCATGAACCTCGTCACTCCTCTGCTACGTCTGGCCTAACTGTGCTGGGGGCGAAGGGAGAAGACCTTCCAGTTTTTCAAGAAGCGCGGGCGCACCTTCTCCTTTGGTCATGTAGAGGTCGACAAGGCGGGTGACCTCGAGCGGCAGGCTGGTGTAGGCGGAGAGCATGAGAATGGGAACGGCGGGTTTTACCTCGCGCATGTTGCGCGCTACCTGGTCGCCGGTCATGCCCGGCATGGAGAAATCGAGTACGACCACTTCGATGGGTTCACGCGCAAAAAGCTCAAGACCTGCGACTCCGTCGAGTGCGGTCAGTACCCGATATCCGGCGCGCTCGAGCAGCATCTTCCGTACCGCAAGACCCAGCTGCTCATCATCCACACATAGTACGAGAGGGGGAACTCTCTCCATGCTTGACTGCTCCCAGCATCCCATCTGCGCTCTACAATATACGAGACGAGATGCTCGCGGCTACGTAAAATTCACGGTGACGGATTCATCGTACGTTAGCAAAGACATTCCGGACCTGCGATAGGCTGAAGCATCCATGGGTATTTGTTGTGTACCGCAGAACGTGCAGACGCGAGGTTTATTGCTTTGAGCCAGACCATCTTTGTCCTTGAAGACGATCCGGACATCTCCCGCCTGGTGCAGTACCACCTGGAGTCCACGGGCTTCGTGGTCAGGCCGTTTGCGGCGATCGGCAGCATTGTGGCCGAGGCGGAACGCCAGCCTCCCGCGCTGTTCCTGCTGGACATTATGGTGCCCGGGGGAGACGGGTTGGACCTCTGCCGGAGGCTGCGGCAGAACCCTACCCTGAGTGTGGTGCCGATCATTTTTCTTACGGCGCGCGCGGCGGAGAACGACCGGGTGCATGGCCTGGAGCTCGGCGCAGACGACTACATTACCAAGCCGTTCGCGACGCGCGAGCTGATCGCCCGCGTCAAGGCGGTGCTGCGGAGGTTTGAGCGGCCGAGTACACCCTCGGTGGTGAAGTTCGAGCAGATCGAGATCGACGCGAATGCCATGCAGTTGCGGGTGCGCGGGGAGCTGGTGACGACGACGGCGACCGAGTTCCGGCTGCTCGACTACCTTGCCCGGCATCCGGGGCGGGTGTTCAGCCGCGATCATCTGCTGGACGCGGTGTGGGGCGATGCCCGCTTCGTTACGCCGCGCTCGGTGGACGTGTATGTGCGGCGCATCCGGGAGAAGATTGAGGAAGATGCTGAGACGCCCCGTTTTCTGAAGACCATGCGCGGTGCCGGGTATCGGTTCGAGATCCCGAAAACGCAGCCTATGCCGGCGTAGGGTTCGCGCGAGGAAGCTGAGCGGCCGTTTTTGGAAGGAAGCCGTGACCCGAAGTCTGTTCTTCAAGCTGTTTCTGCGGCTAGCGCTGGCGGCCTCGGTGGTGCTGCTGATCGGGCAGGCGCTGCCCCGGCTGGGCCTGCCCTGGATGCTGGCGCTGGTCGTTTCCTGGGCCGTGCTGATGGCGTTGTGGACGGCGCACTCCCTGCGCCGGATTCTGGCTCCGCTGCAGGCCTCGGCGAATGCGCTGATGGAAGGCCGGCAGGCGCCGCAGCCGACCCGCTACCGGGAGTTCGACGGCCTAGCCTACGCGCTGGCCGCGGCCTCCGAGCAGGTGCAAAGCTCACTGGGCAAGGCCGCCGAGAGCCGCCGAGAGCTCGAAGCGTTGCTCGACAGCATGCAGGACCCGGTGGTGGCGGTGGACGCGGCCGGGCGCATCCAGTGGACCAACGAGCGCATGCAGCGCCTGATGCCGCGCAGCCTGACCCATGGAAGCGCGGTCCGTATCGGCCATGCGCTGGTGCAGACGATCCGCGATCCGGATGTGCTGGCCTGTGTGCGCAGCGCGCTCGATGAGAAGACGGTCGGGGTGGGCAGGGCGACCTCGCTGATTCCGGGAAGACAGTTTGAGGTGAATGCCTCGCCTATGCCCGGCGGCGGTGCGGTGGCGGTGTTGCACGACATTACCCGTGTCGAAGAGGTAGAGCGTACACAGCGGGACTTTGTTGCCAATGTTTCGCACGAGCTGCGCACCCCGCTCACCTCGATTTCCGGGTATGTGGAGACGCTGCTTGAGATGAAGGAGAGAGACGGGCATGCGGGTCTGAGCCCCATTGCGCGCGAGTTTCTTTCGACCATCCTCAAGAATGCCACGCGCATGAATCGGCTCACCGAAGATCTGCTGGTGATGGCGCGGGTGGAGGCGGCCAATGTGGATCTGCATCCTGCTGCGGTGCCGGCGTGCACGCTGATTGAAGACGCGGTGCATGCCATGAGCGGACTGGTGCTTGAAAACGAGGCCTCGCTCGAGGTGGGCGCGACGACGGACTGCGAGGTGTATGCGGATCCTGACGCGGTGATCCAGGTGCTCGGCAACCTGATTGAGAACGCCATCAAGTATGGCCAGCCTAGGCACCAGCAGCATGCGCGGGTGCTGATCAGTGCGCGCGAGATCGCCGAACCTTACGAGGCCGTCGAGTTTAGTGTGCGCGATTTCGGCATGGGGATCGGGTCCGAGCACCTGGACCGCATCTTCGAGCGCTTCTATCGGGTGGACAAGACGCGCTCGCGAGAGTCTGGAGGAACCGGCCTTGGCCTGTCCATTGCGCGGTACATGGTGCAATCCCAGGGGGGGACCATTCACGCCGAAAGTGAGATGGGGGCGGGCAGCAACTTTCTGTTTACCCTGCCGAAGGCATCTCAGCTGGAAGAATGAGGCGGTATTCAGCCTTTGTTCCGCATTTTATAGGTATGTAACCTCCTCGTAACAATCCGGCCCGACACTAGAGAGACACACGCAGGCAAGGGGGAACTTTGAAACGGAATGTCATCGCATCGGGTCTTTTGGTAGTGTGCGCGGCTGCGGCCACGGCTCAGAACATCAGCGGAGCGGGGGCCACCTTCCCTTATCCCATTTATTCAAAGTGGTTCAACGAGTACAGCCAAATCCATCCGGATGTGAAGATCAACTATCAGTCGATCGGCTCCGGGGGCGGCATTCGCCAGGTGACGGAAGGCACGGTTGACTTTGGCGCGAGCGACGCGACGATGTCTGACCAGCAGCTGCACGACGCCAAGGTGAAGGTGACGGCGATTCCTACCGTGCTCGGCGCGGTAGTCCCGGTGTATAACCTTCCCGGCGTCAACCAGGAGCTGAAGTTCACGGACGACGCGATCGCCGGCATCTACCTCGGCAAGATTACCAAGTGGAACGATCCGTATATCGCGAAAGAGAACCCCGGCGTCAATTTGCCGGATGCGACGATCCTGCCGGTCTACCGCTCTGAAGGCAGCGGAACCACCTTTATTTTCACCGACTATCTCTCAAAGGTAAGTCCGTTGTTCAAGTCGACGATCGGCACCGGTGCGGCGGTTAAGTGGCCGGTCGGTATCGGGCAGAAGGGCAACGAGGGAGTGGCCGGGATGATCCGCCAAAGCAAGTACTCCTTCGGTTACGTGGAGCTGATCTATGCGGCGCAGAATCACATGCAGTTCGGCACGGTGCGGAACAAGGCAGGCCGCTTTGTGAAAGCTTCAACCGATACCGTGACGGCCGCCGCTGCCGCGGATGCGAAGCTGATTCCCGCCGATTACCGGGTGTCCATTACGAATGCTGCTGGGCCGGATTCCTACCCGATCTCAAGCTTTACGTGGCTGCTGATTCCCACGGTGGCCAAGGATCCCGCCAAGGGCAAGGCTCTGGTCGAGTTCCTCAACTGGATGCTTGAGCACGGAGAAGGCGAGGCGACCGGACTGACCTACGCTCCGCTGCCGAAGGCGGTAGCCGACCGCGTGAAGCAGACGATCACGACGCTGCGGTAGACGCTTACACGATCTCTCGCGTTCGCGCGGAGATGAGGAAGTTCTTTTGCATGGCTGATCGTGTCATCAACCAGTCCACTTCCGTCCCGCAGCGGATGATCGTTACGGCGCTCACGCCGGACGCTCCCGCTGCGGGACCTGCGCCGGTTTCCGCGGCGCCCTCGGCGATTCGCGCTTACCTAAGTCAGCGCGGCAGCGGGGCGCTCGCGGACCGGTCCTTTGGTGCGTTGATGCTGCTTTGTGCATGCAGCATCTTCGCCATTGTTATCTTCATCGCTTCGATCCTGGTGCTGCGCTCGAAGCTTAGTCTGATGCAGTTCGGCCTCAAGTTCTTTACCGGGCAGAATTGGGATCCGGTCTCCGGCGACTTCGGCGCGCTGCCCTTTATTTTCGGTACGCTCGCCACTTCGCTGGTGGCTTTGTGTCTGGCGGTGCCGCTGGCGCTGGGCGTGGCCATCTTCATCACCGAGCTTTGCCCCAAGGCTTTGCGCGCGCCTATCTCTTTCCTGACCGAGCTGTTGGCGGCCATTCCGAGCGTTGTTTACGGGCTATGGGCAGTGTTTGTGCTGGTGCCGATCGTGCGCGATCAGCTAGGGCCATGGCTGGCCAAATACTTTGGGTGGACCGGCTTCTTCGGCGGCACCAACTTCGGCGTTGGTCTGCTGACCGCGAGCATTATTCTCGCGATTATGATTTTGCCCATCATCTCTTCGCTGACCCGCGACATGATGACTGCGGTGCCTACGTCGCAGCGTGAGGCGGTGCTGGCGCTGGGCGCAACCCGCTGGGAGATGATCCGTATCGGCGTGCTGCGCAATGCGCGGATCGGCATTGTCGGTGCTGTGATTCTTGGGCTTGGCCGCGCGCTTGGTGAGACGATGGCGGTCGCGATGACGATCGGCAATCATCCGGTGATTTCGAAGTCACTGTTTGCTCCCGGCTACACGCTTGCAAGCGCGATCGCCAACGAGTTCTCGGAAGCTACCGGCGATCTTTATCTCAGCGCGCTGATTGAGATCGGGCTTGCGCTGTTTCTGGTGACGATCGTCGTTAACGCAATTGCCCGTGTGCTGGTTTGGGCGGTCACGCGCGGCGCTCCGGCAAGGGTGGCCTAAGGATGAGTGCACAGCCGAATCTTCCAGATCTTACTCCTCCCGCGTCCAACTCTGGCCGCGCGCCGATGAATTTCAGCACGCGTTCCATGCGCATGCACTTCGGGTATCGCAAGGCGACCAATCTGCTGGTGGGCGGGCTGGCGATGTTCGCTACCGTTCTCGTCATTGCCCCGCTGGTCGCCATTCTGGTCTACCTGATCTATAAAGGTGCGAGTTCGCTCAATGTGGCCTTCTTTACACGGCCTCCTGCGCCGGTGGGTGAGGCTGGAGGCGGGATGGCCAACTCCATCGTCGGCTCGGGAGTGATCCTTACGCTGGCAAGCCTGATGGGGATTCCGGTGGGCATTGCCGCCGGTGTCTACCTGGCCGAGTATGGGCGAGGCAAGCTGCTGGGAAACGCCGTCCGCTTTACCGCCGATGTGCTGAACGGTGTGCCGTCGATCGTGATGGGCATTGCGGTTTACTCACTGATTGTGATGCAGCAGAAGCACTTTTCGGCTTTTGCCGGAGGCGTGGCGCTCGCCATTATGATGGTGCCGACGGTGACGCGGACCACCGAAGAGATGTTGGCCACGGTGCCGCACTCCATTCGTGAGGCAGCGCTTGGTCTGGGGGTACCGAAGTGGCGGACGACGATTTCGGTGGCGCTGAAGACTGCTTCTCCCGGCATTATTACGGGCTGCATGCTGGCGTTTGCGCGGGTTGCGGGGGAGACCGCACCGCTGCTGTTTACCGCCTTCGGCAACCAGTTCTGGAATCTGAAGCTGAACGAGCCGATCGGCGCACTGCCGCTGCAGATTTATGTTTATGCCATCTCTCCCTATGACGAGTGGCATCGACTGGCGTGGGCTGGATCTCTGGTGCTCATCGTGCTGATCATGGTCTCCGTCACGCTGGTGCGCATTTTCGCCAGCCGCGGCGTACTCAAGGGAGGAAGTTAGTGGGAGTCGGTATTTTGGTCGAGCACCTGGACGCGTGGTACGGCACAACGCATACGCTGCAGGACATCAATTTGCACATCCCGGCCAACCATGCGACCGCACTGATCGGACCTTCGGGTTGCGGCAAATCGACCTTCGTGCGCTGCTTGAATCGCATGCATGAGACTAACCCCATTGCGCGCGCCACCGGCACGGTCAAGATGGGCGATCTCGATATCTACAACGATGCGTCGCCGGTCGAGATTCGGCGGCGCGTGGGAATGGTGTTCCAACGGCCGAACCCGTTTCCGACCATGTCCATCTACGACAATGTGGTGAGCGGTTTGAAGCTGAACGGCTTTCGCAATCGCAAAATTCTGGATGAGACGGTGGAGAGAAGTTTGAAGTCGGCCGCGCTTTGGGATGAGGTGAAGGACGATCTGAAGAAGAAGTCCGGCGCTAGTCTTTCGGGAGGGCAGCAGCAGCGTATGTGCATTGCACGCGCCATTGCGGTGGACCCCGAGGTACTGCTGATGGATGAGCCCGCTTCGGCGCTCGATCCGGTTTCGACTTCGAAGATCGAAGACCTGATCTTCCAGCTGAAGTCGCAGTACACCATCGTTATCGTGACGCATAACATGCAGCAGGCGGCGCGCGTGGCGGAGAACACCGGTTTCTTTCTGAACGGCAAGATGGTTGAGTTTGATTCGACCCACAAGATTTTCACCAATCCGAGCGATAAGCGTACCGAGGATTACATCACCGGGAGGTTCGGCTAGTGGCGACACGGATCAAGTTTCAGCAGAATCTCGACGACTTGAAAGAGCGGCTGTTGATCATGGCGGGGATGACGGAGCAGGCCATCCAGCGCTCGATCGAGGCGTACCGCACCCGCGATCTTACGATCTGCGAGCAGGTGTTCAAGGCCGAGCCTGCTATCAACCGGCTGGAGCGCGAGATCGATCAGATGGCGCTCGACCTGCTGGCGATGGAGCAGCCGATGGCAATTGATCTGCGCTTTATTCTTTCGGTCATCCGCATCAATGCCGACCTCGAGCGCGTGGGCGACCAGGCGGTGAACATTGCGGTGCGGGTGCGCGAGATGGGTGCGTTTGCCAATATCGATTTGCCCGTCGACATTCCCAAGCTTGCGTCGCTCTCGGCCGCGATGGTGCGGAAATCGTTACAGGCGTTCATTGAGGGCGATGCGGATCTCGCGACCTCCGTGCTGCGGCTGGACGATGAGGTGGACGAGATGAACGATGCGGCGTTCTACGCGCTCAGCACCTTGATTCGGGAGAAGCCGGACCTGACGCCGCAGAGCCTGAACGCGCTGATTATTGCGCGCAACCTTGAGCGTGTAGGCGATCACGCGACCAACATCGCTGAAGACGTAATCTTCTGGGTGCGCGGCGCGGATGTGCGGCACAACGTCTCGATGGCGTAGAGGCTGTCCCATGCCGCGCTCTATGCGGAGAACTCCCACCATCGTAGCCGGTCCAGCAGAGGAAAGTAGAGTGCCAGGCGGAGCGGGTGAGCACGCGTGACCAGGGCGCGGGCGTAGGTCTCAAGCTGCTCGCGATACGAGGCTTGCTGCTCATCGAGCCATGCGTCCAGGCCGGCCTCGGCGTGGGTGGATGTTTTGTAGTCGACGATCCAGAGGCACTCGGAGCCCGGTTCGAGCGGAACTGCGCCGGCTAGAAACGTCCGGTCCAGGCGTAGCTGCGTCCTGGTGCCCTCCTCGTCGCAGGCGGAGAAGGATGCTTCGGAGGCGGCCTGCGGATGCGCCGAGAGCAGCCACCGGCCCTCCGGCGACCTCAGCGTATTTTCCATGCCGCGCATCACCTGCGGGGTGAGCGCGTCCAGGTCGCGTCCGGCCAGGCCGCTGCCGCGCAGGACGGCGCTTACCCGCGGCGTCCAGCCGGGAAGCTCCGCGGTGAGCGCGGCAAAGCTGCTGCCGGTGGCTGCGCGCAACGCTGCTTTTTCAAGGAAGGTGTGCAGCGTTTTGCCGAAGACGCGCGCGCGGAAGCTGCCCTCTGGCCGCACGAAGGGCTCGGAGGCAGCGGCGGGGGACGGAAGCGTTGGGAGCGTCATCCGGTTGGTTGGGATGCGGTCGATTTGGCGATCTGGCTGGCGGTCTGGCTGGTGATTGGGCCGGCGGTCTGGCCAGCGATTGAGCCCAGCGTTGAGTTCGGCCTCGGCGGCCAGCGTGTCGAGCATCTGCGGTTGCGGGGCGCGCGGCATGGCCAGTATCTTGCCTGGCTCGTCCGGCGATGCGAGATGGTCGCGTGCTGCCGGCCACGCGGCAACCAGTAGATTGCGCATGCCGGCGCAGAGCGATCCATCGGCCTTGGTCTGCGGTGCGGCGAAGAGGTGCATCTGCTCGCGCGCGCGGGTGCACGCCACGTAAAAGAGCCGCTTGCGTTCTGCGGCCTCCCGCGCCTTGAAGATCGACTGGATCCACTGGTTCAGCCTCCCGCTCTCCCCGCCCTTGCTTTGGATGGGCGCGAGCATGCCGTGGGCGACGCCGGCCGTGCCGTGTTCGTGGTCGGCAAGCTCATCCTCGGCATCGGTCTCGATCCAGTCCAGCAGGCGCGTCTCATTGATCCGGCCGGCGCGCTCCAGCGAGGGCACGAGGACCAGATCCCACTCCAGCCCCTTCGCATTGTGGATGGTCATCAGGTCGACCGCGTCCTGCTCCGCGGAAGGCGCCGCGTACAGCTTGGCGAGGCGCTCGTTGAGCGTGCGGAGCGAGAGCGCTCCGGTGGAAGTCTCCAGCTCTTCGAGCAGCTTGAGGTACTCTTCGACATTCAGAACGGCGTCCGGCGCGAGGAACCGGTCGGCTCCGAAGGCGCACCAGGTGCGATGCACACGCTGTGCCAGGGGCAGACGTCCGCACTCTTCGAAGGCCGCTTGAAGGATCTGCCAGAAGGGCTCCAGGCGGCCGATGCCGTCCGGCGAGAGGAGGTCACCGCGCTGCTCCAGCAGCTCCTGTACGGTGTGCTGCGCGAAGCCATGGTCGTCGGCTCCGGCCAAGAGGTGAAGGTCCTCAAGCGTCAGCCCGCAAAGCGGCGTGCGCAGCAGCGCGAACCACGCCACGCGGTCGGCCGGATGCAGCAGCGCGCGGGTCAGGGCGACCAGGTCAAGGATCTCCTGGCGCTCGCCCAGCGGTTCAATCTGGATGGCCCGGTAGGGAATCGGCGTGGCTTGCTTGAACGCCTGCACGATGGGCAGCAGATGCGCCCGCGACTGCACCAGCACGGCGATTTTGGGCGGCGCACCTGCGGGGGATTGCTCCCGCCAGGTCTGGACTATCTCCCGGATCTCGCTCGCGTCCTGCACGGTCTGTTCGGTGCGGTCGGCCGCTGTCGCTCCGAAGGGCAGCGGGCGCACGTGCCACACCACCGAAGCCGCGGAGGACGGTGCGCGGATGGCCTCGGCGGCACGATAGGGCACCGATGCGGGCTGGGCCGGGTCCGTCGCCGAGGGAAAGATGCGGCTGAAGTCGCGATTGAAGGCGCGAACCAAATTAGCCTGCGAGCGGAAGTTGGCTGTCAAGTGCAGGGCGGTGAGCGGGAGCTCGCCCAGGCGGCCGCGGCGCATCGTCTCGACGAACCGCTCGACCCGCGCCTGGCGGAAGAGATAGATGGATTGCTTAGGGTCGCCGACCAGCAGGACCGTGCGCGTAACGCCATCCCAGCCGCGGGTCAGCAGCTGGATGAGCTCATATTGCGTGGTGGAGGTGTCCTGCATCTCGTCGACCAGCAGATGCTCGAGCGCGGGGCCGGCCGCGGCCAGATCCTGCTGTGCGGAGTCGGCCCGCAAGGCATCCTTGGCCAGCAACGCGATCTCGGCGAAGTCGCACTCATTATGCGCGGTGAAGACAGCTTGCAGCTCGCTTCGCGCGCGGCTCAGGACCTGGAAGAGCGCCTTGGTCACACGCCACTGGTCCGCTGGATACATGGTGGGCGGGAGGGCGCGGACGCTGCACAGCAGCTCGCAGAGTGCCTCGTCATGCTGCACCTGCTCGATCAGCTGGATGAGTTCCTGCTTGTGGTGCTTCTCGATCAGAAACTTTACATTGCGCGAGTTGATCCCTCCGGCTTTGCGAAACTCACCCTTCTGCGTGAGCAGAAGATCGATCAGCGCCAGCCAGTGGTCGAGGTGGGCGGCCTTCTCCTCGGGAGGGGTAAACTTACCGGCGCAGATGGCGACAGGCGAGCTGCCTCCCTGGTATCCCTCGGCGTGGCCCATCTCCGCGGCCAGCGCGCAGAGCGCTTCGAGCATCGGGGCGGGAAGATATTTATTCAGCTGCGTCAGACCCCGGCAGATGGCCAGGTCAAGCGCCTGTTCGAGCCGCGGCAGCACCTCGCGGTCGAGCCGGTCCTCATCGTCCTCATCCAGATCCGCGGCCCCGAGCGGCACCAGCTCGCCCCATTGCTCGCGCGCGCCGAGCATGGAGGCGAGCAGCGCCTCGCAGTTGGCCAGGCTGCCGTCGCGGTGCAGCAAGATGGTGCGCAGGGCGTGGTTCAGCGCCGCGTCCGGCCCGCCAAGCAAAGCAAGGGTGCGCCGCGCGGCTTCCGCATAGAGGCTCGCGGCGTTGTCCGACGGAGCCTGGCCTCCGCCGCTGCCGGACAAAACGGGCAGCCTGGCGGCGATCCCGGCACACACCGCGTCGATCGTCCGGATATTCAACCGATGGGGCTGGTCGAGCAGGTTCCAGCCAAGCAGGGCGTCACGGGAGAGCACGGCCTCCGCCAGCGGACGCGTTGCGGCGGCGAACGTCTCCTCGGGCGCCTGGCCTGCGGCGGCCTCGGTCAGCTGCCGCAGCACGCGGTCGGCCAGCTCGGCGGTTGCCTTGCGTGTAAACGTGATCGCCAGCACCTGGGCCGGGTCGTCGACCGTGGCCAGCAGCTTCAGAAATCGCTGCAGAAGCAGGCCCGTTTTGCCCGAGCCTGCCGGCGCTTCGACGATGAACGAGCACCCAAGGTCGAGCGCGCGCTCCCGTTCCGCGGCGTCGGACGCGAGTGTGCGCGCCGGCTCGAGTACCAGGCCGGTGTCGGGCGGCGGAAAGGTTAGCAGATCAGCCATTCGCGGCCACCTCGTCCTGTTCGTTCTCCTGCTCGGCGATGGTCAGGCGCGTGGGGTCCAGCCGGCAGAGAAGGCGCTGGGCGCAGTACTGGCAGGTGCCCGGATAAGACTTCGGCTCTACCCGCGTGTCGCCGCCGGCAAAGGCGGAGGCCAGGTTGGTGAGCACCCGGAACCACTCTTCGCGCTGGTCGGCCAGGGTGCGCTGCATGCGGGCGGGCTTAGCGAGCACAGCCGAAGCATGATCGCTGAAGCCCTTCATGCCAAGCTCGTTGCCCGCGCGGAGCAATGCGAAGGCCACCCCGCCCAGCTTCTCCTCCGGGTTGAAGACGGCGTAGAGCGGAAGCTGGGGTGCGTCCGGGCGATCGGTCAGCCACTCCGCGGGGCTGGCGCTACCGGTCTTATAGTCCAGGATGAGCGGGCCGGCCTGCGTGTCGTCCACGCGGTCGACACGGAGTTCCAGGCGCACCCCGCCGCGCACCGCGCCCAGCCCCGCGCCCAGCGCCACTCCCGACAGATGCTGCTCCTGCTGCTGCACGCGGAACCAGGGCCGCTCGAGCTCGAGCTCGAGCCACGGCTGCAGCAGAAGGCGCAGCCGCTCACGTTCCACCTCAAGGTACGCCGCATCCCAGGCCGAGCGTACCTGGCGGCCGGGCCGCTCAAGCGCGGCATCGATGGCCTGGTCGAGCAAGGCGTGACGGGCTTCAAGAGGCAGCGCGCGGAGCGTGTCCTGATCCTGCAGCTCCGCCCAGAAGGTCTCGAGAATCCGGTGGACCAGCGAGCCGCGATCGCGTGGATCGAGGCCGGGGTCGCGGCTGGACAGCTCGCTCGACCAGAGGCGGTGCTCGGCGAAGGCGCGGAAGGCGCAGGCCGCCTGATCTTTAAGCACGCGTTCGCCGCCGCGCAGGATGGCGTCGGGAAGCGTTGGCAGCACGGCGGCTTCGGGCACGCGCAGGTAAGGGGAGGGAGCTTGCTCAGCGCTTGGGAGCAGGGGAGTTGCGTCCGTCAGCGCCAGCTCGCGCAGCAGCGGCGAGGGTTGCCGGTCGGCCTCTTCCGCGCGCCGGGCGTAGCTGAAGACGACCTCCGGCGCGGCCTGGGCGATGCGGCGCGTCCATGCTCTGGCCCTGCGGTCGTCGTCTGCGGCGCTTGCGCCGGGCATGCCCAGGCGGCGCTGGAGGCGTTCGGGCAGCAGCGGATGCGGCACGGCGCGCGCGGGCCAACTCCGGTCCTCCGCGGAGAGGAACCAGAGTGCGTCGAAGGCCACGCCGCCCAGCTCCAGCGGGCCGAGCACCTGCACCGGAGCGTCGCGCGACTGCGGAGCGAAGAGTGCCTTGCGGGCGATGCGGGTCAGCGCTTGAAGTGCCGCGAGGGCGGTCGGCTGGGCAGTCGTCGGCCGGAAATCGAGGGTCGCCAGCTCATCCAGCGCGCTCTCCCAGCGGTGCCGCATCTGCGCCACGATGGAGTCGGTGGCCACCGCATGGGACCAGCCGGCAGCGGCGAGGAAGGTCCGAAAGTGCTCGGCATGCGCGGCGTGGGTCTGCTCCAGGCTTGCGGGGCTGGCCTCCTCTTTCGCTGCGCGGAGGTGCTGGAGCAGCACGGGCGCCACTGCCGCGCGGCTCAGCAGAGCGATGGTCTGGTCGAGAGAAAGTTCGGGCCGCAGCAGGGATGCCGAGCGCAGATGGAAGGCGTCGAAGCGCGCCACGGCTTGGTGCTCGTCGGGCCGCGTCAGGAACGGCGAGAGCAGAAGATGGCTGACGCGCTCGAGCGGCAGCGCGCCGAGCGACCAGGCCAGCAGGTCGAGCGCGGCGGCACCCGGGCCGGTCTCCGCCAACGGCTGGCCCAGCGAAAACTCGAAGAGCGGGGCGGCGGATGCGGAAGTCGGGGGAAAAGCGGAGGTGAGGCGCTCGTAGAAGACTCGCTCGATCGTGGGCTTCAAACGCGCGAGGTCCGGAACGACGACAGCGATGCGGCGCGTGGGGCCGCGCTCCAGTTGCTGACGAACCCAGTCGGCCGCGGCCTGCAACTCGTCGCGCGGCTCCGCTGCGGTCGCCAGGGAGCGGGAGATGCAGGGAACGGAGGTCTCGGCCTGCTCCACGGCAATGCCCGAGACGCGGATTGCCGTAAACAGAGCCTGGTAAGCCGGGAAGTGATGGTCGAAATCGAGCAGCAGCAGAGCCGGTGCGGGCAGGGAGAGTCGGCCGCGTCGCAGCGCTGTCTCGAGTGCCAGAGGCAGTTCGGCCCGGCTCAGCAGATGCTCGCGGCTGCACACCTGGGCAAACTGACGCGTCCAGCGGGCGAAGGCCCGGGTGTCCGTCGAGCTCTTGAACTCGGGGTCTTCGGGGCTGCCGCCATGCAGTTGCAGCAGGTGCCACGCGCGGGCAGCCAGCTCGGCAAGCGAATCGACCGGGCGCAAGGTGGGCAGCTCAGGCTCAGCCGCGATGATTTCGCGCCAGAGCCTGTGCTCCTGGATTGCGTTGAGTAGCAGTCGCACGTCTCCGCCGTCGACCAGGAGCTGGTGCCACAGCCCTTGGAGCCAGCCCTGCAGAGGCAGAATTTCACCCGTTTCTCGGCGACCGTCGCCGGCTTGCGGGTCTTGCCGGTCCTCTGGATTGCCCGGTACGGCGTCCAACGCGAGGCGGAGGGATCGGGCGGCACGCTGGTTGGCGGTTAGCACCACCGCCCCGCGCGCGAGCGCTTCCATGAGGTCGCCCGGCACCAGATGGTTTGGCACACCGGGGGAAGGTCCGGCCCTGCGTACGGCTTGCATGTACTCGTTATACGCGCGCGGCCGGTACCGGAAATCCGGGTACGGATCAGACTCGCGACGCGGTCGGCGGCGGTCAGCATCCGACAATTATGATGAAGTTATGAGAGTTGCGCCGTGGATGCTTGGACCCTTGCTTGCTGCGGCCCTCGCCGGATGCCGAACCGGAACTTCCAGCCCGGCCGGCAGCCCCACGGCCCAATCCCAGCCGAAGAGCTATCGCCTGCGGGGAAAGATTGTTGCCACTGATCCCTCCGCCGCACAGGTCACCGTCGACCACCAGGCGATCCCGGGCCTGATGGACGCCATGACCATGCCTTATAAGGTGACGGATCCCAGTACCCTCGCCGAACTCCATCGCGGCGACCTGATTACCGCCCGCGTCCTGGTCGATGAGACCCACGACGGACCCTCCAATGCGCGGCTTGACAATATTGTCATCGTCGCCCAGGCCCGGCCCGACTACCCGCAGCCCGTTACTTACCACGTGCCCACGCCCGGCGACCCGGTCCCCGACTTTCGTTTGCTCAACCAGAGCGGCAAAACGATCCACCTCGCCCAGTTTCGCGGGCGCGCCGTCCTGCTCACCTTCATCTACACCCGTTGCCCGCTCGCCGACTACTGCCCCCGCATGAGCTCCAACTTCGCCGAGATCGACCGCGCCCTTGCCCCCGACAAGGCGCTCTACCGGAAAACCCACCTACTCAGCGTCAGCTTCGACCCGAAGTACGACACGCCCACTGTCCTGCGCAGCTACGGCGGCGCACACACCGGCCGCTTCACAGATGAGGACTTCGCCCACTGGGACTTTGCCGCGCCCGCCCTCGCCGAGCTCCCCAAGCTCGAGCAATACTTCAACGTCGGCGTCACCGGCGACTCCGCCAACCCTTCCTCCATCCAGCACTCGCTCTCCACCGTGTTGATCGGCAAGGACGGCAAGGTGATCGCGTGGTACCCCACCAACGACTGGAAGGTTGCCCCGGTGCTTGCTCAACTGAAGGCCGCTGCAGCTGCCTAAGCGCGCGTATTCTGTAGAAGAACAAGCAGTTAGGAGGAAATATGGGTAAGCTGACCATCGGCTTTGGAGTGTTGTTGCTTATCCTCGGCGCCGGGGCATTCGCGATTCTCGGCCATCATCTGCACACGTTGATTCCCGCGGCTTTTGGGCTGGTGCTGGTCATCCTCGGCTCGCTCGCGAACACACCCGACACCAAGCGGCGCATGCTCTTCATGCACATTGCCGTGACGATCGGGCTGCTCGGGTTTTTCGGCACGATCCCCGGCATTCTCGGCGTCCTCCGGATGGCATCCGGACACGCTGCGGCTCGGCCGGACGCCGCACGTGTGCAAGCTATCATGGGAGCCATTTGTTTGGCATTTGTGCTCCTGTGTGTGCGCTCTTTTGTTAACGCTCGCAGGGTGCGTGTTGTCGAAGCGTAAATTTTCTATTTTTGAGCTAAAGAAATTGCGCTTGGCGCCGATAAGGTAGAAGAGGAAAGGTCATGGCAGGTTCGCTCAGCTTCGGTGGTGGAGTGCCCGCGGGAGATCGTCCCTCGCGCGGCACGGGAAAGTCGACCACGGCGGCCCTTACCGCATCGCGTCCCAAACCCAAGCTCAGCAAGGTGCTGCCTGAGATTTGGAAGCTGGTCCAACCGCGTAAGTGGCTCATCGGCGGCAGCTTCCTGATCATGATTGTCAATCGGGCGACATCGCTCGTTCTGCCTGGATCGACCAAGTTCCTGATCGACAACGTGATGACTAAGGGCCAGCTCAACCTGCTGCCAATCATCGTCGGTGTTGTGGTCGCAGCGACAATTCTTCAGGGATTGACCTCCTACGCGCTCACCCAATTGCTGTCTAAGGCTGGTCAGCGCCTCATCACCGACCTCCGCAAGCAGGTCCAATCCCACATCGGCCGTCTCTCCGTGTCTTTCTTCGATGAGAATCGCACCGGGACCCTCGTCGCCCGCATCATGACCGACGTCGAGAGCGTGCGCAACCTGATCGGTACGGGCATCCTCGACTTCTTCGGCGGCGTGCTGACGGCCGTTTTTGCGTTTTGTGTGCTGGTCCGGCTTAGCTGGCAGATGACTCTGCTTACCTTTGGGGTCATGGCCGCCTTCGCCTTTCTTCTGCAGCGCGCCTTCAAGATCATCCGACCCATCTTTCGCGAACGATCCAAGATCAACGCGGAGGTGACCGGGCGCTTAACCGAGTCGCTCGGCGGTGTGCGGGTCGTCAAAGGCTACAACGCTGAGGAGAGCGAGGCTGCGGTTTTCGCCTCGGGCGCGCATCGCCTGTTGGCTAACGTCATCTCCTCACTGACCGCGCAGTCCATGATGTCGCTCGCCTCGACCAGTGTGCTTGGCGTCGTCGGCGCGCTGATTATGTATCTCGGTGCTCACAAGGTTGTTGAACACAAGCTCACCACGGGCGGCTACGTGGAGTTTGTGGCGTTTCTCGCCTTCATGGTTGCGCCGATTGCCGGCCTCGTCTCGATCGGTACCCAGCTTACGGAAGCGCTTGCCGGCCTTGACCGCACCACAGAGATCCTCGCCGAATCACAAGAGGACGCCCATCCCAAGCGGCAGATCGAGTTGGGCACGCTGCGCGGAGAGGTACGATTCAAAAACGTGTTCTTCGAGTACGAGGCGGGTAAGCCCGTGCTCCACGGTGTCAGCTTTGACTCCCAGCCCGGCACCGTAACCGCGCTTGTAGGCTCGAGCGGATCGGGCAAATCGACGATCATTTCCCTCATCTGCGGCTTCCACTCCGCTACCGGCGGGGTGATCGACGTGGACGGAATCGACCTAGCCACGGTTAAGCTGAGCAGCTACCGGCAGCAGTTGGGTGTCGTACTGCAGGAGACTTTCCTCTTCGACGGCACGATCGCTGAAAATATCCGCTTCTCCCGGCCTGGCGCATCAGAGGCCCAGCTGATCGAGGCCTGCCGCATCGCGCGGGTGGACGAGTTTGCCGAGCGCTTCCCGGAAGGGTACAACACCATCGTCGGGGAGCGCGGCGTTAAGCTCTCCGGTGGCCAGCGCCAGCGCATCTCGATTGCGCGCGCCATCCTCGCCGATCCTCGCATTCTGATCCTCGATGAGGCTACCAGCTCGCTCGACTCCGAGTCCGAAGCAATGATTCAGGATGGCTTGAACTTCCTGATGCGCGGGCGAACGACCTTCGTCATTGCGCACCGGCTCTCCACCATCCGCAAGGCCGACCAAATTTTGGTTGTTGAGCAGGGAAACATCGTTGAGCGCGGCACACACGAGTCGCTTTATGCCTCGGGCGGTCGCTACTTCGAGCTCTACACACGACAGCATGGGCTCGAGATGAATCTCTTTCTAGCCCCGGGCGAAGGCGATCGGGTCGCCGCTGCCGCCGCAGGCTAAGGCTCTCTAGCGCTTCTCTTTCTCGGCTCGGTATTCCATCTATAGCCGTTTCTTCTGAAAGGCTTGCGATGGCTGCCGACTCCCTCAACTGTAAGTGATCTCTCGCCTGAGTGGAAAGCTCGACATGATTTGGCAAAGACGGTTTTTGTTGTTCTTGGGATTGATGTGGGTTGCGGTCTCCGCGCAGGGGCAAAGTTCGCCTGTTCGGCTGGTGTATGACGTGGCGTCGGTGAAGGCATCCGAGCCTGGTGCGCCGGACGGAGAGGTCGATCCGCTTCCGGGAGGGACAGGCTACAACGCCGTAAGGATCTCCATCAAAGACATGCTCAGCGTCATGTACCGCGTCCCTGGCCGGCAAATCACCGGAGGACCCGAGTGGCTGTACAGTGAGAGGTTTGATGTCCTGGCTAGAACCGACCGCGCCTACAGCATCGACGATCTTCACCTCATGTTCCAGAATCTGCTTGCGGATCGCTTCAACTTGAAGCTCCATCGGCAGACCAAGATGGGGCCTGTCTACGTCCTCATGGTCGCTTCGTCCGGGCTGAAGATGAAGCCGGTCGATCCTGGGAAGGATCGGCACAGCCCCATTACGACGGGCCCGAATGATGAAACGATCGGTAGCAGGGTGCCAATGAACTATTTCTGTTTCTGGCTCGGCCAAAATTTGCAAAGTGATCAGCGTCCGGTGATCGATACGACCGGTCTTATAGGAACCTACGACTTTCGGCTCACGTTCCGGCCAGAACTTCCTCCCGAAGCTTCTACGCAAGCACTGTCTCCTGAAGTCCAGAATCTACCTTCCATCTTCGCTGCCTTGAAAGATCAGCTAGGCCTGGAACTTGTCCCGCAGAAAGGGCCCGTTGAAACACTGGTCATCGATCACGTGGAAAAGCCTTCTGCAAACTAAGTCCAGCAATCCAGGAGTCTCTCGTTCGTCGGCTGCACTCCTTTCACCGTTCCCTTGGGCAATTCGCTAGTTCGCGGTGGGAACCCTCTTGACCGAGTCGATGACCAGCGTTTCCACGGAAACCTTCTCAGGCTTCAACACAAGCCCGGTTGCTTTTTTGAGCGCTGCATCGAGCGAAGGAAGGGAACTGTCGTTGTCTGCATCCGGCCTATAGCGGAAGCTGATGTCGAAGCTTCCGGCTAGGCCGGTCCGGTCGACGACCAGGACTCCCGCCGCGGAGGTCAGGTGTTGTGCCAGTTGACGCATGGACCAGTTCGCACCACACATCGAGCCGGGGCTGACATCGATGCGAAAATCGGGAAAGTGGTCTCCCTTGGTTGCGATCAGGTGTGAACCGCGCTCGCCGGAAACAAGCGCATATCCTCGGCTCGAACGCATTTCCGTATGGACCACCAAATGGAAGCGCTCGCGTAGCAGCATCTGTAGACGAGGTTTCAGCTCGTCGCGGCTTAGCTTGATGCCGGCCTCCGGCTTGGCGTTCACATCATAGAGCTCCGCTTCGAACCATCCCGGCTTGTTGGCGATCTGGCTGGTATTCACGCCGTACGCCAGCTGGCAGAGTAGCGCCAGCGATACATGAGTTGCGCTGAAACGTCCGATACCAGGAAGACTCCAGGAGCCCGTGTTCGGATCGGTCGCGGCTGCCGGCTTAACGGACGCCACCTCAAACCCTGCGCTGGGAGCCTGCGCTGATGCTTGTTGAATCAGGAATAGACAGGCGGAAACCAGACAAAATCCGAAGATCGTGGATGTGAGCCTGAGCCTGTATGACCTGTTTGCGGGGTGGCTGAAGAGACAATGTGCGCAAATGCTCGCGGCAGGTTGCTTCATCGAAATCCTCCAGGTTTGGCCCGTCCAGGGTACGTTACTTTTACAAAAATGAGTATCCCGCAGATGAACTGCAGGATCTCTCTTCCTCGTTCACCGTATTCGGCGCTGCTGATAGGCTGACCGCGGTGGTGAAGGAACCTCCAAGCCGGACCGATGGTCCAGATAGGGTCATCGGAAAGGATGGAGGTGTGGGCGTTGCATCCCCCTGTGATCGTCAGGGCTTTGACCCGCATCCTCATTGTCGGGGAGCAAACTGCTCCCGCCATGCTTGCTCGCGGAGCCCGGCTCTTCGGTCGGGACTGGCGCTGGATGACCACGCTTACTGGGCGGCTTACAGCTGAAAATTCAGCCCAGAGTGCGAGAGGTCGAGCGCTTTGTCCAGGGTGACCGGCGTCTCCGCGCTGCTCTGGTGCTCGATGCGGATCGCATCCGCATCGAGCAATGGATTGCCGGCGAAGCTCGCATGCGACCGCTGCCGTCGGCGGCTTCCTGGTCGGTCCCCTCCCTTGTGACCGAAGAGGCGCTCGCCAGCTGGTTCGGTTTGGAGCCTCATCTTTTTAGCCTGGTTTGCCGACTTGAAAGGCATCAACCGCAAAGTTCCCGGCCAGGTGAAGCTTCAGCACTACCACTACCGTGTGCTCTCCAAGCGCTCTGGCTTGCTTTGCCTGATCGAATCGCCTTGGCAGCAGATAAAAGGCATGCAGCGGCAAACCCTCCACGAAATCCTCAGCCGCATGCGGGCCACCCCGCCGTTCACGGCTTTACTCCGGAACGCTCCATCCCAAACGTTCGCCGCGCCGCATACGGGACGTCGTCTGGTCTTGCGGATGGATCTCCAGGACTTCTTCCCTTCGATCCGCCGCGCCCGCATCCAGACGATCTTTCACATGCTCGGCTACCCGGAGCGTGTCGCCGACTTTTTAGGCGGAGTGTGCACCAACGCCGCCTTTCGCTCAATCTTCCGCAAACTCGATGCCAACCTTCGCGCCGGCCTGCAAGCGTTCTACGGGCCGTCCCATCTTCCGCAAGGCGCACCCTCCTCGCCTGCCCTTGCCAATCTATGCTGCCATCGTCTGATTCCCGCCTCTCCGGTCTCGCCCGTACCGCAGCAGGCAACGTACACACGTTACTGATGACCTTGCTTTTTCGGGCCATGCTCTTGTTCTTTACAATGGAAATAGATGCCAGACCCCGTAAAGACGAGCGAGGACGCTCAGCGCTACAATCCGGCCGAGATCGAACCCAAGTGGCAGGCCCGCTGGGACGCCGATCTGGCCCTCTATGCCGCGGAAGACCACACCTCCGGCAAGCCGAAATACTACTGCCTGGAGATGCTGCCCTATCCCAGCGGGCAGCTGCACATTGGCCACGTCCGCAATTACGCCATCGGCGATGCGCTCGCTCGCTTCATGTGGATGCGCGGCGCCAACGTGCTGCACCCCATGGGTTGGGATGCCTTCGGTCTCCCCGCCGAAAACGCCGCGCTCAAGAACAACGTTCCGCCGCGCGAGTGGACGCTCGCGAACATCGCTGCCATGAAGACGCAGTTCCGCCGCCTCGGCATGAGCTTCGACTGGTCGCGCGAGGTGACGACCTGCTTGCCCGACTACTACCGCTGGAACCAGTGGTTCTTCCTCAAAATGTTTGAGGGCGGCCTCGCCTACCGCAAGAAGAGCAAGGTCAATTGGTGCCCGGTCTGCTGCACTGTGCTCGCCAACGAGCAGGTCGTGAACGGCCGCTGCTGGCGTCACGAAGATGCTCTCGTCGAACAGCGCGACTTGACGCAATGGTTCTTCCGCATCACCCGCTACGCCGACGAGCTTGTTGCCGGCCTGGACACCCTCGACGGCTGGCCCGAGAAGGTCCGCACCATGCAGCGCAACTGGATCGGCCGCAGCGAAGGCGCGGAGATCACCTTTTCTGTGCATAGCTGCCCGGATGCCAAGACCGTCACCGTCTTCACCACCCGCGTCGACACCATCTTCGGCGCGACCTCGCTCCAGCTCGCCCCCGAGCACCCGCTGATTCAGCACTGGGCCGGCTTTGACGCTGAGCTCGCTTCCGCTGTTGAGCAGATGATCGCCCAGCAGACCGCCGCCCGCGAAGCCGGCGACCTCGGCGCGATCGAGAAGCACGGCATCCCTACTGGCCGCAGCGCTACCAACCCCTTCACCGGCGAGCAGATCCCCATCTGGGTCGCGAACTATATCCTCGCCGACTATGGCACCGGCGCTATTATGAGCGTCCCCGCCCATGACGAGCGAGACTTCGAGTTCGCCTCCAAGTACAACCTCCCCATCCGCCGCGTCGTCGCTCCGAACCTGGACACCGACGAGCTTTCCCTTCCGTACCTCGGCGAGGACGAAGGCGTCCTCATCGACTCCGGCGAGTGGACCGGCGAGTCCTGCCTCGAAGCCCAGGGCAGGATGGCCGCGTTTGCCCAGGCGCAAGGCTTCGGCAAAGCCACCGTCACCTACCGCCTGAAGGACTGGGGCGTCAGCCGCCAGCGCTACTGGGGTACGCCCATCCCCGTGGTCTACTGCATCTGCTCGCCCAACGAGCCCATCCCGGTCCGCGAGTCCGACCTGCCCATCCTGCTCCCGGAGCAGATCCACATCACCCAGGAGGGCGGCAGCCCGCTCGGCCGCGTCCCCGAGTTCGTCGACACCACGTGCCCCCGCTGCGGTCAGCCCGCCAAACGCGAAACCGACACGATGGACACCTTCGTCGACTCCAGTTGGTACTTCTACCGCTACACCGACGCCCACAACAACACCGCCCCCTTCAGCTCCGAGCGTGCCAACTACTGGTTCCCGATCGACCAGTACATCGGCGGCGTTGAGCACGCTATCCTCCATCTCATCTACTCCCGCTTTTGGACGCGCGTCATGCGCGACCTCTCTGGCCCGGACGGCAAACCGCTCATTCAGAACTCCGAGCCCGTGGACCGCCTTTTCACCCAGGGCATGGTGATCAAGGATGGCGCCAAGATGTCCAAGTCCCGCGGCAACGTGGTCTCGCCCGATCTTATGATCGACCGCTACGGCGCCGACGCCACCCGCATGTATGCCCTCTTCGCCGCGCCCCCTGACCGCGACCTTGACTGGCAGGAGGACGGCGTCGCCGGCATCAGCCGCTTCCTGGCCCGCATCTATCGCCTCTGTACAAAGTTCGCCACACTTGCCCAGGAGGCAGGACGTTTTCCCATCCCAGAAGACAGGTCAGCCCGCAGCTCCGAAGATCTTCGCCTCCTCCGTGCTCTCCATCAAACTATCGGCAAAATCACGCAGGACTTTAGCGGACGCTGGCACTTTAATACGTCCATCTCCTCCATTATGATTTTGGTCAACGAGATCGTCGCCTGTGAATCAGCGATGGACGCCGGTCAAATTTCCCCGGTCGTCATTACTGAGACCCTCCGATCCCTCACCCAGATGATTGCCCCCTTCGCGCCCTTCCTCGCCGCCGAGCTCTGGCAGGAGCTCGGCGGAACGGGCGTCGTCTTCCGCCATCCCTGGCCCATCGCCAGTGAGTTCTGGGCACACGAGGACCACATCGAGGTTCCGGTCCAGGTAAACGGCAAGCTGGTCACCGTCCTCCGGATCGCCGCCGACGCGGACGAACCCACTCTTAAAACCGCCGCCCTTGCCGACGAGAAAGTAGCTGCGCGCATCTCCGTCAAAACCATCGTCAAGACCATCGTCGTTCCCGGCAAGCTCGTCAATCTTGTGGTGAAGTAGGTGCCTACTCCACAGCCCGCAGCCAGCCGTCCGGTCCGCGGCACGCAATCGTTCGTCCATACCCTCTCCGCTGCCTGGCGCCGGCCCTCCCTCACGCTCATTGAGATTGCGTGGCGGTGGCTGTTCGGCATTCCCGCCCTGCTGCTTGTCGGCTCACGGGTACGCACAGTTTTGCTCGCCGCCACCTCCGGCACCCTCGATCCCGCTTCCCTCGGGCTCGACCATGCTCTGCTCACTGACCCCATCGGGGCCCTGACCGCCGATCCTCTCGGTGCAGCGCAGAAGTTCACCTCCGCCCTCAGCCAGGTCCTGCCCGGACTGGAGCATCTCGCCCTGTGGCTGCTTCCGCCGCTGGCCCTGGCCTGGATTGCTCTTTCCTCGATTGGGCGCACCCTGCTTTTGCGCCGCTTCAACCCCGAGCTGCACGCCCGCATCCTGACCCTTGCTGTGCTTCAGGCGCTCCGGCTGAGCGTTCTCGCCTTGGTGCTCGGGCTCTGGTTTCGCCTCGTCACCGGCAGCGCCCACCTGAGTATCCACGCGCCTATCGCCGCCGGCCACGACCCCAACCTCGTCCTCTACTGCGCGTTGGTCATCCTCGCCACACTGGGTCTGTTCACCGCCTGGGCTGTCGTCAGCTGGCCGCTTGCGATCGCTCCCTTGCTTGCCATGCTGAACAACAGCGGCCCGGCTGCCAGCCTTCGAGCGGCCTTCTCCCTCGGTCCGCTCCGTGCGAAGCTGGTTGAGATCAACCTTGTCCTCGGCATCGTCAAAATTGCCCTCCTGGTGCTTGCCATGGTCTTCTCCGCGACGCCTTTGCCGTTTGAAAGCGTCATTACGCCCGGCTTTTTCGCTGACTGGTCGGCCGGGGTAGCCGTCTTTTACGTGCTCGCGTCTGACTTCTTCCATGTCGCCCGCCTGCTCGGGTATCTTGCGCTCTGGCGTGCGTACCAGAATGGCACACCTCGCCGATAGCTCAGCATGTCCCTGGTCTTTGCTCCAGCTTCTGCATGTACAGTCGGGAAGCAAAACAGAGAGGAAACGTTCCCGAATGTCTGTTGCCCTGTATGCTCTTGGTTACCTCATGATTGTGGCTGGCGTCGCATATCTGGCGAGCCTGATGCACATTCCGCAAACCTGGATCATGGCCATCGTCGTCATTCTTCTCGGCATAGGCATCGTCACCGTCGCTCAGAACAATCGCGGGAAGTCCTGATCCCTACCCGATAGACTAGGAGCGTGGACACCTCAACCATCGTCATCCTGGATTTCGGCTCGCAGTACACGCAGCTGATCGCCCGCCGCGTCCGCGAGTTCAACGTCTTCTCTGTCGTGCTGCCGTGCACGGTTCCGCTGGCCCGCATTCAGGCCCTCACCCCCAAGGGCCTGATTCTCTCAGGCGGCCCCTGTTCTGTTTACGACCCCAACGCCCCTGCCGCCGACCCCGCACTGCTTGCTCTCGGCGTGCCTATCCTCGGCATCTGCTACGGGCTGCAGTTTATCGCGCACCACCTGGGTGGTACGGTCGAGCCGGCCGCCAGCCGCGAATACGGCCACGCCGACGTCGAGATCATTCGCGAATCTCCCCTCTTTGACGGTCTGCCGTCCACCCTCTCTGTGTGGATGTCCCACGGCGACCAGGCCGCCCAACTGCCTTCCGGCTTTCACCTCATCGCGCAGACTACCAACGCGGTCGCCGCCATTGCTAATGAAGCCCGCCGCATCTGGGCCGTCCAGTTTCACCCAGAGGTCGCCCACACCCTGCAGGGCGCCGAGATCCTGCGCAACTTCGTTCTTAACCTCTGCGGCGCCGCCCCGGATTGGACCCCGGAGCACTTCATCCACGCCACCATCGCTCGTGTCCGGGAGCAGGTCGGCGCCGGACGTGCCATTTGCGGCCTGTCCGGCGGAGTCGATTCCTCGGTCGCCGCTGTGCTGGTTGCCAAAGCCATCGGGGACCGCCTGACGTGCATCTTCGTCGACAACGGCGTGCTCCGCAAAGATGAGTTCGCCAGCGTCCAGCGCACGATGCGGGAGCAACTTGGCCTCCGTGTCGTTGCCGTTGACGCCTCTGAGCGCTTCCTCGGCCGGCTCGCCGGCGTCACCGACCCTGAAGCCAAGCGCAAAATCATCGGCGGCGAATTTATCTTTGTCTTTGACGATGAAGCCAAGAAGATCTTCGAGGCGGAACGCAGCGCGGGGGAGGAGATTGCCTGGCTCGTCCAGGGCACCCTGTACCCCGATGTGATTGAATCCTCAAGCGTCCACGGCCCCTCGCACACCATCAAGAGCCACCACAACGTGGGCGGCCTGCCTGCGGACATGAAGCTCAAGCTGATTGAACCGCTGCGCGATCTGTTCAAGGACGAAGTGCGCCGCATCGGCCGCGACCTGGGCATGCCGGCCGAAATCATCGACCGCCAGCCGTTCCCCGGGCCGGGGCTTGCCGTCCGCATTTTGGGCGAGGTCACCCCAGAGCGCGTGGCCATTCTGCAGGAGGCGGATGCGATCGTCACCGCCGAGATAAAAGCTGCCGACCTCGAACGCAAACTCTGGCAAAGTTTTGCCGTCCTGCTTCCGGTAAAGAGTGTCGGCGTGATGGGCGACCAACGCACCTATGCGAGTACCTGCGTGCTGCGCGCCGTTGAGAGCGAAGATGGCATGACCGGCGACTGGGCGCCGCTCCCCTATGACCTGCTGCGCCGCATCTCGAGCCGCATCGTCAGCGAGGTCCGCGGCATCAACCGCGTGGTTTACGACATTACGAGCAAGCCTCCGGGAACCATTGAGTGGGAGTAAGAGAAGGAGCATCACCAGCGCAAGTGTTTCCGTCTCCAGACCTCGCCGTTGCAGGAAGACCCGTCAACGGTATGAAAGAGATAGCACTGCCGATTCGGACTTACCGCGACACAACTCGTTTGAGGGGAGGGAAGCGACGCCCAACCGCGTCTCCTCCCCCTGTTGACCCTTACCCAAGCTCTTCCATCGAGCTTGCTCCAAACTTCAGGTACCAGGGACTTGCCGCTTCGACTGCCTTGTTTACATTCTTGATGTTTTCTACCCCTGTCGTCTCCAGCCACTCTTTGAAGGCGTCCGGACCTTTTTTGGCGTAGACCGCAATGCCGTCTTTCCAGGTCGCCCGGCCGCAGAGTACGCCGTTGAACTTTGTGCCCGCTTCGGCGGCCAGCTCCAAGGTCTCGATGAAGACGGCGTTGGTGACGCCAGCAGATAAATAGATGAAGGGTTTGTGGGTCATGGACTCCGCATCCCGGAAGTGCTGCTGAGCCTGTTCCCGGGTGTAGGCCGCCACGCCCTTATAAGTCGCACTGCCGGTCATATAGCTGATCTCGATCGGTACTTCAACCTTAAGGACATCCACGTTGTAGCGTGCTTTGCCAAACTCCGCCATGGAACCTGAAACGATCGTCGGCTTCAACTTCGCATATTCGAGCGACTTCTCGTCCCCGCCGTCCACATCGTAACCGACAAATTCCAGGAAGAAGGGAATGTCGTGGGCGAGGCACTCATCCCCGATCCGCTCGATCCAGGCGTGCTTCAGATCGTTGATTCCGGACTGCTCGAGAGGACTGTAGTAGAGCAGAACCTTAATGCAATCTGCGCCGGCTTCTACTAACCTGCGCACGCTCCACATATCGAGAAGATCGGGCAGACGGCCCTTCATACTTGCGTCATACCCGGTCTTCTCGTATGCGAGCAGCAGACCGGCCTTCCCGCGATGCTTGGAAGCTTCGAGCCCAAACTCCGGGTCGAGCAAAATCGCCGACGCGTGGCGTGTCAGCACCTCGGTGACCAGCGTCTTGAACTCCCCAAGATGGTCCGGGTTGATGATGCCGCCCTTTTCTTTGGCCAGCGACTTCTGCAGCGATCCCCGCTGATCCATCGCGGCTGCGGCAATCACTCCGCGTTCGTTCGATACTGCTTTCAACCCCGCAAGCTTCCCGGCTGTCAGTTTCATTGGCTTTGTCTCGTCTCCCTGGCTCCGTGTTGGATGCACGTAGCTTAGCAGGCGATTTTTAGAGGGGTCTGACTCGCGTTACAAAGCGGGCAGAGAGCCATCTTGCGGGTTTGACTCAGGTTTCTGCAGATTGCCCAAACGAGATCGATGAAGAATCCTGTCCCAAAGTGAATCGCCCGTGAAAGATCACAGCAGAATTCATTCGCGAGGCGGTATTCTAGCGATATGTCAGTCAACTCGCTCGAAAACTCCGTCGCCCCTGTTCATACCGGACAGACTGCTCAGAGCCCGGCCCAGCCGTTGACCGATCTGCTTACGGTGCCCGCTCCTCCGGAGTTCGCTGAGGGAGCGCAAAACGCGGTCCGCACCTGCCTGAAAGTTCAACCCGAGGAGCGCGTGACGCTGATCACCGATCGCGCCTGCCTCTCGATCGCGGCCTCCCTCGCCGTCGAGCTGGAAGCGCTCGGCTGCGCCTGGCACGGCTTCGTGCTTGAAGAGCTCGCCCCGCGGCCGCTCGACGGCATGCCGCAGACCGTTCTTGAAGACATGGAGTCCGCCCAGGTCAGCATTTTCGCGGTCGAGGTCCAGCCCAATGAACTGCGCAGCCGTATGCAGATGACGGACATCGTCAACCGTCGCCGCATGCGCCACGCCCACATGGTCAACATTACGCCAGAGATCATGACCAGCGGTATGCGCGCCGACTTTAACGCCGTCGATGCGCTCAGCCAGCTTGTGCTCGACAAGGTACGCAAGGCGAGCTACATCCGCGCCACCACCGCGGCCGGCACCGACATCCACGCCCAGATGAACCCCGACTATCGCTGGTTCAAGACCTCCGGCATCATCAGCCAGGAAAAATGGGGCAACCTGCCCGGAGGCGAGTGCTTCACCGCGCCCGGCGAGGTCAACGGCGTCTTCGTCGTCGATGGCGTCGTCGGCGACTTCCTCTGCAAGCAATACGGCCTCATTACCGCGCACCCGCTCACTATCTCGATTGAAGGCAATCGCATCGTCCGCGCTACTTCGCCCAACAAGCAGCTTGAGCAGGACTTTTGGGCCTACACCCACACGGACGAGAACTCCGACCGGGTCGGCGAGTTCGCCATCGGGACCAATATCGGCGTTGAGCGCGTCATCGGCAACATCCTCCAGGATGAAAAGTTCCCCGGCGTCCACATCGCCTTCGGCGACCCTTACGGAGCCCACACCGGCGCCAAGTGGAAGTCCTCGACCCACATCGACGTGGTCGGCCTCGGCTTCAACATATGGCTAGGCTCCGCCGCCGGCGAAGAGCAGATCATGCGCGACGGCGACTTCCTCGTCGGCGCGTAGACGCTAAAGGCGAGAATTGCTTTTCATTGCCCTTCCTAAGGAGAGTCTGCGTTTGCCTTTCCTCTGACGCTGCCATTCGCTCATCCGCGTTACCCTGAACCCATGCTCGAGCCCTATCGCCAAATCTTCAACCAGCGCCAGTTCTCCCCCACCCGTTACGCCGAGCTCCTCACCTTGCTCAACCGCTTCACCCGCACCCAGATCCAGTTCCGCATCGCCGAAACCCCCGGCTTCTTCCCCCGCGCCCTCATCGAGCAGCTTGCCGAGATCGGCCGCCAGCTCACCCATCAGCTCATCGACGATCCCGCCTACCTCGCCCGCGCCGACGCCGCCATCCCCACTGCCTTCCGCGTCCCCAACGACACCCCCCGCCCGCACTTCATGACCGCCGACTTCGGCCTCGTGCGCGACGAAGCCAACCAGCTTCAGCCCAAACTCGTCGAGCTCCAGGCCTTCCCCTCCATCTTCGGCTACCAAGAGGTCGCCTGCGAGCAGTACCGCAGCGTCTACGGCCTTGACTCCACCCTCGCCTGGCGTCCCGGCGGCCTCTCAAGCGAAGCCTACTGGCATCTCCTCGGCCGCACCATCCTCGGCGAACACGACCCCGAAAACGTCGTCCTCATGGAGATCGAGCCCGAAGCCCAGAAGACCCTCCCCGACTTCCACGTCCACCAGGACCGCCTCGGCATCCCCATCGTCGACGTCACCCGCATCAAGCGGGAAGGGAATCGCCTCTTCTACAACCGCCGCGGCACCTGGGTCCCCATCGAGCGCATCTACAACCGCGCCATCGTCGACGAGTGGAAGCGCAAGAACATCCATGCCGCCTTCGACCTCCGCGACGACCTCGCCGTTGAGTGGGCCGGCCAGCCCAACTGGTACTTCCGCATCAGCAAGTTCTCACTGCCGTTCCTCAAGCATGCCGCCGTCCCCGCCGCCGTCTTCCTCGACCAGTGGTTCGCCGGCGACCGTGACACCCTCCCTCGCGACCGTGAGCAGCTCATCCTCAAGCCGCTCTACTCGTTCGCCGGCCGCGGCATCCAGTTCGCCCCCACCGACCGCGACCTCGTCGCGATTCCGAAGGCTGAGCGCTCCTCGTATCTGCTTCAGGAGCGCGTCCGTTTTGAGCCCGTGATCGCCACTCCGGAAGGCCCGACCCAGGCCGAGATCCGCGTCATGTACGTCTGGCCCGAGGACGCGCCGGAGATGATCCCGGTCACCCACCTGCTGCGCCTCGGACGGGGGCTGATGATGGGCGTGGACCACAATCGCGAGCAGGCCTGGGTCGGAGGCTCCGCCGTCTTCTTCCCTGAAGGCTGAGCGCGATGTCCCTTCTTTTCGTCTTCGCACGTTGTTTTCGTCTGCACTGGGAAACTTTGCCATTCCTCCAAAGTGGTAGACAGGTAACGGTACCTCTGGGCACTTTCGTCGTAACTTTTGCTGATGCTGCGTTACACTTCTGCCGATACGTTCCATTGAACAACTCGTACGCCGCACACAAGGACACGAAATGAACGCAGTCGCTGTTGAAACAGATCAGGTTCGCACCGCCGTTCGCTTTCCCATGCGCCTCCCCCTTCAAGTCACCACCGAACATGGAAAGATCGACGCTTTGACAGAAAATATCTCGGCCAACGGAATCCTTTTTACCGGACCATCGGTGCCGGCCATGGACAGTCGCATCGAGTTCACCATCCGCATGCCGGCCTCCGTCATGGGTACCGGGGAAGATGTCTCAATCCAATGCATCGGCCGTGTCGTCCGTCATCAGAGGCAAGGAGAAGAGATTCAAGCTGCCGCCATCATCGATGAGTACACCTTAAGGACCGAAGGATGAATGTGGTTGACATCAGCTCAAATGAGCCGCATGAAATCAAGGAAGACGATACTGAAGGTGCCGCCGCCATTCGCATCATCCTTGCCGACTCCCAGGTGATCTACCGCGTTGGTATGCGCAAGGTGTTTGCCCTTGAAGACGATATCCGGGTCGTCGCCCAGGCTGAGACCCTGCCCAACCTCTACGCCGCGCTCCATCGTTTTCCCACCGATGTCGTCTTCCTTGAAGGTGCGCTGATCGCTGGGACGGTAGACGCCATCCCGGAGCTTGTTCGGCGCGCGCCCGAGGCCAAAATTATCGTTCAGGTAAGCGAGAGCGACGAGGCCAACACGGTGGAACTCTACCGCCGCGGCGTCCGCGGAGTCGTCCCCCGCTCCATCTCGCCCGATCTTCTCATCAAGTGCGTCCGCAAGATCGCCGACGGCGAAACCTGGATCGACAATCAATCCATCAGCTGGGTCATTGAGGCCTATCGCTCCCAGGCCACCAGCCTTACTAACCCGCGCACCCAGCCCAAGCTCTCGAAAAAGGAGCTCGCCATTATCAGCTGCATCACCCGCGGGATGCGCAATAAAGAGATCGCCTACCAGATCGGAACCACCGAGCAGGTCATTAAGAACTACCTGCGCAAGGTCTATGACAAACTCGGTGTTTCCGACCGGCTTGAACTCGCCCTCTACTGTCTGCACCACCAACTGCTGAAAAAGTATGATGAAGCCGAGCCGCCGCCGCCCCCGGCAGCCGACTCCAACCATGTACAAATGAGAGCCAAGGGTTAGCGATTGGCTTGGGGTTCAAAGACAGACGACCGCCGCAATGGAGCGTATCGCTTACTGCTTATCCATTTCAATGTCGATCGTGAATTGGACATCGTTACCAATCATGGGCGGACCGTACTTCGAGCCAAAATTGAAGTCTGGGCGATGAACTGTTCCCGTTGCCGAGAAGCCACTGCGTGTCACGCCTTTGCCATCGGTCTGCGCCGGAGCGGGACCGTCGAGCGCCAGCGTGACCGGCTTGGTGACACCGTTCATCGTCAGGTCTCCCGTCATGGTAAGCTTCCCGCCGCTGTTGGCAAGCGACGTCGACTTGAAGGTGATCGCGGGATACTTCTCCACGTCGAAGAACTCGGCGCCTTTCAGATGTTTGTCGCGCGCATCGTCACTCGTGTTCACTGTGTCCGCTTGGATCATTGCCTCAACCGACGAGTGGGTGAGGTCCTTTTCGTCAAGCCGGATTACACCCGTAGGCTTCGAAAACGTGCCGCGCACATTCGAAACACCAAGGTGGCGAAGCTTGAAATCGACGCCCGAGTGTACAGGATCGATCTTCCACGTAGAGGTCTGCGCCGACGCCGCCATGGTGATGCCCATGACGAACAGGGCGAGTGAAAGTTTGAGCAGAGACACGTCGTACCTCGTTCTTGAAGCAGGGATTGTGCCATTCTACAGAATCGTTTTTCCTACTTTCGTTGCACTACCCGCGACCGCTTCTCAGGTACGCTTAGGTGCATCTCCCTGGCAAAGGAGTACGCTCCGCGTGGGCATCGGCATCCTTTTTGTGGCTTTGTTTGCGCTGAGCCCCCTTGTTCTCCTTGCTCAGCCCGCACCCGTCCCGGACGTCTCCTCGGTCCTGCTCAGCGACCTCCACTTCGACCCGCTGCACGATCCTGCCAAGGTCGCTCGCCTCGTCGAAGCCCCCATCGAGACCTGGGAAAAGATCCTCGCCGAGCCCGACTCCCCCAACCAGGCGGCCGACTTCGGCGCCATGCAAATCGAGTGCGCCTCCCGCGGAGTTGACCCCGACGATGCGCTGCTCGACTCAGCCCTCAAAGCCGCGCGCGTCCGTGCTCCCGACGCTCGCTTTGTCACCGTAACCGGCGACCTCCTCGTGCATGACTTCGGTTGCCGCTATCATGCCATGACCCACGGCAAAGCCGCCCCTGCTAGCGGAACGGCGCTGATTGAGAAATCCGTGAACTACGTGATGCTGCGCGTCGACGCCGCTTTTCCCACTATCCCGGTCTACTTCGTCCTGGGCAATAACGATTCCAGCTGCGGCGACTATCGACTTGCCCCGCACGACCGTTTTCTCGCAGCCACCGTCGCCAGCGTCCTCCACGGACTACGCGGCGCATCTCCCGCCGAGCGCAAGTCCGTCGAGGAGACCTACGAGCAGGGCGGCTTCTACAGCGTTCCGCTCGCCGGCTTTGAAAAGACCCGCGTTCTCTCCATCGACGACATTTATAGCTCTGCACTCTACGCGGACTGCGCACCGACCAAGACCGCGAGCGAAGCCGCCGAGCAGATCCAGTGGCTCGACCATGAATTGACTGCGGCTAGGGAACGTGGCGAAAAAGTCTGGGTCCTCGGTCACATCCCTCCCGGGCCCGACGCCTTCAACACGCTCCGGCACCTTCGCTCCATGTGCACCCGGCCGCCGACCATGTTCCTTGCGTCCGACGCGCTGGCGGACACCCTGGCGCGGCATGCTGACGTCATCCGCGTCGGCCTCTTTGGCCACACGCATGAGGACGAGGTGCGCCTGCTCGAGCGCCCGGGCAACCCCGCCGCGGTGCCCATCAAGTTGGTTCCCGCCGTCTCCGCCATCAACGGCAATCTACCCGCCTTCACGGTAGCCGAAGTCAACCGCGCCTCTGCCATTCTGGACGACTACACCGTTTACGTCCTGCCCGGCGGCGCCCCGGCCGCAACCTGGACGCGCGAGTACAGCTTCCGCGAAACCTACCATCAGCCCAACTTCTCCTCCCGATCGGTACGTACGCTAGTCGAGCGGATGCAAGCCGACAAGTTGGGATCGCAGCCGGAGAGCCAGGCGTATCAGAAGTTCTTCCTTTCGGGCGAGACCTCTCCGCTCTTCCTGGTCTGGCCGCAGTACACCTGCGCCCTGACCCATGACCGCGAGGCCGACTTCAAGCAGTGCATGTGCGGCCCGTAGCTAGACACCGAGCTGGATGGCTTGCCCGATCAGCAGAATGAGCGGTGCCGGGCCTACCCCCGCGCCGGCCAGCCCGGCGACAGTGGTCATCGTCACGTGCTCCTCAGGCGTCGACGCCTTGGACACCGCCGCCACCGGCGTTGTACCCGCTACGCCCGAGCGGATGAGCGACGCACTCAACTCTGCGAGTTCCCGCCCCGGCATATACAGCACCAGGGTTGAGTTGGCCGGAAACGCACCGTCCCAGGCCACCGGCTCCGTTTTTCCGGCAGCGTGGTGCGCGGTCGCCAGCACTAGCTTCGAGGCCGAGTTGCGGTCGGTCAGCGGCGTCTTCAGCTCCGCCGCCACTGCGAAGGCTGTTGTGATCCCGGGCACAATCTCGAAGGGAATGCCCGCCGACCGCAGCGCCTCGATCTCCTCGTTGGCCCGGCCAAAGATGAGCGGGTCGCCCGACTTGAGCCGCAGCACTGACCGCCCCTCCGCCGCATGCCGCACCATTAGCTGATGAATGCCCGCCTGCGTGACGCGCGGCTGTCCACAGCGCTTACCCACCGGGATGATCTCGGCCGTGGGACTGGCCATGTCCAGGATTGCCCCCGAGACCAGATCATCCGGCAGGATCACGTCGGAGGTAGCGAGCAGATGCGCCGCACGCAAGGTCAGTAGGTCAGGATTCCCCGGACCCGCTCCACACAGATATACGTAGCCCGCTTGAGCGTCGCCCGGCATGCTGTTTCAGCCCTCCGACGTGCGCGGGTGCGTCTGGCGCGGATTCGTCCGGGCATGCTCCCGCGCGTAGGCCCGCGACGGGCAAGCATCGAAGCCGCACACCTCGCGGGTGGCCAGGGTATGCAGCAGCTGCTTGCGCGCCTCGTTCAGCGGCTCCAGTTGCAGGACCTCCCGGCGCAGATTGCCCAGCTCGCCCAGCCAGGCACCGACGTCGAGCGGCAGCGCCGCGTTGATCTCCTTGCGCAGTCGCTGCGCCAGTGCCGGGGAAGCTCCCGCGGTCGAGATCGCAATCTGCAGATCGCCTCGTTTCACGATGGAAGGGAAGTAGAAGTCGCAGTACGGCGGATCGTCGACGGCGTTACACAGGATCGACTTCGACGTTGCTTCCAGGTAGACTGCGCGGTTTACCTCCGGCACGTCGGTCGCGGTCACTACCAGGAACGTATCCGAAGCTACGTCGCCCGCCTGGTACTCGCGTTGGTGCCACAGCACCTCACCCGAAGCCGCCATCTCTTCAATGGCCGGCGACGCGTAGGGCGCAATTACTGTGACCGCCGCTTCGGCCGTGCGCAGCGACTCGATCTTCGACTCAGCCAGGTTCCCGGCGCCGATCACCAGGCACGGACGTCCGGTCATTTTCAGAAAAATCGGAAACAAGGACATAGGTGCGCCGGCGCTCTCCACGTACCTCCTCAGTATAGGATGGGGTCGTGAACCTGCCTGTGATGCCACCCATTCTGCCGATGCTGGCTAAGCGTATCGACAACATTCCGGAAGATGCGCAATGGATCTTCGAGCCGAAGTGGGACGGCTTTCGCGCACTCATCTTCCGCGACGGCCCCGAGCTCTTGCTCCAGAGCCGCGACACCAAGAGCCTGAACCGCTATTTCCCGGAGGTCGAGGCGTCGCTTCTGGCGCATCTGCCGACGCGCTGCGTGCTGGACGGCGAGATCGTCATCGCCGGCCCACACGGACTCGACTTCGATGCCTTGCAGCTGCGGATTCACCCGGCGGCCTCACGGGTGAAGCTGCTCGCGGAGCAGACTCCGGCCTCCGTTGTGTTTTTCGATCTTCTTACGCTTGATGACCAAAACTTCTGTCCCCATCCATTTGCCGAGCGCCGCCGCGGGCTTGAAGAGCTGCTTGGCGCGCCGGCGGCCGGGATCCATCTCACTCCCGCCACCCAGGACCGCACGGTTGCCGCCGACTGGTTCAAGCGATTCGAGGGCGCGGGTCTCGATGGGGTCATGGCCAAGTCCGTCAACAGCCCCTACCAGCCGGACAAGCGCACGATGCTCAAAATCAAGCATGAGCGTGACTGCGACTGCGTGGTCGCCGGCTTCCGCTGGCACAAGGATGGCGAAGGCTCTGCCGTGGGCTCGCTCCTGCTCGGCTTGCAGGATGGTGCCGGCGACCTTCAGCACGTCGGCGTCTGCGCCAGCTTCACCGCCGCCAAACGCCGCGAGCTCGTCGAATTTCTGGCTCCCTACCGCGAGAACGCCCTCGTCGATCATCCGTGGGCCGGCTGGGCCTCTCCCGACGCGGCTGACCCCGAGCGCATGCCCGGCGCGAAGAGCCGCTGGAATGCCAAGAAAGATCTTTCTTGGCAGCCGCTTCGGCCGGAACTGGTCGTTGAAGTCGCCTACGAACATATGCAGGGCAACCGCTTCCGTCACCTGGCTCACTTCCGTCGCTGGCGTCAAGACAAGCTGCCCGCCTCCTGTACATACGCCCAACTTGAGACCGTTCCGCCGCAGGAACTCATGTCGATCTTCGGTCTTGGCGCTAAGCGGTGAATGCCTGCCAGGCACCTCCCGCGGGCACTGAGCCCGGCCTCTTTCGCAGTCTTGCCAGGTCCTCCAGCGCGGGAGCCGGCACTCCCCGGGCCGGGTCGCAACAGAGGTTCAGCGCTTCCACGCAGCGGGCATCCAGCTGATGCGGGGTCAGCTCGCGCAGCTTGCCGACCGCCACTGCGTGCGACACGCCAGGCCGGTACGGGCGGCCCTCTGTCATCGCCCGGTAGGTGTCGGCAACGGCGATCACGCGCGACTCGATCCCCAGCTGATGTTCGCGCAGGCCATTCGGGTACCCCGAGCCATCCAGCTTCTCATGGTGCGCTCCGGCGATCGCCGCTAGCTCCGCAAACGGTTCGATCCGCGCCAGAATCTGTTGCGTCAAGCGCGGATGTTCCACCACCGCATGCCACTCTTCTGGGCTCAGACGGTCGCTCTTGTCGAGAATCGCATTCGGTACGGCTAGTTTGCCGAGATCGTGAAGTAGCGCTGCCCGCTGCACCATCCGCAGCCGGTCCGGAGGCAAAGCCAAGGTCGTCCCCATCGACACCGCTACCTGCGCCACGCCTACCGAATGCCGGTAGGTAAAGGGACTTTTCGCATCCACCACGTCGGCGAACGCCTCGCAGATCCGGTCGATTTCGTCGGCACCGACTCCATCCGACGCCTTCGGATCGAGCCCGATGACCAGCCGTCGGCAGAGATCCAGGTCGTCCGTCGGCAGGCAATCAGTCCAAAGCTGCCCGGCGCGGTTGAGTGCGAAGGCGACTTCGACCAGCTCCGGATCGAACCAGCGTCCGCTCTGCTCCCCCATTCGATCGATCGCCCGTGTGGGCACGCCCTCACAGGCGAACGCATCGAGGTGCTCAGCGAGCGTAACAATCCGGGCCAGCAGCGGTATGGCTTGCGCGCGCAGTTGAAGAGGGGCTCCCGCGCCGTCCCAGCGTTCATCGAGCGCAAAGACCGCTTCGCAGGTCGCGGCGGAGAGTCCCAGCTTGCGGGTGATGTTCGCCCCTCGCTCACAGCGGAGCAGAATCATCTCCTGATCGCTCCGCCGCTCGAGTGGGCGCATGTGCAGAAGACGCCGGAACTTCCTCCGCAGCGGAGCCTCGCCTCGCGTTTCCTCCTGAAACAGCTTCAGGACCTCGCGCGCTCCGCGTGACCGTGACCTGCGGGGATCGGTGGCCGCACCGTTCTCCCGGCGTTGGTCGCCGCGCATCCTGTGTTCGAGGCGCAGTCCGTGGTTGCTGCAACCCACATCTTTTAAGAGCAGCGCGTAGTAGAGCGCCTCGAGCTCCCGTGCCGGCATCCCCAAAGCCCGCGCGATGCGCATGCCCAGCAGACAGCTCCGCAAGGCATGACCCGGAACGGCGTCTTCCGTCAGGTCGATCGCAAACGACAAGGCGGAGATGATCTCGGAAAACGTGATGATTACCGTGTCCGTCGTCTTCGGCCGTGCGTGCCCGTCCGGGTCCCGCGTGGCGTGTACCGGGTCCTGCGCGGCGTGTACCGGTTCAGGAGCTTCGTGCATAGACGATCGGACCCTCTTCCTTGTCCCGCCCCGCAGGAGATTGCGTGCCGGAGACCACGCCTCTTCTGGCGATTTTAGAGCCTGAAAACAGCAAATTTGGTCCGTGTTAGACCAAGGTGGTAGGACAAATCCGGGCACTTGACCCAAAAGTTGCACAGATTTCGTTGCTTGCGCCTCCGTCCGCGTCCGGACCTCGCACCGCTTCGCCTTCCTCATCCGGTACGCATCGAAAGGAGGCCGATGCGGGCGCATCCACCCATGATCAAAGCGCGTAGTCTGATGAGGAGCCCCGGCGGCAGAACCGCTCGCGGCTCGAAAGGTAAGAGCATGTCAAAACGCAACCCCGAGCTGTACGGCGACCGGATCGCCTCCTCGGAGATCACTCCGCAATCTATCTTTGAGACGGGCCGGCCCTCCCGCCGTTCCTTTCTCTCAGGCGCCGGCGCACTTGCCGCCTCTGGCTTGCTGGTGCCGCACGCCTTCGGCGAGGAATCCCTGACGACCATCCCCGGCAAGTTTCAAGCCACCGATCCTCAAACACCGTTCGGCAAAGCCACGACCTATAACAATTTCTACGAGTATGGCGTCGACAAGGACCTTCCCGCCAAGAACGCGCACACTCTTCATACCCGGCCATGGTCGGTGCAGGTCTCCGGACTGGTTAAGAAGCCGCTCACCGTCAATATCGACGACCTGATGCACTATCGGCCGCTCGAGTCCCGCGTCTACCGGCATCGCTGCGTGGAGGCCTGGTCGATGGTCATTCCTTGGGACGGCTACTCGCTCTCCGAGTTCGTCAACTTCTGCGAGCCCCTGCCCAGCGCCAAGTACCTCCAGTTCGTCTCGCTCGTCGACCGCAAGCAGATGCCGGAGCTTCCCGACGGCTTTCCCTGGCCCTACCTTGAAGGCCTTCGCATGGACGAGGCGATGCACCCGCTGACGATGCTCACCTTCGGCTGCTACGGCCAGGTGCTGCCGAACCAAAACGGCGCTCCGGTCCGCATCGTGGTGCCATGGAAGTGGGGCTACAAGTCGGCCAAGTCCATCGTCAAGATCATCTTTACGGATAAGCAGCCGAAAACCATGTGGAATGAGCTCAACAGCGAGGAGTATGGCTTCTACTCGAACGTGAATCCGAACATCAGCCATCGCTGGTCGCAGGCCCGCGAGCGCCGCATCGACGGGGGTTTCCCGCACACTGTCCCCACCCAGATGTTCAACGGCTACGGGGACCAGGTGGCGAGCCTGTACGCCGGCATGGACCTCAACCGCTACTACTAAGTCTCTAGAAACCCGCGTGCCCCATCTCAGACAGCCTTATCGTCTGAGGTGGGGGAAACAGGCTTGAGCACCTTTTATAAACTCTCCGACTCCTGACAAGACCCATGCCCACCCGCCTCATCCCGTACGTCAAAGCTATTGTTCATCTGCTTTGCCTCGCCCCTCTGCTTCTGCTGCTGGCGCGCTACCGCTCCGGCGCGCTTACTCTGCTCGCCGACCCGGTGAACTACATCACCCACTTCACCGGAAACTGGGCGCTGTGGATTCTACTTATCTCGCTTGCCGTCACTCCCTTGCGCCGCCTCCATCCCCGTCTCTCAAACCTGATCCGCTTCCGCCGCCTGCTGGGTCTCTACGCGTTCTTCTACGCCTCGCTGCACCTTGCCACCTACGTGTTTCTGTTCTCCGGCTACGATCTCGCTTCCGCCTGGGACGGCTTAACCCACGGACACCCCGCCGAGGTTTGGCATCAGGGTCTCATCATCTGGCCCACCATTCTCCAAGACCTTGAAAAGCGGCGCTTCATCCAGGTCGGCCTGCTCTCCTGGGTTCTCCTGTTGGCGCTCGCGCTTACCTCTCCACAAATTGCTCTCCGTACAATCGGCGGACGAAACTGGCAACGGCTGCATCGCCTGGTCTACGTAGCCGCCGCTGCAGCCTGTATCCACTACTGGTGGCTGGTCAAAGCCGGCGTTCGTGCCCCTCTGCCCGACACCCTGATTCTGACCGCGCTTCTGCTGGCTCGCCTGCTTTGGGTTCTCCGCAAACCAGCCGTTCGGGGACGGAAACCTGAAGCTCAATCCAGCGTTCGCGGTACGATTCTGGCCAAGCCGCAATCCTCGTGATGGCTAGCCTTCACGATCCTCCAGACCACCTGCGAGCTAGGGAACCTGGGCCGGGATCGTTTCGTTGAGCTTGCTTCCAGGATGAAGATCGATGGCCGTCCCTTTGAGCAGGTAACGCTCCAGGCTTTGCGGATCCTTCCAGTTGACCTCCCAGCCGTGATCGATGGCGAGCAGAATGTACTTTCCCGGAGTGATGGCGGTCAGGCGGAAGCTCCCGTCAGAGTTGGCCTGGTCGCGGAGGACGGGAAGGGTATTGCCGGGTGCTCCCAGGGTGATGGGCACAAGCAGGACCAACGACCCCTCGGCTGGACGGTCCGGCAGCAGAGCAAATCCGGAGACAGTGCCGCGGCTTCGGGCAACGTGCAGATGAATTACCGGGGAGCCGGAAGCGATCGTGACTCTGGTGCCATTTGCCTTGGCGCCGGTCGCATCGAGTGCAGAAAGATAGGCATCAGAGCGGGCGTTTACCACGACGTCGTAGGTGTGCGGCGGCAGCAGGGCGAAACGGCCGGAGCCGGCCTCGGTGTCCGGGCTGTCGTCGTCCTGGTCGACTGGTCGGCGTCCGCGGCGACCTGGGGGGACTGCCGCGAAGAAGCGTCGGCCGGTTTCGGTGTCGATGAACGCGACCGAAGACAGATCGCTGTCGGGTACACCGTCGACCTCGATCGAGACCCGGAGGAAGGGTGTTGAGCCCTCGAGCGTGATCAGCCCAGAGGCTCCGGCGCGGATCTCGACCTGGCGCGTCTCGCCGTCCGGCTGGCCTTCGGGTCCGGGAAGATGAACCTCGTAGGTCCCGGGCGTGAGTCCTCCGAACTCCCAGCCTGCGCCGCCGCCGGCGCTGAAGGTGACGTTGTTGAACAGACCCGCGCCGTCCGTGGAGACACGGTTGATCGTCGCCTGGCGCTGTTGCCGACCTCGTCCGGTATTGGTGGAAAGAGGGTTCTGTTGCGGGATCTGCAGATGAACGGCAGCGATGGGACTGAGGTGGAAGTCTGCCTGGCGCTCTTCTCCTCCGATCAGGAGAAGCATCTGCGCCCCGGCCTCACTGTCCGCAGCAGGAAACCAGGTGGTCGCGTAGACAACGTCGAGCGAGGGATCGGTGGTCGAAATAGCGGCGGCGGCTGCGTCGGAGGCCCGTTGCACACCGGGTGCGGAGGCGTACCAAGGCTGCGCCTGCACGTGAACCAGGTAGTTGCCAGGCGCGAGCCCGGCCAGCTCATAATGGCCGCGATCATCCGTCGTTGCCGCTTCGAGCTGCCGCATCGAGCCTTCCGCGGCCGCGCTCGACTCTCCGGGAAGCTCCGGGGCCACGCGTTCGGCGAAGACCTGCGCGGCGCGCACGGGCTCACCCGCTTCATCGAGGATGACGCCTGCGATCAACGCGTCGGGCGTCACGCGGAATGTGGTGTGGAAGACGGGAGCATCCGGCGTGAGCACGATGGCCGTGTAGAAGCCCTGGTGTTCCTCAAAGATTTGACTGTGAAAGCCGCGCGCGACGCCCAGGAGACGCCAGCTGCCCGCACTTGGAAGCGTAAGGCTAAAGTGCCCGGACGCATCCGCCACCGTCTCATTGCTGCTGGCGTGTGGTGAAACCGGAATGGTCCGGCCTGCGGGCGCGCCGGAACGCTGGGACGTGCGGCTGTTGCCGCCAAATCGCAGGCCCGGGGCCGGTCCGGAACCCGCACTGGGTTGAACGGGCGTGTTGCTCGGAGCGAGCTCCACCGAAAGCCGGCAGAAGGGAACTGGCGCTCCATCGCGGCTGCTGACGGCGACGCCCTGAATCTCATACACCGGTGCCAAGGCATTCAGCGAAACGCTGAATGGAAAGAAAAAAAACACTGCAGCAGAGGTCAACAGCCGCCGGAACAGTCTGCCCGCGCACCTCACTGTTGCGGCCCCTTTCGCTTCGCAAGGTCAAGGCTGAAGGAGGTGCTTGCGTCGGGTTGCACCTCCACGTCGACCGGGCCCGAGGCAAACGAGGCGAGAAAGGCAGGATCGCGAGGGTCCTCCTGAAGCCGTGTGTTCATCAGGAGCGCAGTATAGGCTCCGGCAGGGACCACCGCGGTGGCCATGCCGGCGCCGGTGCTGTCGCTGCCGGGTGAGATGGGATAGACCGGAATCAGGCTGGGTCCGCGCGGAATGAGGTACAGCGACGCGGGGGTTCCCGCCGTAAGCGGAAGCCGGGCATGCACGGTGCCGGTCTGGTTGCTGACGAGCAGGCGGATCGTTCCACCCGCACTGCCGGGACCGACGACCAGGTCGTCCAGCAGCAGGTCGGTTGCGCCGAGGGTAGCCGACTGAATGTGCCATGGACCTCCACCGGAGGCGGTCAGACGATATCGTCCTGGAGGCACCCGGAAGCTGCTGCCGGTTCGATCGGCTGCCTGGCGAAGATGGATATCCTGCTCACTGCTGGAGATGTTTGCCAGCTCGTTGTGCAACGAAAGATTGAACTGCTGTGCATTTGGAAGTTGCGCTAAACCACTGTTGGGATTCAGGTTAGAGGATGCCTGTGAAGGAGTTAGCGTGCCGGCAAGCAGCTCCACGGTAAAAGGTGTATCCGGGGCAAGATGCATCGTGACAGCGGGAGTGTCGTGGCTTAAGATGTTGACTCTCGATACGCCGCTCAACGAGTCCTCCCGGTTCTCTTCGTGCATGCTGAGCAGATAGGAGCCCAAAGGGAGTTCCAGGTGCTGATCGCCAGAGATGCCGATCAAAAATTCGTCGCCGGCTAAGGTCGTGACGGCAATCTGCGTGTTTCTGTGCTGTGCATCGGCGGGGTCTATGTGCACCGCTACCGGGTAAACCGGCCCAACGCGTACGCGAAGGTCGACCCGCTTTTCCTCCCCGCTGCCAAGCTCGATCAGTGCGGAGGGACCGCTTTGCGACGCTCCGGGGAACGAGCTGGGAAGCACGGTCTCTCCTGTTTCAAAGGATCGCGGGTTGAAGCTGGAGACAAGCCGGAATCGGCCGGCGGCCGCGCTGATGCGGTATTCGCCTCGGGCATCGGTCGTTCCATAGCCCGCCGGAAGCCAGCGCAGGACGACGCCATCGTACTCCAGACGAAGTAATCTGACCAAGATATGCGACAACGGCGCTCCGTCCTGACCGGTCAAAGTTCCGAGCACGAGCGCTTCCGGGGAAAGCTTGAAGAGCAGAGACGCATCCAGATCAGTGAGGTTCCGAGGGTTACGGTCGCCAGTGAAGCCCGGCTTGCGTACCGAAGCAAAGCCGGTCGCGCCGGTGAACCCGGCAAACTCGAAGCGGCCTTGGGAGTCCGTGAGCACGGTGCGCATATTCAGGGTGACCAGGACGCGCGGCAGAGGCGATCCGTCGAGCGCATTGACGACTTGACCGTGCACTGTGTGCGTCTGCGCGTCCGCCCCGGCGGATGAGGGTGCCTGCGCCGTCAGACTGCTCAGGGCTGGTCCGGCGACCGGCAGCGCTAGAACAAGGGCCAGGACACGCTTCGAGCGCAGCCGCACGAGCTGTACGAGCCGTGGGGCGGCGCGGGACGGAAGCGCGGTCGGTGAAGGGATGAGGTGGAAGGACACCATGGTGGATAAGGAACTTGGAAGTAAGAGGAGAGGCGATTAACTGCGTACGTTCTTATGTCCGATAACAAGTATTATGTACAGTCAAACCCGGTTACCCAGGTGTGACGCTGGAGATTCGTTTTAGGACGCACTTGAGCGGCCACGCCGACCCCAGTAGACTCATCGGTGCTACGCAAGTACGACGAAGCGACCTCGCCCAGGAAAGCAGACCGTGATCAAAGTACACCAGATTCTTCTCGCCTTTACTTTTCTGTTCGGGCTTCGGTCTGTCGCCCAGGACTCTACGGCGCCTGGCGCTTCTCGGCCGTGGATGAATACGGCGTTGAGCCCGGACCAGCGTGCGGACCTGGTGGTCCGGCAGCTGACGCTGGCAGAGAAGATTCAGCTGGTACACGGGATTGGCTGGGGCCCGCTGCGTGCCGGAGCTCCGATCCCGGCGGACAACAACGGCGGGGCGGGCCAGATCCCGGGGATTCCGCGTCTGGGCATTGCTTCGCTGCAGGAGGCGGACTCGGCGGTCGGGATCCGGATGGCTGCTCCCGAGAGCCGGTATGCGACGCTGCTGCCTTCGGTGCTGGGTGCGGCGTCCTCCTGGGATCCGGAGGCGGCGCACCTGTATGGAGACGTGATCGGCCGCGAGCTGCGGGCGCAGGGCTACAACCAGTCCATCGGCGGGGGCGTGAACCTGGCCCGCGACCCGCGCAACGGACGGCTGTTTGAGTATCCCGGCGAAGATCCGGTGCTGGCCGGCTACACGGTTGGCAATGTCATCCGCGGCGTGCAGGACAACACCATCCTGGGCGACATCAAGCATTATGCGTTGAACGATCAGGAGACCGGCCGCACGGTGGTCGACGTGCACCTTTCGCATAAGGCGGCGCACGAGAGCGACCTGCTGGCGTTTGAGCTGGGCATCCGCATCGGCCATCCGGCGTCGGTGATGTGCAGTTACAACAAGGTGGACGGCGACTGGACGTGTGAGAACGACTGGCTGTTGAACCATGTGCTCAAAGGCCAGTGGAAGTACCCGGGTTTTGTGGTCTCGGACTGGAATGCGACGCACTCGACGGTGAAGGCAGCGAAGGCGGGCCTGGATCTCCAGATGCCAGGCGAAGAGTACTTCGGCAAGCCGCTCGAGCAGGCGGTCCAGGCAGGAACGGTGCCGATGGCGCGGCTGGACGACATGGTGCACCGGCTGCTGCGCTCGATGTTTGCCGCGGGCGTGATCGATCAGCCCTCGATGCCGCGGACGGTGGTGGATCCGTTCAAAGGTCGGGACGATGCGCAGCATATTGCCGAGGAGAGCATTGTGCTGCTGAAGAACGGTGGAGCGGTGCTGCCGCTGAATGCAGGTTTGGTGCATACGATCGCGGTGATCGGCGCGCATGCGGATGTGGGTGTGATGTCCGGCGGCGGCTCGGCGCAGGTGGATGCACCGGGCGGCAACGCGATCAGCCCGGGGCAGCCGACCAAGTGGGGATCGGCGGTCTACTTCCCTTCCGCGCCGCTCAAATATATTCGTGAGCATGCTCCGGGAGCGCGAGTGCAGTTTGACGCGGGCACGGATCCGGCGCAGGCGGCGGCGCTGGCCAAGAGCTCGGATGTGGCGATCGTCTTCGCCGACCAGTATATGAGCGAGGGCGGGGACGCTCCGACGTTAGCCCTGCCCGGGCAGCAGGATGCGCTGATTGCGGCCGTGGCGGCGGCCAATCCGCGCACGGTGGTGGTTTTGGTGACTGGCAACCCGGTGGCGATGCCGTGGCTGGGGCAGGTGGCCGGCGTGATGGAGGCCTGGTATCCGGGCATCGGGGGCGGCCAGGCGATTGCGAATCTGCTGTTCGGTACGGTGAACTTTTCGGCCAAGCTGCCGATTACGTTTGCGAAGTCGGACGCGGACTTGCCGCATGCGCGCATCTTCGGCATGGACTACCAGGCCGAAAACGGCGGGCTGCCGGAGCACTGGGTGTCCGAGAACAAGAAGGCCAGCTTCCCTGCCGATTACAGCGAGGGTGTGCGTTTCGGGTACAAGTGGTTCGACTCGGAGGGCAAGCAGCCGCTATTCCCTTTCGGGTTCGGGCTTTCGTACACGCGTTACAGCTATGGTGCACTTGCGGTCGACAGCGCGCTTGGCTCGGCGACCTTCACGGTGACCAACAGCGGCAAGTGTGCGGGCACGGAGGTTGCGGAGATCTACGTGCAGCTGCCGACGGCGAGCGGCGAGCACTTTCGGCGACTGGCCGGCTGGCAGCGCGTGGCGCTTGAGCCGGGCGAGAGCAAGACGGTGACGGTGCCGCTCGAGCGCTTGGCGTGGGCGAGCTACAACGAGAGCAAGGACGGCTGGGAATGGCTTGCCGGCACGTATGCGGTCTCTGTGGGCGGCTCTTCGCGGGATTTACCGCTGCATGCCGAGGCTTCGATTCGCTGATGTCTTGGGTACCCCCTCCCCCCCGGGGGAGGGTGGCGTAAGCTCCTTGTTTGCTCCAAGATAGCTTGCCGGGGTGAAGCAAAGTCGTCATTCTAAAAGGCTTGCAGCTAAAGTCCTCCAGGGAAAAGACTTAGAGCTGATTTGCTGAAGGTGTGTCGCAGGGATGAACAAAAGCAAACGCAGATTCCCGCCGGGAATACTATTCGCTTCAGGGTTTATGAGGCTGCACGGCGAGAGCTTTGCTGTTGAGACGACGCAGCAGGTTTGTCGAGATGCTGCGCGCCTCGCGGCCTCGTCAACAATTTTCTTTTGCTTCTAACTTCATTATAAAGCGCGGCTGCGGGAGGTTATGCCATCTTTCTGAGAGGCCTAAGCAGCCTGTTTTGCATTACTTACGAGAAGGCTCGATGAGCTGGGGGCTTGACACGCGAGCTTACCGATCCTGACTTGAAGGCGGCGCGATCGAAGAGGCGAACCGGGCTGGACGCTGAGGGGGAACGGCGCATCTAGGCTAGCTAAGCTATTTTGAGCTAAGTTCCAACATCGACCGGGAGCGAAACGTTTGTCCATTCTTGATTTTGTCTTTGGCCGTCCTCTTGCTTCGTCAGAGGGTGAGAGCGAGCAGATCGGCGTTGCGAAGGGTGTGCCGGTGTTTGGGCTGGATGCGCTTGGTTCCGCGGCCTACGGTCCGGAGGCTGCGCTTACCCTGCTGATTCCGCTGGGCGTGGCGGGGCTGGCGTACATTGTGCCGTTGAGCTTCATCATCATTGCCCTGCTGGCGGTGGTGTATTTCTCGTATCGGCAGACGATCGAGGCGTACCCGAAGGGCGGCGGATCGTACACGGTCGCTCACCAAAACCTGGGCATGTTTCCAGGGCTTCTGGCGGGCTCGGCCCTGTTGATCGATTACACGCTGGATGCAGCGGTCGGCATTTCCGCTGGCGTGGCGGCCTTGACCTCTGCATTCCCGGTGCTGCATCCGTGGACGCTGAGCTTGTGCCTGGGCGCGCTGGTTCTGCTGACGGTGGTGAACCTGCGCGGCGTACGGGAGACCGGTGCGCTGTTTATGGTACCGACGTACCTGTTCCTGGCGTCGATGCTTACCGCGATCTGCATCGGCCTGTTCAAGGCGGCGCAGAGTGGAGGCCATCCGCTTGCGGTGGTGGCTCCACCGCTGGCTCCGCGCGCGGTGGAGGCGGTGAGTGCGTGGCTGCTGATCAAGGCTTTTGCGAGCGGATGTACGGCGCTGACGGGGGTGGAGGCGATCAGCAACGGGGTGCAGGCCTTTCGCGAAGACCGCGTCAAGCTGGCGCGGAGGACGCTGGCGATTGTGATTGCGGCGCTGGGTACGATGCTGGCGTGTCTTGGGTACCTGGTGAAGGCGTATGGCATTGTGGCGACCGATCCAAACGGGAGCAAGTATCAGAGCATTCTGTCGATGCTGCTGAGCGCGGTGGCGGGCCGGGGCTGGTTCTATTACGTTGCTATTTCGAGTATTTTGCTGATTCTGATTTTTTCGGCAAACACGGCGTTTGCCGATTTTCCAAGGGTGTGCCGGTTCATTGCGGAAGACGGCTATCTGCCGAACTCGTTTTCAAATCGCGGGCGACGCCTGGTGTATAGCGAAGGTATCGTGGTGCTGGCGGTGATTACGGCGGCTTTGCTCATTGGGTTTCGCGGGATTGCCGACCGGCTGATTCCGTTGTTTGCGGTGGGGGCTTTTCTGGCTTTTACGATGTCGCAAGCGGGCATGGTGGCGCACTGGCGGCGGGAGGGCGGGGCGCACGCTCGCAAGTTTATGTGGATCAACGGGGTGGGAGCCTGCGCGACCGGGGCGACTGTGCTGATTGTGGTGGTGGCGAAGTTTCGCGAAGGGGCGTGGATTACGCTGATCGCCATTCCGTCTCTGCTCTTTCTCATGTACCGGGTGCATCGGCACTACGAGCGGGTCAACTGTGAGATTGAAAGTGATGTGCCGCTTGAGGTGACGCAGGATGAGAAGCCGATCGTGGTGATCACGATTCTGCAATGGAGCCGGGTGAGCCGGCAGGCGCTGAGCTGTGCACGGAGCTTGTCAGACGAGATCAAGGTGGTGCATGTAAAGGAAGAAGACACGAAGGACGACTTCTGCGAGCGGTGGCAGGACGATGTGGTGGCTCCGATTCGCGCGGCGGGAGCGGCGATTCCTGAGCTGATTGAGCTTACTTCTCCTTTTCGCTTTGTGATTAAGCCCATTACCGAATATGTTGCGAAGGTGGCCGACGAGCATCCGAGCCGTCGAGTGATCGCGATTATTCCTGAGTTAGTGGAGAAACGCTGGTATTACTACTTTTTGCATACGCAACGGGCGACGCTGCTTAAAACGGAGTTACTGATGCAAGGCAACGATCGTATCTCGGTGCTGAATATTCCTTTTTATTTGGAAGAGCGGTGAGAGTGGGTGATTGTTGGAAGGCTGGAGGGGTACTTCGCCCCGGGATGTTTTTGGGATCGTGGGTTGAGGAGGGGTGTACATCTCCACCTCAGACGATAAGACCTGTCTGAGATGGGGCACCCGGCGGTGTTTGGGATCGTGGGTTGTGCACAACTCGGACCAATCTTGTCGTATATTCAGAGAGGCGGAAACCCCACCCACTCTTGGCCGAGAAGAGGGGCTTCCGCGAAGACACAACCTGACCGGTTGCGGGCTCTTTCGTCATGATAGAGCCGGGGACCGGGCTTGTCACGGAGTGCTATGCGTGCCCGCAGTTCACGTTTGTTGTTCGCCTTCCTGGGAGCCGCCTTGTCCGGGGCTTCCGCGCAGCAGACCGCACCCCGCACTGAGCCGGGTAAAGTCGTGGATCCGTCCGGTGCTGCCGTGGCCCATGCGCGTTTGCGGCTGGATGTTCCGGGTGGACATTGGGAGACCTTTGCGGCGGATGAGGCTGGTTTGTTTCGTCTGACGCTGCCCGGCGGCTGTCCGTGTCGTTTGACGGTGGAGGCGCCCGGCTTTGAACCAGCCACGATTCCACTTGCGGCAGAGGGCTTGCCTGAGTCTCTGGTGATTGCGCTGCGGCTGGCTGGGCAGGTGGAGAGCGTCGAGGTGGAAGGGGGCGGCGGCAGTACGATCGAGCCAACCGAGACGCAGTTGGGCGGTGTGCTGGGCGAGCAGCAGCTGGCGGCGATTCCGCTGAATGGGCGCAGCTTTACGGATCTGCTTGCGCTGAGCCCGGGCGTGGTGCCGGTCAGCTCCGCGCAGGCTAATGCGGTGGTGATGAGCGGCGTGGCGAGTACACCGCCGTCGGGGGATCTGGATATTGGTGCGCTTTCGGTGAGCGGGCAGCGCGAGACCTCGAATGCGTTTCGGGTGAACGGAGCGGATGTGCAGGAGGATGTGAATATGGGCGTGGCGGTGGTGCCGACGCTCGATTCTGTTGCGGATCTCGAGGTGCTGACGAGCAGCTTCGACGCAAAGCTGGGCAACCAGAGCGGAGGGCAGATCCAGGTGGAGACCCGCAGCGGCGGCCCTGAGCTGCACGGCAGCGAGTACGACTACTTCCGCAACACGGCGCTCGATGCGCGGAACTACTTTTCGCTAGTGCGTGCGCCGTTCCACCAGAACCAGTTTGGCGGGACGATTGGCGGGCCGGTTCCGCATGCGGCGAAGCTGTTTTTCTTTGCCGACTACCAGGGGACGCGGCAGACGCAGGGCATTGATACCGGCCTGATCGCGGTGCCTTCGTTGGCCGATCGTGCGGGCGACCTGTTGGACCAGGCGGCCTCGCTGACGGGTGCGGTGAGCGGAGGCTCGTTTGCGCAGCTGCTGAGCGGGAGGCTGGGGTATGCGGTGCAGCAGGGGGAGCCGTATTATGCGGCGGGCTGCACGGCTGCGACGTGTGTGTTCCCTGGCGGCGTGATTCCGCAGACGGCGTTTTCGTCTCCGGCGCGAGCGCTGCTGGCGTATATTCCGCAGCCGAATCAAGGCAGTACGACGTTTGCGACGTCCAGCTATGCGCAGCGGGTGCGGGACGATAAGGGGGCGATTCGAGTTGATCGTGCGACGCCGGTGGGAACGCTGACCGGCTACTCTTTTCTGGACGATTACACGCTGCTAAATCCGTACCCGACGGGCCAGGGTGGCGCGACTGTGCCGGGCTTCAACGCGCAGAATAACGGCCGCGCGCAGCTTTATGCGGTCCACCTGGTGAGTACGCTAGGGGCGAACGCGACCAACCAGGCGCACTTCAGCTATCTGCGCAACGCGGCTTCGGTGGGGCAGCCTCGCGATGGGGTGGGTGTGTCGCTGGCCTCGCAGGGCTTCGTGACGGGCGAGACGACGTCGGGGATCGTGCCTTTGCTGCCGCAGGTGGAAGGCGTCGAGAACGTGATTTTCAACGGTTTTACGTTGGGCACGGACGTGACGAGCCTGTTCCAGGCGGAGAACACGTTTGAGGTCGCCGACGACTATAGCCGCACGGTGCGTACGCATACGCTTTCGTTTGGCGCAACCTTCCATGCCGACCAGATCAACACGCACCCGACGGTCTACGACAATGGCAGCTTTTCCTTTACGGGCAGCGAGACGGGCTCGGACTTTGCGGATTTTTTAATTGGCATCGACTCCAGCTACACGCAGGGCGAGGGGCAAAACTTCTACAACCGCAATCACTATGCCGGGGTGTATGGGCAGGATAGCTGGCGCGCGACGCCGCAACTGACGCTGAACTACGGCCTGCGCTGGGATGTGCTGCCGCCGTGGTCGGAGAAGTTTAACCAGCTGCTGACGCTTGACCCGACGGAGCAGTCCGTTGTGTTTCCGAATGCTCCCAAGGGCATTCTCTTTCCCGGCGATCCGGGTGTGCCGAAGACGCTGGCGCCGACGCGTTATGGCAATTTTGCACCGCGCATTGCGGCGTCCTGGGCGCCGGCGTTCGACTCTGCGGGGGTGCTTGGACGTGTGTTCGGCGACACGGGGAAGACGGTGCTGCGGGGAGGCTTTGGCGTTTACTACACGGCGTTTGAAGGGCTTTCGGCGGGGATTATCAGCGGCAATCCGCCGTATGGGTTTACCGATACGAGCGCCGCGCCGACGCTGTTCGACCAGCCGTTCGTTACGGCGGCGACGGGGGTAAGTGTGGGGCAGCGCTTTCCGCTGCAGCCGGTTACGTTTGGCGCATCGCCCGCGCACCCGAACACCTCGGTCAACTGGGCCAACTTTGAGCCGCTGACCGGGATTCCGGCCTTCGACCGGACCAACGTGACGCCGTACACCGAGAACTTCAGCTTGACGCTCGACCGCCAGTTTGGCGCGAAGACAGTGTTTACGGCGAGCTATGTGGGCACGGAGGCGCATCATCTGCTGGCGATCCAGGAGGTCAACCCGGGCGACCCGGCGGCGTGCCTGGCGCTGAGCACCACGGCGAGCGTGGCCCCGGGCTCGGCGACTTGCGGGCCGTTTGGCGAGAGCAGCACGTATGTGACGGCCGCCGGGAAGACTGTGCAGGGGACACGGACGGCGTATAGCGCGGCGTTCGGCAGCGTGAATCTGCAGAGGACGATCGCGAACTCGCACGACCATGCGCTCGAGCTGAGCCTGCGCCACTCGACGCGATTGCTGTTTTTGCAGATGGCGTATACGTGGAGCAAGTCGATCGACCAGTCTTCGTCGCTGGCCGAGGCGGTGTATCCGGGCAACGCGGGTGCGAGCCGTGCCCTCTCCGCCTTCGACCTGACGCATAATTTTGTGGCGAGCTATCGATACACGCTGCCGGTTGGGCGGCTGTTTGGGCGGCCTTCGGCGGTGACAGAGGGTTGGCAGATCTCCGGGATTACGCGGTTTAGCACGGGATTTCCGGTGACGCTCGTAAACAACAACGACACTTCCCTGCTGGGCACGCAGCCGAACGGCATCAACAATAACGGCGTGGACGAGCCGGAGTATCTGGGCGGCAGCCTGCGGCTGAATCATCGGGCGGGCGGTGGTCCGGCGTTTGATCCGAGCCAGTTCCCTCTTCCCGCGCTGGGGACGCTGGGCAATGCGCGGCGGCGGTTCTTCTACGGGCCGGGCGCGGACAATACCGACGTGACTGTGGGCAAGACAACGCCGGTGCGCGACTGGGCTACGCTCGAGCTGCGCGTGGAGGCGTTCAACGTGTTCAACCATGGGCAGTTCTTCGGGCCGGCGGCGGTGAGCGGGAATCTCTCGGCAACGAACTTTGGGGAGATTCAGAGCTCGAGTCCGCCGCGTCTGCTGCAGTTGGCCGCGCGTGTCTCGTTTTGAAACGACACGCACATGCGTTGTGCTGGTGGGTACGCGACGCGTGCTTGCTGAGGATAGACTCTCGAGATGCAGTTGCGCGGAACAAGGGTTGGGACGGCGGGACGGACGACGTGGGTGAGCCTGTTGGTGGTGCTCCTTGTGTCGTTCTGGTCGGCTGGCTCGGCGTGTGAGGTTGCGTGCGATTTGGCTCGGGCGAGCTCGTGCTGTGCCGCTGATGGTTCTTCGCAGAGTGCAATGCCGGGCATGATGCAGCGGGCGGACCTGGCGGCGATGCTTGTGATGCCGCGGGCTGCGGCTTGTGCGCATGCGGTGTGCGCGCCACTGCCGGCGCTTACGGCGGAGCGGGGTGCCGCTTTCGCGTATGCTGCGCCACGTGTTGAGGCCGTGCTGGTGAGCGTAGCGCTGATTGTGCCTGGCGGGGAGGCCTCATCGGCTGCCGTACGTGGGCCTCCGCGGATCGGTGCGGGCTCACCTGTTTCGCTGCACATTCTGGTTCGGGTCTAGGCTTGCGCTTTGCCTACTGCGACCCTTTTGTGTTGCGGGGTGAGGTTTGCTGTGGGTCTTTCCTGTTTGCGGTGTGCAGCTGCAGAGGGCGAAATACGGGGATTCTGGCTTTGCCAGAATGACAATTTTAACCCCCTGTGTTCAATGCCTACGGGATTGCGCTCGCTTCGGCTCGACTTCCGCCCCCGCGATTCTCCTCAGCGCACGCTAGCCCTCCGGGAGTGATTGTTTATGGCGAATCGCCGTTCTTTTCTGCAAAGTACTTTGGGCCTTGGTGCGGCCTTGATGGCGCGCAACGCCGCTGCCGCTGCAACGTCTGGCTCGTCTGCCAGTTCGGTTTCGCAGGTGGCCGCGCGTGGAGGTTACGCGGGGATCAGTAGTGGATCGCTCTCGAAGGTCGACACTCACGGCGGCCCGGTCGTGACCACGCCGGTGGTGACGACCGATGTCGGGGATCTGCCGTTTGAGATGGACGGGAACACCAAGGTTTTTCGGCTGACCGCGCATGTCTTTCGGCGGCAGATCGCGCCGAATAAGACGATCGATGTGTGGGGCTATAACGGCTCCGCGCCTGGGCCGACGATCCAGGTGACGCAGGGCGATAAGGTCCGCGTCATCTTCAAAAATGAGTTGCCCGAACCGACCTCCATGCACTGGCACGGGTTTGAGGATGCGATCGGGACGGACGGGATGCCGGGCATTAGCCAGGACCCGGTGCGGCCCGGTGAGAGCTTTACGTATAACTTTGTGATTCACCAGGAGGGCACGTATTTTTACCACTCGCACATGGCGATGCAGGAGATGGCCGGCATGCTGGGTGCGTTTGTCATGCATCCGCGGACACCGTACCGGCCGCACTGCGAGAAGGATTTCGTCGTCCACCTGCAGGAGTACGCCGTGCTGCCGAACGCGACCACGCCGAATACGCAGATGATGGAGTTCAACTGGCTTCTGCTGAACGGCAAGGCGGGCCCGTCGTCGACGCCGCTGATCGTGCGGCAGGGCGAGCGTGTGCGCATCCGCTTCGTCAATCTGGGCATGGATCACCATCCGATGCACCTGCACGGGCACACGTTCTACGTGACGGGGACGGAGGGCGGCCGCATTCCGGAGACGGCTTGGTGGCCCGGCAATACGGTGCTGGTGGGCGTGGCGCAGAGCCGCACGATCGAGTTTGTGGCGGACAATCCCGGCGACTGGATGCTGCACTGCCACTTGCCGCACCACATGATGAACCAGATGTCGTCGCAGGCCGGGCCCATGACGCGAATGGCGGGCTTCCCTGGAGGCCAGGGCCTGCGCGGCGAGGACAGCCACGGGCGCATGACGCCGCGCGGGGAGGACGGCGATGCGATGCAGAGCATGGATATGGGTGGCGACATGCCGATGATGATGTCCATGGCTCCGGCGAATGGCGCGTCCGATGCGGCGATTCCCTCCCCTGCGCTGGGG
>CAXUNR010000019.1:0-57238 GCA_964252655.1 uncultured Acidobacteriaceae bacterium
GCCCCCGAAACACCTCCGCCATCTGTTCCAGCCCCACTGCCTCCGCCCGCACCTGCCGCGCCAGACCCTCCGGCCAACGCGCCGCCACCCGTTCCGGCGCGTACCCCGCAAAGCGCAGGTTGTTCTCCAGCGTCTTCCGCTTCTGCGCGAATGCCTGCTTCAGAAACCGGTCAAAACCCACCGCCTCCACCCCAAGCTCTTCAAAGCGTGGCCGAAACTCCAGCCGCACCACCGACGAGTGCACCTCGGGTGGAGGCTGAAACGCCTCCGGAGGCAAAGTAAACAGCAGATCCACGTGCGCATACATCTGCGTCGTCGCGGAGAGCAGCCCGTACTCCCGCACCCCCGGCGCGGCCGCAATCCGCTCCGCCACCTCCCGCTGCATCATCAGCACCGCCCGCCGGACCAAGCCGCCCGTCGCGGCACGAAACAGATGCAGCAAAATATCGGACGTTATGTAGTACGGCAGATTGCCCACCACATCGAGGGTCGCCGCCGGTCCGGCCAACGCCGCCAGGTCCGTCCTCAACACATCCGCTTCCACCACCGTCACCCGCGCCTGCTCGCGAAAGCGAAACTGCAGCTCTGCCGCCAGACTGCGGTCAAGTTCGATCGCCACCAGCCGCTCCGCGCGCGCGGCCAGCAGGTCCGTGATCACTCCATGGCCCGGCCCAATTTCGACCACCGTGCGTCCGGAAACATCCCCCAGGGCGTCGACAATGCTGTGCCGGGCGCGCTCATCTACAAGAAAGTTTTGCCCCAGCTTCGGTTTGCGCACCGCTCTGCGTTCAGCCACAACACTCTCCTGACCCATGGCGGTTAGGCCGCGCTCTCCGTCCCCTGCCGATGCCGCCGCAAGGCATCCAGGTGAATCAGGAAGGCAATCAGCGCGCCCGCAATCGTGCACCACGCCCGCCGGTGCGCCACCTCCGGCCCGGGAATCTGGTTCAGCGAAAGCAGAAAGACGATATATGAGGTCAGGCAAAGCGTATACAGTCCGTAGTTGATCCCGTTGGTTGCATACGCCCAAAACGCAAAAAAAGTCGTCAGCGCCGCCAGCGTGTACGGGCCCAGAGGCACATGGACCGCCAGCTGCGTCGCCAGAACCGCCCCGGCCAGCGTACCGCCGATGCGCAGCAGACCGCGCGTCAACGTCTCAAAGAAGGCCGGTTTCTGCACCAGAAGTGCCGTCATCGGAACCCAGTAGCCGGACTGCATCTTCAGGTGACGGTACAACTCGGAGGCCAGCACGACCGTGATCGTCATACGTACGCCATACCCGATCGCCGTGCGGCGGTCCGGAGCAGGCAGCGCTTGGGGAAGGTGTCTCAGGCGCAGCAGCAGCTCGCGGCGCTGATGGTAGAACGACCGCGGAATCGCCAGCAGATCCTTGCTGAGCTCCGGAATCAGCTGCAGACCGGCGCTGGTAAAAAGAATCTGCACAATGCCGCCGAGCGCGATCAATCCTGCCCGCGTAAACGAGCCGCGTAGCCCGGAGGGAAACGCCGAAGCCACAAACAGGGCAACCGACGCCTGCTGCCCCACCCACGCAAAGCCCGAGTTGCGCACTGTCAGCACGCCGTAGATCGCCGCCGAAATCGCCGAAAACAGCAGCAGCGTGTACCCACTATGTCCGGCCACGGTTCCCGCAAAGGCTGCCGTTGCCGTCGCCAGAACGGCAAAGATCATCGGCTGCACACGCGAGTCCGCAATTCGCTGGTTCGCTCCGAAGCCGATCGTCAGCGCGCCGCCGCTCGCGATCAACGCTCCGCCAGGATGGCCCACCGCTACGCCCACAAACACGCAAAGCGCCACGGCCGAGGCGCTGACCAGCGGCAGACGAAACTCCAGCGCACTCCAATGAAAGGTGTATAGGTCGGCCAGGAAGTGGTTTGGCGTCGAGGTCTCAGGGCTGTGCACCGCACCGGCATCCGGAACTATAGAAGAAGTTGACACCTTCTCAGTGTAGAGGGACTCCGCGCCGCTTGAGCATTCCCCGGTAGATGTAGCGGGGTGCTACAGCCTGTACAGGCGTGTTGTCTCAAGCAAAACGCCACCGAACCCTGATGCGGAAACCCCAGCAACAGGGCAAGAGTCTAGTGTGTGTGGCAGCCGCGCAGAAGCGCCAGCCAGAGCAACGAAAGCACAATGGACCCCACGATGCCCACCGTGACCTTAGCCCTTCGGCTCGCCGGCGCAATCGGCGTTCCCGCGCTGCTGCGGCTGTTCTGCGCCGGATCCAAAGGGTTATAGCTCACCGAGATCCGCTCACTCTGCGGCACCGCTACCGGCGACTGGAACTCATCCGAGTAGAGCCGCCCGTGCGCATAGTAGTCGAAAGTAATGCGGAATTTCTCGCCCGTCTGGAAGCCGAACGCCAGCGGACTCAGCGCGCGAAACTGGTACCGGCAACTGGTCACGGTCGCCTCAGTGGCCATCCACTCCGGCGTATTTGTCGCGTCCGTCACAAATGCTCCGACCGCACCCGTTCTACGCCCGCCTCGGCCAGTGCCGCGTCGGCCGCTGCCACGGACCCAGGCAGCGCCACGGCCCGCGTCACATCCTCGACCACCAGCGTTTCAAACCCCTGCACCCGGCCGTCCACCGCCGAAAAACGCACGCAGAAATCAAACGCCAGCCCCGCCAGAAACAGCCGGCGCAGCCCCCGCTCGCGCAGGTACCCGGCCAGCCCCGTCCCCGTCACGTGGTCGTTCTCGAGAAAAGCCGAGTAGCTATCCATCCCCGGCCGAAAGCCCTTGCGCAGGATCAACTCCGCATGCGGCACATCCAGCCCCGGATGGAGCGCCGCCCCGGCAGTATGCTGCAGACAGTGCTCCGGCCAAAGCGTCTGCAGGCCGTAAGGCGCCTCCACCTGCTCATAGATCTGCTTGCCCGCATGCGTTGAGGCAAACGAGATATGCCCGGCAGGATGCCAGTCCTCGGTCAGCACCACATGCTCAAAGCGAGCCGCCAGCGCGTTGATGCGGGGCAGAATCGCGTCTCCTTCCGGCACGGGAAGCGGACCTCCAGGCATAAAATCCACCTGCAGATCGATCAGCAGAAGCGCGTCCGTAGAATAGAGTTGCATCTTGGACCTCGACCCAGCATGACACTCGCCGGGCTCGCGTTCAAGTCGAAGCCGCCATGATTTCGCGTCGGACGATCATCACACTCCTCTCCACACTGCTGCTGGCAGCGGGCCTCGGCGTCTGGTCGTCCCTGCATCGCGACGAGTGCTCGGCGTTTCTCGGCGGAGATCGTCACGCGCCGGCATCGCAAATCGTAGAAACCGGCACACGCACCATCGTCGTCCCCTGCCAGGATTGGCTGGTACGCCAGGCGGCGCCCGTGCAACTGCTCTGCGTGCTCACCCTCGCAGGTTTTAGCATCTTTGTAGTCAGTCTCTGGGCAGATCGGAAAAAGGAAACATCATGGTAAAAATTGTGGAATGCCCGCGCGACGCATGGCAGGCGCTGCCCCGCGTCCTCCCCGCGGAGGTCAAAGCCGACTACCTGCGTGTGCTCATCGGCGCAGGCTTCAAGCGCATCGACGCCGTCAGCTTCGTATCGAAGGCCGCCGTGCCCCAGATGGCCGACTCGGAACAGGTGCTCACTTTTCTCGACCCTCCCGGCGACGTGGAGATCATCGGCCTCGTCCTCAATGAGAAAGGCGCGGAGCGCGCCATCCAGACCGAAGCCGTCTCAACGCTCAGCTTCCCTTACTCCATCTCGCCCGAGTTCCTGAAGCGCAACGCAAACCAGACGCCGGAGGAGGCACTCGAGGCGCTCGAGGCCGTGGGCACGCTCGCCTACAAGGCGGGGCTTGAAGTGGTGGCGTATGTCTCAATGGCCTTCGGCAATCCGTACGGCGACCCCTGGTCGATCGAGGAGGTCGTCGACGCCTGCGACCTGTTGGTCGATTGCGGAGTCTCGCAGATCTCGCTCGCGGACACAGCGGGCCTCGCAACGCCGCGGCTGGTAGCGGACCTCTTCGCGGATGTAACGGCAGTCCACGATCGTGTAGAGCTTGGGCTGCATCTGCACACGCGCACCGAAACCGTAGCCCCCTTAGTCGAAGCGGCGTACCGCGCAGGCTGCCGGCGCTTCGACTCAGCCATCGGCGGCCTGGGCGGATGCCCATTCGCGCAGGATGCACTTCTGAACAATCTGCCCACCGAGACGCTGGTTACAGAGTTGCAGCGCCTCGGGGCGGAGCTACCGATCCTACAACCACTGGATAGTCTAATTTCTGCGACCCGGGAGATTGAGCGCAGATTCGGCCCCCGCGTGCAGTAGTCACACCAGCCACAGCAAGCCATCCGCATGAAAGGACGACGGTACTGTGGCCGTCCCTTTGTTGTCATTCCCCGAAGGGAATCTGCGTTGTTGTCTTTCCCGAAGAGAATCTGCGTTCGCTTTGGTCGTCCGCGACACCCACCACTAACTAGTCCTAAAAGGGAATATCGTCGTCCGTAATGCCGTTGTCGCCGTAGTCGGGAACACTGGCCGGCGTGCGCTGGTCGTAGCTGCTGCTGGAAGAGGAAGCGGCGTTCGAGCGAGAGTAGCCTCCGGTGTTTGAGGCGCCGCCACTCTCTCCCGCAGCCTTCCCGCCTAACAATGACAAATCGCTGACCAGAATCTCCGTCTTGTACTTCTTCTCACCACTCGCCTTGTCATCCCAGGAACGGGTCTGAATCTTGCCCTCGACGAAGATCTGGGAGCCTTTCTTCACATAATCGCGAACGATTTCAGCCGTGCGCTGGAAGCAGACCAGATTGTGCCACTCGGTCTTGTCGGTCCAATTTCCCTGCGGATCCTTCTGGCGATCAGCCGTCGCCAGCGAGAAGCTGGCCACCGTCATTCCTCCGGCCGTCGAGCGGATCTCGGGGTCTTTTCCTACATTGCCTAGAAGAAAAACTTTGTTGACGCCCTTCGCCATGCCAGTGTGCTCCGTACTGAAGATGAGGTTGCAGAATAGCAGATGTGTCCGATCAAAAGGCTTACCGAACGCCTGCAGACGGCGTCTGGTAAGCCTTCGAAATCAAAGCCGGCCCTTGTGAAGAAAGCGCCTACTTACTAGCCGTCGTCACGGCCTTCGGCTTCAGGGTATGTTCCTCAAGCGCCTGAGCCTGTGGCAGATAGCCGATTGCCTTCGCAATTTGCGGATCCCACTCCGCACGGATTTTCATCCCTTCCAACTGCCCGAACTCCGACGTGAAAAGATCGGACTTGATCTCCGCCTTCACCCACACCAGGTTTGCCTGGATGTCGGCGTCGCTCACATCAATATTCTTCGACTTCAGAAATGCTTCAAAGTCGCTCACCACCGCATCATTCACCACAAAGTCTTTGGTGACGGTACTCTTGGCAAAGTAGCGTCGGCTAAAGTTCAGAAACGCATGCTGCTGCAGCAGAACCTCTTCGGGATGCGTGGATTTCAAGGGATCGATATGCTCGTCGGGCGTGATACCGCCGCCACCATAAACCGTGCGCCCCTCATCCGTAAGCTTCACCTCGCGGTTTGTGTTGTCCTTCGGATTCGAGGCGTCGCGCACATAGTAATAATCGTAAAGCGACATATTGTCGTAAGGGCGCTGGATCAGCCGGCCCGAGGGCGTGTAGTAGTGGAAGGTCGTCAACGCCAAACCCGTATTTTGGCTAATATTGAAGACCGTCTGCACCAGGCCTTTGCCGAAGGTGGTCTCTCCCACAATCAGCGCTCGATCATGATCCTGCAGAGCTCCCGAAACAATCTCGGCGGCCGACGCTGTGTTGCGGTTTACTAGCACGACGACCGGGTACTTCGGTCCCTGTTCGCCACTGGTCACGGAATAAACCTGGTCGGCGGCAACGCGGCCGTGCTGCGAGACAACCACCTGGCCCTTCTGTAGGAACTTGCTCGACATATCGACCGCCTGGTTCAGCAGGCCTCCGGGGTTGCCGCGCAGATCGATCACCAAACCCTTCAGCGGACCCTCACTGCGGAACTTATCAAGCGCCTCGCCTACCTCATGTGCGGTCGTCTCCTGAAAGTTGGTGACGTGCATGTAGCCGACGCCCGGCTGAATTTCAAACGCCAGATCCACCGATGGACGCGGTATCTCGTCTCGCACAAGATCAAAGGTCAGCGGCTTGTCCTTGCCTTCGCGGCTCATCGTCACCAGCACATGCGTACCGCGCGGACCCTTCAGCATGGTGGCGATCGCCGAAGAATCTAACCCATCGGTCGGTTTGCCGTCAACCGAGACGATCAGGTCGCCCGGCCGGATGCCGGCCTTGTATGAAGGTGTTCCCTCATACGGATATAGCACAAACGTCTTCATCACGCCGTCCACAAGCTGCGGCTGAATCGTCATGCCGACGCCGTAGTAGCGGCCGTGCTGTTCCTCGCGCATCTGCGCATAAGCCTTCGGATCATAAAAGTTGGAGTGAGGATCAAGAACATGCAGCATCCCGGGGATGGCCCCGTCGTAGATAGCTTTGTCGGTGCGATCGTCATTCATCTTGTCGGCATAATTTTGCTCGACAATTGAGTAGACCGACGTAAATGACTTAAGCGAGTCGCGCAGGCTGGACTCATCGGACGCAGACTGAGCCGAAACCTTCTGGCCAACCACAGCACCAAAGATGCCGCACGAGCCAAGAAAGACGGACACGGAGAGAAGAGCGCGACGGGTGCGGGATGCCATGAGCTTCAATTGACCTCGGAGGTGAGCCACAGCTCGCCTCATCATGTTTGGACGGAGTATAGCAGCACCGGGTTAGCCGTCCCGGGTCCGTTCGATCTGCTACTTTGGTCGCAGATAAACCACGAAGGTGGCAGATAAACCCACGAACATGGCAGATAAAGTTGAAGGCGCGCCGACCGGAAATCCTGTGCGACATCCGCGTAGAATAAGGCGACACCGAACAGACGTGGGGCGCAGTCTAATCCTGACCGTCTGGTGCCATTGCTTTGCGGTGATAAGGAAGCGAGAAACGCGTGAGCTTGAAAACAAAACAAAATGTGTGGGAGATATGGGCAGCGCGGCAGACTCGGGGATGTGCTTTGGCCCTTGGCATGGCGTGGCTGGCACTGGGTGTACTACCGGCACAGCTGGTTCGGGCTCCGCGGTATGGCAGCAGCGTGGACAATCCCGCTCCGCAACTGAACCTGCCGGCGCTCCCTCCTGCGTTGACCCCGCACGGAACAGTCGTCGAGGACATCGTTGTCCGGGTAGACGATCAGATCATCAGCCGCAGCGACGTCGCGCGGGCTGAGCAGCAGATGCAGGAAGAGGCCGCACAATCGAACGTGCCGGCTGCCGAGCTCGCCCAACGCGAGCGGGATATGCTGCGCGACATGATCGACCAGCAGCTTCTGCTCTCGCGCGCCAAAGAGCTCGGTCTAAATGCGGACGCCGACGTCATCCGGCAGCTGGACGACATCCGCAAGCAGAACAAGATGGACTCGCTCGACGACCTCGAAAAAGCCGCACGGCAGCAGGGCGTCAACTTCGAGGACTTCAAAGCCAAGATTCGCAACCAGATCCTTGCCCAGCAGGTGGTGCGCGATGAGGTAGGCCGACGGCTGCAGATGACCGAGGCCGACGAGAGACGGTACTACGAAGCTCATCAGCAGGAGTTCGAACAACCGGAACAGGTACGTCTCAGCGAGATTCTGGTCCCGCTCCCAGAGACAGCCTCCGCGGCGGAGATCGAACAGGGACAGACCAAGGCGAACGGGATCAAAACACAGATCATGCAGGGAGCCGACTTCGCGGCGCTCGCAAAGAAGGTCTCCGGCGGCCCATCGGCGGCGCAGGGCGGGGAACTCGGCCTCTTCAAACGCGGAGCCTTGGCCCCGGTGCTCGAAGAGCAGACCTTCAACCTCAAGCCGGGCGATTCCACCCAGCCCATCCGCACGCGACAGGGTTTTGTCATCCTCAAAGTAGAAGACCACATCGCGGCCGGTCCGGCGCCGATGAAGAGCGTCGAACCGCAGATTCAGGAAGCACTCTACGTGGCACAGATGCAGCCCGCCATGCGCACCTATCTAAGCAAGCTCCGGGGTCAATCGTACGTGGATGTGCAGCCCGGCTTTGTAGATTCAGGCGCGACCGGCAATGAGACCAAGCCGGTGTTCACCGCCTACGCGCCGCCTGTCGTGAAGGCCAAGAAGGTAACCGCGAAGAACAAGCCGCGTTTCGTCCGCGCCGGCACCACGTCAAGCGCAGCCTCCAGCAAGCCCGTCCTTGCCTCGCCGGATACGACGGGAACCCGCACCATCACCGGTCCGGAGGCCACGCCCGCTATCAATCCCACCACCGGGCTCGCCAGCCTCGCGCCTTCCAAAGCAACCACGTCTGCAAATGGCAAGAAGGTGGCGAAGGTCAAGCGCGAGAAGATACGCTTCGGGCAAGCTCCGACCCACTCGCTTTCCGGGGACAACAGCGAGGCCGTGATCACCTCGGACAGTGGCGTAGTCGCCACTGGAGCCGAAAAGCCAGCTTCGGCCGGCCTGGGAACCCCGCCAGCGGCGCCGCCCGTCGAAACCGCCAATCTGAACGACAATCCCCTCACGCCGGCAGCTCCGGTCCACGCCAAAACGCGCTTCGCCGCCAAAGAAGCCGAGGTCAAGGAGAAGAAGGCCAAGACGATTACCACCAAGCAGGTAGAAAAAGCGGCTGCAACGCCGAACCCCATTACCACGGAAGAAAAGGCAACCCAGCAGACTCAGGCAGCTCCCCTGGGTGTGGCTGGCGTGGACACCTCGAAGAAGCCCAAGAAGGTAAAACGGGTCAAGGGCGCTCCAAAGCAGCGACTGGAGAACAAGCCGGCCGCGGCCCCGGCAACCGCGCCAACCGTCGCCCCCACAGCCAGTCCCGCGCTGGCTCCAACCGCGAATACACCGCCCAGCACAAAAGCCCCGGGTGCGGCGGCCGCTCCGCCGCAACTCTAACCTCAATCGATGAGGACCGACCAACCTCCGTGGTACCTTCAGCGCGAGCCGCTCTCTTGGTAACCTGAGGCAGCATGAAAGACTTTTACGTGGCGGACGCCCCGCGTTTTGAGAACGCACAAGTCATCTCCTTCTTCTGCCTCTCCCAAATTACCCGGCGTGAGCGAAAAGGCGGAGACGGCCAGTACCTAGCCCTAACCCTCAGCGACAAAACCGGATCGCTCGAGGCGCGCATGTGGGAGGAGTTCACCGACGCCTTCTCCTCCTGCGGTGAGGGCTGTTACGTCAAGGTGCAAGGCCAGATCTCGAAGTATCAGAACCGTTGGCAGATCACCTTGATGCGCATGCGCGGCGCGGCCGAGTCGGAAATCGACACGTCCGATTTCCAACCCACATCCAGCTTTCCGCCGCAGCAGATGGATGCGGAGTTGCGCGGTATCGTCGCCGGCTTTCGGAACCTCGACCTCCAGCGCCTGGTGCTTGCTTTTCTCGACGATCCGGAGATCGGTCCCGCCTTCCGCGTGGCGCCGGCGGCAAAGGTGCTGCACCATGCCTGGATCGGCGGGCTTCTCGAGCACGTCCTCACGCTGGTCAAGGTGTGTCTGGCGACCGCGCCGTTTTACCCGGAGGTCGACCCCGACCTTTTGGTCACCGGAGCCATCCTGCACGACATCGGCAAGGTCCGCGAGCTAGGCTGGAAGACGAACTTCCACTACACGCTCGAAGGCCAGATGATTGGGCATATCTCGATCGCGCAAGGCATGCTGCGCGAGAAGCTGAAGCAGCTTGAACCTTTTCCAGAGCGCCTCCGCATCCTCGTCGAGCACATGATCCTCTCGCATCACGGGCGGCTGGAGTTCGGCAGCCCCAAGCTGCCCATGACGCCGGAGGCCATGCTGCTCAGCGCGCTCGACGATTTGGAGGCGAAGTTCGCGGCCACGCGACGCGAGTTTGCGGCCGCCGAGAGCGCAGGCAAAGGTCCCGCAGAGTTGACAGACTGGGTGCGCAGCATGGATCGCAACCTCTTCAACTCGCAACGCTGGCTCGCCGAAGAGCGAGCTTCCTCTGCGCCCCCGGTACCGGAACAAACCCATGGGGCACCGGGCGAAACCGAACAAGCTGCGTCCGGCGCCGACCTGCCATTGTTACAATCGAGCTTTGGCTCTGACGGATAGACAGGGCGCTCGATAGGGATCAATGCTGAGATTTTCGACAGCCGGAGAGAGTCATGGGGAGGCGCTGGTCGCACAGGTCAGCGGTCTGCCCGCAGGCATCCCGGTCGATCAAACACGACTCGACCGTGAGCTCTGGCGACGGCAGCAGGGCTACGGACGCGGCGGTCGCATGCGCATCGAGCAGGACCGCGCCCACATCCTCAGCGGCGTGCGGCATGGCAGAACTATCGGCTCACCCATCGCCATGACGCTCGCGAACAACGACTGGAAGAACTGGGAAGAGATTCTCCCTATCGGCGCAGGCGAGCAGGAGAAACACAAAGCCGTGAAGAGCCCGCGGCCGGGTCACGCCGATCTCCCCGGAAGCCTCAAGTACGACTTCGCCGATGCGCGCTATGTGCTCGAGCGGGCCAGCGCGCGCGAGAGCGCCGCCCGGGTAGCCTGCGGCGCGCTTGCCAAAATGCTGCTCAGCGAACTCGGAGTCGAAGTCGGCAGCCACGTCCTGCGCGTAGGCGCAGCCGAGCTTGGACGCGACGCTGCCTGGCCCGAGATCGCAGCCGCCAACGCCAGACCGGAGATCCTGCTCAACTGCGTCGACGCCGAAGCCGAAGCGCGCATGAAGTCCGCGGTCGACCAGGCACTGCGCACCGGAGACACCATTGGTGGCGTCTTTGAAGTTGTCGTCCACGGCCTGCCCCCTGGAGTCGGCACCCATGTCAACTGGGATGAACGCATGGACGGCCTGCTCGCCCAAGCCGTCATGAGTCTGCAGGCAGTGAAGGCCGTTGAGCTTGGCCGCGGCGTAACCGCAGCCCAATCCATGGGTTCGGCGGTGCATGACGCCATTCGCTATGAGTCCGCAGAGACCGAACAGGGCGAGGCCGAGCCGGAGGATGGCGGAGCCAAGTTCACACGCTTCGCTCGCCAGACCAACAACGCCGGAGGGCTCGAGGGAGGCATCTCGAACGGCGAAGAAGTCGTCGTGCGCGGCTATCTCAAGCCGATCTCGACCCTACGCCGGCCGCTTGCCAGTGTGAGCTTTGAGACCCGGGAAAACGTCAAAGCGGCATACGAGCGCAGCGACGTATGCGTGGTGCCGGCCGCAGGCGTGGCGGCGGAAGCCATGGTAGCCCTCACCGTGGCGCGCCTCGTCATCGATAAATTCGGAGGCGATTCGCTCAGGGAACTCAAGCGAAACTACGTCGGCTACTGCGAGCAGATCCGCAGATTTTAGGAGAGATGAGTGGCCACGAAGACCGCAGAAAAGACGCCCACACAAAAGAAATTTACGGGCAAAATCCACACCGTCGTCAAGTGGCCCGACCCCGTGCTGGCCCGGCGCGGCGAAGAGGTCACCGTCTTCGACAAAGCACTCGAGAAGCTGGTCGAGGAGATGTTTGAAAGCATGTACGCCGCGCAGGGCATCGGTCTCGCCGCGCCGCAGATTGCCATCTCGAAACGCATTACGGTCATCGACGTAAGCTTCCGCAAGGATCCGGCAGACAAGCTGGCCCTCATCAATCCTGAGGTCATCCTGCTCGACGGCAAGCAGATTGAAGAAGAGGGCTGCCTAAGCCTTCCGGAGATCCGTGAAAAGGTGAACCGCGCGGCTCGGGTGCGGGTACGCGCCCAGAACGTCAAGGGAGAGTGGTTCGAGATCGAAGGAGACGAGCTGCTGGCGAGAGCGCTCCAACACGAAATCGACCATCTGGACGGAGTTTTGTTTATTGACCGCTTGAGCCGCTTAAAGCGGGAGCTCGTCCTGCGTAAAATCCGCAAACTGCAGAAAAATGGTGAGTGGTGAAGCTCGTCTTCTGCGGAACTCCGGCTTTCGCCGTGGGTACGCTTGACGCGGTGCTCGCCGCCGGGCACACCATTGAGCTTGTGCTCACGCAGCCGGATCGCACCGCGGGCCGAGGACTCGCGCCCCAACTCTCAGCCGTCAAGACCGCAGCCTTGCAGCATGGTCTGCCCTTGTCGCAACCGGAGAAGATCAAGCAAAATCCCGCCCTTCGCGAGCAGCTCGAAGCCCTGGCTCCAGACGCCATCCTCGTCGTAGCCTACGGACGCATCCTCCCGGACTGGATGCTCGCCTTGCCGAGCTACGGATGCATCAATCTGCACGGCTCGCTGCTGCCCAAGTACCGCGGCGCCGCACCCATCCAATGGGCCATTGCCAACGGCGAGACGCTCACCGGAGTCACCACCATGCGCCTCGATGCAGGGCTCGACACCGGGCCCATGCTGCTCGCGCAAACGCTGCCGATCGCCCCCGAGGAAACCGCCGAAGACCTCTTCGAGAGCCTCGCGGAAAACGGAGCCGCGTTGATGGTCCAGACCCTGGCAGGACTCGAAGACGGTAGCGTCGCGCCGATCGATCAGGATCACGCCCACGCCACGCTCGCTCCCATCCTCACCCGGGACGATGGACGCATGGACTTCCGTCGCACAGCCACCGAATCCCTGAACCGGTGGCGCGGCTTTCAGCCCTGGCCGGGAGCCTTCACCACCTTGCGGGGAAAAAAGCTGATTGTCTCCCGCATGGCGGCGACAGAGATCTCCTGCCCGCCGGGCGAGCTGCTGGTCGACCACAATCGCCTCTTCCTCGGCTGCGCGAACTCGGCTCTTGAGCTGCTAGAAGTACAGATGGAGGGCAAGAAACGGATGCCCGCAAGCGAGTTTCTGCGTGGCTTTCAACTGGCCAGCGGCGAGCAGGTCGGCGAGTGAAGAACAAAGGCCAGAACACTGGGCAAAGGGCGCGGCCGAGCAAGCCGCCGGAGCCTCCCAAGCACCAGGCACACGTAAAGCCCCAGGCACTCCCAAACAACCAGCAGCTGGCGGGTCTCGAAGCCGCCGCCCGGGTCATCGCTGCTGGTGGACGTGTGCCAAGGAAAGTTAGCCTGGCCATCGCCGCTGGCGCGCGTCCAGCCAGCGCCGGTCCAACGCTCGGCGCGGCGAACGCCCTGGCGAAGGTCACTCCGGCACGGCTGGCTGCCTTTGAGATCCTCACCGTCGTTGCAGCCGGCACGGCCCACAGTGACGAGCTTCTGCATGGCGCGCGAACGCAGGCGCTCTCAGAGCCGGACCGGCACCTGGCAACAGCGCTGGTCATGGGCGTCCTGCGTTGGCAAATCGCGCTCGACGCTCGGATCCGCTCCTTGCTCGAGCGCCCCGGTCAGGCCTTGCCGGAGCCGGTCTTGCAGGCGCTGCGCCTGGGAGCCTTTCAGCTCTTGCACATGGATCGCATTCCCGCGCACGCCGCCTTGTCCGAGTCGGTCGAGCTCTGCCGCGCCGCCGGGCATCCGCACGCGGCTGGCATGGTCAACGCCATTTTGCGCAAGGTCGCCTCCGCCCCGACGCCGGCAGAGCCCATCGTCGAATCGACGGCGGCCTTCGCCCAGCGGTTTGGCCACCCGCTCTGGCTGGCCGAGCGCTGGGTCGAACACTATGGCCGATCCGCCGCGCTCCGCATCTGCGCCGCCGATCAGGCCGAACCCGACTCCGGCGATCGATCCTCCGCCTTGTTCGAGGCCGACCCCGCCCTCCCGCAGATCGATGCCGGCTCACGCCTGGTGGCGGAGCTGGCTGCCGCAGCGCTCCCAGACATCGCCGATCGACCGGCGCGCGTCTGGGATGCGTGCGCGGCGCCCGGAGGCAAAACCCTCGTTCTGGCACGCCGCCTGCCCGGCGCGGAGCTGCTCGCCACCGATCGCAGCACCCGGCGTCTCACGCAGACGCAAGCCCGTTTCAGCCGTTACGCCTATGCGAGCGCAATCAAAACCGCCGTCGCCGACGCAACCGAGCTACCCGAGGCGGACGGCCTCTTCGATCTCATCCTCTGCGACGTTCCCTGCAGCGGCACCGGAACGCTGGCCCGCAATCCGGAGATACGTTTCCGCTTGAAATCGGAGGATCTGCCCCGCCAGGCGGAGCGGCAAAACGCAATCCTGAACGCAGCCCTGAAGCGTCTCGCTCCGGGTGGGCGGCTGGTCTACTCCACCTGCTCGCTTGAGCGCGAAGAGAACGAAGAGGTAGCCGCCCAAGTCCCGAAGCAGATCACCCGCATCTCAGCGGCCGATCTGCTCAAAGCTGTTCCCGGACTACTCGTCCCGCCGAAATCCCTCATCGAAGACCGAGCCCTGCGCACGCTGCCCGGCGCGCATGCCTGCGATGGATTCTACGCCGCGGTCTTCGAAGCCTAGTCAGCGAGCAGACAGAGTCACCCGGATCGCCTCTCCGCGAGCGATCCTGTGTCCAGGCTGCGGACTCTGGCTCAGGATGATGGAGCTCGACGTAACGGGCTGCGGCGCAGCCGGCACATCGAACGACGGATCGAGCGGGTTGGGCGCAGCCGACGCCGATCCCGGATCCGCCGTAGCCGTAACCGTTGGCTCCTGCGCGCTCGAAATGCGCAGGCCAACCGTACCCAGGCGCGCCGAAGCCGTGCCAAGCGACAGCCCGACAATCGCCGGCATCACGTACGCAGCGCGCTCCGCCGCATCCTCCGGGTCCGAGACCAGCAGCGACACCGCCGGCCCTGTCAGACCGCTGCTATTCGGCGGCGGAGACTGAGCAAGAATCACGCCGGCCGGGGCCGGAGCCGGAAGATGGACCACCGATCCAACCTCAAGCTGTTGGCGGCGCAGCACAAGCGAGGCCGGACGCTCACTTTGGCCAACTACGTCCGGCACATCCAGATGCTGGCCGCCCAGCGACTCCGTAACCCGGATCTGCCAGCCTCGTCGCACCCGCGAGCCGGCGGACGGAAGCTGCGACAGAATGCGGTTCGGAGCCACGGCCGCAGAATAAAAACGGTTTTCAACCGACAGACTTAAGCCCAGCTTCGTCGCAGCGCTCGCAGCCTCGGCATCCGAGAGCCCGCTCAGGTTCGGCACCGCGACCTCGCGTCCGTGAATCGCAATCCGCATCGTCGCGAACGCGCACAGCAGCACGATCAGTGCCAAAAAGGAACCAGTTACACATTGCGAAAGAAAGCGGACAAGAGTGCGTTTCATCTCTCTATAAGATAGCCGACACGATAGAGAGAGCCGACCCGGTCAGCCAGGCAGTTTCCACCCCACCGACTAGAACTGATGAGCGGATGATGTACAGACTCTTGCTTCTTTGTTGTCATTCCCGAAGGGAATCTGCGGTTGCCTGTCCTTCATCCTTGCTACCGCCTTCGGGCAATCAGCGGCCAGGTCCAGCCGTCATTCTGGCAAAGCCAGAATCCCCGTATTAGCCTTGGCTGTTGCTTGTTCTCTCCAAGTGAACCCAAATCCACGCGCTAGCGACGATTGTCCGTAGCGGGCTCCGGATGAATCAGAAGCCGCGACACCTCAGGAGCCTGCAGCTTAAAAGCATTCTCCAGCCGCGTAATCACCTGGTGGACCTGCACCATGGGCAAATCGTCCGGCAGCGTGCAGTGGCAGTTCACCTGCACCCGATCGCGATGTTGCGAGACCAGGATGTCGTGGATATCCAGGATCTCTGGAAACTGCGACGCCATCCGACGCAGGTTCTGTCGTAAAGTCTGCGCCTCCCGATCCACTTCAAGGGCCTCGGGACTCTCAATCGTCGCCGGTTCACTCTCGATGTGGGTCAGAATAGAAGCAATCCTCGGAACCTCTTTGCGAATGTCGGCCTCCAGCCGCGTCACAAGATCATGCGCCTCCCGCAGTGGAAGCCGCTCATTCACCTCCAGATGCAGTTCCAGTTGCAGCGCACCCTCGTATTGCTGGAGCGAGACATCGTGAATAGAAAGATTCGCTCGGGCAGCCACCGCACGCACTCGGTCATGCGCACTCTCCGCCAGAGTCGCCGTCGGCACAGAATGAACCACCACATCGGCTTCAGGCAGCACACGCTGAATCGCGGACGTGGCGGCAAACGTAATCTGTTCGGAGCGCTGAAACGTCAGCGTACGCGGCATGGCCAGCGTGACGTCGGCGAACACACTAGACCCGGCCCGCCGCGTTCGCAGACGCTCCACAGAGAGCACCCCATCGATCCGCCCAAGATCCTGGATCAGCTTACGCCGGGTCTGCGCCGCGGTCGCACCCTCATGGGCCGGCGTTGCGTCGAGCAGGGTATCTGCCGTCCGGCGCGCCAGGGACCAGGAGACCCGAAGAATAATCGCCGCAACCGCCAGCGCAGCCACCGGGTCGGCTAGCTCCAGGCCGGGCAGATGGAAAACCTCGCCACACTTCGTAGCCGTCAGGCCGAGCAGTACCGCGAACGATGCCCACAGATCGGTGCTGAAGTGAATCGCATCCGCGGCCAGAGCATCGGAGCGCTGCTCCCTGGCAATCTTGCGCAGGCTACGCGACCGCGTGTAATCGATCCCGATCGAGAGCAGCAGCACCAGGAACGGCCAAGGTGACAAGGGCAGTGCTAAGTGATGACGATGAAAAATCCGCGACAGAGCTTCGTAGATGATCCAAACCGAGGAAGCCAGCATAAGGCCGGTCTCGACAAACGCGGAGAGCGACTCGATCTTTCCATGTCCATAGTTGTGCTCTTCATCCGCCGGTTGATCTGCGGCATGCACTGAGAACAGCGTGATCGATGCAGCGACCAGGTCGATCGCCGAGTGGGCAGCCTCAGAGAGCATGCCCAACGAACCGGTCAGCACCCCGGTCAGCAACTTCAGCGCGGTAATGGCAAAAGCCGCGACAAGAGAAAGCAGCGCAGCAGAATACTTCGCCTCCGGCCGGGCAGAGGAGGAGGAACGAACCGAGTCGGCCGCCGAATCCCTGTCCACTGAATCCCTGTCCACTGAATCCCTGTCCACTGAATCCCTGTCCACTGAATCCCTGGATGCTCGCTCCTTCAAGGCTGCGGCCCACTCACTCATGGGCTCGATGCTACTCGTTTCGGGGCATCGCTGCACGAAGATCTGCGGACTCAATCAGCCCGTCCGGAAGCAGGCGACGCAGGTAGAGCATGATGCCCGCACCCAGCAGCATCGGCAGAGCCATCGTCATCAGTCCGCGCTGATAGCTCCCGGTGAGGTCGCGCATCAAGCCCATCCAGTAAGGGCCGATGAAGCCTCCCGTCACCCCGATCGCCCCGATCAGCGCAAAGCCCGCAGCGGCGGCGCGCCCCTGAATATAGCTTGCCGGCAACGACCACAGCGGGCCCTGCATCCCGTTGAAACCAATCACAATCAGAGCAAAGGAGAACACGACCAGCGGAGCAGAACTCGTCCAGCCGCACAGCAGAAAGCCACAGGACATCAGCAGCGCGGCAGGAACAATCACCCCGTGGCGATTGAGCGTACGATCAGAATAAATGCCTCCAAGCAGCATAGCCGCAGCCCCCAGCAGTCCGGTGGCCGCAATCAGCAAGCCTACCCGCGAGGCCTCAAGATGAGTGGCCGACTGCAGAATGCTCGGCGCGGAAAACGTATAAGCATAGAGGCTGACCAGGTTCAGGAACGAAAACGCGGCAAAAAGCCAGACACGGCGATCCCGCAAAGCATCGGCAAAGGACCCCGCCCCAGCCAACTCCGATCCAGCCCCTTCCGCTCCGGCCGCCCCGCCCGCCGGTGGAAGACGTCCCAAAATCGCCCGCCGCTCGTCCGGCTTCAGCCACGACGCCTCCGCCGGACCATCCGGCAGATAAACAAAGAAGACGATGCCGAGCACAACTGCAGGCAAACCCTCAACCAGAAAAAGCCATTGCCATCCAGCCAGGCCCCATCGCCCTTGCAGGTGCAGCAACGCTCCCGCAAGCGCACCCATCACCGTCGAGCTCAGGGGCAAGGCAATATAAAAGCGGGCTACCGTCCGCGCCCGCCACTCCGCAGGAAACCACTGCATCAGGTAATAGACCACTCCGGGAAAGAAGCCGGCCTCCGCCGCGCCCAGCAGCAGACGCATACAGTAGAAGTGCAGCGGAGTTCGAATCAGCAGCATCCCCATCGCCAAAATGCCCCAGCTGATCATGATCCGCGAAAGCCAGCGCCGCGCCCCAAAACGATAGAGAAGCAGGTTGGACGGAATTTCGACCAACGCATAGCTCAGGAAAAAAAGCCCCGCGCCCAGACCATAGGTCGTCTCGCTGAAGTGCAGGTCGCGATTCATCTGGAGCGCGGCAAAGCTGATATTGACGCGATCCATATACGCGACGCAGTAGCCCAACGCGATCAGCGGAATCAGCCGCCGAGAGGCCTTGCGCAAGGCTTGACGCTCAACCTCCGAAGAAAGCGGCAACGCGGGTGCAAGCAAACAGGGACCTCTTCCTGGGCGGATGAAAGCAAGGTACCACGTCCCTCGACGGGAAAAACTAGGGCTTCGTCGCGCGGTACAGTCCGGCAACGCCGAACGTATAGCTGGTCCAGCGAGCATCCTCGAATCCAGCCGCATGGATCATCTGCAGCATGCGCGGAGGACGGGGAAACCGCGCCACGGAAGAAGGCAGATACCGGTACGCATCCGCGTTAGAGAGCAGCGCGCCGATACGGGGCAAAACCGTCTGAAAATACAGGTTGTACAGTAGGCCGACCACTCCCGACGGCTGGTTGCAATCAAGAATGGCAATCTGCCCGCCAGGCCTCAGAACACGAAAAAGTTCGCTCAGGCCATCTTCGTAGCTCGCCAAATTTCGAAACCCAAATGCAGAGGATATCAAGTCCAGCGAGCACGCAGGCAGGGGAAGATGTAACGCATCTGCTTCCAGCGCCAACGCATTCTTTCCGTTGAGCTTACGGAAACCCCGGGTAAGCATGTTATGAGAGAAATCCACAGCCAGGATAGGTCGTGTGGACGATGTGGAAGGACGCCGCTTCAGAAGCGCAAGCGTCATGTCTCCCGTTCCGCAGCAAAGATCCAGAATGGCCGCGTCCGGCTTGGCCAGAACATGTCTGAGGGCCCGGGCGGTCCGCCACCACCACCAACGATCAACCCCCGCCGACAGCAGATGATTCATCACGTCGTAGCGGGAGGCAATCTGGTCAAACATCTGCTGGACGTCCGCCGCCGGCTGGATGGCTCCGCTCGCTGGAGCCAGCGGGCCGCCCTCTCTCCGGGAGCTCATGCCTTGGCCCTCCCAAGTTGCCGTACGTCGCGAAGCATCGCTTCCGCGGCGGCAAGCAATTCGGCGTCCGTAACGTCGTAGACCACCTCCACAGAGCCGATTCCGGTCGGGAGAACAAAGGCGCGCCGGCCGCTGCGGGTCTTCTTATCAGAAGCAGTAAGCTCCACAAGTTCAGACGCCGAGGCTCGGAAGCGCGGCAGTGGGCCATAAGCAAGAATCAGGCCGGCCATCGCCGCAAAGTCTTTGGCCGTAATGGAGCGGCGTGCCAGCCCAAGGTGAAGTGCGGCCATCGATCCCCAGCCGACGGCCTCCCCGTGGAGCAGACGCTTGTAGCCCGTGGCCGCTTCGATCGCATGCCCAAGCGTATGGCCGAAGTTGAGAATCATCCGCAGCCCGGCCTCATGCTCGTCCTCGGTCACAACGGCCGCCTTCACCTGCACCGACGCAGCAATAATCCTCGCCAACGCCCCACGATCCCCCACGCAGGCAAGCTCCTGATGCTTCGTCATATAAGAGAACAGCTTGCGATCCCGGAGAATGGCCGCCTTTACGGATTCCTGCAGTCCGGCGCGTAACTCTCGTGGAGGCAGCGTGGAGAGCACGTCCAGGTCCGCCACCACTGCCCGCGGGTGATGGAAGCTGCCCACCAGATTCTTGCCGGCACGAAGATTCACTCCAGTCTTGCCGCCGACCGAAGAGTCGACCTGCGCAAGCAGCGTGGTCGGAATCTGCACATAGGGGATGCCGCGCATATAGATGGCCGCAAGGAAGCCGACAATATCCCCGATCACACCCCCTCCAAATGCGAGCAGCAGCGTGTCGCGGTCGGCACCCGCCTCGGCGAGCTGCTCGGCAAGCGACTCCACCGCAGCCAGGCGCTTGTGTTCTTCGCCGGAAGGAAGAAAAAGGACGGTCGGACTTTGGGCTTCAGGAAACGAGCTGCGCACCTGCTTGGACCACAGCTTCCAAATCTTTGGCGACGTGATCAGGATAGGCCGAAACGGTTTCCCGCCGGCAATCGCCACCAGACGCGGATGAAGCGACTCAATCAAACCGCGCCCAATGGTGATGTCGTACGTGGCGGACGGGGTGGAGAGGGCGATCACTTGGAAGGGAACTGGCACCTGTCCTCATGCTATCGCAGAGGCCGGCGCAGGGTCATCGTTCTGCTCTCCCGGCAAGAGTCGCATTGACTGCCTGGCGCTCGACGCACTCAAGGTGCGTTTGTCAGGCCTGAGTATGCGTGAAGGCTTCTGTGCATCCAAGCCAAACTGGATGCAAACGTTGTGTTGGCGGATCTCCGTCGCTTTTCCTTATGAAATCAACCCGCGCTTTGCCCCAAGGAGCTTTATGAAGCAAATCACTAACGCAGTCAACGTCATGAGCGAAAGTCGCCGCAGTTTTCTCAGAGGCGCAACTGCCGCCGGCCTTGGATTGGCTGTCGTAACCCTCTCTTCCGCGACCGAAAGCTTTGCGCAGGATACTCCGACGATCGGCACCGACCCCGGGGCCGGCATCATGAATCCCCGCAATGCAAAAGAATTTTCCATGGCAGTCATCAGTCGTGCTGAGCTCTCGTTGGTAACAAGTAAGATCGCGGTCGACCGCGCCTCCAAGGCCGATGCCAAGGAGTTCGCCGGATTTGAACTCACCGAGGCAATCGCCATCACGACCGTACTGAAAGAACTCGGTACGCCCGTGCCCACGATGACTGCCAAGGCAAAAGCCACCCTGGAGAAGATTAGGAACGCTGCAACAGGTCCGGAGTTCGACAAGGCTTACATTCAGGCTCAGTACGAAAACCATGTAGAACTTCGCGATCTCACGCAAAATTACCTTGGTCAGCCGGCGCCTCCTAAGAGCGACATGGCAGAAAATCAAGGACGGCATCTTGGCACGGTCGCGCTCGCAACCTTCAAAGAGCACGTCATCATCACGCACCGTATTTCAGAAGAACTACAAGCCGCAGCCTAATCCGATGCCGGTGCTCGCCGCGCAACTCCCGAGCACCGGCAACCTCAACACGTAAGTATCCACAATCTCCAGACACAACGCCGATGCTTAAGTCAGGCTGCAAGGATGTATTCACATGGTCGCTCTATCCGTTGACGCATCCACTCTCTTCCTTTAGTCTGAAGTCTCGCGCAGTCTCGTGTCTGCACGTCCGTCATGCACCGCGACTAGGATTTAGTCCGGCTTCCAGCCAGCCGACGAACGTTCGCCGAGACTCTTGTGGAGTCTTTCAGCTCTTCCGCTGAGACCCATCCGCCGGGGGATGACAGATCCCCGCGCTTGTCTTCACCTCTGTTCCAGGCAGTCGGTCTCGTGGAGACAACCGGTCACTCATCCGTGAGCACCGAACCCTCCACATCCACCACCAGCCGGGCACGTTCGTCCACGCAGCCGGTCACCTGCCGGCTGCCCAATCGCAATCGTTTTACCCATCTTCGTGCCTCACGCTGCCCCAACCGAAGACAGCAGATTCAGGGAGTAACGCTCATGAGTAACATCGGCAACACCCACGGCACCTCCATCCCCAGCGGGAAAGACATCAAGCGTAAGTGGTTCGTCATTGACGCTACCGGCAAGACCCTCGGCCGCCTCTCCACCGTCGCCGCCTCCATCCTCGCCGGCAAGCTCAACCCCATGTACACCCCCTACATCGACATGGGCGACCACGTCATCATCATCAACTGCGAAAAGATCGTGCTCACCGGCATGAAGGGCGACCAGAAGCTCTATCGCCGTTACACCGGCTACCCCGGCGGCCTCCGCGAAGAGAGCTTCATCAAGCTGCTCGCCCGCCGTCCTGAAGCCATCGTCGAGCAGAGCGTCAAAGGCATGCTGCCCAAGTCCAAGCTCGGCCGCCAGATGGCCACCAAGCTCAAGGTCTACAAGGGCGACAAGCATCCGCACCTCGCCCAGCAGCCGCAGCCCATGGAGTTTCACGCGTCCAACGCCCCCAAGGCCCCCGGCACGCCGAAGTCCGGCCAGCCCACGCACCACCACCTCGAAGGTCAGGTCAAGCACGCCGGCCTGGGCAACAACGCCACCGCCTAAGCCGCCTCGCTCGAACGCCGTCGATTCTGGCCAAGCCAGAATCTAAGTATTTCGCTTTTGCCACCCATTTCTAAGGAGCATCATGGCAGACCTGATCCAGTACTACGGCACCGGCCGACGCAAGAGCTCGATCGCCCGCGTCTTCCTGCGTCCCGGCAGCGGCACCTTCACCGTCAACAAGAAGGAATGTGACGTCTACTTCGTCACCGCCCAGCAGCGCGCCGCCGCCCGCCGCTCGCTCTCCGTTCCCGATATTGGCGAGACCTTCGACGTTCTCTGCACCGTTCGCGGTGGCGGCGTCATGGGCCAGGCGGACGCCGTCAAGCTCGGCATCGCCCGCGCCCTCATGGAGTTCAACCCCGACCTCCGCAAGGCCCTCAAAGCTGACGGCCTCGTCACCCGCGATTCCCGCGGCAAGGAACGCAAGAAGTACGGTCAGAAGGGCGCACGCGCACGCTTCCAGTTCTCCAAGCGCTAACTCCCTGCCGAACTCCGAGTGCCCCACTCATCGCGCTCTGTGCGATGAGTGGGTCTTCCCGGAGGCACCACCCGCTTCACCCTCCGAATTACTCATCATCGGAGGCACGGATCCAAATCTCCCCGACGCTCACGCAAGGGGATCAATCCAGACCGGCGGACCCCAGGCCCATCAGAGCCTCTCCGGCGCGGTCTATAAACAGGAGCCATCCATGGCCAGCATCACGATGAAAGAACTGCTCGAAGCCGGCGTCCACTTCGGACACCAGACCAAGCGCTGGAACCCCAAGATGAAGGAGTACATCTTCGGCGAGCGCAACGGCATTTACATCATCGACCTCCAGAAGACCCTCAAGATGTTCAAAGAGGCGTCCAAGTTCGTCACCGATCTCACCTCGACCGGCAAGCTCATCCTCTTCGTCGGCACCAAGCGCCAGGCGCAGGACGCCGTCGCCGAAGAAGCCACCCGCGCCGGCATGCCCTACATCAACTCCCGCTGGCTCGGCGGCCTGCTCACCAACTGGGTCACCGTCCAGAAGTCCGTCAAGCGCCTCACCGAGCTCGACGACATGTCTACCGATGGCCGCTACGAGCTCCTCACCAAGAAGGAAGTCATTAAGCTTGAGCGCGAGCGCAAGCACCTCACCACCAACCTCGCCGGCATCAAGACCATGAAGCGTCTGCCCGACGCCCTCTTCGTCGTCGACTCCAACAACGAGGCCATCGCCGTCGCCGAGGCCCGCAAGCTCGGCATCCCCGTCGTTGCCGTCGTCGACACCAACTGCGACCCCACCGTCGTCGACTACGTCATCCCCGGCAACGACGACGCCCTGCGCGCCATCCGCCTCTTCACCACCAAGATGGCCGACTCCGCCGCCGAGGGTGTCCAGATGGTCTCCGAACGCGCCTTCTCGACCGAGTCCGCCGATGTCCGTCCCATGCCGACCGAGTCGCACTTCATCGGTCTTGAAGACGAGGAAGGCGACCTGCCCGTGCAGGAAACGACCGAGTCCACCCCCGAGGCTGCAGCCGATGCCGCAGACGCGGATGCCGACAACATCGACCTCGAAGCCGCACTCGGCGGAGGCATCAAGAAGGCCGTCGTTAGCGCCAACGAGGATTCTGCCGACTCCGCCGTCGAAGCCGAACACACCGAGGCCCATGCCGAAACGGCCACCGCCTAGGCTCCACGCATTCTGTCCTGAGAGCGTGGCGCCGGCCTCCAACCGCCCACGCTCTCTCTGCGTTCGCAGAGTCTTAATTCACCCAGCGTAGCTTCGAACAAGAAAAGGATCCGCCATGTCCACCGAAACCCCCGTCAAGATCGACGCCAAGCTCGTCAAAGAACTCCGCGAAAAGTCCGGCGCCCCCATGGGCGACTGCAAGAAGGCCCTCGAAGAGGCCAAAGGCAACATGGAAGACGCCTTCGTCGTCCTGCGCAAGCGCGGCATGGCGTCAGCCGCCAAGAAGGCCTCCCGCACCACCAACGAGGGCGCGGTCGGCACCTACATCCACGCCGGCGGCAAGATCGGCGTGCTGCTTGAGCTCAACTGCGAGTCCGACTTCGTCGCCCGCACCGACGACTTCCAGGAGCTGCTCCGCGACGTCGCCATGCACATCGCCGCCACCGACCCACGCTTCGTCGGCCGCGACGAAGTCTCGCAGGCCGACCTCGACCGTGAGAAGGAAGTCTTCCTCGCCCAACCCGCCATGAAGGGCAAGCCCGAGGCCGTCATCGGTAAGATCCTCGAAGGCAAGATGTCGAAGTTCTACGAGGAAGTCTGCCTGCTCGACCAGCCCTTCATCAAGGAAGCCTCGCAGACCATCTCGCAACTCATCGCGTCGAAGGTTGCCAAGCTGGGCGAGAACATCAGCGTCCGTCGTTTCGCCCGCTTCAAGGTAGGCGCCCCCGAGTGGACCGTAGCCCAAACCAAGCTCGCCGCAGAGGATGCGCCCGCCGAGGCTACCGCGTAGGCCGATTTCATCCTCCGCAGCACACCGAGCCTGGGCGACATCCCAGGCTCTACTCTTTGGAGGTGCTTTTCGTGGCGATGCTTAGCAGAATCTTTGCTGCGCTCTCAGCGATCTCTTTCAGGTTGGGATCAGCATTGCCAGCCGACTCGAGTACGGTGGGAGTTCCAGTTCTTAGAGATGCTAACGATTGGACCAGCGCTGTCATGGTTTCATCCTTGTTGAGACGAAAGGCAGCCTCACATCACTCGGCGTGGCCATGGCTGGCGCGAACGAGTTCGACCCCCTACAAGGATTGAGCGTTCACCACCACAGCATGGGCCCGGCATCCAACCGGATCCTTGCTGTCAACCCCCAAACCTCGTAACTCCAACAAACCAAACCACATTGAGCTGGCATACCCATCCTGCCCAATCCCATACACTTGTACTAGGCCTCGAGAACTCGCGCTCGCACCAACGGTAGTACGTACTCGCGTCAGCCGTGACCTTTGCCTCACGGCTAACTTCATTCGAATAAAGACTTTACCGGTAAGTCCAATGAGCTCACGACTTTAGCTTAGGCCGCCAAGCTAAACGCAATGAAATGAGGACTTTAGCGAAAACAAGGGGGGAGGGGGGTACCTTGTTACCCGGAGACGATCTACCAAGCCCTAGCCGCCGCAGTGGCGTGCGCGCCAGATCGCACCCGCCAAAGGGTCGACCACCCCGGAGCGTACCTGCAAACCAGGGAACTCGTGCCGAAGCGTCTGCACCAGGGCCTCGCGCACAGGCGCAACTTTCTCGAAGATGCTGCCGGTAAACGCAAGCGGTGGAACCCAGTCCGGATCAGGAGACAGCCTCTGCAACCGCCAGGCCACCAGCTTGACCAGGTACGCCAGGTCCTCGCCCTCCCGCCGCAGGACCTCGCGGGCGAGCGTGTCGCCGGCCAGCGCGCACGCGAGCACCACGCCGGTGAGCGCGGAGAAGTCCGGCCCCGGAGAGCTGTTGGCAAACTCGATCAGCTGATCCCGGGACGACAGCTTCCAAAAGCCGAGAACCGCCTCGAACAGCCTCTCTGTATCGATCTCCGGCCGATGTTGCGACTCGTCAAAGGCAAGAAACAAGGCACGCAGCGCCTCGAGCCCGATCCGATGGCCCGAGCCCTGATCGGCAAGCGCGGGACCCCAACCCCCGCCCGTGAACAGCTCTCCCGTATGCGCCCGCCCCGCCACGTTCGAGCCCGTGCCCGCGATGGCCACAATGCCTGGCTGACCCGGAAAGGCAGCATCGAGGGCAATTTCGACGTCGCCCAGCAAGAGAAATTCTCCCGGTACGCGGGCTTTGAACGCCGTTCGCAGCCAATCGGAAACTAGTGAAACGCTCTCGCCGGCGGTGCCCACGCAGGTGCACCGGATGGCGCTGAGCGCGACTCCGCTGATGGCCGACAACTCGCTCAGCGCGTGATCCAGATGCCGCGTCGCAGTCAGATGGTCGACACGCATCCGCTTGATGGTGCCGGTGCGCACACGGGCCAGCTCGCGCGTCTCATCGACCAGCACATAGTCCGTCTTCGTTCCGCCAACGTCCAGAGCGAGATAAAACCTCATGATCGCTACTCCTCTACGACGGCTTTCACCAGGTTACGCGGGCGATCCACGTCAATGCCTCGCATCACCGACATCACATAGGAGAAGAGCTGCAGCGGAACCACCTCGCACAGAGGCAGCAGCCACTCGGTCGTGGGCTCGATCGAGATCGTGTGCATCGCAAGTGCGGCGACCTCCGCGTCCTCCGCGTTCGCAAGAGCGAGCATATTCGCACCTTGACGACGCATATCGCTCATCAGCCCAAGCGTGCGCCGATACCGCTCGACGGAGTCGCGATCACCGTGATCGACCGTTGCGAGAATCACCAGCGGGGTCTGCTCGCTGACCAGCGCGTTTGGCCCATGCTTGAGCTCGCCGGCCGGATAACCTTCCGCATGCAGGTAGGCCGACTCCTTCAACTTCAACGCGCCCTCCCGCGCAATCGGGTAGTGCACGCCGCGCCCAAGAAACAGGAAATTCTCGATGCCGCGATAGTGTTCTGCGATCGTGCGCACACATGTCTCCCAACCCGAGAGCTGCCGTTCAATCAACGCAGGAAGCATGCGTACTGTCTGGAGCTTCAGCCGCGTCTCAGCGGTCGTCGCGTGGCCGGTCGCCTCCGCCGCAAGCAGCGCGAGCAGGTGCAGCACCAACAGCTGCGCCGTGAAGCTCTTGGTGGCAGGAATAGCCCGCTCTCGCCCGGCCAAGGTTGGAACGGAAAGACCGGCCTCGCGCGCCATGGTTGACCGCTCAACGTTGGTGATCGCCGCGGTCTTGCGTCCGGAGGCGTTCGCTTTGCGCAGCGCGGCCAGGGTATCGGCTGTCTCGCCGGACTGCGAGATGACGAGCAGAGCCGCATCCTTCAACGACCGGCTCGCCCGGTAGCAGTATTCACTCGCATATTCGACATCGACCGTGATGCCGCTGAGATCTTCTATGGTGATCTCTGCCACCATGCCTGCGTGTCGGCTGGAGCCACTGGCGGCAATCACCAGACCGCTGTCCATCGTTTCGAACCAGGCACGTAGGGGCGCACACATTTCCGCATGGAAGCCGTCCTCTCCTGCATACCTGGCATAGGTATCCAGCAAGGTTTGAGGCTGAGCGTAGATCTCTTCGAGCATTCTGTGCGCGTACAGTCTGGAGGGTGCTGGGACTGGATTCATAGTTTGCCTTGCGTAATCTTCTTCATAAGTGCAAGAGTCATGACTGAAATATCTGGCACAACTGGTTGAGCGATAGCAGCTCCTATTAAACAAGAGCGCAGCATGGTTCGCATAGGCCTTCTGTTAGCCTCGACTCACGTATTCTTCTCTTGGGCGTCAGACAGAGTCTTAGAACATGTTCGTAAAAGATAAGGGAGGGACAGATGGCGGTTGGCATGGATGTGCCGGAGAGGCTTGCCAGGACAGAGACCACGACGGGGAACTATACCTTACCGCTGACGTTGATGGTCACCCTCTACTTTGCCATCGGCTTTATTACGGCGATGAACGATATTCTCGTTCCTCATTTTAAAGATTTATTCCACTTATCCAATTTTCTCTCGCTGCTGGTACAGATGGCCTTTTTCGGCGCGTACTTCGTTATGTCGCTGCCCTCGGGTTGGATCGTGGGGCATATTGGCTCAAAGAACGGCATCGCCGTAGCTCTGGCTGTCATGGGCGTGGGTTTGCTCCTGTTTCTACCGGCTTCAGCTTTGATCTTGTATCCCATCTTTCTTTTTGCGCTCTTTGTCGTCGGCAGCGGACTTGCTTTGTTACAAGTCGCGATCAATCCTTACGTGGGCGCACTTGGGACGCCCGAGACCGCCGCCTCCCGGCTTAATCTTTGCGGATTTTTCAACTCCCTCGCAACGACGATCTCACCACAGATCGGCGCGGCGCTGATCTTCGTTGCAGCCGGCGCAACCGCCGCGCAGCTAGCGCATTCTGTGCGTTTGCCGTATGTCGCGCTCGCTTGCTGTGCGTTTGCCTTGTCCATCCTGACGCGCTTCGTCCCGCTTCCCCATTTAATCGAGAAAAACGAGGTACAGGGAGCATCGCAGGTCAGTGCGTGGAGTTTTCGCCACCTGCGTCTTGGGGCGTTTGCCATCTTCTGCTACGTGGGAGCGGAGGTAGCGATCGGCAGTATCATGATCTCCTTCCTGGGCCAGTCCGCGATGGGCGGGATGAGTCATGCGCACGCTGCACAGTATGTTTCACTTTATTGGCTTGGGGCTATGGTGGGCCGCTTCATCGGGTTTATCGTGCTTCGAAAGATTTTGGCCGAACGTGCACTCCTCTTCGTTGCCGTGGCCGCTGCCGTGATGGTAAGCGCCACCCTATTCGGACACGGGAGCATCGCGCTCTGGGCCATCGTCTCGTGTGGACTTTTCAACTCGATTATGTGGCCGTGTATCTTTCCGCTTTCGATTCGCGGGCTCGGTCGCTTCACCAGTCAGGCCTCAGCCGTACTTGTCATGATGGTGGTGGGAGGTGCTCTGATGCCGGCCCTGCAAGGTCTGGTAGCGGATCGCTTTGGCTACCAACCGAGCTTCCTAATTATTTTGCTTTGCTACATATACTTGATTTACTTCGGGCTAAGTGGATATCGCATCCGGCCTGGCGACTTAGAGCGAATTCGCTAATAATCGATAGGATCAGCAATCATAAAAGTAAGTTCTCTCCGAAATAGGGGAAAACAAGAACTTCCTACTGCAGACTAAAACAACCTTGTCATGTAGTTCGGAGCGGACTACATGACGTTCTAAACTAAAATGCCACGGGCAGGCTTTACCAGAAGGATCATTTAGGAGACGTTAATCTCACCCCACTACGCGTTTATAGAAGCCCTTCATCCCGCGCCAGCTGAGAAAAATCAGAAAAAAACAAAGCATCGCAAGAATAAGCCACTCCGGCATATGCGGGCTTGGAGTGAGACCCGCGCGGAGGCCCTCACTCATGTACACGATGGGATTGATCAGTACCCCGAATTGCAGCCATGGAATTGGCTTCAGCGCAGCCCAAGGATAGTAAACGCAGCCCAAAAACGTAATCGGCACGACCACCACGCCGAAGATCAAGCCGATCTGCTGTGGCTTGACCGCAGTGCCGATCGTCAGCCCAAGCGCGCCGGCAACTAGGCTCGCGAGTACCAGAACAAGAATCAAAAACGGCCAACTGCTTACATGCGCCTGAACCGGCACGGATGGAATGTAGTACGCCAGCGGAAAGACAATACATGCTGCGATGACGCTCTGCATGGCGGAGAAAACGATCTTCTCCGCGGCCACTGCCCACACTGGCAGAGGACACATGACGCGGTCATCGATCTCGCGGGTAATGCCAAACTCCTGTGCCAGCGGCAACGCCACCGCCGCGATGCCCGAGAACATGATCGCGACCGCCATCAGGCCCGGCAGCAGCACTGTGCCGAAACCTCCTCCAGCACCGGCCATCTTGGCTGTAGGATTCATCGCCGTACCGCCGCTCATATGCGGCAGCACGTATGTGAATACAAAGAGAAACAACAGTGGATTCATGCAAACCCGGATGGCAAACGGGAACAGCTCGCGCCGCAGCACGTACAGGTCGCGCAGAAATAGTCCGGCGAACGCCCGCGTATACATGGTTCCTTTGCCTCGTGTGTCGATGCCTGCGATTGCTGCTGCGTCGGTTGCCATGGTTTTCAGATTACTCTCGTAGATCGCGGCCGGTGAGTTGAATGAAGACTGTCTCGAGGCTCGGCTCGGTGATGGTCATATCCTTCAAGCCGAACGGAGAGGCTGCGGTGACCACGTCACTCAGCAGGCCATCGGCTCCATGTGCCAGCACGCGCACGCCATCGCCGGTCTGCTCCGCCTTGGAGACGCCTTCGATGCGGCTCAGCTTGCCGGCGAGTTCGGTTCGTGCGGTTTGATCGCGCAGGTGCAATTCGTATACCTTCTGTGCGCCGACGGAACTTTTGAGCGCCGCCGGTGTGTCCTCAACCAGGATCCTGCCGTGGTCGATGATGGCCACGCGGTCGCAGAGCTCGTCCGCCTCTTCCATGTAATGCGTCGTCATGACGACGGCGATGCCTTGCTGCCGGAGCGCTTTAACTGCGTCCCACATGGCGATGCGGCTCTGCGGGTCGAGCCCGGCGCTCGGCTCATCGAGGAACAGCACCTTAGGCCGGTGGCTGATGGCGCGTGCAATCTGCACCCGCTGCGCGAGTCCTCCGGAGAGCTGTGCCGGATAGGCTTCGGCCCGCTCGGTGAGGTGAAACTGTTCGAGCAGCTCGGTCGTGCGGGCCTTGGCATCGGGGCGCGAGAACCCGAAGAACAGGCAGTGGAAAAAGATGTTTTCGGAGATGGTGCAGGCGCGGTCGAGCGTGTTGTACTGCGGCACAACGCCGATGAATTGTCTCGCGTGCGGTGCCTCGGCGACCACGTCCACGCCGGCGATGCGCACCTGGCCTGCGGTGGGCAGTACGCGTGTGGTGCAGATGCTGATGGTCGTTGTTTTACCTGCGCCATTCGGTCCCAGCAGGCCGTAGATCGCAGCGTCCTCTACGTTCAGGTCGATGCCGTCGACAGCCGCGACGCCGGTTTTTCCGCTGTAGATCTTCTTCAGGCCGCGTACTTCAACGATCACGTGAACCTCGCTCTCTCTTGCCGATTATAGGGACAGGGCTTGGCTCCAGCGTTCTTCTTCGCTTCGAAATCCGCTCTGTATTTCACACGGTTTTTACCTAACCGTGATGTTGTATTGTCCTCTCGCGGTAACTCTGGTGAGGACTTCAGGAGAAAGAAATTTCATGAGATTGCATTCCAAGCTGGTGGCCGGTTGTCTGGCTGCCGGTTTCGCCTTTACTGCCAACGTAAGCTCGTTTGCGCAAGCTGCTGCCGATAACACCACGCTGAAGTTTGCGCTGGTCTTTAGCCGTCACGGGGTGCGTCCGCCGACGAAGACCAACGATAACTATAACCCGTACGCCTCGCAGAACTTCCCCAACTGGTCCGTTGCTCCCGGCTATCTTACGGTGCATGGCGCGCAATTGATGACGATTCTAGGTGGCTATTATCGTCAGTACTTCGTTCAACAGGGATTGCTGACTGGCAACGATGCCGCCGATGTCAACAGCGAATACTTCTACGCCGACAACGCGGAGCGCACTTATGCGACCGGACAGGCGCTGGCCGCGGGGCTGCTGCCGTCTGTGCCGTCGACCGTGAATGAGCTGGCCAACGGAGCGACCGATCCGCTCTTCTACCCGGTAAAGCTGAACCTTGGCAGCCCGAGTCTTAGTCTGGCCCAGGCTGCGCTGAGCGGGCGCGTCGGCAACAATCCTCCGGCGCTGGTCCAGGCGTATAAGACGCAGCTGAATGAGCTCGAAAGCGTTCTGCAGAATCAGCCGATCTCCGACCCAACCTACGCGCCGAGCTTCATTACTTCCATCGGCGCGATGCCGCTGACCGTTGGGCTTGGAACCGTGAATAGCAGCATCGTCAACTTCTCGGGCTCGATCGACACTGCCTCTACGATTGCCGAGATTTTTCTGCTCAAATATTGCGAAGGCATGAACTCCGGGAACATTGGCTGGGGACGCCTTTCAGAGGACCAGATCATCGATATCGCCAAGCTGCATACGGTGGATTTCGACCTGGTCGATCGCACGCCGTATCTGGCGCAGACGCAGGGCTCAAACCTGCTGCTGCACATCGTCAACACGTTGAACCAGGCGGCGACCGGGACCGCGACGGCCCATGCGCTGGGCGCTCCGGGACAGAAGTTGGTGATGCTGACCGGGCATGACAACCAGTTGGCGGCCGTCGGCGGCGTAATGCGCGCAGACTGGGCCCTGCCGACGTTCGCGGTGGACGACACGCCTCCCGGCGGAGGCATGGTGTTCGAGCTGCGGCAGGATGGCTCAGGCAACAACTTCGTCCGCGTGTACTACGTGGCCGCGACCATGGACCAGCAGCACGATGCGACGCCGCTTTCCTTGCAGCAGCCACCGGCGAAGGCGTCGATCTTCATCCCGAACGCCAGCACCGGGAACGCGTACTTTGACTGCCCGCTGGCTACGTTTACCAGCGTGATGACGGCCTCGCTAAACACGGCTTACACCAACTAAGCACAGGTTGTTTGTGGGGCAAAGGGGCAGGTCCGGAGGTCCGGATCTGCCCTTTAGCGATTGGCCGCGTCCGCGTACGATAGAGGTTTGGTGTCGTGTTCCCGGGAGTTGTGAAGGTACGATGAGTGACAAGCGTTGGGTTCTGTTGATTGCGAGCGAGGTGGGCCGCACCGATTCGGTGTCCGACCGCGCCATGGAGCGGCTGGTCGAAGCGATCGGCGATGAAGGCTACGAGGTGGTTCGTACGTCGACGCCGGAGGATGGCTTGTCGCTCGTGACGTCGGACCCGAGCTACTCGGCAGTGCTGCTGGACTGGGACCTGGAGGGCGACTCGCAGTTTGAGGAACGCGCCGCGCTCGACATCATTCGCGGCGTGCGCCATCGAAATAAGAAGGTGCCGATTTTTCTAATTGCGGACCGCACGCTCGTCTCGGAGCTGCCGCTTGAGGTGGTGAAGCAGGTGCACGAGTACATCCACCTGTTTGGCGATACGCCGTCATTCATTGCGTCGCGGCTGGATACCGCCGTCGAGCGATATCACGAGCAGCTTCTGCCGCCGTATTTTCGCGAGCTGATGAAGTATAACGATCAGTCGGCGTACAGCTGGGACGCGCCCGGGCACATGGGCGGCGTGGCGTTCCTGAAGCATCCGGTGGGGCAGGAGTTTCACCGCTTCTTCGGTGAGAACCTGCTGCGATCGGACCTGGGGATTTCGTCAGCGCCGCTGGGCTCGTGGCTCGATCACATCGGGCCTCCGGGAGACTCGGAACGCAATGCGGCACGGATCTTTGGCGCAGACTGGACGTTCTATGTGCTCGGTGGGTCGAGTACGTCGAACCAGATCATCGGCCATGGCGTCATCGCGCAGGACGACATTGTGCTGGCGGATGCGAACTGCCACAAGTCAATCTGCCACTCGCTGACGGTAACGGGCGCGCGGCCGGTGTACTTCAAGCCGACGCGCAATGGCTACGGCATGATCGGCCTTGTGCCGCTAAAGCGCTTTAGCCCGAAGAATGTGCAGAAACTGATTGCGAAAAGCCCGTTTGCCGCTGGGGCGCGCTCGCAGGAGCCGACGTATGCGGTGGTGACGAACTCGACCTACGACGGGCTTTGCTACAACGTGGACCAGGTGGTGGAGCAGCTGGCCAAGTCGGTGGCGCGGGTGCACTTCGACGAGGCCTGGTACGCCTACGCCAAGTTCCACCCGATCTATCGCGGGCGCTATGCGATGGGCGTTCCGGACGACATGCAGGATCGGCCAGCGATCTTCTCCGTGCAGTCGACGCACAAGATGCTGGCGGCGTTTTCGATGGGCTCGATGATCCATGTGAAGCTGTCGGATCGGGCGCCGCTCGACTTCGACCAGTTCAACGAAGCCTTCATGATGCATGGGACGACCTCGCCGTTCTACCCGCTGATCGCGTCGCTCGACGTGGCGGCGGCCATGATGGATGAGCCCGCGGGGCCGACGCTGATGGACGAGACGATCGGCGATGCGATCAGCTTTCGGCAGGCGATGAGCTCGATTGCGCACCGGCTGCGCGTGGAGAGCGCGAACGGTGAGGCGTGGTTCTTCGGGATCTACCAGCCCGAGCGGGTGACCGATCCGATTTCGCGCGAAACCATTCTGTTTGAAGACGCGGAGGATGAGCTGCTGGCGTCGGTGCCTTCGTGCTGGACGCTGAAGCCGGGCGAGGACTGGCATGGGTACCAGGATGAGGATATTGAAGGCGAGTACTGCATGCTCGACCCGGCGAAGGTGACGATCCTGACGCCGGGGGTGAATGCGCAAGGCGTGGTGGCGGAGTGGGGGATTCCGGCGGCGATCCTGACCGAGTTCCTCGACGGCCGGCGCGTGGAGATTGCGCGAACCGGCGACTACACGGTGCTGGTGCTGTTTTCAGTGGGTACGTCGAAGGGCAAGTGGGGCTCGCTGCTTGAGAATCTGTTTGAGTTCAAGCGGCTGTACGACTCGGAGGCGCCGCTTGAGGAGGCGCTGCAGGACCTGACGCAGCGTTTTCCCAATCGCTACCGCGGCACGACGCTGAAGCAGCTCTCGGACGAGATGCAGGAGGTGATGATCGAGCTGCGACTGGCCACGCTGGTGAACGAGGCCTGCGACGAGGACTTCGACCCGGTGCTGACGCCGGGGCAGACGTACCAGAAGCTGGTGCGCGGGGAGACGGAGCGCGTGCGCTTTGCCGATATGGCAGGGCGGATTGCGGCGGTGATGCTGGTGCCGTACCCTCCGGGAATCCCCATGTCGATGCCGGGTGAGCGGCTGGGTGGGCCGGAGTCGCCGGTGATCCGGTTAATCCTGGCCATGGAGGTTTTCGGCAAGAAGTTCCCGGGGTTTGAGCGCGAGGTGCACGGCATCGAGGTGGATGGGGAAGGGAACTACTGGATGCGTGCGGTGATGGAGGATTCACCGAAGAAGCGCAAGCGCGCCAGTAAGCAGTGTGGGCCGGGGAATCTGCCGCCAGTCAGTGGGCAGCGCCTGCCGAACAAGCCGGTGCGGCACTCGACGGAGTAGCGGACCTGTGGAGGACGGAGGCTTAAACTGAAGTCGATTCCTCGAAGCCTCGTTTCTAGGCACAGTAGATCCTTCCGAGGCGAAGGATCTACTGTGCCGCCAGTTGTTGTCCGTTACGGAATGGTCATCGTGACCGAAATTACCTGAGAGGCACTTACATACACCGGGCCGCCCTGGGCGCTCGCTGAGACCGTGAAGCTGTAACTTCCAGGCTTGGTTCCGAGATCGGTGCAGTTCCCGCACCCGGACATCATCGAAATCCCAACCAGGGTGCCTGCGAGCAGAACCAAAAGTCCCGCCCGCCGGGTGCCGCGCCGCACCCGGAACAGCCCCGCTGCAAAGAGCACCAGCCCTGCCCAGAGCGTCCGCGTCGCACCCGGACCGCGGTTGTCGCCCAGAAAGTACGGATGGCTCGGATCTCCACAGGTATGAGGAGCGGCCGTCGTAAACTGCAGCGTGGTCGATCCACCTCCCGGAGCGATCATTGCGTTCACAAAGGTGCAGCCTGTCTCATACGGCAGCCCCGAGCAGGTTAGAGCAACCGGCTGCGCAAACCCGTTTACCGCCGTCACCGTCACCTGCAGAACGCCCGTCCTGCCGACACCCAGGGTCATTGGTGTCGGCGTCACGCTCAGGGTAAAGCTCTGCGGGCCCGCCGGTAGAGGAGGTCCTGCAGCTGTAATGACTACCGCAACCCCCGCTGAAACCGCCGGCAGGAAGTTCGCGTTGCCGGCGTAGGCCACCGAAACCACGTGCGTCCCCACCGCCAGCGAGGATGTCGTGAAGCTGGCGGCTCCCGTTGCATCCAGTGTTCCCGTGCCGATCACTGTCGGGCCATCGAGGAACTGCACCGGCCCTCCCGGAACCGCGAAGTTGCCCGCCACCCTGGCTGTAAACGTAACCGGAGTACCCACCACGGCCGTGGACACGGACGCGGCCACCGACGCCGTCGTCAGGTCGGGGGAGACGCGCACTTGGATCGTGTTCGACTGAGCAGGCGTGTTGTTCGTGTCGCCCGAGTACGTCGCTTGCACCGTAAACAGACCCGCCTGAAAATCTCCTGCCGTGGGCGGGCACGCGTTCGCCCCTGCCCGCAAACTTGCTGAGATTGTGCAGAATACGGCGTTATTTGCAAGAAAGGTGACGTTCCCGGTCAGGTTCACGCTGGATTCAATCGCCGTCCCGTCCAGCACCTGCCCAAAGTACATCGTTACGGGCGAGAGCAGCGGCGTACTGCTCAGCGGAGTGCCGCATGGAAAAGTCGACCCTGGAGCGTCCACGCAGAGCAGCAGCTTCAAGGAGGGCGAAGCGACCACGACGGTGTGCGTAGCCGAGGCGCGTAGAAGAGTTGTCCCCGTCGTGCCGGTCCACGAAACCGCAAGTGCATGGCTTCCCGCGGCCAGCGTCGCCGGCCCTGCCATGGTTGCTACGCCGCTGGTAGTCGCTACCGTCCCGATGGAGGTTCCATCCACGGAGAAATTGAAGGTGCCCGCACCGCTGGTTCCCGCGCCCAGGGTCGCGGTCATGGTGAAGCCCGTTCCGTAGGTAGATGGCTCGGGCGAAGCCGTCAGCGCAAGGGAAGTTGCGGCGGCTGCGTGGTTTAGCAGCACCGTCACCCCGCCCGTATTCACCTCCGCGTTCGCCGCCAGCGTCTCAAGATTGGCTACCGGGTTGGCTAGGACGGCGCCGCCGTTCGCCAGCACCAAGTCGATTTTGCCGTCGCCGTCGACGTCTCCCGCGGAGATGCTGTTCATTCCCTGACCGGCTAGGAAGTGCGTCTCTGCGCCGAAGCTCCCATCGCCGTGGCCCACTTGCACGCTGAGCACATACCCGTCGCTGAGGATCAGGTCGGGTACCCCGTCTGCGTTCACGTCCGCCAGGGTCACCTGGTAGAAGTTGCGCGACGGTGTTAGCCGCACCGGATTGACCGGGTGCGCGGACGAGGTCAGAAACTTGCCTCCTCCCGACCCATACCAGACGTAGATATAGTTCGGAGCGCTCGCCGAGGGCTGCTGGAGATTGGCCGAAAGATTCGCATAGGTCACCACCAGGTCGTTGTGGCCATCCCCATCCAGATCCCCCACCGCCGCCGAGCCGATGAACGCTGGAAAGCCTAGTCCCCCGGCTGCCACCGAGAGAGCCGGCCCGTTGAACGCGGAGGAAAGCTGCGGCGCGGTCAGCTGCCCCGGCGTGGTCAGCGATCCGTCCTCGCTCAGATCACCCGTCGCCCGTGCCAGCGGCCCACCATTCAGAGTGGACGGATAGAAGACCAACCGTCCGTTTGCCTGAACAAACACATCCGCTATGCTGCTTTCAACGAAAGGCGCGGCGATTACCAGATTATGCGCAAAGGGTCCGCACGCCGCGGTGCCGTTGGCATCCCCGTCAAACAGGGCGTTCGGCGGAAACAAGCCGCTTTTATAAGAGTAGAAGCGCGTACCGTCAAACGAACGATTCACTATGGCTGTCCCGGAGGTCCCTGCCGCAAGCGTCGACGTGCCGTACAGCAGCCCCGGTGCCTGCGCGCACGAGAGCAGCGTGGAGGCTGCCAACGCCTGAGGCGCCGCGAACCCGCCCGCGCCATCTCCCAGCTGCACCACTGCGCCATCCGTGCTCTTCGGCAGGGCTGCCGTACCTCCATCCGCCGTAAGCAGCAGGTCAAACTTGCCGTCGCCGTTCAGGTCCCCTACCTGCACCGTGCTCCACAGACCAGCGGCACCACTCTGAGTGGAGGTCGGCAACGGCGCACCCGGCGATCCAAGGTAGCTGAACGTGCCATCCCCCGCGCCGCGCAGCAACTGTGCCTGTTGCGCCGCAGTTGAAACTACCGCGTCCAGCGTTCCGGAGCCGTGGAACGCAGCCAGTGCTCCTGAAAGCGCCGGCTGCCCGGCCGCGAACGCCTGCGATGTCTTCAAGCTCCCATCTGCATTTCCAAAGAGGATTGCCACCCCTTCCGGCGAGTCCACCGCGAGATCCAGGTTGCCGTCGCCGTCTAAATCGGCCGTCGCATACGAGCTGTGCCCCGGCCCTGCGTTGTAGATCCCCTTCAAGCCCAGGTAGGCTGTGCCGTTGCCTAGCAGCGCGGAGACCCCGGCCGGCGTGGACGTCAGCGCATCCGGAAGCCCATCGTGGTTCAGGTCGGCGACTGCAATCAGGTGGCCACCGTTCCCCGTCGTGCCATCGAGCGACCCCGTTCCTCCGCTGGACGTAGCCTGAAAAGACCCGTCGCCATTGCCGAAGAACACATCGATGTGTCCATTCGCGCCCTCGGCGATCAGATCCGGCCGCCCGTCAAGGTTCACGTCCTGGATCGCCAGGGAGTACACCCCGGAGATCCCCGAAAATCTCTGGAACCCCCGAGGCGGATGATCCACCCCGCCATTAGGGAAGCCTCCGGCGTAATAGCCGAGAATGGTCTGGGCTGTGTGTGCCGTCGCCGAGTTCACTACCAGATCGTTTGCGCCGTCCCCGTTCAGGTCCGCGATCAGCATCGGACCGACGCCATCGGGCGGCGTAAGAATCTGCACCGAAGAGGCCGCTGCTCCGGAATTTGTAGAGAGGAAGTCCAGCACGACGCCCGTCTTCACGTCCCCCGCCACCACGTCGAGTGGGCCGCTCGGGTGCAGTCTCCCCGCCTGCAGAAAATGGAATTCGTATGGTGCGGCGGCAGCAGTGACGAAGCTTCGCGTTACAGGCGGCGAAAATGTGCCGTCGCCCCGGCCCGGCGCAATCGTCAGCGTCGTCGTGTTTTGGCCGTTTGCCGCGGAGTTCGTCGCGGTCAGCCACCCGAGATCCACATGGCCCCGACCAGTCAGATCGCCGATCGCAATCGAATCTCCAGCCGTCGCCACCGTGGCCGACGGAGTAAAGTTGCCCTTGCCGTCGTTCAGCAGGACATGGGTTGTTGATGCCGTGGGAGTCGCTGCCTGATCGAGATACACAAGATCCGCATACCCGTCGTCATTTATGTCGGCTGTGTACACCGCCGACGGCCAGCTCCCCGTCCCAACCATCTTTGGCTGCGCGAAGTTCTGCGCGCCGCTCTGACCGCTTAGAGCGAGTAAGCACGTCGCGAGACTGACGATGCCGGAAACACGCGTTCGCACATCGCGGATTAGACCCATGGTGAAGAGCGGTGGCACGCAGGTACCGCACGTAAACACCCCGAGCCTAGCACCCTCCGCGCACGGTGAAAACGACACGCTTGGGGGATGTGTCAGAATGAAAAGAACTGGCATAATGACCCGCCGGGGCGGTCCCCAAAACGTCATGAATCTGCCGAACTCCATTACGATGAGCCGCATCGCCAGTGTTCCTCTGCTGATCTGGTTTCTCAGTCCGCACTCGCCCATCCGCGGACCGGGCGCGCAGGAGCTCGCAGCCTCCGGCCTCTTCATCTTCGCCAGTATTACGGATGGGCTGGACGGCTATCTTGCCCGGCGACGCGGCCAGATCACTACCATGGGTATGCTGCTCGATCCCCTGGCGGACAAGTTGATGGTTGCCACTGCCTTTATCATTCTTGTCGCCTACTGCCCCGGCATCGTGCCGCCCTGGATCGCCGTGCTCGTTATCGGCCGCGAGTTTCTCGTGAGCGGCCTGCGCTCCATCGCCGTCAGCGAAGGGTTCACGATCGACGCCAGTGAGATCGGCAAGCTAAAAACTGTTCTCCAGATTGTCTCCGTGGTGGCTGCTATCCTCGCCCACCGCTGGAACTACTGGCTCTGGTTCCCAAGCTTTCATGGGGGCTTTGTCATTGCCGTTCATCTCATCGCAATGACCGCCATCTACTGGATGACGTGTGTCTCGATCATCTCTGCAGTGGACTACTTCGTCGGCTTCTGGCAGAAGATCGACCATGCCAGCGAGCGCGCCCGCACCCACCGGAAGACCACCCTACTTAGCCGCAACAAGCGTACCGGAACCAATCCTAGCCACCGCGGCGTGCTTTAGGGCTCCACATTGTCCGGTTATTGCCCCAGAATCGGCGTTCCTGCCAGTTGTTGGCTGGCCGCGATGCGTGCCTTCCACTCCGCCGGTCCAGTCTTGTGCACGCTGGTCCCGTCTGCTGAAACCGCCACTGTCACCGGCATCTCCACCACATCAAATTCGTAGATCGCCTCCATGCCGAGATCTCCGAAGGCCAGCAGTTCCGAGTGCCGAATCGCCTTCGACACCAGATATGCCGCACCGCCCACCGCCATCAGGTAAACCGCATGGTGGTCGCGAATTGCCTCGATGGCCGCATCCCCCCGCTCCGCCTTGCCAATCATGCCCAGAAGCCCGGTCGACTCGAGCATCTGCCGTGTGAACTTGTCCATGCGCGTCGCGGTTGTGGGCCCGGCCGGGCCTACGGCCTCATCGCGCACCGCATCTACCGGCCCCACATAGTAGATAAAGCGGTTTGTAAAATCGACCGGCAGCTCCTCGCCGCGGTTTAACATGTCCACCATGCGCTTATGCGCCGCGTCACGCCCGGTCAGCAGCTTGCCGGTCAGAAGGAGCACTTCGCCCGGTTTCCAGCTCTCGACATCTGCCCGGGTCACGGTCGCCAGGTTGACCCGGCGCGCCGCTGAAACGTCGTAGGTCAGCTTCGGCCACGCCTCAAGCGATGGAGGATCGAGGTACACCGGACCCGACCCATCCAGCACCAGATGCGCATGCCGCGTCGCCGCACAGTTCGGGATCATGGCCACAGGCAGGTTGGCCGCGTGCGTGGGATAGTCGAGGATCTTTACATCCAGCACGGTCGTCAGCCCGCCCAGGCCCTGCGCCCCAATTCCCAGCGCATTGGCGCGGTGATAGATGTCCATGCGCAGCTGCTCGATCGAGGTCTTCGCTCCCCGCGCCTTCAGCTCCTGCATGTCAATGGGATCCATCAGGCTCTGTTTGGCCAGCAGCATGGCCTTCTCCGCCGTGCCGCCGATGCCAATGCCTAACATTCCCGGCGGGCACCAGCCCGCGCCCATGGTCGGTAGCGTGTGGATCACCCAGTCTGCCACCGAGTCGGAAGGATTCAGCATGACGAACTTCGACTTCGCCTCCGAGCCGCCACCCTTGGCTGCGACCGTCACGTCCACCCGGGCGCCCTTTACCAATGCGACTTCGACCACGCACGGTGTGTTGTCGAGCGTGTTCCTGCGCGAAAACGCCGGGTCCCGCAAGATCGACCCGCGCAGTTTGTTCTCCGGATCCAGCCACGCGCGCCGCACGCCTTCGTCGCACATCTCTTGGAGCGACATGGTTGGTAACCCTCCGTCCGGGCCGGTAACCTGTACCTCCAGCCCTACCTTTAGGAAGATCGTCACAATGCCTGTGTCCTGGCAGATCGGCCGATGCCCCTCCGCGCACATGCGTGAGTTGATCAGGATCTGCGCCATTGCATCCCTGGCCGCGGGCGATTCTTCGAGCTCATAGGCCCGCGCCAAGTTCGTGATGTAATCCACGGGATGGTAAAAACTGATGTACTGCAGGGCCGCGGCGATGCTGTCGATCAGGTCGGATTGCTTAAGGGGGGTCATCTTCTCTCGCTGACGCCATGTTATTCCTTCCCAGGGGTCCTCTCCGGGCGGCGGGTCTTTATGCCGATGGTCCCAACGTAGCCCGCCAGGAGCACTACTACCCGATAAGTACCAGCCGGGCTCATCTTTCAGGCGTTCACGGGCAAAGCTTCAAGCAAAAATCTACATCATAGGTAACGAAAGACATGACGAGCCCACCCACGAAGCCCTGGAAAGTAGAGAACCTCGAATCCAGCGGACCTCCCTGGCAAGCTCTCCTGGATTCAGCCGGGGAAGGCATTTGGGGCGTCGACCTTCACGGGGACTGTACCTTCGTTAATCGCGCCGCCCAACGCATGCTGGGGTTTACTGCAGAAGAACTCGTCGGCAGGAACATGCACGATATGGTCCACCATCACTTCCCGGACGGACGAGCTTATCCGCGAGAAGAATGTATTGTCTACAAAGTCTTCTGGCACAACCAGCCTTTCAGCAACCTGATCGATCACATCTTCCGCAAGGACGGAACCATCTTCTGGGCTGAAATGTCTGCTCAGCCCATCCTTGACAAGGAGCAGGTCCGCGGTGCCGTCGTCACCTTTCGCGACATTACTCAGGCGCGTCAAGCAGAAGAAGCGCTGAGGCGGAGTGAAAAGCTTGCCGCCGTTGGCCAGCTCGCTAGCTCGATCGCCCACGAAATCAATAACCCACTTGAGGCTGTGATCAACCTGCTCTATCTGGTGCGCACCGCTGAATCGATGGAAGATGTTAAGACCTATGCCATGCTGGCCGAGTCGGAGCTGGCGCGCATGTCCGACATTACGCTTCAGACGCTGCGCTTCCACCGCCAGCAAACCGACCCGACTCCGGTCGATCTCAACGAGACGATTCCCGCCGTACTTCGGCTCTACACGGCGCGCTTCGATGCTCGCAAGGTCCATGTTCAGCTCCGGCTCCTGCTGACCGCCAAGCCTTTGCTTCTTGAAGGTGATCTGCGCCAGGTCCTCAACAATCTGATTCGGAACGCCTATGACGCCATGCCCTCCGGAGGCAGACTGCATGTGCGTCTGCGCGACGCGCCCTCCGCGAAGACCGGTGTTCCGGGCGTGCGCATCACCATCGCCGACACAGGAACGGGTTTTCTGCCGCGCATGCGAGAGCATCTCTTTAAGCCCTTCCACACCAGTAAAGACGTCACGGGAACCGGACTCGGGCTCTGGATCTCAAAGGGCATTATCGACAAACATCAGGGTCTTCTGCAGCTACGCAGCCGGCTGCAAAGCGAAGCCCTAAGTGCTGCGGAGGCTGCCGAGCATGCATCGCATGGCACTGTCTTCACGTTGTGGCTTCCACTTGAGCCATCTTCCACTCAGGCTATGACTGCACCCGCGCTCTTCGAGGCGACGACTCCGTAAAAGGTCTTCTGCATTGCAAAACTACCCCGGCTTGCGATTGAAGACGGTGGAGTTTGCCTGATCGATTGTCGTCATCAGAATTGTTTGTATGTTGACGTGCGCCGGACGCGTGGCTGCCCACACAATCGCATCTGCCACGTCCTCTGGTTGCAACGGCCGCAGGTCCGCGTACACTTTCGCGGCTCTGTCTTTGTCGCCGCGGAAGCGGATCTCGGAAAACTCTGTTTCCACAATTCCCGGATCGACCGAGGTTGTCCGCACTGGCGTGCCGATCAGATCGATGCGCAGACCTTCCATGATCACCTTCTCGGCGGCTTTGGTCGCGCAGTACACGGCTCCTCCTGCGTAGGTTTGGTGCCCAGCCGTTGAGCCGAGACTAATTACGTGCCCGCTGCCGCGTGCAAGCATGCCCGGCACCACCGCTCGCGTCACGTGCAGCAATGCTTTTACATTCGTGTCGATCATCTCATCCCAGTTGCCGGGATCGTCCTCGTACACTTTCGTCAGACCGCGGCTCAGGCCGGCATTGTTGACCAGCACCTCAATCTGCTTCCAGTTCTCCGGCAGAGTCTCGAGCGTCTTGCGCACAGCCTCCGAGTCACGCACATCCAGGCCTACCGGAAGCACTTCCAGGTCAGATTGCAGTGCGGTCAACTCTTTCGCCAACTCCGTAAGCCGATCCATTCGCCGCGCGCATAAGAGCAGCTTGGCCCCTTGTGCCGCAAAGCCCTGCGCCGTAGCCCGCCCGATGCCGGAGCTTGCGCCTGTGACGAAGACAATCTTTTCTCGCAACGAAATCATGTTTTTCCTTCGAATAAAATTCCGGCCAAATCCTCGTAAAAGGACATGACCGGAGCTTTCGAAAACGCTTACTGCCCGGAGCCGGTCGGGCCTGCCGTCTGCTGGATGCCGATCACGTCCCCTGAGACGACCAGGTTCACGCGACGGTTCTGTGCCCGCCCGCTCGCCGTGCTGTTATCCGCGACCGGATCCGACTTCCCGTACCCGGCGGAGCTGATGTTATCCGGCGAGACACCCTGCTTGATCATGAAGTCCTTGGTTGTGCTCGCCCGATTGTCGGACAACGTCTGGTTTAACGCATCCGAACCCACCGAGTCCGTGAAACCCTCTACCTGCACCTTCACTCCCGGGTAGGACTGAAAGATTCCAGCGATGCGCGCCAGTGAAACCTGCGTGTTTGGCTTTAGCGTGTACTTTCCGGTGTCGAAGAGCACGTCGGAGAGATTGACGACCAGGCCTCTCGAGGTCTCTGTTGTCTGCAGCACCTCGTTCAACTGTGCCCGCAGCTTCTCGCGCATCTCTTCCGCGCTTGAGGCCCTGCGGTTTGCATCGGCTGCAGCCTGGTTGGCCGCTTGCTCCTTCGCGCGCGCATTGGCTGCCTCGACGTCGGCATTGGCCTGGGCCAGCTGCGCCTGTTGCGCTTGCAGCCGGGCATTGTCAGCCGCCATGCGGTCACGCTCAGCCTGCATCTGCGCCTGTTGCGCCTGAGCCTGCGAGAGAGCCGCCTGGTCCTGCGCCTGCACCTTGGCGATCTCGTTGTTTTGCTGCCGCTCCGCGGCCTTCTTCCGCAGCGTGTCGATGCGTGCGTCCTCGGCCCGCTCTACTGCTCCGCGCGCGTAGGTGATCTCCATTTTTTCGTCGCGGTGCTTGCTCGAATCCATGTCGGCCGCGTTCTTCAGGTCCAGGTTGGCCTGCCCAAAGATCTGCGGAGAGTACTTCTCTGCGCCGGCAGCCTGCGCGATCCGCACCGCGTTGTAAGCCTCATAAAGCTCAAGCGGTGAGTGCTCGTTCCGCGTGATGGGATTGCTGTTGGTCTTCGCTCCGTCCGTTTCCTCCGCGTACAGGCCACGCGGCAGTAGGGTCGCGTGCGCCACCACTTTCTCGAGCACGCCATTGGTCGCGTCGGTATAAACATTCTTCAACACCACGACATCGGACGGCGTCGAAACCGAGTAGTACGGCTCCGCCGTCACGATCAAACCAAAGGATTGTAGCGGCACGGAAACCGAGATGTTGTTCTTGGTGCCGGCGGGAAGAACCTCCGCCAAACGCGTGGGATTGCCGTCCGGGCTGATGGCCCACAGGACATACGTCAGGTACTCCGGGCCGAAGCCGTTGGCGGGCGTCAGTCCCTTGAAGTTTGCCTCTACTGTAATTTTGCCGCGCTCACTTTTGACTGTCGCTTCGCCCTTGGCGTTTGGCAGCAGGTTGGTTCCTTCAAAACCGATCTTGGTTGCGCCACTGCGATGCAGGTAGTTCACTGCGTCGATGTCGCGATTGACCACGCGAACCTTGTAGAAAAAAATATCGCCGTTCTGGGTTACTACCGCGCCCTGTGGAGCTGGAACGCTTGTGGGATTTGATTCCTGCGACCAACCTGCCACACCTGTCGCCAGAACACTGGCGGTCACCAAACTCGGTAAAGAAAAATTCGTCAACAAACGGACTTGCCTGGTACGACTCATGGACTCTCCTCGAACTTCACCCGACGCATCCCGCGCAAGGTGATCGCTATTTATAAGGATTGGATACCTTTGACAAAGTAAAGGTAGCCAAAATTTCGCTCGCGCACGTTACGGAAGTGCGTACCAGGCGCCGCGACCACTGCCTCGCATGCTCAGGTGCCCTTTCTCAACAAGCTGGCGAAGGTGCTGCTTAATCGTGTTACGACTGGTACCCGTCAGCGTCACCATGTCACTTATGGTAACGCGCCCATGCTCACGTGCGTACTCCATGATCTGCAACGAAAGTTCGGGCAGCGCTGCTAGCACGATCCGTTCCCGCTCCACTTTCTTCGCCAGCCGCTTCATCTGCTGCTCGAGCGCGCGCAGGAAAAACAGCATCCAGGGCTCCCAGTCCGGAGCTCCGCTGCGGATCGTCCCCTGCGTCTGGCGGAGTGCCAGGTAGTATCGCTCCTTGCTGTGTTCCACCACGCTTTCAAGCGAGCTGTACGGAACGTACGCATAGCCCGCGCGCAGCAGCAGCAGCGTGGTCAGAATGCGGCTCAATCGTCCGTTGCCATCCTGAAACGGGTGAATCTCCAGAAACACCACGGTAAACAGCGCAATCACGAGCAGCGGATGCAGCTGCCGCGTCTGCAGGCTGCTGCGCATCCAGGCCACCGCCTCCGCCATCTGCGCCGGCGTCTCAAACGGAGTCGCTGTTTCAAACACAATGCCCACCTGCCGCCCGGCCTCATCAAAGGCCGCCACGTGATTCGAGTGCATCTTGTACCGGCCGCGATGGTGTGCATCCTTCTCGCTGTACTTGAGCAAATCCCGGTGCAGCTGCCGGATGTGATTCTCGGTTGGAGTAATCTCCTGCCACGACTCGAAGACCAGCTCCATCGCTTCGGCATAGCCGGCCACCTCCTGCTCATCCCGCGTCTCAAAGGAGATGATGTCCAGCTGCGAGAGCAGCCGCTCTACTTCCCGGTCCGTAAGCCGGCTACCTTCAATGCGCGTGGAGGAGCCGATACTTTCAATGGTGGCCACGCTGCGCAGTGCCGTCAGCCGCTCCGGAGCCAGGCGTCCTAGCGCCCGCCATGCACCCTTGAACTCATCAAGCTCGGCGACCAGCCTTAGAATCTCTGGCGTGATCCGCAAGGAGGAAGTATCAATCAGCACACACCCAAGAATATACCCAATTACACCCAATTCTAGAACCTTGTTCGGAGCGCGAAAGTGTAAAGCATAGGTCCTGTCCTGTTCTTGTCAACCTTCCCCCGAAGACCGGAGTCCTATTACCACGGAAGAAGGCTTGAGTCAGTGATGGACCAAAACGACGAGATAACCGCTATCGCCGCAGACGAGCCTGGCGCCAACCTGCGGCTTGAGCGGAAACACCCCCTCGCCCTTCGCTGGATGCACTGGATCAACTTTCCGGTGCTGTTCACCATGATCTGGAGCGGCCTGCTCATCTATTGGAACGACTCCGACAATGCTTACCAGCACCCGCATCGTGTGTACCGCGTGGGTCTCGGCAGCCTCACCTTGTTCCGCTTTTTTCCGGACTGGTTCTACTCCCGGTTGCACATCCCGTTCCATGTCACCGAAGGCCTGGGTTACCACTTTTTCTTCATGTGGATCTTCGCGCTCAACGGCTTTGCCTGGGTGCTCTACACCTGGCTCTCCGGGGAGTGGCGCTTTGTTGTCCCCCAGCGCCGCAGCCTGCGCGACGCCGTTCAGGTGACCCTCGTCGACCTCCATTTGCGCAAAGGTCTGCCCGAACAGACCAAATACAACGGCGCCCAGCGCATCGCTTACAGCTTGACGATCGTCATGGGCGCGGGTGCACTGCTCACTGGTCTGGCCATCTACAAGCCGACCTCCGCACATTGGCTCACGACGCTGCTGGGCGGCTATGAAACGGCGCGCTGGCTGCACTTCTGGCTCACCCTTGCGTTCCTCGGCTTCTTTGTCCTGCACGTTACGCAGGTTATGCTCGCGGGGTGGAACAACTTCCGCTCCATGGTGAGCGGCTTCGAGATCCAGCGCGTTGAGGCACCTTCGCTCGAAGCGGAAAGGAAAAGCTGGCGATGAGCGATTCCGCAGCCAACCAGCCGAAGACCGACGCCGACGGGGAGGTCCTTGCGGCCTCGCGCAGACGTACCCGGCGATCGTTTCTGGGTGCGGCGGTCGGTGCGGCGGCTATCTTTGGTGCCTACCGTTACCTCAATGTCGGTCCCGAAGACGAGATGCAGCCGGTTGCGCTCGAAGATGCGTACAAGATCAACGCGGCACTTTCCCGCAGGCTCTTTGAGAACCATGTCCTCGCACCCACTTACCCGTTGAGCCGCGCGGAGACGCTGCGTATTAACGGAGTTTACGGCCTGAAGGGAGACCTGATTCTGGAGAGCTGGCGTCTGCAGCTGGTTGGCGTGCGCATCGCCCAAAGCCACCCACAATTCTTCCCGGACGTCACGGCCTGGGAGTATCGCTATAAAGCGCCCACGGCCAACGAAGATAAGGGCCACGACACCAAGGTTGACCTCAAAGCCGATACCGCCGCCAAAATGGCCCCTGCATCCACCGCAGCCAAGGCCCAGCAGGACGAAAGCCACACCGGCCGCAAGCCGCGCGGCGCCGAAGAAGCCGGGGAGAGCGACTCGGCCCTGGCTCCGGGAACTCCCGGCCTGCTGCTCACCATGGACGATCTCAAGTCGCTTCCGCGCCAGGAGCTGGTGACCCAGTTCAAGTGCATCGAGGGCTGGAGCCAGATTGTGCACTGGGCCGGCGTCCGCGTGCGCGATTTTTTCGATCTGTACCCTCCGGAGCCGATCGACGGCAAGGACCCAAAGTATGTCTATATGGAGACCCCGGACGGTGACTACTACACCGGCTACGACCTCCAGGCTCTCCGCCATCCTCAAGCTCTGCTGGTTACGGAGATGATGGGCGCTCCGCTCACTCAGCCGCACGGCGCGCCCCTGCGCCTGCACATGCCGACCAAATACGGCTATAAGCAGATCAAGCGCATTGGGCTGATCGCCTACACCAACGACAAGCCCGACGACTACTGGACCAGGCTCGGCTACGACTGGTACGCCGGCCTCTAGACATTTCCCTGTTGCTGGGGTCCTGAATCGGGTTCGACGGCGTTTCCCCTAAGAAAAAACGCCCATCAAGGTTGGGGCAACAGCCACCCTTACAGAGAAAATGCTCTAGCTTCCGCAATCTCGTCCTCGTTTCGGGTACGCTGACGCCGGACTCGCCGCAGCCCTTGCGTCTCTTTTCCTTCCTCATGCGTCCTTTCAGCACACTTAAGAAGGTCTTGCTAAAGCTGCAGCTGTTTTACCGACGATGGCAGAGTAGAAATAGCCGAATGCCGGCAACTCAGCCCACGACCAGGATGGCCTTGCACGCCACCCGCCTGAGGAGAGACCATGCGAAGCATGCACTGTAAACAGCAAGAGGGCCACCCGCTCCGGGTCGCTGCCATCCGAACCCTGCTCGCGCTTGCCTTGATCGGCGCCGCCGGCGGACCCGCATTGAGGGCCCAGTCCGAACCGCCAGCCGAGACACCCGATCAGCCCACCGGCCCCTTTGCCGGTCTCTCCTTCCGCCAGGTCGGGCCGTTCCGCGGCGGACGCGTCGGCGCCGTCACCGGCGTCCAGTCGCAGCCCATGACCTTCTACATGGGAGCCACCGGAGGCGGCATCTGGAGGACGACCGACGGCGGCATGCACTGGCTCCCCGTTGCCGACGGGCAGATCAAGCTCGGCTCGGTCGGCGCCATCGCCGTTTCGGATTCGGACCCCAACATCGTCTACGCCGGCATGGGCGAGGCCGACCTCCGCGGCAATGCCTCGCACGGTGACGGCGTGTACAAATCCACCGACGCCGGCAAGACCTGGAAGCACATGGGCCTGACCGATACGCAGCAGATTGGCGCCGTCAAGATCGACCCCACCAACCCCGACATCGCCTACGTCGCGGCCATGGGCCACTGGACCGCGCCCAACGCCGAACGCGGCGTCTTCCGCACCAAAGATGGCGGCAAAACCTGGCAGAAGATCCTCTTCAAGAGCGACCGCGCCGGGGCCATCGACCTCTCGATCGACCCCTGCAACGCACAGGTCCTCTACGCCTCCATCTACCAGTTCATCCGCAAGCCCTGGACGTTTGAGAGCGGCGGCCCGGACAGCGGCCTCTGGAAGTCGACCGACGGCGGCGACACCTGGAAAGAGCTCAGCCGCAACCCCGGCCTGCCCAAAGGCATCCTCGGCCGCATCGGCATCGCGGTCTCGCCGGCCCGCGCCAACAGTCTCTGGGCCATCGTCGAGGCCGAAGACGGCGGCGTCTACCACTCCGACGACGGCGGCGCCAACTGGACCAAGGTCAACAGCCAGCGCGACGTGAAGCAGCGTGCCTGGTACTACTCGCGCATCTTCGCCGACCCCAAGAACGCCGACACCATGTACGCGCTCAACACCAGCTTCTACCGCTCGATCGACGGCGGACGCACCTTCAAGGCCATCCCCACCGGCCACGGCGACAACCACGATCTCTGGATTGCCAACGACGACCCCAACCGCATGATTGAGTCGAACGACGGCGGAGCCAACGTCTCCTTCGACGGCGGCAAGAGCTTCTCGAGCGAGAACAACCAGCCTACCGCGCAGTTCTACCGCGTCGCTCTTGACAACGACTTTCCTTATCACCTCTACGGTGCGCAGCAGGACAACAGCACGGTCGAAACGGCCAGCCGAGGTAACAGCGGGTCTATCACCGAGTCTGATTGGCACGAGGTCGGAGGCGGAGAGAGCGGCTGGATCGCCCCCGATCCCACCGACTCCCGCTTCGTCTTCGCCGGCTCCTACGACGGCCTGCTCACCCGCTATGACAACAACACTGCCGGCGTCAACAACATCACCGTCTGGCCGGACAACGTCATGGGCTCCGGCGTCGAAGCGATGAAGTACCGCTTCCAGTGGAGCTTCCCGCTGCTCTTCTCGCCCAACGACCCCAAGCTCCTCTACGCCGGCTCGAACGTCCTGCTCGGCACGCGCGACAACGGCCACAGCTGGCAGGCGATGAGTCCCGACCTCACCCGCGACGACAAGAGCAAGCAAGGTCCGGTCGGCGGCCCGCTCACCAAGGACAACACCGCGGTCGAGTACTACGACACCATCTTCGCCATCGATGAATCCACCGTCGCGAAGGGCCTCATCTGGGTCGGCTCCGACGACGGCCTCATCCACCTGACGCGCGACGGCGGCAAGAACTGGGCCAACGTCACGCGCAAGGATTTCCCCGACTTCATCCGCGTCAACTGCATCGCCGCCTCGCCCTTCGAGCCAGGCACCGCCTACGTTGCCGCGACGATGTACCTCCAGGACGACTTTCGCCCTTTCCTCTACAAAACCACGGACTTCGGCAAGTCCTGGCAGAAGATCGTCAACGGCATCCCCGCTGATGACTTCACCCGCACCATCCGCCCCGACCCCAAACAGAAAGGCCTCCTCATCGCCGGCACCGAGGCCCACCTCTATCTCTCCGCCAACGACGGCGCATCGTGGATGCCCTTCCAGCTCAATCTGCCCAACGTTCCGATCACGGATATTGCCTTCCAGAGGCGCGACGACGACCTGGTCCTCGCCACCCAGGGCCGCGCCTTCTACGTGCTCGACAGCCTGCCGCAGGTCCGCGCCATGGCCTCCGGAAGGCCTGCCGACGCGCCGCTCACGCTCCTGCCGCTCAAGGACACCTACCGCTACTTTGGCGGCGGCGGAGGCTTCGGTCCCGCACCCACCGGCACCGGCCAGAACCCTCCCGCCGGCGTCCTTATCTACTACAAGCTAAAAACCAAGCCGGCCTCCGACGTCGTCATCGAGGTTAAGGACGCCTCTGGCAAGCTCGTCAACCAGTTCACCTCGAAGCCCGAGCCGAAGGAAGACACCGGCCCCGAAGAAGACGAGAACCGTCGCCAGGCTCCGAAGCCCGGCACCAAGCCCGGCCTCAACCGCTTCGTCTGGGATCTGCGCTACAGTGATGCGACCAAGTTCCCGGGCATGATTCTCTGGGCCGCCAGCGTCCGCGGCCCGCAGGTCGTCCCCGGCACCTACACCGTCGAGGTCTCAGCTGACGGTCATACGGAGAAGCAGACCGTCACCGTCAAGGCCGACCCGCGCATCGCGTCCACGCCCGAGGACTACCGCAAGCAGCTCGACCTGGCGCTGCAGATTCGCGATCGCTTCTCCGCCGCCAACCAGGCCGTGCTCGAGATGCGTCGCGCCCACGGGGAACTCGAGCCCTACACCACGAATCCCAACCCCAAGCTAGCCTCTGAGGCCAAGCGTATCTCGGAGGAACTCGATACGGTCGAGAGCGCCGTCTACCAGACCAAGCTCCGCGCCAACGAAGACGCTCTCAACTTCCCCATCCGGATCAACAACAAGCTGGGTGCGCTTCTCGGCACCGTTACCGCCAGCGACACCGCCCCCACCGAGCAAAGCTACGCCGTGTTCAAAGACCTCTCCGCCCAGCTCCAGGTCCAGCTCGACAAGCTCAAGCAGATCGACACCCAGGACGTAGCCTCTTTCAACCGTATGGTCCGCGACCAGAACATCCCGGCCATCAATCTAAGCGCCGCCCGCTAAACAGCCAATACGGCGGGTGCCCCAGGTCTCGCCTCTGAGACCTGGGGCACCCGCAAACCTTATCCGGAGAGCGACTAACCTTCCAGCGCATCAATCCGATGCTCGTGACTTTCAACGATCCGAAGAAGCGAGGCCATGGCGTTCTCCGTCCGCGCCTGGGCTTTTTCAGTCTGAACCTGAGCCTCAGCCAGAGCATTCATAACGCCGTGAATCCTGTCGAAGTTCTCACGCGAGTGAAGAGTGAGCAGTTCCAGCGATTCAGCAATAGCTTTGATCCGTTCGTCTACGGTTGGCTGGGGCGCGTCCGGCATAGACTTATCCTTGAGGCTGGTCGCCTCTCCCTTCTAATGTAGATCAACCCTAAGGAGAAGGCATGAGCAGGATTACTGATTCAACACGAACCGCTACCGTCGCCCTCCTGGCCACCCTCGCCTTCTCCGCGTACGCCCAGACCTACGATCCCGCCCAGTTCTCCGGCCTCCACTACCGCGAAGTCGGCCCCTACCGCGGCGGCCGCGTCACCACGGTTACCGGCGTCCCCTCCGAACCCTTGACCTTCTACATGGGCACCGTCGGCGGCGGCGTCTGGAGGACCACCGACGCCGGCCACACCTGGGCGAACCTCACCGACGGCCAGATCTCCGTCGGTTCCATGGGCGCCGTCGAGGTCGCGCAATCGGACCCCAACGTCCTCTACGCCGGCACCGGCTCCTCCAAGATCCGCAGCAATGTCTCCATCGGCCGCGGCATCTACAAATCCTCCGACGTCGGCAAGACCTGGCAGTTCCTCGGCCTGCGCGACGTTGGGCAGATCGCCACTATCCGCGTCAACCCCTCTGACGCCAACGACGTCTTCGTCGCCGCCACCGGCAACCCCTTTCTCGCCAACAAGGAGCGCGGCGTCTGGCGCTCGCAGGACGGCGGCAAGACCTGGAAGCAGGTCCTCGCCCTCTCTCCGGACCTCGGTGCCGCCGACCTCGAGCTCCAGCCCGGCCACCCCAACGTCGTCTTCGCCTGCATGTGGCACGGCCTGCGCCATCCCTGGACCATCATCAGCGGCAGTCCCGCCACGGACAATCCGTCTGCCGGCCTCTACAAAAGCACCGACTCCGGCGCGCACTGGACCAAGCTCACCACAGGCCTGCCCACCGGCGAGTTCGGCCGCGCTAACGTCGCCATCGCCAACGCGGCCCCCGACCGCCTCTACGCGCTGATCGAAGCCAAGCCCGGCTCAGGCCTCTACCGCTCCGACGACGCCGGCGGCACCTGGACCCTCGTCAACGGCGAAGGCAAGCTCACCACCCGCCCTTTCTACTACGACACCCTCGGCGTCGACCCCAACCACCCCGACACCGTCTTCGTCGGCGACGAAGCCTGGATGAAGAGCACCGACGCCGGCAAGACCTTCCACACCCAGCGCACCCCGCACGGCGACAATCACGACCTCTGGATCAACCCCAAGAACTCCATGGACATGATCCAGGCCAACGACGGTGGCGCCAACATCTCGCTGGACGGCGGAGCCACCTGGAGCACGCAGGCCAACCAGCCTACCGCCGAAATCTACCAGGTCGCCTTTGACGACCAGTTCCCCTACCGCCTCTACGGCGCCCAGCAGGACAACACCACCGTCATCGTCCCTTCGCTCCCCCTCGGCAACGGCCAGGAGTTCCGCGAGGGCCCCGGCTGCGAAACCGGCCCCATCATCCCCAAGCTCAACGACCCCTCCGTCGTCTGGGGCGGCTGCAAAGGCCAGTTCACCCGCCTCAACGTCGCCACCAACAACAACGAGCAGCGTTACTGGGTCGGCAGCGAATCCCTCTACGGCAATGAGCCCACCGCGCTCGAGTACCGCTTCCAGCGCGTCTCCCCCATGGAAATCTCGCCCTTCGAGCCCAATACCGTCTATTACGGCTCGCAGTACCTGAGCCGCTCGAAAGACGGCGGCATCCACTGGGAAAAGCTCTCGCCCGATCTAACGGCCAAGCCCGCCGGCACCCAGTACGGCTCCGGCGAGCCCATCACCCGCGACGCGACCGGCGAAGAGATGTACTCCACCCTCTACGCCATCCGTGAGTCGCCCTTGAAGCACGGGGTGATCTGGACCGGCTCGAACGACGGCTTCGTCTTCGTCACCGAGGACGACGGCAAGCACTGGACCAACATCACGCCCCCCGGACTCAAACCTGGAGGCCGCGTCCAGAACATCGAACCCGGACACTTCCAGCCCGGCACCGCCTACGTCGCCATCTACCGCTACCTGCTCGGCGACTTCGCTCCCTACCTCTACCGCACCGACGACTTCGGCAAGACCTGGACCTGTCTCACCGACGGCCACAACGGCATCGCCCCCGACGAACCCACTCGCGTGATCCGCGAAGACCCCGCCCGCCCGGGCCTGCTCTACGCCGGCACCGAGTTCGGCATGTACGTCTCGTTTGACCGCGGCCAGCAGTGGCAGAAGCTTCAGCTCAATCTGCCCGCCGTCCCCGTGACCGACATGAGGGTCGCGCACGGCGATCTCGCCCTCTCCACCCAGGGCCGCGGCTTCTGGATTCTCGACGATCTCAGCCCGCTTGAGCAGCTGCCCCCAGCCGCCGAAGCCAGCCAGACACGCCTCTACAAGCCGCGGACCGCCCTCCGCCTGCCCGGTAATGGAGACCACGGCAGGGGCGAGGAAGGCCCGCAGTATCCGCTGGCCGGAGCCGAGATCAACTACTTCCTCGCCGCTCACCCGTCCGGGCCGGTCAAGTTAAACATCCTCGACAGCTCCGGCAAAGTCATCCGCAGCTTCTCCAGCGTCTCCGTTGCCGGCCAGGCGCGGACGACCGAAGAAGGCGGAGGAGACGAAGAGGGCCGCTTCCGTCCGCAGTATCCCGCCACGCTCGATGCTACGCCCGGCATGCATCGCTTCACTTGGGATCTGCGCTACACCGGCGGCTGGATAAGCGATGCCCGGCCGAATGGCGTCGGCGGACCCATGGCTGCGCCCGGCAGCTATACCGTCCAGCTCACCGCCGGCACGTTTACCTCCACCCAGCCGCTCCAGATTGCCGAGGATCCGCGGGTTACCGCCGACGGTGTGACTACGGGCGACCTTGAGGCGCAGCTCGCCCACAATCTTCGCGTCATGCAGTTGGTGACCGACGTCAATCACGCTGTGGCCCGCATCCAGGCTGCGCAAGCGAAGATGAAGCAGGAAGGCTCCGCTGACTCCTCCCAGGCCAATGCGCTGAGCGCCCTTGCGAACAAGCTCATTACAAGCAAGATCCGCTACAGTCAGCCCGAGCTTCAGACGCACACGCTCTATCTTTACACCGAGAACACCGCCACCGATCAAAAAGTGGGCCAGGACGCGGTTGACCGCTACCGGCAGCTCCGCACGCAGTTCGACGCGATGCAGGCTGAGCTTAACCGCATTCTCGGGCCGGCCTGATCCGATCGGTGCGGCGCAGCATGTGTGCGACCGGGGCGGCGGTTCCATGCACATGTGAGGCTGGGCTAGCCGCTGCCGATCCTTCCGAGGCCGATGCCGATGATGTAGGTGACGATGCCTTCGACGGCGCCGATCCAGGTCATCTCAAAACCGCTGGCCCACCAGGAGCGGATGGTGATGAGCGACTTGGCCGCGCCTACGGCGAAGTGTGCAAGCAGCGAGATGACGGCGGCCAGGATGACGGCCGGCCGGCCCGTCGTGAAGAAGAAGGGAATGATGGGGATGAAGGCTCCGACTGCGGTCGAGAGCGCGCCTGAGACCGCGGAGACGACGGGCTTGCTCAAGCCCTCTTCGGTGGTGTTGAGGCGCTCCCGGGCGAGTGCGCGGATGAGCTGAGTTTTGTCGCGGGCGATGTGTTCGACGAAGCGCTGCGCGTCTTCTTCGGGAAGTCCGCGGATCTGGTAGCTGAGCGAGAGGACCTCGCGGGCCTCCGACTCATTGTCTTCGACAGCCTCTTTTTCGCGCGCGAACTCGGCTTCGTAGATCTCGCGTTCGCTCTTGGCGGCGAGGTAGGCTCCGGAGCCCATGGAGAGGGCGCTGGCGACCATGCCGGCGATGCCTGCGATGAGGACGAAGTGGCTGTTGCCGAGCGTGGCTCCGGAGACTCCGGAGACGATGCCGAAGATGGAGCCGAGGCCGTCGTTGACGCCGTAGATGGCGTCGCCGACCCAGCCCGCGGCCTGGGTGTGACCTTTGTTGCGGGAGGCGACGAGCTCGTTGAGGGCGGCCTGGGCCTGCTCCGGAGGCAGCGCCGGGAGCGCGCCGCGGGAACGGATCAGGTTGCCGAGGGTGAGGTAATGCTCCCGTTCATCGGCGATGACTTCGTTGAGGATGGCGATGCTTGGCTGGTCGCCGAGAGCGTTGAGCTGTTTGGCGTATTTAGCGATGTCGCGGCCCTCGTCGATTTCCAGGCGGCGCAACGCGAGGTCGGCCCCGCCGACGCGATTGGTGAGGGAATCGGCCTGTCCGGAAGCGGCGCCGGTGTACTTTGGCTCGGAGCCGCCGAGAGCCTGCAGACGCCCAGCCCAGAGATCGGCGTGGTGCTTTTCCGCCGAGGCGAGGCCGCGCAGGGCGTTGCGCCGATGGGCGTCGACTTCCGCAGCAGCCAATGCGGTGTAAGTGTGAAAGCCCTCCATCTCTGCCTGCCAGTTGGCTTCAAGGGCGGCGAGGAGTTGCTTGTTTTCTGCGGGAGTCATGAGCCTTCCTTTGCTTTGAGATGGTAGAGGCTAATGGGGAATGGTTGCGAGTGAGAAGGGGTACCCCCCTGGCGGATTTCTTAAATTCTCTAAAATGAACGACTTGCATGAAACGGAGACGCTAAAGTCCTCTATCGAATGGACTTACGGTCAAAGTCCTCAAAAGAAAGGACTTGGCAGGTTCTTGAGATGTTGAGAAGTCGTGCAGGGTTCGAGCTCTACTTCTATCGTAGCAGGATGATAGAGGTGATTGTGCCAGGTTTTTGGGAAGCGTAAGTCGTGTGCTTTGAGTGGGTTGTGTTGCGCTGCGCAAGGGTGGGGGCTTGACAGGATTTGGGCCAGGTCTGCGGGGAAGGACAAGAGCAAGGGCAAGGGCAGATTCCGTTCGGGAATGACAATAGGGGGAGTAGACGCACGGTGTCGAGCGATGCTTGACTCTGTGCGGCAATGAGCCGAAGACAAATACGGGGATTCTGGCTGCGCCAAAATGACGGCTGTGGGAGTGATGTGGCTTGGGAATACGGCTTGGGGCTGCGTGGCTCTATGAAGCTTGTGGGTTGCGGGTCCGCGGAAAAGTGCTAGAAGGCGACCAGGCGGGCGGTGAACTGGATTTCGCGGGGGCCGCCGATGCGGGAGGGGCCGGGGG
>CAXUNR010000020.1:0-56886 GCA_964252655.1 uncultured Acidobacteriaceae bacterium
AGAAAAACGGGATGTTTTGCTTCTGCCGGAACCGACGGAGCCGGGTGTCAAGACCTGGCCGAAGGCCCACCGCAACGCGGCGCGAAGCGGGTCTTTACTCACGGCGCGGTTCTGGCCGTTCTTGCTGTTGCTCTTGCCTGTGGGCTCTTAGGCTTTTGCTGTGGGAATGTGGGAGGCGCCTGGCCTCATGGGCGCCTTCCAAGCGGAGCGCCATTTCCATAGCGGGGCGTTACGGGGTGTCCCCGTCCCCAAAAGGTCTTTCAACTAGACTTGATTTGGCTATGGAATCGAGTGAACCGGAAACGCAGAAGAAATCGTGGCACCGGCGAGCTAAGGCGTCATTGGAGTAGCGCATGTGTGGTCGGTACGGACGGCGGAGCGACAAACAGAAGATCGCGGAACACTTTCGCGCGAAGCCCTCACCGGCTGAGTTGCCGATGCCTGATGCCGACTACAACATCGCGCCGACGACTCATCAGCCCATCATCCGGCAGAGTCGCGAGACGGGTGAGCGAGAAATGATTCTGGCCCGCTGGGGACTGGTGCCGTTCTTCACAAAGGATCTGAACGACGTCAAAGGTCTCTCGACGATCAACGCGAGATCGGAAACGATTACCAAAGCTCCGACGTGGCGTGAACCTTTCAAGAAAAGGCGCTGCCTGATTCCCGCCTCGTTTTTCTACGAGTGGCCGAAGGAAGGGAAGCCTCCGAAGCAGCCCTATGCCTTTGAGCTGGGGAATAGTAGCCTCTTTGCGTTTGCGGGGCTTTGGGACGCCTGGAAGGACAAAGATGGTCACTGGCTTCAGTCCTATGCCATCGTGACCACTGAGGCGAACGAGCTGATGGCTAAAATCCATCCTCGTATGCCTGTCATCCTTCACGCACGCGACTATGACCGCTGGCTGGACAGAGAAGAGACGGAACGTTTGCCGATCGATCTCCTTCGGCCCTTCGAATCCGAAGAAATGGAAGTGTCTACGAGGCCAATCCGAAAGTCGGGAACGTAAGAAACAACGGCCCGGAGATGCTGAAGGCGGCCGAAAAGGCCGCCGTGGATGGCGCACTGCCACTCTAGGCCGGTTGTTCACGGTTGGGACGATGCGTGAACGTTGGAAACAAACGAGATATCGCTCGTGCGCAAGAGGAAGAAACGTGTCTTCGCTTTTCCTTCGCCATACCTGCTATACCTGAGGTGAGGGGAAGCGATGAGCCTGATTCAGGTCGAGTGGGCGTGTGACTGGCCGTTAATCCTTCCATACTTCGATGGCAGCGTGCCTGCGGGTTTTCCAAGCCCCGCAGAGGACTACCTGGAGACTCCTCTCGATCTGTCCGAATACCTGATCGAGAACAAGGCCGCGACGTTCATGATGCGGGTCGATGGCGACTCGATGAAGGATGCCGGCATTTTGGACGGTGATCTGCTCGTCGTGGATCGCGCGGCGAAACCGGTGAATGGTTCCGTGGTGATTGTCGCGGTCAATGGCGAGTACACGGTGAAGCGCTTGCGTCGCTGTCCTGACTGCGTGTGGCTCGAACCGGCCAACCCGCGTTACCAACCCATTCGCGTTGGAATTGGCGAAGAGCTACATGTCTTCGGTGTTGTAAGACACGCGATCCATACCTTGCGATGAGCCGGTATCCCGTCACCCCGGACGGTCGCTACTTCGTCGTGCGTGGGCGTTTGTGGCGCTGCAGCAATCCTCATCTCCCCGATGAAGAGAGGCAGCGCCTAACCGCGGAGCTCATGGCTGCGCGGCGCGCAAAGGGAATCGCAATGCGAGCTGGAGACGAAAGTGGCCGGGAGCAGGCGAGGCAACAAGTCGATGCTGCGAAGATTGCCCTGGGTGAGCGTGGACCTGTTTGGTGGACGGATGGCGCACCAGACGTAAATCGTCACATGGTTAAGAACACGAACTATGCCGCGTGGTTTGCTGCGCTGGAGAACGGTGAGCATGGATGAGACATTCGGCATCATCGACTGCAACAATTTTTATGTGAGCTGTGAGCGTGTCTTCCGACCCGACCTCGAAGGAAAGCCGGTCATCGTGCTCTCGAATAACGATGGTTGCGCGGTCGCCCGGTCAGCAGAGGCGAAAGCTCTCGGGATCAAAATGGGAGACCCCGAGTTCAAGCTGCGTGATCTCATCAAGCGTGAGAATATCCGCGTCTTTAGCTCAAATTATGCGCTTTATGGTGACGTAAGTCGACGGGTAAGTGACACTCTTGGCTCGATGGTTCCGACGATCGAAAACTACTCTATCGACGAAAGCTTTCTGAATCTTGGAGAGTTCGCCGAAAGGGAAGTGGAGCCTCTCGCGCGAGCGCTGCGCGAGCGCGTTCATCGATGGGTGGGCATCCCTACGTGTGTTGGAATTGCCCCCACAAAGACGCTTGCCAAGGTCGCCAACTTCATTGCGAAGAAGCGTCCGCAGTATGGCGGTGTCTGCGATATGCGTTCCAGCCAGGTGCGGGCTGAACTGCTGCCTACGGTGCCGGTTGATGAGGTCTGGGGAATCGGCTCGGCGTCGGCCGCAAAGCTCATCAAGATCGGGGTCCGGACGGCCGCCGATCTTGCGGCATTAGACCCGGACAACGCGCGTGCCTTGATGACGGTGACGGGTGGGCGCACCGTCTACGAGCTGCGCGGGATCTCCTGTCTGCCTTTGGAATTGATGGAGCCGACGAGGAAGGGAATTGCTGTGACTCGCAGCTTCGGGGCTCCGGTCACATCGTGGGAGCCGATGCGGGAAGCGATCGCGAGCTATGCGACGCGGGCGGCGGAGAAGATGCGCCGCTACAAGGTGGCGGCCGAGAACATCTTCGTCTTCATGCACACGAACACCTTCAACAACGACCCGTTCTACTCAAATGGAGCGTCGGCGCGGTTCTCCGAGACAACCAACGACACCGGGGAAGTGGTGGCCCTTGCTGTGCGTCTCGGCCAACGGCTTTGGAGAGATGGTTTCCGCTACTCGAAATGCGGTGTGATGATTACAGAGCTGCTGCCTGAAACGATTCGGCAACCGGCGCTCTGGGGTGAGCTGGACCGTGAGAAGAGGGAACGGGCGTGGAAAGCGATGGACAGGCTAAATGCGACTCTCGGGCGTGATACCGTCCGCATTCTCAGTGCTGGACCCAAGGATGCCGCCTGGAAGCTCAGAGCAGAGTACCGTTCGCCTCGCTGGACCACGCGGTGGGATGAATTGCCAAGGGTCCAAGCTAGATAGAGAGCGGCTCAGAAACAGGGACTATGGATGTTCCTTCTATTCGGAGGCCACGGGAATTGAGAAGTTCTTCCCAACCACGTCGAGTGCCTATGTCGTTCCGAGAAAGCAATTCGAGCTCTTCTTCTCGCGCTGAGAGCTGGGCGTATTCCGCAAAGCGTGGATGCAGTGGGTCCAGGAATGTCTCTTTCCGGTGTCCTACGACATCTTTGGAGAGCACGGCTATGTGGACGGTGGGCCTACTATCAGCGGACTGCGCGCCTTTCGAGCGGAGGTTTCGCGAAGAGCGAATCGCGGGCGATTCCCTCAGCTAGAGATTTTCCTGGAACACGGCTTGTCGACAAAACCTCGTCTACTCGCTAGGGAATGCCGGGTGCTCGCTGCGACGATCAAGAACGCAGATGTTCGGTTTACCTGCGAAGCACTAGCCAAGGCCGCGATGCGCTCTGGAACGATAGTGATATTGAGCGATGGTGTTAGCTGAGCATATTCAGCGGCTTGCAACGTAGGGAGCCCTATTTCAAGGCTTCTCGGATCAGTTCGTAATCCGCCATGCCAAGTCGTCTCTGGCGTGCTGGTTGGTTCAGCCAGCCTTTGGATGGGTGGAGAAGAGAAACGATGTTGGAGGTCACATCAGAGTGCGCGATGCTCGCTCCTCGAACAGTGTGCCCATGACCGTCGATATCCGCGAATGTCGGCCGTTTCTTCTTGGGAAAACGCCATCCATCTAGTGAAGGCGAAATACGGTAAGAACGCTTCGTCACTACGGGGCCTAGAAGCAAAATTGCGCGAGGACGCACGGCACGGATCTGTTTCAAGAGGAGATCAGCGCAGGAAGCCTCGTACGCCTCATCATTAGCGAGCAAGAAAGCACCATCGTTGTCGGAACCAGGACGAAGTCCAACGAACCAATTTGTCCGATAGCACTGATTAGGGTCTGCGCCGGCCTTCTCTAGTAAAGTGTCCAGGCTGCGCCATGTACCAATGATGTTGTCTTCTCGGCCGCGGCCTGGTTGCGCTAGCTCTCGTCGATAGTCTTCGCAACCGAAGTTGTGTCCAATAGCCATAAAGGTTGGGGAAGTCTTAGACCTGATCGCGCTTTCGCTCAGTCCTAGTCCTTCCGGAAAGAACGCCGGGCCTGGCAAGCCACCTATTGTTGGCTTACAACCAGAGCTTGGAGGCATGGGAATCTGGCGAGCTTCCATCTGCCAGCCTGAGATCGTTCGGATTAGAGGTGGTTCCACTGAAGTCATAGCCCTCCTTGCCGTCAGCTCTACGATAAATCCATGTCCTAAAGGGGTATACGCATTTAGTACAGATTAGCTCTGGCCGGAATGCGTACTAATAGATTCGGTTCTGAGTTATTATGACAGATAGTGAAGCGAAGCCAAGAGCCTATTAGTACAGAACAGGCCAGCGAAGCCCCGCACAAGGGTCTGCAGGTCGGCTACCTGCGTGTGAGCGCGCTCGACCAGAAGGAAATGCGGCAGCTCGACGGCCTGGAGCTGGACAAGCGGTTCACGGACAAGGTTTCGGGCCGCGACCGCAACCGGCCCGGCCTGGATCGCATGATCGAATTCGTTCGGGAAGGCGATACGCTCTTCTGCCATTCGATGGACCGGCTCGCCCGTAATCTCGACGATCTTCGCCTTCTTGTAAAAACCCTGACGGCCAAAGGAGTGAAGGTTTGCTTTGTGAAGGAGAGCCTGACCTTCACCGGGGAGGACTCCCCGATGGCGAACCTGCTTCTGAGTGTCATGGGAGCCATCGCAGAGTTTGAGCGGGAGCTCATTAAGGAACGCCAGCGGGAGGGAATCGCTCTCGCGAAGAAAGCTGGCGTGTATCAGGGTCGAAAGCGAACCCTGACGGCTCCGCAGGCTGCCGCTCTGCTGCAACGGGTTTCAGCCGGCGAGTCGAAGACGAAGCTGGCGAAGGAACTGGGCGTGTCGAGAAACACTATCTATATGTATGTGGGCCGGGGAGGGAAGTGATGCGGGTCTTGGTCGATGGACTGGACACGGTGATCGAAGGGGAAGTGATCGGCGGCGAACTGCTCGACGGCGTGAGCGGGCAATATGATCTGGAAGCCGCGTTCACCGTCCAGTGCGATGACGGAGCCTGCTTCCTAGTCCATGGCTGGCTGGTGGACGTGGAGATTGTCGACCCGACCGCGCAGTGGGTGATGTAAACCGATGGCGCGAGTGAAACAGCACGCCATGCATTGCCGGTGCGGGAAAGCGAAGATCCTCGCGCATGGAATGTGTGCTGTCTGCTACACGCTCAAGCGGCAGGACGAAGAATACTTTGGTGGTCTGCGCGAAAAGGTGCTGGAACGAGACGGCTACCGTTGCCGCGTCTGCGATGCCTCCGGGCGTGACAAACGATCGATCATTGTGCACCATCGCGTGCCGGGCAAGTCGCTTCTGCACTTGATGATTTCGCTCTGTCCTGCCTGCCACGCCAAGATTCACCGTACGCGAGTCGTTGTCCGACTCATGCCGCCCCTCCTGTTGGAGTTGTGGCGGGAGGTGCATCCCAAGGCTCATGAACAGACCGCATTGAACTTCGCACCGATTCGGCCGCCTGCGGAAGCTAGGGCGCTATTCACGACGGAACAGCGCGATTGATGATGGAGTGAGGGCGGCAAGGCTTGCAGATGCTGCCGTAACGCAGTGGCTGAGTCGAAGGATCGTGGCAAAGCGGGAATTCGAGGTCCGCCCTGGACGTCCCGGAGTGTACGTTGAGAGACCCAGCTTGTACGACGGGTCCCTCACCCGAACATAGTTTTCGGAGTCAATTGCCGGACATCTGCTGCTGGTGCGTCGCATAATCCTGTTCGACACTGAGTCTCCGGACCACGGTAAGACCGTCACTCCCCAGCAGGAAGGTGGTTCCCATCTCATTGTTCGCTACCTGATGCTTGACTTGTTTGACCGTGGTCAGCAGCGCCGGATTGTCGGGAGTTGAGATGTCCACGACCTGGTAGTCACGGGGCACGGCGCGAACATAGTTGTACGGCTCATTGACCGCGAGAAACCCCGTTTCTCCGAGAGGCTGCGTTTGGCCGGGGTCCAGAAGTGCCGAAACCATGTGCAGGACAGGGTGCCCGGCCTTGTGCATGTCGAGCACTGCAACACCCTTGCCGTCCCTAAACCGAATCAGCTCGGCACTGCCATCCAGGGGCCGAACGAAATCGAACGGGCCCGAAACCTCTAGGGGTGTCACCGAAACCGTCTTGATGTGCGCGGGGTTGGTCACATCGAAAACTGCCAACCGTGCGCCGCCCTGCTGCTCGACGTACAGGTAAAAGGTGCCGCTGCCGGTCGCGTGAAGAAAGAAGCTGTTCCCGCCGATCTGCGCGGCCTCGGGGAGGTTCTGCGGTTCCATGACGACGATCTCACCGGACTTGGAACGCAGTTCCGCGTGGCTGCTCATGGGAAGAGCCACGGCTGCAAGGGTGAGAGCTGCGGTGGCAAACTGGCGAATTCGTGTCGTGTTCATGATGGTTCTCCTTGTCGAATCCAGAATGCTGCCGTAGCGATTCCTAAGTCCAAGCAGAAGTCCTGATGGGGTATAAGCCGAAGTTGGAGGCATGCCGCCGCAGGTCAAAGGCTTGCTTATAGGGCATAACGATTTGCGAATTCCTTTGTGCTGGCACCGCGCCTAAGTTGGTGACAAGGGAGATCGACATGCAAGCAGGCACCGCGCTAGACACCAGGCCAGTAGCCATCATTGGAGGGGGAGTGAGTGGAGCTCTGACTGCCTTCCACCTGCGGCGGAATGCAGCTGCGACGCGGGTCGTCGTCATCGATCCCCGCCCGGAACTCGGTCTTGGACTGGCCTATTCGACTCCTTCGCTGCGGCATCTACTGAACGTTCCTGCCGGAAAGATCAGCGCCCTTCCGGCACAGCCCGGACACTTCCTGGCGTGGCTTCGTGAAAACTATGACCCTGAAGCCTCCGCAATGACTTTTGCGCCGCGTGCCGTCTTTGGCCGCTACGTTCGCGCGTTACTCAGCCAGACCACGGGCATCGAGCACCTGCAGACCGAAGTTCTCGATCTGCAATCGACTGGCAATGCCGCGACCCTCACGCTGAGGGACGGCAGCACGCTTCACGCCGATGGAGTGGTGCTGGCAACCGGGAACTTCGATCCTGCGGCACTGCCGGGCATCGACACTGCGGCTGTGGAGAGTGGGGCATACTGCCACAACGCGTGGTCGGAAGCGACCTACGCCAACCTGCCTGCGGACGCGCCTGTAACCCTGATCGGCACCGGCCTGACCGGCGTGGACGTTGTGCTTCGGCTTCGCGAGCTGGGGCATACCGGTACGATCACGGCTGTGTCCCGGCATGGCGTTTTCCCGAATCGCCATGCCGGCTACACGCCAGCCGAACGCAGCGCCATCCCGGCAGGGACACCTGCGACCTGCGTCAGCTATCTCCGGGTGCTGCGGGCAGCCATCGCGAATGGTATGGAGTGGCGAGCAGCCATCGATAGCTTGCGCAGCACCACTAACGATTTGTGGCTTGCGCTTCCGCTTCAGGAACAGAAGCGATTTCGGCGTCACCTGCAACGGCGTTGGGACGTGGTGCGACACCGCATGGCTCCTCCCATCGCGGACATCATCGGGGGAGAGTTGGCTGCTGGTTCGCTGAAGATCGTGGAAGGGCATCTGGTGGGAGTAAGCGCGGAACCCGCAGGCGCGACAATCTCGCTGCGCACGGCGGACGGGCAGAGCGAATTGCGTGCGATGCGAGTCATCAACTGCACCGGTCCCAGCATGAACTACCGCCGGGTGGATTCGCCACTGCTTGCCAGCCTGCTTGCGCAGGGGCTGGCTGTGCCCGGTCCACTTGGAGGAGGGTTGAGCAGCACACGCTTTGGCGCACTCATCGATGCACGGGGAGAGGCTTCGAGCGTGCTGTTCAACCTGGGTCCTGGGCGGCTGGGCACCTTGTTGGAATCCATTGCGATCCCGGAGATACGAAAGCAGGCAGTCGAAATCGCGGCGATACTGGCTGGACGCCTGCGCCAGCGTACCGATACGTTCGCAGCACCGCTTGCGACCGTCAATCGAAACACAATGCCGGTCCTGGCATGAGTACAGTCGTGATGCCAGTAGAAGATCAAACACGAGGGCGGTTCCGCACCAAAGCCCGGAGCAGTGCAATCTCTTTGCTTTGGGCTGCCGGACTCGGCTTGGTCAGTGGATTCGCCTGCGTGGGCGCACGCATGTTCTTCCGGCTGCTGCAATGGTTGATCGTGCGGCACTCCGGGCTACTGCCGCACGCTGCCGCTTCGCTTACACCAGTACACCGCGCGACAGTTCCGGTTGTTGGAGCGCTTCTCGCCATGGCTGTGATCGCGATGGCTCGACGCTTCTCCGGCAACGAAGAAGCTGAGGGCTACGTGGAAGCGGTGCGGTTCGACCACGGCCGCATTGCATTTGCCCCGACGTTTTGGAGAACGATTTCGTCTGGCTTCTCCGTTGCGACTGGAGCGGCCATCGGTCGCGAGGGTTCCATGATCCAGTTCGCTACCGCGGCAACCTCGTGGGTTGGCTCGCGCAGAACGACGGGAGAATTCTCCCTTGCTCGCAAGGTCGCATGCGGAGTTTCGGCGGCCGTCGCCGCTGCATACCAAGCACCCAATGCTGGTGTCTTCTTTGCTTACGAGATCGTCCTGGGTAGGTGGGATTGGGCGCAGGCGCCCGAGTTGGTGATCTCGTCCGCAGTGGGCTGGCTGGTAAGCCGTCTTCTGCTTGGAGCAGGGCCGCTGTTTGCGGTCCACGGCTTTCTGACCCTCAGCAAGGATGCAGTCTGGGCATTGCCGCTGGCGGCCCTGCTTGCGGTGATCGGTCCTGTATACCAGTGGCTGCTGCACAGCTTTCGTTTTCTGCGCAGGCTGCCGCTGCCATTGCTCTGGGGCGGTCTCGCGGTCGGTCTCCTTAGCCTTTTGACACCGACGGTTTGGGGAAATGGCGACGTTGCCCTCACGGACACTCTGACCGGCCTTCCCGTACTTCAGGTCACGGCTGCGGTACTGCTGATGCGGCTGGTTGCAACGACTGTTTGCACGGGTGCGGGGACTGTAGGAGGTGTGTTCACGCCGACGCTTTTCACCGGAGCTGCTCTTGGTCTTACCTGTGCGCACCTGCTGCACCTGCCGCAACCCGTATTGCTGGCGGTCGTTGGCCTGAGCGTCTTCCTTGCCGCTGTGACACACGCACCTTGGATGGCCGCGTTCATGGCCGCCGAACTCACCGGTCAGTGGCACCTGCTGCCGCTGTTCATCGTTCTTAACCTTGGAGCCAGCGCGCTTGCGCACCGCATTTCACCCCGTGCCCTGTACGACATCGCGGACACACCGCAGGGCAGGGCATAACCGTAGCATTGAACCTTGAGGATGGTTTATGAGCCAAGCATCTGACGCAACCTCCACCGTCGCCCCTCCAGAGCCGCAGATCGGCTTCATCGTCCGCGAGCGGGAGCCTCTGAACCTGGAATGGCCCTTCGACCAGCTCGACACGTTCCTCACGCCGAACGACCAGTTTTATATCCGCAGTCACTATCCTGCGCCGGTGCTGGACCGCCACGACTACAGGCTCAGCATCGGCGGTGCAGTAGAACGGCCCTTCACGATCAGCTATGAAGAGCTGCTGGCGATGCCTTCGGTGACACGGCCCGCGACCCTGGAATGCGCGGGCAATGGCCGCGTGTTTCTTTCGCCGCAGGTCAAGGGAGCGCAGTGGCAACTCGGCGCGGTCAGCACGGCGGAGTGGACGGGTGTACCCCTTACGGCGCTGCTGGAGCGTGCAGGGATAGCTGCGAATGCTTGCGAAATCCTGTTCGAAGCCGCCGATGCCGGCACTCCGAAAGAAGAGCCGATCCCGCCCGGCAACACCTCGTATTCGCGTAGCCTGGCCGCCGACAAAGCCAGCGATGTACTGATCGCTTATGCCATGAACGGAGAAGAAATCCCCATCGATCATGGCTTTCCGCTGCGCGTCATTGTCTCCGGTCACTACGGGATGGCCTCGGTCAAGTGGCTTACGCACATTCGCGTGCTTACCGAACCCTACAAAGGCTACTGGCAAACCTCCGACTACGCCTATTGGGATTACGACGAGAACAAGAACCCGATGCGCCGTGCACTGGGCCAGATGGCCGTCAAGTCCGCCATCGCCCGCCCGCGTACCCGTGAGTTCATCCCGGCGGGTACGACATACCAGGTCTTTGGTGCAGCCTGGGGTAGCAATACGCATATCGAAAAGGTGGAACTGACCACCGACGATGGCAAGACATGGCACCCGGTGCGATTTCTGGACGAACCTCAGTATGGCGTTTGGCGTCGCTGGCAGTTCGACTGGCAGGTCCCTCAGGAGAAGGGAACCTATATGCTCCGCAGCCGTGCCACCGACACGGAAGGAAACACGCAGCCTGAGAAGCATGACAAGAACTTCGGCACCTACGTCATTCATCACACATTCGGTATTGAAGTGGTCGTGCGCTAATGCTGGAAAACTTCCGCATCCGCATCTTCCGTGCCGTTGCGCATCACCTGAACTTCAGCAGGGCTGCGGCGGAGCTTTTGCTGACGCAGCCTGCGGTCACGCAGCAGATCAAGGCCCTGGAAGAGGAGATCGGCTCGCCACTGTTTGATCGTGGTGGCGGCCGCATCTCGCTGACACCGGGCGGTCAGGCTCTCCTACCGTTCGCCGACCGCCTGAAGGCCCTGGATGAGGAGGCCCTGGCTGCCGTTGGCAGTGCTTGCGGAGAGCATGCGGGAGAACTCGCGCTCGGCGCATCCCAGACCATCGCCCAATACCTGCTGCCAAACATGGTTGCAAACTTCATGAGAAGCAACCCGCGTGTCCATGTCACTGCGAAAAGCGGCAACTCGGATGAGATGCTGGAGGCGCTGGTCCGGGGTGAAGTCCACCTTGCGCTTATCGAAGGGCCGGAGCAACGCAAAGACGTTCACATCGAACCATTCATGGAAGATCACATGGTCCTGGTCGTTCCTGCGGGACACGAGTGGTCGGATCACGCGATTGGAATCGAAGAACTGAAGAGTGCGCCACTTTTGATGAGGGAGTTCGGCTCTGGCTCGCGCCGTGTCGTGGAACAGGCGCTGACCACCGCCGGGCTCAAGATGAAAGACCTGAACGTTCGCATGGAGATCGACTCCACCGAAGGTCTGCTAAGCGCGGTAGAAGCGGGCCTGGGTGTCACCTTCGTGTCCCGCTGGGCTGTACGCAATCAATTGGCTCTTGAAACTCTACGCACAGCGCGCGTCGAAGGACTCAAGCTGTCCCGCCGGTTCTCGCTCGTGTACCGCAGCGGTCCGGCACCAACCGGACCGGTGGGTGCTTTCCGTTCACTGCTGCTGAGCCATGCGGCTACGCTGGCTCCTCGCTCAACCGGGAAGCCTCCTCACACGAAAGTGGCGGGAGCGGGTGGTCCCAAGCGAACACCATCCTAGTGGTGCGTGTACAGGTAGAACGCCAGGAGCGCGGTTGCAAGAAACAGGAAGATGAACACGTAGAGCGCGATCACGATCCCGTCGAAATGCCGCCGTACGATGTTTCCACACTGTGCCGGATCGGTCACGTGCGCAATCTCAGCCTTCAGATCCCTCGTCAGATCCTGTCCCAAATGCTTCGCGTCAACTGCGAAATCGTGTTCCAGTGTCTTCAGTTCCATGAACTGTCTCCTTTTCACATCGGCTACTGGGAAAAGTGTGCGCCTCACCGGAAAGACGATCCAATCGGAAATTGCAATACGGTATAAGCATCGGAGCTACACGATTTGCAAGGCATGACGACATACATGTGGGTAGCTCTAGGAAGCGCGCTCGGCGGTCTCGCGCGATACGCGCTGACCCGGTGGACGCTGTCGTGGAGTGAAGCCATGCCATGGGGAACGGTGCTGATCAACGTGGTGGGCTGCTTCATCATTGGCTTCTTCGGAACCTACACGCTGGCGAGCGGGCGGCACGCAACTGCGGAGAACATGCGCTTGTTTGTCATGGTCGGCATCTGCGGCGGCTTCACGACTTTTTCTTCTTTCAGCCTGCAAACCTTCGATCTGGTGCGCGAGGGCGCATGGGCGAAAGCGCTGCTCAATGCTCTGCTTTCCGTCACGCTTTGCTTTGTCGCGGTGGGAGCCGGTCACCTGACAGCGCACACCCTCGTCTCGCGCACTGCCATCGCTCAAACCGAGACGGAAGAGGGAATGGAAGTCTCGTAGCCGGAGCATCGCTGCTACACTAGCCTCACAAGTCACGGCGATGGATTTCGCCGGAACCGCGCATGAGCCTTCATGCTGCTGATGACTCCTACATTCTGTAGGAGGTCTCTTGTCTAAATCTCTTTCAAGTTCTTTCGCGGAAACACTGCTGGTCCTTCGCTACCTGCTGCGCTGGATACCGATTGCGGTGCTTGCTGGCATTCTGGGTGGCACCGCGTCCGCCCTGTTGCTCGTTTCGCTGACCTGGGCGACGGACACGCGCGAAGCACACCACTGGCTCATTGCCTTGCTGCCGGTCGCGGGTCTGCTCGTCGGACTGATGTACCGCCACCTGGGAACGGCGGTCGAGGCGGGCAACAACCTCATCCTGGATGAGGTGCATGATCCCAAGCGCACGATTCCCGTTCGGATGACCCCTCTCATCCTGATCGGCACCTTCATGACGCACCTGTTTGGCGGATCGGCAGGGCGCGAGGGCACAGCTATCCAGACAGGCGCGTCTCTGGCCGACCAACTGGGCAAGCCCTTCCGCATGGATGCGGGGGAACGCCGCGTGCTGCTGATGGCGGGCATCAGCGCGGGCTTCGCGTCTGTTTTCGGTACGCCGCTCGCTGGCGCTGTTTTCGGTCTGGAGGTGCTTGCCATCGGCGCGGTCGGCTATGACGCCATCGTTCCATGCTTCGTCGCTGCGTTTGCGGGCGATCTGACGACACACGCCTGGGGTGTGCACCACACGCTCTACAAAGTAGCGGAGCTGCCGACGATCAGTGCTCCTGGCCTGCTGTGGGCAGCCGTCGCGGGTGCAGCCTTTGGGCTAGTTGGCATGAGCTTCGCGAACTTGACCCACAGCATCGGTCACCTCTTCAAGAGATACATCGCCTGGTCGCCGTTGCGCCCGTTTATCGGCGGAGTCGTTGTTGCGGCCGCCGTCTTCGCCCCTCGGGACGACGAGATACATCGGCCTTGGCATCCCGACGATCCTGGACGCCTTCGGTCCGCGTCACGACCCGCAGGACTGGCTCCTGAAGCTGCTGTTCACGGCCGTTACCCTGGGTGCTGGCTTCAAAGGTGGAGAGGTCACACCGCTGTTCTTTATCGGTGCAACGCTCGGCAACGCACTTGCGTACATCCTCCCGTTGCCGCCATCGCTTCTCGCCGGCATGGGCTTCGTCGCAGTGTTTGCCGGAGCGGCCAATACGCCTATCGCATCGTCGCTGATGGCCATCGAACTCTTCGGAGCCGAAGCGGGTGCGTACGCTGCTGTGGCTTGCGTGTTCAGCTATCTCTTCTCCGGGCACGCCGGCATCTACACGGCGCAACGGATCGGTCGAAGCAAGCACCACCAAAATGCTGGGGAAAAGGGTCTCTCACTGGCCATGGTCGCCAAGATGCGCGACCTGCCGAAGCTTGCCGGCGAGATGGTAGAAAAGCCGACGATCCATGCTGAAGCCGAAAGCGAGAGGTAGCTCCATGAATGAACTAGTAATCCTGCGCTTGTACTTCAGTGCGGCACAGATGCGCAATCCCGATGGCTGGTGGCGGCGGTTGGCCCCGCAAAGCCTGGGCGAATACCTGCTCCGTCAAGCCAAGAACGCCGGAGTCGAGCAAGCTCTTCTACATCGCGTTATCGGCGGCTATCTGAAGGATCACGCGCTTGCCATGGACACAGGGGAATTGCCGAACCCTCGCCTACCGCAATGCCTGGAACTGGTTGGAACGGATGCCTCACTTCAGGCGTTTCTGCGCGAGAATCGAGAGCACCTGCAAAGCGTACGAACCGTGTTCCTTCGTGGAGTAGAGGCCCGGATCGAAGCCGCGCTCGATCGCGAAGAACTGCAGCAAAGCTTCAAGATGGAAGAGTAGCCAAAGGATTCCGCCAGGCAGCTAAGCGTCCGATAACACACCCCGCGATTCCGCTATACAGAATCTTCCTCATCGGACGTAAGTGTCTTATTTTGATACATTTACGGTACGCCAAATTGGCAGCTGGGTCAAGAGGCCGATGATTGCTCCCGGAGTGTAGCCTGTACCGCGTTCTACAAGGCTTCAACTTTTATAAGCTCTCTGACTCGCTTTCGAACTTCGTCCCGTGTGGCTCGTATTTCCTCCATGGGGCGCCCCTTCGGGTCTGGAAGGGGCCAGTCATTTCTTCGCAGCCCCGGAACATACGGACACTTCTCGCCACAACCCATGGTTATCAGCAGACTTGCGTCGCGGGCCAGTTCTTCCGTGAGGAGCTGAGGCTGAGCATTCGACAGGTCGATGCCTACTTCCCGCATCGCCTCTAACACCTCGGGATGAACCCGTGACCCGGGTTCTGTTCCGGCCGAAACTGCCCTAGCCTTATGGGGGTCGGCGAGCTGATTGAAGAAAGCCGCTGCCATCTGAGAGCGTCCGGCATTGTGTACGCAAGCAAAGATGTAAGTTGGCGTCATGCTCGCGCTCCTGGCTTGACCGCGTAGACCTTCACGCTGGCTGCCGCCTGGTTCACATCGTAGGTCTCCAGCAATGAGGAGAGATCACCATGGAGGGTGGACGGTGAAGGAGTGCAGCACGCCTCCTGAACAACTGCGAAAGGGCTGGCTTCTTCCATAGCCGGGGAGCAGCAACCGGCCTGGTTCTCAACCTTCTTGTAGGCATTGAGGTCCGCGCCCGTATCTACGATCTCCACAAACTCAAAGCCTGCCTTTAGCAGCTCTTCGCGGTAGGCTTCGATCCGAATGGCTCCGGCGATGCAGCCGACATAAGCCGCAAGGCTGGAAGCTACAGCCTCTGGCAGCTCGGCTTTTAGCGCGATGTCGCTCACTGCGAGCCGTCCACCGGGTTTTAGGATGCGGGCAATCTCGCGGAACACAGCGGGTTTGTCGGGGGCGAGATTGATCACGCAGTTGGAAATAACGCAATCAGCCGAACCATCTGCGAGCGGAAGCCGGTCGATCTGGGCAAGATGGAACTCTACATTGCTGTAGCCGCCCTTCTCTGCATTGGCTTTCGCCCTCTCGATCATGGACGGGGTCATGTCGATCCCGATGGCTTTACCGTTCGGCCCAACCTGCTTAGAAGACAGGAACACATCCAGACCACCGCCAGAGCCCAGATCAACCACTACCTCCCCAGAGCGAAGATTGGCAGTGGCGGTCGGGTTGCCGCAAGACAGACCCATGTTGGCTTCTGCGGGAATGGAGGTCAACTCCTCGGCGCTATACCCAAAGGCCTCTGCAACCGCCTTTACGCCCGCGTGATCGCTCGATAAGGTGCTCTCTGCGACGGCACCGTACTTCGACTTCACTGAATCCAGTAGCTGCTCCGACATATCGCCTCCACACATCTGCTTACGCGACTATATGGCTTGCACTTGGATACGTCAATGCGTATACATAAGCCATGGCTGCGAAAAAGGCTTACGACATTGAAAGGTTCTTTCAGGCGCTTGGCGACAATACTCGGCTCCGGTTGCTAAACCTGATGGACGATCAGGAGATCTGCGTCTGCTACTTTGTGGAGATCCTCGGCGGTCCGCAGCCCAAGATTTCCCGGCACCTTGCTTACCTCCGCAGCGCCGGAATTGTGGAGGCTCGGCGAGAGAGCAAGTGGATGCACTACCGCATCGTCATGCCGCCCCATATCGGGGCCTCGCAGGTTCTTCGTCACACCCTTGCATGGCTAAAGGACGAAAAGACGATGCAGGCGGATAAGGCCCGATTGACCAAAGCCTGCTGCGCACCCTCAAAGTATGCCCTTCTCGAAGGTGCTCCGATTCCCACGACCGTCAATGACGTTTCCTGCGAGGCCTGCTAGTGTCCACCGCTCCTGTTACTCAAGGCGGGGTCTGTGCGCCTGCCGCACGCAAGAAGCTCTCTTTCCTTGACCGATTCCTGACGCTTTGGATCTTTCTGGCGATGGCAATTGGCGTGGCCATCGGCCACTTCATCCCGTCCTCGGCTGCTTTTGTAAACCGCTTTCAGAGCGAAACAACAAACATCCCCATCGCCATTGGGCTCATCATCATGATGTTCCCTCCGCTGGCGAAGGTCCGTTACGAAAAGCTGGGGGAGGTTTTCCGCAACAAGCGGGTGCTTGGACTTTCGCTCGTGCAGAACTGGTTCATCGGCCCGGTACTGATGTTCCTCTTGGCAATCCTCTGCCTACGCGGAGAACCGGCCTACATGCGCGGCCTGATCCTCATCGGCATCGCTCGTTGCATTGCCATGGTGCTGGTCTGGAATGAGCTGGCCGAAGGAGACACGGATTACGTGGCTGGCCTCGTAGCCATCAACAGCGTGTTCCAGGTGCTCTTCTACAGTCTTTATGCCTGGGTCTTCCTGACCGTGCTGCCGAAGTTCTTCGGTCTGCAGGGAAGCGTGGTTCCAATCGGAATCGGGCAGATTGCCAAGAGCGTCGGCCTCTATCTGGGCGTTCCGTTTGTTGCTGGGTTCCTGACACGCTTCGTTCTGATCCGGGTCAAAGGTGAAGAGTGGTATAGGACTCGCTTCGTACCTCAGATCAGCCCACTCACCCTGATCGCTCTACTTTTCACGATCCTGGTAATGTTCTCGCTCAAGGGCGATCTGATCGTCCGCTTACCGCTTGACGTGGTGAAGATCGCGATACCGCTGGTGATCTACTTCCTCATCATGTTCCTGGTTAGTTTCTGGATGGGTAAGAAGCTCGGTGCAGACTATGCTCAGTCCGCCACGCTCTCGTTCACCGCAGCCGGCAACAACTTCGAGCTGGCAATTGCCGTGGCCGTCGCCGTGTTTGGTCTCAACTCTGGAGAGGCGTTCGTGGGTGTCGTTGGACCACTGATTGAAGTGCCAGCCCTGATTGGGTTGGTGAATGTAGCCTTCTGGATGCGCCGACGGTACTTCAGCAATGAGTCGAAAATCTTCCAGGTCCGGCCTGTTGAGGACACCCCGTAGAAAGCGTGGGAATTCTGTTTGACGACGCTTCCGGCACAGGCCTAGGCTTGATGAATGAAGAAGTCCAATGCACGTTAGCTTGTACTTGCACCTGCACCGTATGCGTCCAGGGCGGCTGCTGTGGCTGCTGCTAAGCTAGCGCCGACAAAGCACGGTGCGCTGTGACAATGGCGCTTGCTTTCGGATTCATGCCTGGGTGGTTGAGGCGGAGATTCTGGCACCCGTCGATCCTGAACGGAACGGCACCAACGACATCCCGCCCGTGCACAGTACGATACTGGCTGTAGTGTTGCCCCCGCAGCGATCTCAGCCGCGAATGGAATAAATTGAGTGAACTTCAAGCTTCCTCGCCATGAGGGTGGCACCAGCAACTGCGACGAGCAGAGGTACGATCAAAGCGTCCGTGTGATTCGTTAGCTCCAACATGAACACAATGGAGGAGACAGGGCCTTGGGATGCCGATGCCAGCATTGCACCTGCCCCGACGATCGCATAGCTGTCTTTTGAAGTAGCCGGGGCAAGATGACTCCAGCCTTCGCCAAGAAGCCCTCCGAGCAACGCACCAAAGGTCATCGTAGGGGTGAACAGTCCCCCAGGAGCGCCTGACTTGAGGCACATCGCAGTAGCGAGCGGTCTCAGGACGAGTAGCCAGCAGAGCAAGCCTGTTCCGAGTTGGCTGCCGAAAGCCTCCTGCACGACGTTCTTTCCATTTCCAAGGATCTCCGGGAAACGTACGGAAGCAAGACCAAGTCCAGTGAAGACCAGGATTGGCGCTACGATTACCATGAATGCTTTCGGCTTTCCGGATTCTGACCAGCCGATGAAGCGCACGTACACGGCTGAAGCTGCCCCAAGAATCGGACCTGCGACTGCCGCCCATAGTAGTAAGGAAGGGGTGATGGACAATTGCGCGACGTTGAACGTCGGCACATTCGGCAGGAACAACCAGGACACGGCTACGGCGACAAAGGAAGCGGTGACGGCGGCGAGAACATTTGTCAGAGACATCGTCCCTAGCAATACCTCGATTGCAAACAGAGCACCGCCTAAAGGCACGTTATACGCGGCCGCCATACCCGCCCCGGCTCCACAGGCGACAAGAAGGTGCCTCTGACTCAGGGACAAGTTTGCCCAATCACAAACCTTCCCCCCGACTGTGGCCCCCATGTCTTTTAGAGCAGCTTCACGGCCGATTGCGGCACCCATCCCTACGATGACTATGGAAATGATGGACTTAGCTATCGTGGGAGCAGCTTTAAACAGACCTTGCTTGTGCCAGATGGCTCCTGTCACTTCCGCTCCGGACCCTCCCGTGAGCCTTCTCAGTAGATATAGAGACGATCCGGCGATGGCTCCGCCGAGCGAAACCACGAGGAACCTGTGCTCCCCTGAGGTGTTCCGTACTCCCGAAAGGAAATCTCCCGTCGAGTAGGAAAAGCTGAGATGTTGAGCCAAGCGGAGGAGCCTCATCAGCAAGCCGCTGGTAAGGCCGGCCCCTACTCCGGTCAGTGTCACCATGAACCACATCTTGGTTGTCATCAAGGGAGCGTCCGGCATAGCCGCCAGCACGTTCGGCTGAAGACTGACAGAAAGCGCCTTCGATGATCCTGAGTGGTCTACTTCAGTATTGGGCACATCACTCCTTGAAAACAGGGGTTTGACACAGGATTTGATCTACGGCACAAGTTGTCCGCGCGCGTAGTCGAGCGCCCGAAGCGCTAGTAAATAGTCGTATCGGGCGTTCACAGCGGCAACGGCGGCTTGAGTGCTCTGGAGTTGAGCCTGGCTTAGCTCTACGATGGAGCTGAGGCCAAGCTTGTATCGCGTTTGGGCGAGGGCGAGAGCTTGGGCCGTCTGATTGCGGAACTGATCGGCAACGGCGATTCGGCGGAAGGCGGTTTGGGCGTTAAGGACTCCGACCCGAACATCACGGGCTATGGTGTCAGACAGTTCCTGGGCCTGTCTCTCGGTGGCCTTCTGTCTAAGTCTCGCTTCTTCCGCCTGTGCATCGATCCGAAAGCCAGTGAAGAAGGGAACCGAAAGGTTTACGCCACCGGCTGCATACCAGTTGGGAACGAAGATATTGTCCGGCGCTACGGGAGTGATGCCGCCCGTAGCCAGAGCGGTAATGGTGGGAAGGTGCTGCAACTGTTCTGCCCGTGCGAGCTTTTGATAAGCCTGAGCGTTTAGCTGTAGTGCTTGCAGATCGGGACGTTGTTTTTGGGCATCAGCATTCAAAGCTGCAGAGCTATCCGACGCGGGTGGGGGCGGTGGAGCAGCCGTGCTGTCCTCAACAGCCGCATAGACTGTTTCCGGGGGCGCAGCAAGGACTTCAGCCAATGCCGCACTTGCAGACGCCACGGCATTCTCCGCGTCCAGTTGCAGAAGTTGAGATTGGGAGAGATCAGCAGACGCAATGTTCAGGTCGAGATCGCTCTTCAACGCACTCTTCGTCAATGCGGTAGTCAGGTTCTGAACATTACTTCTCGCTGCCACGGTAGCCTTCGCTACCTGAAGAAGCGACTGCGCGTTGAGCAGCCTGTAGAAAGCTGCATCTGCTGCCATCAAAACATCTTGTTGCGTTGCAATCGTGGTCTTGTCCTGGGCCTTCTGTTGGAGCTTGTTGGTTGCGACAAGATCCCTCGTGTGCCCAAAGTCTGTGATGAGTTGAGAAAGAGTCCCGCCAGCTCCGGCATGGGTGTAGAGACGCGAGTCGGTGAGAGAGCCAGCACCGATTCGGCTGCCGTCTTCTGCTTTCTCTGCCGTGGCTTGTCCGTAAATCTGGGGCAAGTCGTTAGACCTTGTCTGCCGTGTGATCTGGCCTGCGGCCAGCGCGAGTAAATTGCTGGCCGTAATACGTGGATTGTTCTTCAGCGCTAATGTTTCCGCCTCAGACCGCGTGATCGGCATACCTGGGTTATTGGGGTCCAGAAGAGGAGCTTGCTGCGCTTGGCTGGGAGCTGTTTGTGGAAGAGGCCTGTTCCGGCCCATCAATGAGAGCTGGAAAGTGGTTGGGGGTTGCGTTGGAGCGGCGGGCAGCTTGTCGGCTGCCTGCCCGAAGCTCCGCACGGGTGCGAGGAAGAGAAAGAGCAGGCCGGTTCTCATGCTGTTGCCTCCATGGGCTTACCCGTCGTCCCAGATTCCGCCGTATCCTTGCGCGCTTCGATTCGTCGATGAATGAGCAGATAAGCGCTGGGAACGAGGAAGACGGTCACAATGCCCGATACCGTGAGTCCTCCGAGGATCGCCCGCGCCAATGGTGCGTATTGCTCGCTGCCAGCCTCCAAAGCTAGCGCCATGGGGATGAGGCCAAGGACAGTAGCTAATGTGGTCATTAGAATTGGCCGTAAACGAACCTTGCAGGCGTTCATAATCGCTTCCTCGAGCTTTTGCCCCTGCTCACGCAGCTGACCGGTGAACTCGACGATCAGGATGCTGTCCGAGACGACAATTCCGGTCATCATGAGCACGCCCATCAAGCTCATGATGTTGATCGTTGTGCCGGTGACCAACAAGAAGAGGATGACGCCGGAGATTCCCGGCGGGATGGCAAGCAAGATGATGAAAGGATCGACGAAGGACGCAAACTGCGCCATAAGAATGAGGAAGACAAGGATGATGGAGAGGATAAGACCGATGGCGAACGACTTGAACGATTCGTTCATGTTGTTCACCGAGCCTCTGACGGTGAGCTTGGTACCATTTGGAAGGCTCATCCCGGCGACGACCTTGTTAACATCCTTGCTCATTGTTTTCAGGTCCTCCGTCTTCGGCATCACGTAAACGTCGAAGATGCGGCGGAGCTGATAATGGTCTACCTCCGTGGGCGTGTTGATCGACTTGATGGAGGCGACAGTTTCGAGCGGTGTTGTCGACTTACCATCGGCCGAACGTAACGGAATCTGCTTGAAATCATTGAGCGTCTGGACCTGGGTCTCTGGATATTGCACGGTGAGCATGTAGTTGTTGCCTGTTTTTGGATCGATCCAGTAGCTGGGAGCAACGACGCCGTTCGAGGTCATCGCGGTGATCACACTATCGACAATCGTCTTCGGCGTCAGTCCTTCGAGACTTGCCTGTTGCCGGTCAATGTTGAGAGCGAGCCCGGGGTAGTCGATATCTTGCGGTATGAGAACGTCGCTGACTCCGTGCAGCGCACTCATTTTCTGAGCCAGCTGTTGAGCTACAGCGTATCCACCCTCCATATCGTTGCTGCTGACCTGAATGTCGAACGGAGCCGGCAAGCCCTGATTGACGATGGAGTCAACCAGTCCGCCAGTTTGGAAGTACGTCTGAACGGAGGGCAGGTCGGAAGCCAGTTTGGCACGCACCTTATCGATGTAAGCGAAGCTGCTGAGACTGTGTTCTTCCTTGAGGCTTACCTGGACAAACGCCGTGTGCATCCCAGAATTGGGTGTGTAAATAGCGGATAGATCCGGGGTTACGCCGATATTCGAGACGATCATGTTGAGGTCTTTGGGCGCAACCACGGCACGCACATCTTCCTCTACCCGAGCGATGTACTGGTCTGTGAGTTCTATCCGGGTACCGGTCGGGGCTTTGACACTGATAACGAACTGACCGGGGTCCGTGCGAGGGAAGTAGGCCCTGCCCAAGAAAGGCGCTAGTGCGAAGCTGAGGACCACGAAGATAGCGAAGCCGAGGATGACAACACCGGGGCGACCGAGACAGTAATGGATTGCTCCATCGTAGCGGCCTTGGAGCCAGCCAAAGGCCTGGTTGAAGTGGTAGACGACACGAGCAAAGATGTTCTTCTGCCCGTGCCCGCCGCGCATATGCTCTGGCACTGCATCATCACTCTGCGCTGACTCATGCTCGTTTCCGTGGCCGGTGTGCTTGATGAACTTCGAACAGAAGAGCGGCACGACCGTCATGGCCACGACATAGGAGCAGAAAAGCGCGATCACAACGGCAAGTGCAAGCGCTGTGAACAGGTATTTGCTGACGCCTGTGAGCAAAACAACTGGAAAGAACACGATCGCCGTGCTGAAGGTGGCAGCGAGCACCGCAAGCTGCACCTCTTTGCCACCTTCCTGTGAGGCTTTGACGCTGTCTTCTCCCATTTCGAAGTGGCGGAAGATGTTTTCGAGAACCACCACGGAGTTATCAATAAGCCGTGAGAGTACCAGGGCCATGCCTCCAAGAACCATGGTGTTGATGGAGTCTCCGAACGCATTGAGGATGAGGAAAGTAGCAATGCAGGAGATTGGTATGGATAGAAGTACCGCTACGGTGGCGCGCACGTTCCCCAGGAAGAGCAGGATCATGATCCCGGTGAGACAGAGCCCGATAGCGCCTTCGCTGATGACATTTTTGATAGCGGTCTTGACGAAGACCGATTGGTCGAAAACGACTGCCGTCTTTAGCTGCTGCGGAATGTCCAGCAGGTGAGCGGTGGCTTTCCGGATGCCGTTCACGATTGTGATCGTATTGGAGTCTCCTCCTTGCTTCAGGACTGGAATGTAAACAGAATGCTGTCCGTCTACCCTGACGATATTGGTCTGTAGCTGGCCTCCGTCGACCGCATGGCCAACATCGCCGACCAGAATAGAGGCGTTCCCAACGGTGCGAAGCGGGATACTATTTACATCGTTCGGTGTCGGTACCTGACTGTTCGCGTAGATGTTGTAGTCTTTGGGGCCAATACGCACGTCGCCAGCGGGCAGGATGAGGTTGGAGTCGTTGACCGCGTGCACTACGTCCATGACCCCTAGTTGCGAAGCCTGTAGCTTCAACGGGTCCACATAGACCATGATTTGCCGGTAGGTTCCTCCGTAGGGTTGCGGCACCGATGCGCCGGGAACATTTGCAACCTGATTACGAACGCTGAACTGGGCGACATCTTTGAGCTGAGTTTGGTTCATGCCTGCACCCTTCAGGGTGATGAGGCAGACCGGTAGGTTCGCGGCATCAAAGCTCAGCACCACGGGCGGTAGCGTCCCGGGCGGAAGACGCCGCAGGTTAGCCATCGCAAGATTGGAGATGCCGCTAACCGCTGCTGTAGGGTCAGTACCTGGCTGAAAGTAGATCTTGATCAGGCTGACACCGGTCATTGACCGCGATTCGATGTGATTAATATTGCTGCCGAGTGTGAAGAAACGTTCGTCACTGTCTGTGATGTCGGACTCGATCTGCTCTGGAGGCATGCCCGAGTAGAAGGTCGCTACGACAACGACAGGAATCTTAACCGGTGGAAAGAGATCTACAGGCATACCCGTAATTGCTGCAATTCCGACAACCACGACGATCATGCACGCCATGAGAACAAAGAACGGATACTTGATTGCAAAGAAGGACATGGCTACTTCCCGCCCTTCTGGTTTGCACTTTGGAATTCAGTCAACTTGCTAGATGCCTCTTGCGGGGTTACCTGCTGACCCGGTTGCAATGTGGAGAGTCCCCCGATGATGACCCGGTCACCGGGCTTCAAGCCGGAGGCCACTTCCTGCTGGTTTGCGCCCGCGATCCCTAGATCGACAGGTCTTTTCTGAACTCGGTTATCGGCGTCAACGAGCATCACCGAAGGCTGATCGCCCTGAATGACGGCACTCGCGGGGATGATGAGCGCGTTGTTCTTCTGCTCCAGATTGAAGGTCACATCTGCATACATGCCGGGCGTAAGAGTTAAGGCCGAATTAGCCACGTCAACCTCAGTCATCATCGTTCTTGTCGAATTAGAAACGTCGCGGGTGAAGCGAACGACCGTTCCTGGAAATTGCTGGCCTGTGGCCTGAACGTGAACCGTGACAACGGAGCCTATGTGAACGAGAGGCACGTCCCGTTCAGGTACAGGCATCCGCAGTCTAAGAACATCGCTTTGCGCTAACCGAACAACGGCTTGATTCAGACCCTCAGCGGTGCCGGCTGGGATCAGCGATCCTGTGTCTGCGTACCGCATAGTGACCACTCCGCTGTAAGGGGCGGTGATCGTCGCATATTGCGCCATGCTGCTGACTCGCAGATTCTCAGCGCGAGAGACGCCGAGTTGCCCCTGTGCCGCCGCTACGGCGGACTTGGCAGCATCGACCTGTGAGGCTGCTGACCGGTCTTTCGCGAGGGCATCGTCCAATTCCTGAGCAGCGACGAGTCCTGGTTGCTGATCTGAGGCCTGTTTCAGCCGGACGTAGTTCGCGTGCACGGCTGCGTAACCTGCTTCTTCGCGAGCCACTTCACTTCCAAGCCTGCTGATGTTCTGTTGGGTCTGCGAGATCCCGGCTTGCGCGCCCGCTACCTCTGCCTGAAGCTCCGGGACCTCCAGCACTGCGAGCGTTTGACCCTGACGGACCCGGTCCCCTATATCGACGTAGATGTGGCGGATATAGCCGGAGACTTTGCCATGAACATCGATCTCCTGAAAGGCCTGGAAAACCCCAGCTACGGTAAGTTGATTTGCAATGAAACCACCGTGTGCCGTTGCGACAGAGACGGTCGGCGGGGGAGCGGAAACTTCCCCAGCTGCATCGGGTTCCCGATGTCGGTGGACGACGTAGGCAATTACGCCTATGGCTAAAACACAAGCCAGAGCAATGAGCAGGCGCTTGGAACGCATAACAGACCTTCTTTCGAGGGAGATTCTCTATCAGCAACAAGGGCCTAGCAGAAGCACATTCTGAACAGCCAGAAGAGGTAACCGGGACTTCAGGCGTTTCCGAGGAGGCGATGTGCGGCCTCTACAACGCCCGCTGGGTTGCCGGATGGAATAATTGAGTCGTCATAGAGAGGATCATCGAACCTCTCAGACGGCCCCCCGAATAGAAGGATCTTCGCTCTCGGCCATGTCTGTCGGACGTGCCTGGCAATCCGGAGTGCCTCTTGCTCGCTTGGCGCTATCCCGATCACCACAAGCCCGCAGTTGTTCTCCGGGGGCAGCTTAGCGACCTCTTCATAGTTGGAGACCGCAAGGATCGGGTGATCGAGCGAACCCAGAAGGAGCCGCCGCGAGGTCCGCAATTCCTGATCTGCTTCAACGAGAAGGATTGAAGCGAAGCTGATTGGGAATTCGTTATTTCTTGGATACGTGGAAAGAACAGGATTTGGCATAGACGCCCCATCACGCTCTCGGTGGAAGAAGAGCGGAGAACTTTACCTACGTTGCTGACAGACCGAGAACTCAGGCTACGTAGTCGAGTCTGCGTTGTGCAGGAAGCTACTGAGCCTAGAACTCGGTACGAGAGCTAAATGAACGAAGGTGGTGGGGGGCGCCGCAGGGAAGTAATGCAACTCAATTGCGAGCGAGTAGGGTTCGAAATTGCGGCGTCGACGCGCTCGGTGCCAAGATCAACGCTTGATTCGCCATAAAGGCCGCTGAATAGCAACGCGAGTACGATCTGTGTAGCCGGCTCCGAGTCATCGCGTCGCACCTCCAGCGACTTCAACACCTCTGCCGACCGCTTCTCGGTCGACAATTTTGCTGAAGTGATCTGGACGGGAGAATTAGCTTTATAGAGCGCTAGGCGCGCTTGCAAGCCAAGGCCAAAGACGGCGAAGGCCAAAAACAGGAAGGCAAATGTGCGAAGGAACGAAACGGGTTGTTCCGACTTCAAGGACAAATGCCAACTCCGCAGGCAGGGCACGAAGGTGGAGGGTGGGATCGCGTGACACTGCCGTCAAATGGTTGATGCTGAAACACGTGAGCTCTGTTGCACATGGTCCGCTAGAGGTCTCACCTTATCCACTATACAGAATGTGGGTTATCAGACATAAACCCTTTGTAATGAGACACATATAGACTATCACGCAAATGAGCGTCAAGCTATTCGTTAGCTCTCCTTCACAACTTTCCGAGGGTCTTTGTCATCACGCAATGCGACGAACTTCGTGTGTCGAAGGTGGTCTGCTCCTGTCCATTCGAGGAAATCAACCCGTGCCACAGCGCTGGGTTGGAGCCAAACGCACTCCTTCATCTTTGCGGTCGTTAGGCCCTGGCCCCAACGCCCTGCGGCCGTCTCAGGAAGATTCGAAAATGGGCATACGGTAGTTTTCAAGTCTTTGATCTGAGAAAAAACCTCTCGTCGCGATGCGGGGACAAAACCGGCACGAACTCGCCCGGCGTAGATGAGGTCGTCGCCACGGTAGAACCCGATGATGATTGCATCGAAGCCGTTGCTGCCAGGTGTGTATCCCCCGATTACGAATTCCTGTCCCAAATTGATGCGGTGCTTTGCCCATAGGCCGGATCGCTTTCCCGGTTGATAGATACTGTCGCGTCTTTTGGCTACAACGCCTTCCAGACCGTGTTCCCGCACAAAAGTGAGCATCTCGTCCGACTTGTTGGACACCACCGATAAGCCGATGTGGTCGTCGGTACGGAGCATCTTTTCGAGTATCTTCCGACGCTCTGATAACGGAAGTGAAGTCAGGTCTTTTCCTTTGTGGACAAGAAGGTCGAAGGCATAGAAATGGATCTGGCTCTCAGCCGATCGGTAGTTCTGCAGGAGATTGAAGACGGAACGTCCTTCCTCGTCGAGGGCTACCAGCTCCCCGTCGATTATGGTTCCCTCTGGAATTCCGCCGAGCGCGGCTGCTATGTAAGGGAACTTCTGATTGAGCACGTTGCCACGTCGCGAATACAACGTCACCTTTCCGTCGGTCTTGACCGCCTCCAGACGGAACCCATCGAGCTTGATTTCATAGGTCCACTCAGGGCCGTCAGGAAGCTTTGTGACGGCTAAGCACTCCATTGACTCGATAAATTCAAGAGGTGCACGGGTATCTGAAGACGCACGTTTCAAGACGAACCTCCGCAATAGCAGTCACCATTGGACGCCAAAAGGGCGGAACGCGAAAAAAGGACCGTGGAAATGGCGGAACCGTGCAAAGCATGGAACGGTAAAACTGTCCCACCCTTCGCACCGCTCCTTGGAAGACGCCGATACTGCCGGCGTCTCCCACATTCCCCCAGCCCTCGGCGACGGGTCTATTTATGTAAAGACACAAATACATAAAGGCAAGCGACGGCTAGAAGCCGATCCCGAAGTCGTGCTGCTGCCGTACAGGCTGTGCAAGTTCAGGCACCGTGATTTCTTTGGAAGCAGAGAAATCGTGCTGCGGCTGGTTGGTGTACAAAGCAAGATCCGTTTTCGGAGAAATGCCCTGGAAGGTCTGTTGGGAAAGGCCATCGCCTGTTGCGATCACGCGTTCCGCGCGGAGGTTCTTCAGGCCGTCGACGGCGTAGCCGTATTCGATGTGCCGGGACTTCTCTGAAGAGACCTCGGCGTTTTTGCCGGAATCGAGCTTCACTGTCATGGAGTGATCCTGACCGATGCGGGTTACGGTGCCGAGGTCACCGGAGCGGACGCCGGTCTCCTTGTCATAGCTGGTAAAGCGGATGCGCTCACCTTGCGCTATTTCGCGAGTCTCCTCTTGGTAAGTCCGACTCTCGCGTGTTTGCGTGCGGAGCTGCGACGGGTTGTAGGAAACTTCTTCACGCGTGGCGTCGAGCTGAACCGAAAGGACGTTGCCGCGTGGCTTTGTAGATACAACGGTGGCCTCGCTGCCGTGGGGTATGCCATGAAGGCTAGGGCTGCCAGTCTTGTAGTGGATCTTGTCTCCGGGTTCGTAGCTCTCCACACGCATTTTGCTGCCGGTGTCTTTCTCCACTAGAACCGGAACAGCCTGCGCTTCCCGGCCAAGCTTGCCTTGCGAGTATAGGTCGGCACGGATGAGCTGGGTCAGCTCCTCGCGCTCCGTCCGATCGGGAGCGACGATCACGCTGCGCTCTGGACGGCTGACGTATTCGCTGGCAACGGCGGCGAGTCTTGAGTCGGCATTGTTGTACTCGTGGACCTGGACGACCTTTGGAGCTTTGGAGGGCTGTACGACTTCGTCCTTTTCCACCTTGGTTGTGAAGTCGAGCGCGGCCGTCTTGGTTACATCCGTAGCGAGCCGCGCACCCAACTTTTCAGCGTCGTTCGTGTAAATCCTCGCGTCCTGGGAGGCGCGTGAGATGGCTACATAAGCGAGGCGATTGTTGATGAGGCTGCGCGAAGAATCGGTGTCGATATTGGCTATCACGCGGTCTGCCGTGAGTCCCTGGGAGCTGTGCGATGTGACGGCGTAGCCGTGGTCGAACTGCCGAAACTCTGTGGGGTTGAAGCTGACGGAACGCTGCTCCTTGCCATCCATAAGGACGGTCATACGGTCTGGCTCCATCTTGCTGATGGTGCCCATGTCGCGGTTGGAGATCCCTAGCTCCTTATTCAATGCAGAGAACTGCAGCCGGTCGCCCGTTGCAAACTCGCGGCTGGTCTCGCGATACACGTTCACGCCATAAACGCGCCTGGGGTCGTACTCCACGGTTGCGCCTTTTGGAAACTCCACGGTCAGCCGATTCGCGGTCGCATCGCTCGACCGCACAACGCCGAAGCTGTTGCGCTCGATCCCTTCGGCATTGCTGCCGCGCTCGTACTGGACAACATCTCCGGGACGGTACATCGCTGCCCAGGTGCGGTCGGGGCCGGTCATGTCCGAACGATGGGAAAGTGTTAGGAACTGGCGGCCGTCCTCGGCGAGCGTGCCGGTCTTCAGCAGCTCGCCGCGCACGGCTTCATTGATCTGTTGGCGGCTGCGATTGTCTGGGGAGACGATGATGGTGTTCTCTGGTTTTGCAGCGTAATCCCGCGCGATAGCGGCGATGCGCTCTGGCCCGTTGGGAAGCTGGGTGACTCGTCCCTGTTCGGAGAGCAGGGCGATTCCCTTCTCTGTTTCGTTCGTGGCGAGGTGCTGCACGGCACGGAGCAGCTCGGGGTCCTTCTGCCTCATGATGGTGTCCAGCCTGGATGTCTGCATGCCCGCTTCCTGCATTTGCTGGAACGGTCGGCCCGCATCCACACCCTGATGCTGGCGTATGTCACCGATGACAAGAACGCGGTCCTCCGGGCGTATCTTCTCTAAGAAAGCTCGCATCTGCTTGGTGCTGGCGAGACTCGATTCGTCAAGCATGTAGAGATGTCGGCTGGCAGGGTCGGGCTCCTTCTGCCGTGCAAGGAAGCTCTGAAGCGTATTCGCTTCGATCCCGGCTTCGCGGAGCTGGCCTGCCGCTTTAGAGGTCGGGGCGAAGCCCTCAACCTTGTAGCCGCCTTGCTCCGCACCCTCGCGGATGGCTGAAAGGGCGCTCGTTTTTCCCGTGCCCGCAAGCCCCTGAAATCCGTGTACCCGGTCGGTACTTGTTAGCACCTCGCGGACGGCCGTACGCTGCGCGTCGTTCAGAAAATCGCGGGATTGGGCCTGCTTCTCGGCGGCACTATCACTCAGCATCGGTTTCGCTGCGTCTCTTCCCTCTAAGACGTGTCGCACGTTCGCACGCTCGGCCGCGATGGTTTCAGGAGTGGTGAAGCTGCGGCCGGAACTGTGCTTTTGACCCTGGACGGAGCGGAACTCCCCTTCCTCTCGTCGCCGCTGAAACTCGCTCTGCACTTCGGAAAAGCTGACTTCGCCCATACCTCGGCGCAAGGCCTCACGCATGATGATCCGTTCATCGGCGACGGCCTCGCGCTCGAAGACTTTCTCCTTGGCGAAGGCCACGGCTCCGCGAGCATCGCCCTGCAGGCCGGTCCCCTGTGCCTGGCTCAACGCGCGTTCCCGGGCCGCTGCGACGACTCGCTCCGGCTGGTTGCCGAAGTCCGCGGCCATCTCCTTATGCGCTGCCAACACCTCGGCGGGCGTTAGGGTCTGCTTACGATCGCGCGTTGCATGCGCGGCGATCTGCGCGGCCTCCGGTCCTTGGAAACCGGCACGCTCCATCTGCTCTTTGATCTGCTGGGAGCGTGGGCTCGACGCATCAAGGTATGGCTGCGAATAGCCCTTTACTTCAGGTGCGCCGCTCTGGCCTGGCTCGATCTCGTAACCCAGCCTGCGGAGCTGGTAGGTGAGAGCCGACTGGTAAACAGCGGTGGCATAGTTCTGCGACTCGAAGAGAGCCTGAGGCTGTAGGGCGCGAGTCGAGCCGTCCGCACGCTCGGTGACATTGAAGATGATCGCGTGCGTGTGGAGCTGGGGTGCGGCGTAGCCGTTCACTGGCCGCGCCGTGTCATGCTCGAACTTCGCCGCAATGAATTTGCCGGTCTGTTCGGCGGGATTGTTACCGCCGATCCGCGCGTGAGTGTACTTCTCGAGCTCTTCAAGTGCTGTCGTCACAGCAGCACGGTGAGCCTCCCTCACGCCGTCGTCGCCACCCACTAGGGCGGTCAACGAGACCGACTTAGGTGCGGAGAACGTCGCATCCCATCCGGCCCGGTGCTCAACCGGCTTGGTAACGCTGCCGTCCGCGTTGGTGTACTCCTTCCCTTCCCGGTGCTTCACCATCTGTTCTTCAGTCTGTGGATGCTTGCCTTCCGTCAGACGGGAGAACTCCAGCGGCGCAACCTCTCCGGAGAGGCCGAGGGAGGCAGCAAGTTTCCCTTGCCACTCTCCCTTTACTGTGTCGTCCTGCTTGTAATAGCTCTGGGCGTCGCTGGTGTACTCCAGACTGTGGTACGTCTGCGCCTGAGCGGGGCTGATGGCTTTAGAAATGGTGAGCATGGCGACCTAGAGATTCTGTGAAAGGGGCGGTTCCTGGATGGGCGGTGGAGGAACAACTTTGGGAACTTCGCGTTTGGGGACCAGGGCCTCGGCCTCTTTTACGGGGGCGCCCTTGCTGGCTGGGTTCTCCGGTTCACTGACTGGCTTCTCGGTGACCGGCTGTGTCGGTGCCGGGGCCGGTGCAGGTGCCAATGGGTTGAACCACATTTTGTTTGGAGCAATCTTCCGTCGTTGCAACGCCTCGGCGATCTTCGGAAGGCTCATAGGTGGAAACGAAAAGCGCGACACGTAATTGTTGATCTTTACAAACGCGTGGAGGTCGGGCAGACCTTCTACCTCAGACTTCATCACCAGTGGCTCGATCTGACGATCAAGGGTGAAGCTCTTGCCCTGGCGCTTCCCGTCCGCTACCGTCTCACGAACACGCTCGATTTCGACCTCGCCAATCATCTCGGCTGCCCACTTCGCGGCGTTCGGTTCGGCGGTGCGGAGGATGAACTTAGTGGTGGGCTGCGAAAGCATCACCTCGGCGAGATGGCCGTAGATGGTTTCAAGCTGCGCCTTGCCCTGGTAGCCGAAGACGATGGGATTGTCGCTCTTACGGCCTTTGGTTAGTGCCGTATGGAATTGCGGCAGACGCTGCAGGCTGGCAAGCTCATCGATCACCAGCCACACCTTCTTTTGTCCCGGCTTCGGCTTCGTCAAGAGACGTAGCACCAGCAGGTCGATCCAGAGAGAATGCAGCGGGCGCAACGCTTCCTGCTGGGCCTCGGTCGATGTGAGAAATATCCATCCCTCACGTTTTTCGGCCCAATCGGTCGCGCACCACTCGCGCCCCTGCGCCTCTTCGCGGGTGGGCAAAAGGCGCAGACTGTCGGCGACGAGACCTAACGATCCGAGCACGCCGCTCTTCTGCTGCGGCGCATCCTTGGCCGCCATAAATGCAAGTTCAGTACCCTCCAAACGCCGTTGAATCTCGTCCTCATCCGACATCCACGCAACCAATTCTTCTGGCGAAGGTTTGTACTTGAGGAGATGGGCGAAGATCTTCTGGGGCGTGTCTGTAAAGAACTCACCCCGCTTATCGTCGCGTGGCTGATACATAGAGGCAGCGATCGTACGCGCCTCGGCCGGGTCTCTCAGTTCGCTCGATGGAGTCCAATAAGGCGTTCTCTCATCGAGCGGATTCAGAATCCAATCCTTCCGGCTCTCTTTGTAAAAGCTCTCTGTGAACTCCCCTGCGGGGTCGTAGACGATGGCAATTTCGCCTCGGTCGGCGATCTGCTGGAGGAGCTGTTTTATCAAAGTTGACTTACCGGTCCCGGTGTCGCCCATGATCTGAATGTGCTTCGCCTCGGCGCTCTTGGGGATGCGCAGCTGCGTCGGCTTACGAAAGAAGGAACGCTTTTCGGCGGTCTCGATTGCGAGCCCATCCGCCTGCAACGCCTTGTTGAACTTGGCAGGCGTCGTCATCACCGGCCCCTTCAGGCGGCGTCCATACTTCAACTCTCGGAAGCGCTTCACGTCCGCGCGTCCGGCGAAGACAAGGGCGATCACCAGAACGGCAAAGCCCTCGGCTAAGGACGTGCCGTAGATATCAAGCAGCCCTTGACCGTCGAAGTACACGGTGCGGAGCCACCGGCTAAGAGCAGCGTCGTTGTAATCCTTCTCCGCCCCTTTGTAGAACACCGTAAAGCCCTGATGCCGCGCGGCCTGGGACAGATCGACCGGGGAGATGGCACCGTTGGGCAGCTTGGTTTCGCCTGGAACGAAGTCAGCCGGCAGGGCAAGCCGGGGCGCGGCTTTGCCGCCGCCCACATAGAGCAGCCGGTACTTGCCGTGCTGCTTGAACGTTGCCCCGACGAGCGACTGGATATAGGCCGTCGTATAGTCCCGCCGCAATGGAGTCTCAGAGAAGCGGAGAAACTGCCAAACGAAGAGTATGGTGACACAGACACCCAGAGCCAAGGCGCAGAACGTATAAACGGGTGCGTGTGGCGGCCAAACGATGGTCTCTTTGCGGCCCCACTTCTGATTGTTGTTCATCGTCCCGCCTCCGTCGCGGCGTACTGTTGCATGACTTCCGCTGCGGCCTTGTGTTTGGAGTTGCGGATTGTCTGAAGCTCTCTCTGGAACGCTTCGGGCGTCATCGAGTCGCCACAGGCGACACTCCGCAACGCCGAATTGAGGAGCTGGCGAATCGCAATGATCTCCGTGAACAGCGGCGTCACCGTTTCGCCGCGAGCGGCGGCAAGAAGCGTCTCTCGGCACCATTCGCTGAATCCTTTGGCCTCGGCAATGGCCGCTGCCTCAAGTTCTGTAAGCTCCTTCCGGCTCACCTTGGCTGTGGCGCTGAAGGTGCGTCCGGTACGCCCCTTCGAGCGGCGAATCCGGTCTGGAAGATTGAGAAGCGATGCGGGCGATTGTGATTCCATGACGGCGGCTCCGAAGGAGACTATAGGAGCCCAAAAGGCTCTTATAGTCTCCCTATTTCTCAGAAGTTGCTTGTTTTCAACGAGGGAGCCTATAGGCTCCCTGTTCCGCTTTTCACGACACCCTGGAAGGGGTGGAGTGTCATCCTTTTCATGCGCAAAGCGCATCATTGGACTTCATTGCCTACTTCGCATCTGAAGGTGCGACCGGTGATGCTGAACGTGCGACAGAACCGTTGGTGCTACCGGTGCTCTTAGCGGCAGACTTCGCACCCTTCACAGAGCCCGGAGCCTTCTTAATTCGCACAGAAGCCGCTACTTCTTCATCGGGGTTCTTCTGTAGGTGTTGCTGAAAGTCCTTATCGTGACGGAAGATGTATTCCAACGCTTCATTCACCACGTCATCTGCCGGTCCTTTGTGGAAGTGGGCATACCGGTCAAGCATTTTTGCGGTTGACTCTTCAAGCCTGATGTTGGTTTCTACCTTCTTCGAAGTCTTCACTGTGAACAACGCCATGATGTGTTTCCTCTCTGATTCGGTTATGCGAACTGCGCGGTGGGCGTTACAGCCGGTGCGCCAACTATCAGCAACTCGCGGGCTGTCTTAGGCTGGGGTGCTGAGTAAACCTCTTCGACCTGGAACTGTTCGGAACGATAGTCGTAGCCCTTCACGAGTACGACCTCGCGCACCTGACGACGACCACCTGCCGCACGTTCGCAGTACAGGGCGAAGTCGATTGCCTTCGCTGTCTCGCTGCGCATGAACGCGTGATTGAGGTTGGCTCGTGCACTCAATGCAAGGTTGGAAAGACGGTCCAACGCTTCGACGGCACTGCTTGCGTGGATAGTGGACATCGTTCCGCCGTGTCCGGTGTTCATCGCCTGGAGCAAGTCATAACCTGCTTCATTGCGAATCTCGCCCATGATGATGCGATCCGGCCGGTGACGGAGCGCTGCAGCCAGAAGCTCGCTCGGTGTGATGGCAACCTGACCGGGAATAGCATCGACTGCCTCCCATCGCACGGTGTTCGGCTGCAGGATTTGCAATTCGGCAGGCTGCTCGATCACACACAGCCGTTCCGTCATCGGAACATGGTCCAGTAACGCTTTCATCAGCGTTGTCTTGCCCGAGCTAGTCCCACCAGCGATGATGCCGTTCTTACGTTGACCGATGAGTGAAACGATGAGGTCGCGCACCTCAGTGGGCAGGCTTCCGCTCGCTACCAGCTCATCGCTCGTGTACCACTTGTTGAATTTGCGAATGGTGAGAGTGGGGCCGTCTATGGAAGCAGGCGGACCCACAACCGCAACACGCGAACCATCGGGCAGTCGCGTGTTGAGAATGGGATTTTGCGACGTGAGATCCTGTCCAAGGACGCGGGCCACTCGTTCAATCGCTGCGGTAAGACGCTCGTTGGTGTACGCATCCGCCAACTTCACTCGTTCAACAACACCATCGCGGTCGGCGTACACACCGCTGGTGCCGTTAATCATGAGGTCGGAGATGGACGGGTCGAGCAACAGCACCCGGATCTCTTCTGGAAAGAATGGCAGGATGAGATCGTAGCTCACTGTACGTCTCCCGACTTCGCATCCGGCATGAACGGGTTGGAGGCCGAGATTGGGATGGCAACAGCGTGTTGTGGCTTGGGCAGTGTGCCGTCATTTGCGATCGGATCGACACCGAGACGGTTCTCGTGGAACTCTGTGATCGTTAGGCCGAGAGGGTTGATTGTTTCGAACTGAGGAAAGACTTTGGCCTGGTCCGATACCTGCTTGGGATTGAGATAGTAGGTGACGCTCAGCATCCAATGCTCGGTACGCGGCTGGCGGGAGTTGCGCAGGGAGTAAAGCTTGTCGAAATTGACCAACGCGGTGCCCTTCGCCATCACCGCACCCTGTACCTGCTCGGTAGACATAGAAGTGATGGTGACGTTGCGCACGTCCACCTCGCTCTGCTCGGTCTGTCCTGCCGTGACCTGCGAGACGATGTGATTCGCGTTGTCCTCGCCCATGAGCTGCGATGCGAGCGACTGCGAAAGAAAGTAGTAGTTCAGCGGGTACTTCTTCGCCACAGTCTCCCGGTTCAACGTATACCGATAGTTCGCCCAATCGGTGAGGTAGGTCCGGACTTCACCCTCGCGCGGAGAGTAGTTGAGGTCGCTGTACACGATGGCCTGGGCCTTGCCCATCTCGTCGATGCGGATGTAGCGGTTGATGACAGGCTTGTGTGCCAGAGAGATGATGCTGGCGAACGAGCCCAGCAACAGGACAGAGAGTCCCCCAATAACGATTCGGCTCGTCTTTCGTTCGTTGTAGTGGGCAGCGTAGACCTCGTTGGCAATCGTGTCCGTAAGCACGGCCTGCTCTGAGGTGTACGCTGCATCGGTGAGAGGTACGGTCTGTGTTGCCATGGTCTAGCTCCTTCTAGGAAACGCGGGGATGCAATTTATCTGGACTTGCTTTGTTGCGGGTGGTGTTGATGTGTCGTCGTGACAGCAGAGTGCGGCTGGCTCACAATCTTCGCGACAAGCCTAGAGGTGCGGTAGGCCTGGAAGAGTCCTCCCGCAACCCCAGCAACAATCAGTACCGCGATAAGCAGACGAAACAGCACACGCAAGAAGTTAGGTGGAGTTGCCGGGGGTGACGTCGCGGCCACCGTGGAAACGAATGGGTCATCGTGGTCCCAGCTCATGGTTTCCTCGCAGGTGGAGTCGAGCCTTTGCCTCCATAACGGAGGGCGACACTGGTCACAAGGTTCTGCGCGGAAGCGGTCGTGCCCGCACTGCCACCGAAGATCGCCTGCGCAATTTGTGGGATGAAGAGCATGTTGAGAATGAAGGCGACGAACACCATCGTGACTGGAAGTAGATTCGCCATCCACATAGTCATCGAGTAGTCGCCGTTGAAGGTCTGTTGTAGAAACGTCGTATAGAAGCCGGACCACACGAAGATGAAGGCTGCTGCGACAGCGCGAATCATTGCGAAGCTGAGAAGCGTGTCGAGGAACTGGAAAAACTTGCCCCGAAGGCTTTCCACCATGTAAAGCGGGATAAAAAGTGGCCCAAATAGAGCAGTTACCGCGTAGAAGATGAAGCTGCTGACGTTGATAACGAAGATGATGGCTGAGGCGACACCCATCAGAATCTGAACGTACACGTACATGAAGATTTCTAGCGGCGAGATGAGCGAAGGCATGCCGGTCTTATGCCACGCGTCACTGATCGCCGAAGCGAGCATTGACTGTGTGTTCTGATCGAGCGCCTTCACAATCTCCTGCGCGAGAGCGGAAAACAGCTTGTTAAATCCCCAGCTCGCACCGGGCAAAGGATTGATCCAGTAGGTCTCCAGAATGCAGCAAAACCCGAGCCGCAACATAAACCGGACGATCTCTCCACCTTCGAGTGGAGCCGGATTGAAGCTGAAGCTCATGTTGGCGAGGCTGAAGTTGATGACCATTTTGGCAAGCTGCATGAACGCGATGAAGCTCAGCAGCGAAAGGCCGAGGCTGGTCAGCGCTCCACCGTTCGCCGTGGTCAACGCTGTCAAGTTGTTGGTGAACTGATAGAGCCAATCTGTGCCGGGCATCGTGTACGCCTTCTATAAGGGTTAGGGTTGTTTGATCGTGCCCGGAGCGTGAGTAACGACCGGACTCGCATTGCTCTTCTGTCTTTTCTTCAACACTTCCGCTCTGAAGCGGCAGTCTTCAGCGGCAGCAGGATCAGAGATTGCGTCACAGCCTTGCGCTTTAGGCTGTGTGTTGGTGCTTGCTGGTGTTGAGTTCGCCGGAGTCTGGGCGGCTGGTGTTGTTGGTGTGGCCGAATGACAGCCCATGAGAGCGGTGAGCAGGAATGGAAGCACGATGGATGCATTTGGTCTGGCGATCATGGAAAGCTCCTGTTGTTAGGGGAGCAGCGTCGCGGCGAGAGCTGTGACGCTGCCCTGTTGTTACGGCAAATAATCTGTATACGTGCCGGTTGAGTTAACGTATGCGGTTTGGTTGGCCAAGCGTTGTGCCTGGACATCCGCCGCAAGATTCAGATCATGCACCATAGCTGCCCTCTGCTGCATGTTCTGTACTGTCATCTGCTGGGCGATACAAGCATGGAGCGCACCTTGGGCTTGTTGTTCGTTGAGCTGCTGGGCCTGTGATGCGTTCACTAGGTTTAATTGCTGAACCTCACTATTCGTGGAGCCGGTACCGTCAAGCTGGTTGGCCTGCAGGCTGGTGTTTGCCGTCACAGATGCAGAACGTGCGGCACGGTAGGAACCTACTGCGTTCAGGCAGTCGGGTGAAACCGTGTCCGATGTTTCTACGATGGCAAGCTGGGTGAGCTTGTCGCTGTTGCCGGCCGCCTCACTTGCGAGGTACGTGTTGGTGTTGGAAGAAAGTGCAACGCTTGAGTTAGTCCATGCCGTGGTTGCGGCGGTGGTGGAGTTTTGATTTAGAGCGGTCGTCATCCCGTTGGTTTCGCCATGACGGTTGGTGACCTGAATCTGCTTCATCTTGTTCAACGTCGTCTGCCACTGCGTTTTCACGCTGAAGTTGACGATGTTGCTCTTGAACGTTTTGTACTGACTCTCCAGCGTGGTCAGTTGCGACACGAGAGAGGCGTAGCTGGTCGGATCGAAGACGATATCTCCGATCCCAAAGAGAGCGAAGCTCGGCGTAGCCGTGCAGAGCACCAAGGCTCCAGCGGCGATCCACTTGCTCTTGCGGGATAGTTTGAACTGCATGCGTCCTCCGTATGCAAGTTGCGTTAGAGTGACGGGTCAACGCGATGTTCCGCGTAGCTCGGGATGAGTATGTCCTGGTTGATATAAACGCGTGCTCTGGAGCCCTCCTTTACCGTGATGACGGGCAGACGATTGAGGAATTTGTTCAATATCTGCTCGCTCTCCTCCGCTGTCTGTGAGGAGATCCCGTTGCGGATTTGCGTATTGGCGTCCAGCACGCTTCCGTTATTTCCGACCTGTGCCAGCCCGCCGATCCCGCCCACGGCTGCGGCGGCTGCGAAGGAACTCAGGTAATGGTTGTTGACGTTGGTCGCAAGCCCGGTCGTTCCGAGCGGATCAAGCCCGGTGTACTTGTTCAGGTCGATGGAAAAACCATCGGGGCAGATAGCGCGATTGAAGGTGACGAAAAGCTTCCTTTGACCAGCCCCGGACACGCTCTGAACGTTCCCGATAAGGCGCGTTCCCTGCGGAAGAAGAAGCTGCTGGTGGTCATGGGAGTAGTAATCGGTCGTGAGCATCACGATCATGGGACCAGCGAAACCGCCGTCGATGTGGTTGGTTAGCACACCTTCTAGCACTGTTCCTTCAAACACTCGGTAGAGACGGCCCTGATAGCCATCAAACTCGTACTGCCCCATGGGGTCTTTCCGGGTGGGCGTCTCTACCGATACAGGACGCGCGGCGGGGCGCTCCTGGGCTATGTCTTCCCCTGTGGCCTTGCCTGCCGGTGCATCGGCTGAAGCAGCCTCCACGGCAGTGTTGTTATTGGCATTGCCGGAAGTTGGTGCGGTGCGCGCGAAGTCTATTGCAACGGTGTCGCTGTTGAGGGCTTCCTGGTGCTGCCGTTCGCGTGCAAGCTGGCGCTGCTTCGCTTCAGCTTGGGCTTGGGACTGGCCGGAGGTCTTTTGGGGCGCGTTTGGGTTATTGGTGCCGTACATCGCGTCCCGCTGCGCCTGAGTCATCGGCGCGGCGTTCGGAGACTCAGGACCGGGAACTGCCTCCTCCTGCTGAAGTTGTGCGTTCTGAGCGGCTAATACTGCCTGCCGCTGGCGTTCTTCCGCATCCTTCTGTTGAATGAGACGCTGCTGGGTTTCAAAGCTTCGTACCTGGGTAGCGTTGGGGGATGCAGGCTTCATCATGCCGCTACTCGCAACGGTCGGTCCCGGTTTGGTGCCGTTGCGGAGATTGGCAAGGCCGATGACCAGGATGACGGCAGCAATGCCACCGACAACCTTTAGATTGAACCGCTTGCTTGATTCGGCCTCGGGCTGGGTCGGAACTTGACCCACTTCCGAGGAGTCGTGATCGTGTGGAGTCTCTGCCATGGCTCTAGTTCCCTTCCTTGCGGAAATCGACCCGCTGTTTGCCGATAGTCAAGTAGCCCTGCAGGACGGTCTTGGGAACCGTGTACAGGCCATCGTTGTAGTCCCAGTTGATTAGGCTGCCCTTGCCGTCCTTGGTTTCGTAGAGAACGGGCGTCTCTTGGAAATGGCCGCGTAGGTAGGTGAATTTGTCATCCCGCCACACTTCCTGCAAACCAAGCTCGCTGGCCTTCTTGCGGTCCCAGGTGTAATCGAAATGAAGCTGACCGGGATATTGGCTCCGATACGCTTCGGCCTTCGTCTCCGCGGCTTTCCGCTCGGTGGCTTCCTTCGCGGCTGCCTCGGCTGCTTCTCGCTTGGCTCGGTCCAGGTCTGCGGCTGGGACAAAGACCGGCATCGCGGCGAGCTTGTCTTTACCGGCCTGGTCGCCGGGCATGACGAAAACCTTGGAATCAAAATGGGCATCTGGATCGTTGCTCACTTCACGGAGCTGCAGGGTGTACTCGTTGCCGTGATCGGAAACGATATGCACGTCTGTACTGCTGCCTGCGATCTTTGGCTTGATGGAGATAAAGCGGCTGGCAACATGACCACCGTCGAACACCCAGCTTGAGGTGTCTCCCCCAAAGACGGTCGCAACTTTCTCCTCGGCCGGGAGCAGGATCAGAGTCGATTGCAGTAGACCGGCGCGAACGACCGGTGGCGCCTCGGAGTCGATAACAACCACCGTGCGTGGAACGCTTGGAAACAGGGGGTGCTTTGCGTCCGTTGGTTCGGCAGCATGGCAGACAGAGACAAGAACGAGACTAGCGGCGAGATACAGGGGCGTTTTCATAGAGAGTCCTCGTGGCGGGAAGGTGGGTGCTGAACTGTGGTTGTTGGCTGAAAGAGGCCCACCAGAAGCAAGACCGCAAAGCCAGCCGCCACGAGAACAAGACCCGTATTCAGCCAATGCGGCATCGTTTCTAGGCAAGCGGTAAACGCCTCGGAGAACGGAGAGAACTGAGGTACAGTTCTGCAGCTAAAAAGATCGTCAGGGCCGAAAGAGATCATGCTGATTCTCCCTGCGCGAACCGCTCGATGCCCTCGGTGAGGCCGTATTTCTCGACCAACTTCGCGCGGCGGGAACGGTCCTTTGGCTTCGTGGAGAACTTGGCATAGCTCCGCTTGTCGAGATTCAGGGTGATGACTTTAGTGAGCCCATCCCGACGCACATACAGGGCTTCGCGCTGCTGAAGACTCTCGAAAAGATCAAGCTGCTGATCGCTCAACTTGAAAAGCTCACCGTAGAACTTCCGGTTGAATGTGGCGTCCGGAAGGAAGAGAAACGACGTGCAAGAGTTCACGATGCTGTCTGCGTTCTCGCCCAGGTCGTTGGCGGACTGGCCAATGAGAGTGACACCCCCGAGGTTCTTGCGCACAGTCTTGATGGAAGCGAGCGCGGCCTCGAGAAGCTGCTTATTCTTCATGGAGGAAAATAGCTCTTCGATCACAATGTGCTTGGGAACCCCAAGGTTCTTAGGGTCGTACAGCACCGCATTGATGCGGCGTAGCAGCCACACCATCAGAGGCTCGATCAAGTCGGAGTCCTGCTGACCGATGCCTTGGAAGTCGAAGCATTGCACTTGACCCAACTCCAGCTCATCGTTCACGTTGTCGAAGATTGCTGCGTAAACGCCGTTGCCGGTCCATTTCGACAGATAGCGGTTAAGGTGCTTCGGCAGCATCAAATTGGAGAGGCGACGGTTCGAGGGATCAAGCTGGTACGTGCTGCGCACGGCACCAAAGATCACGTCCTCATCCTCCGGAGTCAGCTCCGCGCCTCCGTTGGTGAGTAATAACTTGATGAAGCTGTAGAGGAACTTTAGATTGTCCTCAGTCGGTTCCAAGGAGAAAGGGTTGACCCGAGGGCCGGTTCTCCCTACCTTGTCCACCTTGCCGCCGTAAAGCTCGACCACGCTTTCATAGCTGCCGCCGATGTCGAAAATGTACGTAAAACCGTTGTATTTACGCTCCATCGCAACATGCTGGTTGTTGTGGACCGACTTTCCTGAGCCGGTCGGCCCCAGAATCATTGCGACCTTCACGCCATTGACGTAGCTGTCTTGGAAAAACGGCGTCTTCGTCCTGGTCTCGAAGACGTTCAGATATTCGTTGTCCAGATCTTCCGAGTAGGGGTGGCCAATGCTCGGCGCGTAAACGCTAGAGAGCCGTGCATGATGATCTTCTGCAAGCCACAGGGGAAAGACGTTGAACTTCGGGTTGCCGGGAAACATCGTGTAAAACGACGACAGATTGCCCAAAGACTCTTCGATGACCTGGGCGCGTGCATCGACGAACAGACGGTGGACGCTGGGGATGGTTTCGTGAAGCTGCTCTTTGCTCTTGGCCGCGAGGAGAAGGCGCATGGTGAACTCGCCCTGCCCTATCTTGTCTAGGTCACGGATCACATCGCTGAGGTCGTCGACGTTAGCATCGGCAGCCTTTGCGCCTGCGCCGGTCTCCAAGGAGGCGGTATCGCGACCGCTCATCACCCGGCTCAGCACACCGACCTTGAAGAAATTGATGAACTTCTCCTGATTCGAGATCTCTGCGCGGACCTTCGCCGCAGATTTCGGCCTCCAGGTCGTGCACAGGACGCTATCGCAGTCCAGCGTCATCAGACCGGCGAACTGGCAGGGGCGGGAGACTTCGGGATTGTTCATCAGGGAGAACATCTGCACGTAGCGTTTGCCGACGCGCAGGTGGTCACCCTCAATGGCTACCGGACTCTGCACAATCTGCCGGTCTAGCCCGGAATCAGAGCGCAAAACGGTACGGTCGGCCCACGGTTCGAGGTTGAACAGATAGGAAAAGAACGGAAACGCCTCAGCCTTGGTGAGGACGCGTAGACCGATGATGGGGCCTAACTGGGTTTCGAGGATGCTGGCCGTTTTACGGAGCGCTGCGAGACGGCGGGTGTTGTCGGCCTCGGCGTCCTTTGGCTTGCGGTCCAAGGGGTTCGACTCGGACGGCTCGAAGGTGAGGCACCAGAACAGTTTGATGTGTCGAAATCCCGCATTGGAATTTAGATACTCAAGACGATCGTTCACAAAAGAATCGAGAACCGGATCTCCATAGGTGGTCTTTCGCGGAATCTCGTAGCCCGACAATACCCGGCTGTACTGGTAAAGGCAGGAGCCTTCAGGAAGGCTCCGCAATGCGCCTTCCAGCGCGCGAGTGCGTGCCTCAAGCTCCTGGTCAGTGAGGCTCTCCTCGTCTACGCCCGTTACTTCTAGCGGAACGCCATAGCCGCCGTTCTTCAGGGCAAAGACGGTGGGAGAAACCCATCGAGATAGAGGAATGATGCTCGACGCCGCGCCAGCTTTCGCGTACCACGGCAATAAACGGGATTGCTCAGAACTTGCGCGGGTCATAGTAGCTCTTCTGCTGGAGGCTGTGCCCCCAAAGCTGAAACATCTTGGGGTGTTTACGGACAACGAGCCATGCTGCCGTGACGAGAATCGGAAAGCTCGCAAGGGCCAACATGCGGAAGCCCACGAGGAACACCGTGATCGTGAAAAAGACGATCACCATCCACGTTCCGAGTTCCAAGCCCAGCTTGGTTCGAGAACGGTTCAGTGCCCCATTGATTGGTACCGGTGTTCCTCGTTTGCGCATGGCTAGCAACTCCTACTGCGTGACCGACTGGCCGGTGAGAGAAGAAATCCAGCCAGCGCCCCAACCAAGCACACCGGCACCGAAGAGAGCACCGAAGAGGGCCGGAATGGCTTCCTGAAAGCGGCCGCCCATCATGCGAATGCCCGCAAAGATGAGGCTGCCGAGACAGATCACGGCTCCGGCGTACTCAGCGAAAGTCTTGAAGGTGTTCATGACGTTGGTCGCGCCACTCATGTCGATCGAGCCACCCTGGGCGTGGGCGACGCTGGAGACAGCGAAAGCAAGGACGAGAGGTGCCGCAGTACGTGCGGCGAGGGCGGCCTGTTCCTTCACCTGTTGCCGGGTGATGGTGAGGTTGCGAAGACGAGCGAATCGAGACTGAAGCGACTTGTGCAAGGGAATCTCCTGTGGAACTCACGGTTAAGGGGAGGGGTTTGCTCTCTTCTGGAGAGCCTTCAGGCGGCTGATCTCAACTCCTCCTTTCATCAGGTTTTGCGGCCACTGGCGGACGGATACGCGATCACTTTGCCGCCGTACACACGTTGCAGTGTTACCGCAAACTCGGGTAGACCTCAGTAGCAACAACCAACATATATATGCATCCCATCTTCCGTGTCAACACGTTTTGATGTATACCTAATTTTAGGTATACAGACGCAAAGGAGCGTTGACACATTTGTGTGTGGTTGGTGGTGTTGCTATGATCCGTAGGTACCGGCTCTCTAGCTTGCTTAGGAAGTGCTCGTTGACGGTGAAGGCAAAAGAACCCAGCACCCCGAGCAGCCCTGCGCTGCGGTACGACTACAAAGCCTTCGCGGCCGAACTCGGTGCGCGAATCCGGCAGCTCCGCAAGGCGAGCGGGCTAACCCTTCGCGCATTACAGTTCGAACACAACTACCACTTGAGCCAGATCCAGCGGATTGAAAAGGGCGATGGCATTTCCCTGCCGACCCTTTTGAAAATCGCTGAGACCTATCAGGTTCCCGTGGAGCGCCTAATAGAGGGCTTGGGTATGGTGACGGAAGCCCAGGACCTCCGGCCAAAAGTGGGCAAGAAGTAATTGCTTTGTCACCAAATGGCTGCGTGGGACGAAGGGGCCGAGTGCTTGGGGGAAAGTAACGCATCTACTAACTAAGCGCGGTGAGCGAGAGGGTTTGTGACACCCCTTGCATCCTGTATTCGAGAGAAATGTGGCTGATGACGGAACGGGCTCAATTACATCTTGTAGACGCCGAGGGAGCTGCCGTTAGTCCTGTCATACGGGACGCCGTTGAGACGGTGTTCCGGTGGGCGCTAAGGGACTATCCCAATGTCGACCGGGCGCAAATGGCAGATTGGGCCGAGACCGTAGCGAGGTCGATGCAGGCGCGCGGAAGTGATATTGAACTGCCGGAGAGGTATGCTTACGCTGCACTAAAGGGGAAAGTCCGGGATTGGTTTAGAACGGGTGCCGCACAAGAGGAGAGCTCCGGCGTCAGGCGCGACATGGAGCGCATTGGAGGCTCAAACAGTTCCTTTGAAGGTACCGTCGATCGGAGAATCCTGTTCGACCAACTCCACAACGCTCTAGGGGAACGGGATCGCGTTATTCTCTATTTGCTACTCAACGAAAAATCTGCTCAAGAAGTTGCGGGAGAGCTCGAAACAAGCTATCCGGCTGCGCGAAAGGCGATCCAACGGGTCAAGGAACGCATTGGAGCGATGCTGGGTGGTGGTACCTCTAAACAAAAGGATGGGGTCGTGAACGTGCGCGGCTCTGTAGATCAACGAGGTTTGACAGTTGAATGACGATCTTCTGAATGACTTCCTCCTAGAGGCGTTCCCTAACCCAGAGAGGAAAGGCTGTCCTGACGAGAAGACTTTACGCGCCTTCGCGGAGGATCGGCTGCCCCCAGGCAGTCCGACGCTTCAGCATGTAGCCTCGTGTTCTGAGTGCTATGCCGAATACCGCCATTATCGGCAGGATTGGAAAGAAGCAAACACCCAATCACAAGACGCCGAAGCGGAGAAAAAGATAGCGCCGATATTTCCTGCTGAAAGCCAAAAACTGCCCGTTGTATCCGTCTCCGCAGGGCGGCAGAAGATGTATCCGTGGGCAATCGCGGCAGGCCTTCTGGTTGTCCTCGGCGGCGGAATCTTTATGGCAAAGGATCACCATACGCCCGCTCCCGCTACTTCCCAGATTGCGACCAACACGCCTCCGGTCACCGCAAAGGTGGATCTCTTCAACGCTGTTACGGTCCGGGGCGGAGGGAGCTCAGACGAGCCAATGCCACTGGAACAGGTTTCCCTTCCCTCTGCCATCGTTAACCTCAATGTGACTCTCCCGCGATTTAGCGAAAGTGGAGCATACGGCATCCTCGTAGCAAAGGATCGGGCAGGGACAGACGTTGTCGCGCGAGGTCTTGGAAACGCCGTGCAGACAGACGGCAAGGTGAGCGTGATGGTGACGCTCGATCTGAGAAAGACCGCCCCTGGCATGTATTTCCTCGCTACCGTGCGCGGCTCGGATAACGGAACCTACTACTACCCTCTAAAGGTGAACTAGCGTAGGCGCAACACTGGACCTTTGGAGCCGTGGAAATGGCGGAACCGTGCAAAGCATGGAACGGTGAAGCTGTCCCACCCCTCGCACCGCTCCTTGGAAGACGCCGATGCTGCCGGCGTCTCCCACATTCCCCCAGCCCTCGGCGACGGGTCTATTTATGTAAAGACACAAATACGTAAAGACGGTATTGCCTAGCGCATAACCTGTTCGATTGCGGCGGCGAGCTGGTTGTCTTTCCCCTCTACTGCATCGACGAATGACCAAGGCACAAGAACATCCGGCTGAATACCGTTTCCCTCGATCTGCTTCCCTTTCGCGCTCACATATGCCGCAACCGGCACGATCAATCTGTATCCCGCATCTAGCTTCGTGGCGCTACGTGAGACAAGACGACCAGGTGTTTTGCTGCCCACGATTGTGGCAAGGGAGTTCTCTTGAGCGAACTGTGCCAGCATCTCGGCCGCCCCGGTCGTATGTTCGTTGACCAGGATGACGGTGCGTCCGCGAAAGGCTTTGGTCCCCTGCCCTTCGGTGTAAAGAAAAACTGAAGTTTTCTTCATGAACTTGAGCGCGAGTCCGGGGATGGCGAGCTTTGAACGCGGCACCTTGTCAAACACTGGCAGGGATGAGGGATGCATACCCTCCTGTGCCATCTTCCGATTTTTACTGTACCCGATGGCCAGGCGCTCCGGAGTCAGGTAGCTCATCAACGCCAGTCCACCGATACCGCCACCAGGGTTGCCGCGAAGGTCGATGATGAGCTGGTTCACACCTGAGAGCCGACCACGGAACAGACCATCCACTTCATTTGCAAAATCTATTCCGATCTTGCCTGGAAACAAGCTAACCCGGAGGTAAGCAACTCCACCGTCAAGTGTCGAAGACGTGATTGCTTTCAAATCGGAGTAGGGGTTGTCCTTGTATTTTGGGTCGCCTGTCCGGAGTGAGTAGGTCACGTCCGAATTGCCGCGGCGAACTGTCATGGGAATGGCGTGTGACATCTCGAAAGGCGGCTCGCCTGCTGTCGGGGATGCTGGTCGCATATCTTTGTCCGCCGCAGTAAGCAGAACGTCACCGCTTTTAGCCCCTGCCTGCGCAGCTACCCCTTCGGGGAGAATGTCTTGGAAAACCCAGCGAAGGCCGTCGCCAACCTGTTGGACGGAAAAGCTGGCATTGATCGCGTTACGGGGGTTGATTGGCGTTGTTTTCGAAAGCAATCCAAGAGTCTTAGGCGACAGCTCGTGGAGCATATCTGCAATCGACTTCTCAAAGGCCTCCGTGCTCGACGCAGAGACGATGCTCATTCGGTGCCGAACAACGATACCTTCCCACGCTCGCTTGTCGAATGTGGGGTCGAAGAACCCCTCAGAAACAGTCTTCTCGATCTTGGTAAGAAGCGCCTCGCGCTGTGATTCACTGAGATTCATAATCGCCTTTCATAGAGTGCCGTCCGCATCCCCTACAAGCTGGAAGCTGGCCCAGAAATAAGGTGGCAACCCTTCGTTTAGGAGCTCTAGTTGTGCCGTCCGTAAAGCGTCTACTTTGCGACTGTGCGTGGCTAGTTCTGCATAAAAGTTAGTCATCAACTTGCTTGTTGGTTGGTCAGCTAATTCCCATAAGGTGGATACCACCGAATCGGCGCCAGCTTCGATAAACGCATTCACGAGGTTTACAATTCCAGTCTCACCGACCGGCCCAACGCCTGTATCGCACGCTGACAGCGTAACGAGCTTCGAGTTCAGATGCATTTGTCGGATCTCGCGCACCTGAAGGAGACCATCGTCTGTACCAGATGCCTCCGGCGCAAAGATGAGAGCGGAGCGCTCTGGATAGTCCAGATCCGCATAGCCGTGCAGCGCCAAGTGGATCACCTGCGTGTTCTGGAGGGGAAGCTCCTTGAAGCGAGTTTCTGTCGCGTCTGCTCCCTCAAGAAGGGTGCTCGGACGCGGAAGGTCCTGGGCGATTGTCTCGACCTCTTTTTTGCTATCAGGTAGGGATACAAGTTCGCTGCGTTTTGGCCCGGTGACGGCTCGAAGGATAGGGTTTCGTGTGTCTGCTGGCTGCGTCCAGGCAGCAACGCCGACGTAGGGCATTGCGGAACCGGCCGTCTCGTCGACGCGCTTGTGGAGGAGAGCATAAACCGTCGCTGAGGGGTCCACATCCACGGTGTGAGTGGCGAGAACATACCCCTTCCGATCCTGCAAAGCCGAGAAAGGAAGAAGATGCAGTGATCCATCTGGAATGATAATCAGGTCTGTCTTAGCACCGTACTCCTGAATGGGCTCTAGCAACTCCGCAAAAAGCTTTTGGGCCTGTGCGACATCAACCTTCTGGGACCGTATCTCTTTGCGATAGAGTGTTGCGTCCGACTCGATCTGCTGTTTTGAAGGGAGCTGGTAGTGCCTGACCGAATCGTGAGTGATTGCCAGGACGTAAGAGGCCGGTTCAGCCAAGACGTACTCAATCAAAAGCGCTTTGGGGTTTAGCGTCTTTTGCAGGTCTGCAAGGCCGACAGGATGCGTAACGCTTTGCATCGCTAGCGTGCTTGGCGTCATGAACAACTCTGTATTGTAGATCGCGCTCGATATTGCGTCCCGTGTGGACGGGTCATCTGTGTTGATGAGCGAGAGATTCAGACTCGTAAGTTTCTTGTCCTCCTCTGTAGCCTCGTGAACGGGTTGCGTTTCATGGTGCTGAAGTGCCTCGGCCTCGACCCGACCGCGAACATTGTCAAGAATTTGAAGCGCCTCGTTATAGCGATGTTGTGAACATAGGGTCGCGAAATAGCCCGAGTAAACGTCGCTCATCTCGGCGAGGAGCAACCGCTGCACGCCGGTTGTTGGCGCGTGTTGAATCATGCGGTTTACAAGGGTGATTCCCTTTCGGTACAGGTCATCAGCTTGTCGGGTTTGCCCCATCTTGTTCACGATCTCGGCCTTGATCGCGAAGTTTCGCGGAACAAGGTACAGTTCGTCAGGGATTTTGGTGTTCGCGCTTATAGCTAAATCAATGGCTGTCAGCGCTTCTGGCAACTTCTGTTGCTTTTCGTAGGCAAGCGCGAGCTGGCCGCCTGCGTCTACGATGCCTCGGGAGTTCTCGATCCGCGTCGAGATGGAAACGGCTTGCTGGAAATCGACCACTGCTGCAGCCGTGTTGCCTTGCTGCCGCTCAATTGAGCCTCGAGAGATGAGAACCTGAGTCCTGTGTCCATCGTATGGAGTGCCCTCCAAGCGCTTCAGAGATTCATCGGCAAGTTGTAGCGCCTGTCCGTACTCATGCAAGCCAGCCAAAGCGTCGATCTTCGCGTAAATTGCGATGGTCGGGTACGCAATCCGAGTGTTCCCTGCTGCGATAGAGATGGCTTTATCGAGTGGCGTTAAGGCTTCTTTGTAACGATGGATCTGGACGAGGCCTGCGCCGTAGATCGAAGCGTAACGGACCGTCGCGGCAGGATCATGCTCGACCTGCGATAGGCCCCAGGCTTTAATCACCTTATTTTTCGCTGTCACCGTGTCACCCAAGATGAAAGCTGCGATGCCTTGCTCGCCCCCAGCGCGAGACGCCAGTCTGATTTGGCCTTGTTTCAGTGACGTGCGCTCAACCTCGCGCCATGTGGCAAGAGCTTGCCCGGCGTCATAGTTGGTTTCGATCATTCCCCGAATGGTAAGAATTCGCAGACGTGTCGCTGGTACTTGTCCTTCGGGCGAGCCGAGTGCTTGGGTCAGGTGCAGAATGTTTCTGGCTCCGCTCACAGACTCATCGGCCGGAATCTCACTCACCTCGGCATAGAGTGCCTTTTCCGGCTGACCCTGTTGGTGAAAAAGTCTGGCTGCCTCGGCGTAAAGTGGTCTCGCTTCAGCCCAACGGTTTTCCCAAGAAAGCGAATCAGCCCGATCAAGCAGACCTGCGGCCGATTCCGGCTTGGCAAAGGAATGGTGAGGCAAGATTGCTATTCCGTAGGCGACTGCCAAACCGACAATTGCTGTTCCGAGCACGACGAAAATTCTCTTGGTCGTTGAAGCCATCTCTCATTTTCGCCTGATCTACCCACTTGTGGGTAGCCGCACAAATGTGCGATCACCATTCGGCCCCGATTTCGGCGCTCTGAGGGCCGCTAGCGCGTTGGGGGGGGGTCTATGCCCCCATTTGGTCCGTACGGAACGCTCCTGAGGCCGTCTGGACGCGATACCGATGCAATCTGAGCCGCTGCTCTACCGGTTTTGACCTTCAATAGGGAAGGTTTTGTTTTTAGGTTTTTGTTTGTGCCGTTTTTTAAGAGATTTCGTAGTCTTCCGTCGCAGAGACGTCGTGTTTCATCCTGTTACTTTTTGAAACATCTTGCTTCCTTATAAAGAGCGCCCCGGAGGTACGGAAATAGAGCCCCGGAGGTACGGATTTCTCATCCCGGAGGTACGGAATGAGCGCCCCGGAGGTACGGCAGTAGAGGAGACAACATGTGGAACAGTGGAAAGCTTATAAGCCCTTTATTTTCAAGTGCTTGCAGCAGGTTCGCCCCGGAGGTACGGTCAGAAGATCCTCAAAGTTTTCCGCGAGAAGACTTATCTCTTCTAAGTGCTTTGTAATGTGTTATTTGGAGGCGTAACGCCCCGGAGGTACGGACGCTCTAGGCGGGGGATATTGCAGAAATGGATTGGCGAAAAGCCCTGAACTGATAGCTTCTCTGGGGTTCCGGGGGCTCAGAGCGTTGATTTTAGTGGCTCAAACCGCCCTGTTAGTACGGAACCCCAAGCGGGGCGAGAATGGCAAAATGTGACAGGTGACCCGCGTTTTTTAGTTCGATGATCGCCCGTTGATTCGACGGGCACCGCGAATGAGAGTTCTGCCCTCGATCGCCGGGCCGATGAACAAGCCACCGGGACGGGCTTCTGCAGGAAGCTCCGGAAACACGATCTTCAATGCTTTGATGGCATCGGCAAAACGATTCCGGATGCGCCACGTATGCGTGTCTTCCTGCCACATCTGTTGCCGGAGCTCTTCCCAGCGGATGACGCTTTCGCTTCTGGCAGCGAACGTTCGCCAGTGCAGAAACATCATGTAATCGAGCATTTGTGGCTTTCGTGCCAGCGTCCGCAGAATGGGCCACGGAAATGGAACGTGGTTCTTGCTGAGCTCTTGAAAGAAGGGATTGCTAAAGAGAATGCCTGTAGGCAGGTGGTCATCCTCGTTTTTTTCTGGGAACGCAAGCGTATTGGTATCGAAGAGCCGAGGCAGATTGGAGCGTTCCATGATGGGCATGATGAGGGCCTGGTCACGGTTGGCGGTCTGACGTTCAACGGTGATGCTCAGACCGGCAATTCTGCGATAGCTCTCTTTCAAGCGAGCGTAGTTCTTCCCACCGTCGCTCTGCTGCATATCGGACAGGAACTCGGTCGCTGTCTCCCACGGCACAAAGGGAGTCCCGCTCTTGATGGAACGATCTGTGGCCCAATGAAATAGGTTGCGGTCACTCCCGTAAGGGAGAGGCACATTGTTCAACATCGCTTGGAAAGTGACAGTAATGAGCGAGCCGTCGGCTTGTCGCGAAGTCCGGACGATGGTCCGTTCCTGGGTCTGCCGATACGGGAGGCCGCAGAGAACCATAACCTTCGCTACCTGCGTGAGCTGCGCAGGCTCAGGACCGTTCATCTCTTCCCGGAGTCGGGCAAGATCCTTTGTGAGTTGGATTTTCGCTGCGCGGTTCTCTGAGACGTGGCTACGCGAGGATGATTTTGCGATAGCAGACGGCGTGCTTCCCTTCTTGGCATCTGCCTGCTTCTTCTGCTGGGCTTTCTTCTGAGCCTCAGTAAACAGCTCCTCGAAGAGGAGATCGACTTTCTGCATGTGTACCGCCTCCTCAGAATCTAGCTTTTCTGCTTTTCTAACCACTCGCCAAGCAGCTCGGTGATGAGGTCAGACATATCGCGTCCATCCGTAGTCTTTGTTTGTCTCAGGCGGATGTCAGCTTCGTCAACAAATTCCGAACGGAGTAGCCCTGACCAAGGGCGGTAGTCCGGGTTCGAGCGCTTGGAATCCGCCTTTGCCGGCCGACCTGGGCCGCGTCGGGCCGTGTTTTCCTGGGGTGGTGGTGCCATAACATCCCGAAGCCCTCGGAAGGCGCTGGGCGTCTGCTTCTTACCTGTTAGCGACATATGCAAGACTCTCCTTCCCCACTGCAACGTATGCGTCCCATCCACGTTCCGCACGTGGGTCTTTCACCTCTGACACGATTTGTCCTGTTCCGGACGCTTTCACAAACGCCTTCAGACGAGGAATCGCGGTCTTAAACAGAGGCACCTCCAACTCCTTGAGTATGCCCATTAGCTCTGCTCCTTCTGGTTCATTCGGCGGTGGCATGCTCGTAATCAGCACCTTGTAATGTGTGACTTTGAGGCGCTGGAATGCCTGGATGGTTTGCTTGAGGCCATCCGTATCCAGAGGTCGCGGCGTCGTGGGAACAATCATGAGATCGCAGGCCTCAGCGAGGAACTTGAGGTCGTCGTCCGTAGGGGCAAGGCCCGTATCGGTGACGCTATGCACAAAAGTACCGACCATCTTGCGAGCTTGCCGAAGGTCCGCGATCCGAAAAGGAAAGCCATTCCCGCGTGTCTGCCATGCAAGCGCGTTGTGAGACGGGTCACCGTCGAACAGCACGGTTGCACCCTTCGTCTGCAAAACAGCCGCTAGCGTGACGGAAGTGGTTGTTTTCCCGACACCACCCTTGATGTTTACGACGCCGATATCCATAGGTCTCCGCAATTCTATCCCGATGTCATTGTGTAAAGGTATAAATATGTCAATTCGTGAATACGTATCGGTACCCCGACGTAATTACAGGCCGGGCCAGGGTTCGACGCCCTGCCCCGGCCTAGGGCCGATTTACACCCTCGTGAGGAGGTAAGGCTCCGCGATCTTTCCCCGGTGGCAATACCCGCCGAAGAACCATTTGCGCCCCTCGCGGTAGAAGGTTGCGAATGTGGGGCGTCCGTCGATATGGCTGTGAGGTTCTCCAATCTGGACGACGTTGGAGCTCCAGAACGCAGGCGGCAAGAGGTTCAGCGCCCAATCAGAGAATGCTTCCTCTACTTCGTCCCCTGGCTGCAGAAAAGGCGTAAGTTCCTGCCCGCTTTCATTCCATCCCGTTAAGGTCTTCATGTTGTTCTCCTGTGCGTTTCGGTTGGGCAGTGTTCCCGCACTGCCAGAGTTGTGGTGGTCGGGGCGGCTGCCTTGCTCACAGCAAGCGATCCGCACGCCCTTACGTATTTATGTGTTGACGTAATTACATAAGGAGAAAATGCTAAGCCGCGAGTGGAAGGGCCGAGTCATCCTCGGCCTCTCCCTTGTCGGTGTTTGTTCCTTCGATCTGGTCGATAATTCGCCGCGCGGTCGCGGAGATGGTCTGCATGGAGGCCGTCAGCATCTCGCCAGTGATGCCGTAGCCATGAAGGTAGAAACGGCTTCCGCTGCTCATCTCAAAGTGACTCAACACAACGTAGGCCGTAGCTTCGGCCTCTAGCTCGCGCTGCTGCTTGGTGCCGCGCTCGGCTCCTTTGTGCATCAGCTCGTGAGCGATCTCATGGGCGAGTGTTCCACACTTAGCGGGTACAGGCTGCGATTCCTCGACCACCACACGACCACCCATGCTGTAGCCCTCGGCGCGTCCTGGAATGGATTCATAAGCAACAGTGATCCCGAAAGCTTCCGCGGCTGCTTCCAGCTTTGGCAAAAGGGTTTCACCCCCTGTGGTGGCGTTATGTTCGGGAGCCTCTGGCAGGGGTTCGCCGTCTGTCTGGGCAACGTCGAAAACCGTGGTGCCTTTGAAGCCTCCAACTCGGCGGGGTCCTTTCGCAGTCAGTTCCATGCGTTCGCCCTCGCGGCTCGGCTCCTCGGCTGCCCCCTTTCTGATGATCGGCGCGGTGATGCTGATACCTCTCTCGCCCTTTTTGACGAACCGGCCTACTTTGCGCCAAGTGTGGAAGCCAGCCACACGCGTAGCGTCGGGACGCTGTTCAGCAATCCGAATCTGATTACCCCATGAGTAGTGATGGAAGCGGCTCATGCTTGTGAGCCATGCGCGGAATGTTGCATCCTGCTTTACGCTGTCGGTTTCTGCTGCAAGGGCTTCGATGGAGGAACGCAGAGTTTCATGCAAGCTGTCAGCTTTGGTGGTGATGCTCACGGTGTTTTCTCCTGTGCGATTCGGTTAGGGCAGTGTTTCCCGCACTGCCTGAGTTGTGGTTGTCGGGGCTTGTTCAGGCCCCGTCTTGATGTTCTAAGAATATCGTCTTTACGTAAATATGTCAAGACGTAAATGCATCTTGAGGTAATTATTTTGAGGTTTTGGCTTGCGATCTTCTCTTTAGAAAAACGGGATGTTTTGCTTCTGCCGGAACCGACGGAGCCGGGTGTCAAGACCTGGCCGAAGGCCCACCGCAACGCGGCGCGAAGCGGGTCTTTACTCACGGCGCGGTTCTGGCCGTTCTTGCTGTTGCTCTTGCCTGTGGGAAGGTGCGGTGTACCGTGCCGCAGCTTTCCATGGGCTATCGCTTTTCATCTTCTACAAGGTTTGTGACCGGGGGCGTCGGCTTGTGGGTCCGTGGCTGGCGAGGTCGCGCCCAGGGCGAAGCCAACCGCTGAAACTTTTGCACGGCAGCTTCTAATGCTAGACGGGACTGGTAGAGGTCGAACAGCGCAAAGCAGCCGGAGCAGCCGCCTTTGATCCCGCTGCGTCCTTCTTTTTCTGGGTTGTATCGCGGATGACGGCTGCATTTGGCGGTGATGCGCTCAGTGACCTTTAGCTTGTAGGCGAACTTCATCATGGCGGCGTTCCTTTCGGCGTTGAGGCAGGATGGGTGAGGCCGGGAGTTCCCCGGCCCCGCTTGGTTGGCCCGTCTTAGCGGCGCTTTGTTGTCGCCGCTGCCTTCTTCGCCGCCGTCTTCGTGGCGGAAACCTTCTTCGTTGTCTTGCCGGGTACGTTCTTGGTCGTGTCCGCCGTGGGCTTGGGGGCCTTCGGAAACAGCCTGTCGGCCTCAGCTAGGTAATCGCGCTCCTCAGGTCGGGGAATGTCGATCCAGCTTCCAAGTGCCAGCTCTGCAAGGTAACCGAAGAGGCTGGACGGCATGCAAGTAGAGAGGGCATCAGCGCATACGTCATCGCTGCCTTTGTTGTGGTCTGGTTCCTCGCCTTCCAACCGGAGCGCGATGCGTTCCATAGCGTCCGTAAGGTCACCCATCACAAGGGCTGTGAGGACGAAACGCATCTGCTCTTCGGTGCCAGTGGAAGGTGCACGCAAGATAAGGTTCCGGAGTCGCTTTTCACGCTTTTCCTTTTCCGCTTTGCGTCGGTCGGCTTCCCGCTGCCGCTCCTCCATTTCCTTCTCAAAAGCGTCATCTGTGCGTCCGGCTGAGCTTGAACTTGAACGGCGGGGATGGTGGACCGCGCAATCGTGGTCAGCACACACCAGATGAATGGTTCCCACTCCATGCCCATAAGTGACGATGGCGGGAGCGGCGCTGTCGCACGTCGGAACCGTATTGTCGTCCTGTCCTGTAGCTCCGATCTTCCGGTACTCCATAGGTGAAAGCTCAGCGGTCGGTTTGTCCTGCACGGGCCGCCATACAGTGCTGATCTGGACGAGGTTTGCAACACCAGCCTTTGCGCTCTCGATGTGGGCATTGATTTTCGCCCGAAAGCACTCTCCATCAAGGCAGTTGTCGTCTGTCACGTCAGCGAAAAGGGCAGTATTGAAGCCGGTACGTTTAGGGCATGCATGGCAGGAACCGGCCTCGGGGAGCAGGGAAGCAGACTCTCTATCGAAAGGGGCTTCCACAAGGGCAAGGTAGAGGTTGTCCTGAATCCACGCGGCAAGGTGCTTCGCTGGTAGTAGGTGGCGCTCATCGTCCCGATAGTCTTTACGGAAGGCATTAGGGAACGCCTGGGCCTGTTGCTCGGCGCTGAGCCTCGCGAGTAAGTTGGCGTGGCTGGCCGTGATCTCGTCTTTCTGAAAGGCCTCTGCCACTTCGGGAATGAGAGAGAGAAGCGTCAGACGGGCGTAGATGTGGCTCTGGCTCTTGCTGCACTTCGACGAGAGTGCGGCCACGTCATAGCCGGGAAGGTCTAAGAGGCGTTGATAGCCGCTGGCCTCCTCGTATGGATGGACATCTTCGCGCTGGCTGTTTTCAACGATCTGCACTTCGAGCATTTGGGCATCGTCCAGTGCCAGCACGCGGGTCGGCACCTCGGCCAGCTCCGCGATCTGCGCTGCCCGGAAGCGTCGAGCACCCGCGATAATCTCGAAATGGTCTTCCTTCGGGCGAACTGTGATGGGCTGAATGAGGCCGCTCACACTGATGCTTTGCGCAAGCTCGACCAGCTTGGAAGGCTCAAAAGTGCGACGTGGGTTGGTGGTGGATTCGACTAGCAGAGAGAGGGGAATCGTCCTGTATTCTGACAATACGGCTGCGGCGTGGCTCATGGTCGTGCGTCTCCTGTGCGTGTGTGCGGCGCTGTAGTTAGGGGCAGTGTTTCCCGCACTGCCCCACCTTCAAGCTTTCGGCCTGCTACTCTTCGGCCTCTGTCTTTGCGGTTACGCGGTCGATCTGAGAGGCGTGGTACTCCGTCGCATATATCGTGATGGTTTCGCCGCCCACGGTGCGCTCGTAGTTGTTGTTCCGTGCCTCGGCTTCGATGTAAACGCGGTCGCCCTTCTTGAGCTTCGCGGCGTATTTGCGCAGATTCCCGAAGACAACAACGGTGTGCCAGTCGGTACGCGTATTGCGGGTGTTCTCGACATTCCAATGTGAAGACGTGGCGATGGAGAGGCGTACAGGGGCGTTGTCAGAGGTAAGAGGTTTCGGGTCGGCTCCGATGTGGCCCATGATGACAAAGCGGTTAAGGTCGTTAATCATTGCATTTCTCCTGTGCGATTCGGTTAGGGCAGTGTTTCCCGCACTGCCTGAGTTGTGGTTGTCGGGGCTTGTTCAGGCCCCGTCTTGATGTTCTAAGAATATCGTCTTTACGTAAATATGTCAAGACGTAAATGCATCTTGAGGTAATTATTTTGAGGTTTTGGCTTGCGATCTTCTCTTTAGAAAAACCCATGTTTTTCGAAGAAAAACGGGATGTTTTGCTTCTGCCGGAACCGACGGAGCCGGGTGTCAAGACCTGGCCGAAGGCCCACCGCAACGCGGCGCGAAGCGGGTCTTTACTCACGGCGCGGTTCTGGCCGTTCTTGCTGTTGCTCTTGCCTGTGGG
>CAXUNR010000021.1:0-56440 GCA_964252655.1 uncultured Acidobacteriaceae bacterium
AAGCGTCTCCCCTGGATACCCCCCACCCGTCCCATCATGCAACTCCTGAAAAAACGAGGCCCCCTTCGCCCGCAGATACGCAATAATTTTTCCCTCCCGCTCCGCAGTCGGTCCTTCCGACAAACTCTGTGTCCGACCAACCGGCCAAAGCACCGACAAGTTCTCCGCCAGGTACAACGCCACCCGCCCATCCTTCTCCCCAATCGCCTCCACGCCGCACCAAACCACCTCCCCCGCCGCGATTAGCGTATCCAGGTCCGCAGACTTATACCCATACAGCCGCGCCGGCAGCACCTCGGACTCGAGCATCGAAGCCGGCACCGGCACACCCTGCAGATTCTCCACCACATCCAGCAGCGCATCCAGCCCACGCCGCGGCTGCACCACCCCCTGCCACCGCGTAAAAAGCCGCACCAGCGTCGCCTGCTCCACCGGCTCCACCTCCTTGCGCAGCCGTGCCAGGGAGCGTCTCCGGATCGTGCGCAGCACCTCGTGGTCGCACCACTCGCGATGCACCCCACCCGGCCGCAACCCCCCCTCAACAATCCTCCCGCTTTGCACCAGCCGGTTCAGCACTGCCTCCGCCGTCTCAAGCGCCAGGCCAAACCGCTTCGCCACCTCGGCCGTCGTAAACGGCCCATGCGTCCGTCCAAACCGCCGCAGCAGATCGAGCGCCGCATCCGGCACCGCAACCTGGAACGCACTCGGCAACCCCGGCGGCAGCGGCACCCCCAGCGCATCCCGGTACCGGCCCGCATCTTCCACTGCGATCAGCCGCTTCTCCCCCGCGACAGAGATCTCCAGCACCCGCAGGCTCTTACGCAGGCGTTCCACCGTCAGCGCAATCTCCGGCGAGACGCAACGCGCCAGCAGCTCGTCCCGCCGTAGATCGCCAAGCTTCAGCAGCAGATCGTGCACCCCATCCATCGAACGCGCCTTGTACGTCTCGGCCACGCACTGCAGCTGCTCTTCGGTCTCCTCGATCGCCGCAAGGTCCAGCAACTCGCGCAGATCCGCGTCACCCATCAACTCGCGCAGCTGGTCCTGGTCGATCGATAGCGCTTGCGCCCGCCGTTCCGCCAGCGGAGCATCGCCGTCGTATATATAGTTGGCGACGTAACTGAACAGCAACGCCGCGGCAAAAGGAGACGGAGTCCGCGAGTCGACCGTATGCACCCGCAAGCTGCGATTCCCGACGCCACGCAAAATCTCCATCAGCGCAGGCATGTCGAACACGTCGCGCAAACATTCGCGATAGGCCTCGAGCAGAATAGGAAAGCTCGCATAGCGACTCGCAACGCTCAACAGGTCATACGCCCGCTTGCGCTGTTGCCACAGCGGCGTACGCCCGTCGGCGCGCCGCCGCGGCAGGAGCAGCGCCCTCGATGCGCTCTCCCGGAACTTCGCCGCAAAGACCGCCGTCGAGCCCAACTGGCGCAGCACCAACTCCGCTGCCTCTTCCGGCTCAAGCAGCAAATGATCGGCGCTGGGCGGTTCGTCTGACTCCGGAAATCGCAGCACGAAGCCGTCTTCACTCCACATCGTCTCGACCTCCGGGCCGCCATTCGCCCGGATACGCGCCGTGGCTGCCATTGCCCAGGGCGCATGGATCTTCGAGCCGAACGGCGTTAGGCAGCACATGCGCCAGTCGCCCAGCTCGTCCCGCACCCGCTCAATCACGATGTTGCGATCGTCCGGAACCTGCCCGCTCGCCAGTTCCTGGTCGGCTAGATAGCGCATTACGTTCTCTGCGGCCTGCGGATCCAGATCGTGTTCTGACGTAAGCGTCGAAACAGCAACATTGCGCGGCATCTCCCGCAGCGTCCTCACCAGCACGCCGATCCGCCGCCCAAACTCCATCGGCCGCCCCGCCTGGTCCCCATGCCAGAACGGCATCTTGCCCGGATCGCCAGGGGCCGGGCTCACCAGCACGCGATCATGCGTAATCTCCTCCACCCGCCACGTGCTCGCGCCCAGAATGAACGTGTCGCCCGTCCGCTGCTCAAATACCATCTCCTCGTCCAGTTCGCCCACGCGCACCGGCTTTCCCTGCGCCGTACCCGCCAGGAACACCCCATAGAGCCCGCGATCCGGAATCGTTCCACCATTCAAAATGGCGATCTTTTTGACGCCCTGCCGTGGAGTCAGCCAGTTCCGCTGCCGGTCCCAGGTCACCCGCGGACGAAGCTCCGCAAACTCGTCGCTCGGGTAACGCCCTGCCAGCATGTCCAGCACGCCGTCGAAGACCGCCTGGCTCAGCGCCGCATAGTTCGCCGTACCCCGCACCAGCTCCAGCAAACCCGCATAACTGATCCCCGGGCTCTCGTCCTCCTCCGTCTTGCCGTCCGTTCTCCGCTGCGCAGCCTCCAGATCAAGCGGCGGATGCGCGACCACCGCCACGATCTGCTGCGCAAGCACATCCAGCGCGTTGCGCAGAAACCGTGTCGACTCCACATGCCCCTCGTGCATCGCCCGGGTCACGGCTGCACACGCCACCAGGTCCGCCCGGTACTTCGGAAAGATAATCCCGTTCGACGGCATGCCAACCTGGTGTCCGGCGCGCCCAATCCGCTGCATTCCACTCGCGACCGAGGGCGGCGCCTCGATCTGAATCACCAGATCGATCGCCCCCATATCGATCCCGAGCTCGAGCGAAGACGTACAGACCAACGCCTTAATCCGGCCTGCCTTCAACAGCTCTTCGATCTCCGTCCTCTGCGCCGCCGCCAGCGACCCGTGATGCGCCCGCGCGATCGCCTCACCAGCCAGATCGTTCAGCGCTCCGGCAAGTCGCTCCGCCACGCGCCGCGCGTTAACAAAGATCAGCGTCGACGTTCGCTCACGGATGATCTCAAGCAGCCGTGGATGGATGCTCTGCCAGATACTGGTGCGCTTGGGAGACTGGCTCGCCGGCCCGCTCGGAATGTCCTGGATCTCGCCAAGCTTGGCCATATCCTCAACCGGCACCTCCACGCGCAGGTCCAGCACCTTGCGCGCGCCCGCGTTCACAATCGTCACGGGCCGAAATCTCGGACCGCCTGCCGTCGGCTCAGCCTCATCCCGCGCTACCTCCATCAACGCTGCCGGCACTTCTCCCTCCACATTCGCCTGTAAGAGTTCGGGTGTCCCCGGTTTCGCATCTGAAACCTGGGTTCCTCCACCCACCGCCCCTCCCAGAAACCGCGCTACCTCCTCTAGCGGCCGCTGTGTCGCGGACAAGCCGATCCTTTGCAGCCTCGCCCCTGGCCGCGAAGCCGCCACCAGAGCCTCTAACCGCTCGAGCGAAAGCGCCATGTGGGCTCCACGCTTGGTCGGCACCAGCGCGTGAATCTCATCCACGATCACCGTCTCCACCGTCCGCAGTTGCTCTCCCGCCGCGCTCGTCAACATCAAATAGAGCGACTCCGGAGTAGTAATCAAAATCTCGCCCGGATGCCGGTTGAAGCGTGCCCGGTCTTTCGCCGACGTGTCTCCTGTACGAACGCTGATCTCCGGAAGGTGCACCGAGACCCCTTCGCGCTTCGCCAAATTCGCAATCCCCGCCAAAGGGGATCGTAAGTTGCGCTCCACGTCCGCGGCCAGAGCCTTGAGCGGCGAAAGATAGAGCACGCGGCAACCACGCTCCCCGGCTTCCGCTGGCGAGCGAAGCATCAACCTGTCCAGGCACCAAAGAAACGCAGTCAGCGTCTTGCCCGTGCCCGTCGGCGCCAGGATCAGCGTGGATTCGCCCCGTGCAATCGCCGGCCAACCCTCAATCTGCGGAGCCGTCGGTCCGTCAAACACCGCGCGAAACCACTGGGCGGTCACCGGATGAAACAACGCCAGGGCCGCGTCTGCAGTACTCACGTCCGACTGGCCTTTACTCCTTGTCGCCTGCGCCATCCACCTGTCCGCCTCCCCTCATTCTAGGCTGCTTTGCACTGCGGCCGGCGCAGACTGAAGCTCTCAGCATGGATCCAACGACCGGGTGGTCACATCCCCCTATGCACCTCCTCCAATACCGACCGATAGAAGTAGCAATCCTTCGAAAACTCCGCGCGGAACAGCTCCGTAGAGTCCTCAGCCTGTTCCGCGTTGCCCAGTACCAAAAACCCCCGAGGATCCAGCTTGCGATGCACCTCACGGAAAACAGTCGTACGATCCGGCTTTGAAAAATACAACAAAACATTGCGCAGAAGCACCAGATCAAAAGCAAAGGTGCGAGCGGACGGAACGCAGAGGTTGCCAACCTCGAACTCACACATTCGCCTCAGGCCCTCACTCACCTCCCACTCGTCTCCGTCGCGCCGGAAGTACTTAATCAGCAGCTTCGCGGGTAAGCCCCGGTTCACCTCCAGCCGTCGAAAGCGGCCGCGCCGAGCATATTCAACCACCTCCCGCGACAGGTCCGTCCCGATAATCCGGACATCCCACCGCGCCAGTTGGGGAAAATGCTCCGCAAGCAGCATGGCAACGCTGTACGCCTCCTGCCCGGTCGAGCTTGCCGCACTCCAGATACGCAGCCTTCGTTCCGCGCTTCTCTGTTCAATCAACTGCGGAAATACCTCGTCCCGCAACACATCGAACGGCTTTACGTCACGAAAAAAACTGGTCTCGTTGATGGTCATCGCCTCTGCCACCGCTCGGTGCAGCGGGGCGGAGCGACTCTCCCGGAGCAGCCCTACCAAGCCCTCTAGATTGGCAGCGCCCGCGACCTGCACCAGCGGCTGCAGCCGGCTCTCAAAGAGAGTTTTGCGGGTCGGGTCGACAACATTCGCCGACTGCGCCTGCACCAATTTTCCCAGGTAAACATAATCAGAATCAGAGCACGCCATCGAGCGCCTCCCTTCCGTGTAGCCTTCGTTGCGGCCAGGGAGGAGACGAGCGGTCAAAGCTTACCCGCTCGATCAGCTCTCCGGCAAGATCCGGTAACGCAAGCGTTGCGCACGATATCCCTTCCTTGACCACCCGGCCTGGCATTCCCCACACTGCGGACGAAGCCTGATCCTGCGCCAGCACCGCTCCTCCCGCGGCCCGCACGGCACGTGCTCCGTCCAAACCATCCGAGCCCATGCCGGTCATCATCAATCCGAGGGTGGAGCTTCCATAAAACTTTGCCGCGGAATGAAACAAATAATCCACCGAGGGCTTGCAGCTATTCAGCGGAACTCCCTGATGCAACTTGATGAATCCGCCAGGTCCAATCTCCATATGCGCATCCCCCGGAGCCAGCCAAATGCCTCCCGGTCTTACCGCATCTCCATCCTTTGCCTCTCTTACCGAAAGCCGGCAGAGCCGATCCAGCCGTTCCGACAAAGCACTCGTGAAGAGCTTCGGCATATGCTGCACCACAAGGACCGGGGCCTCAAAGGTCTCCGGCAGAGCAGGCAGCATTGCCTCCAGTGCGGCCGGTCCGCCCGTCGACAAACCAATCACTACTAGCTCGACGCGTGCCCTACCTTCCAGGCCGGCCTGGAGACACAAAGACGGAATGCGCGTCTCTTCCGTGGCTAAGTTCAGCGCCGCGCGACGCGGCTCCAGCAGTCCAGCCGCAATCGCAATTTTGGGCATCAGTTGCTCCATCAGCAGCTTCACCGAGGAAGCCACCTCATGCTGCCCGCTCGGCTTCATCACATAGTCCTTCGCACCACGAGTCAGCGCATCCAGCGTCGTTCTCGCACCACGCTCGGTATGAGCGCTACATAGAATGACCGGCAACGTCGGCGCCTGGATGCGCAGCAGATCCAACACCTGCAGACCATTCATCCGAGGCATCTCCAGGTCCAGCAGCAACACGTCGGGCTGCAAAGCCCGCACACAATCCAGCGCCTCTTGACCGTCCCGAACGACCCCACACAGCTCCATCGCTGGTATTCGCGAAGACAGATCCAGAGCATGCAGCTGAAAGATCGTTCGGATCACTCCACGCATCACCGCCGAATCGTCCGCTGCCAACACCCGTACCGTTCGCTTCATCTCCGCAACCATTTTCCTTGTCCTTCCTCGCTAAACTGCTTTCTAGATCACGCAGTACCGGCAAATCCCATCAACAGCAACTTCTCCTTCAAGCTCTGTGAGGTAAACGGCTTCATTAAAAATTCATCCGCACCATATAAGAGAGCGCGAGAAATAAAGCTTTCGTCCGTCTCGGTTGTAATCATCATCACCTTCATAGCCGGGCCCAGCCCCTCTTCGCGTAGTGACTTTACAAACGTCAGACCATCCATCCGCGGCATGTTCACATCGCTCAAGGTTAGGTCGAACTTCCCTTCGTGGCGCAGGAGTTCCAGGCCTTCTCTGCCATCCTGAGCCTCAACGCAGGTCACTCCCAACCGCACCAAATGCTCGCGCAAATATTTTCGCGTGAAGCTTGAGTCATCCACAATTAACGCTCTCATCGACTTCGTCCCCCTGCCAACTCCCGTTCGAGATGTTTGATCTCCGACAAATGCTCCGGCCTAAGTCGATCGGCGTCCAATTGAACCAGCAATCCTTCCGGAACACGGTAGGCTCCACAAAACAATCCTTTACTGCTCACATCAAGCATCGCTGGATCCAGCGCCGGCGATTTCACATTGACCTCCACCACGCCTCCCACCCGGTCCACGACCAAACCAAATGGGTTTCCACCTCCGTCAAGCACCAGCACACAGCTCTCCTGCCGATGCGGTGGCAAGCCCAGAAGGCAGCGCAGGCTGACTGCAGTGAGCACCTCGCCTCTGTAGGCCAGCACTCCGGCTAGAAATGCAGGCGCCAACGGCACTGTCTGCATTGTTCTCGGACCCAATACCTCTCGGACCTGGAGTGTGTCGATGCCGAACAATCGTTCCTCGACCGTAAGCCAGCACAGCGCCACATACTCTTCGGCTAAGCTCGCCGGCAATCTCTCACCCTTCGCTACACTCATGAGACCTCCTCCAGGACACGCTCCGCACAGACTCGCTCATGGACAACAGCGAGCCGATTGTTCACCAAGGCCAGCCGTTCAGGGCAAACACGAGCAGTTCCCTCCAGCAGCTCGCCCGGAGCCACATCGAGAACGCTGCGTACCACAATGCCGTACCTGTGATTGCGTCCGCCCTCGGACTCAGTACAGATCAGCACGGTGACACTCGCCTCCGAGTTAGTTTCAGCGAGCATCGAGCCCTCATCCTCAAGCGCCAGCAATTCACCCTGATAGCGCAGCAGCGCCCGTCTGCCGACATACTCCACCTGGTGCGCAGCTACACTCTCAATCCGCTCTACCATGCGCAGCGGCAAAACCTTCCTTTCGGTAGGCTGATCTAGCCCCGCCCCAGTACCAACATAGAGTCCGGCCTGAGTCTCTCGACCCAATCCGCGAACTTCGCTCTCTTCCGGTTTGCAATCCTCAAACACCAAGAACGATTCCTGCAGATCAATTTCGTCGCTCATTAAGAGCGACATAGTCTCGATCTTCGGCGAACGGGTCACTCCTGCCCGGGTTGCCATTGCCACTGTGTCAACAATCAGTGCCAACATGCCGTTGCCAAGCACTGTTGCTCCGGAAAAAAGGCCAATCTCCCGAAGTGCCGACGACAGAGGCTTCACTACGATCTCCTCCGGGGTCAGAATCTCATCCACCACCACCCCGAAACGGAAGCCCTCTATCTCAAGCACGACGAGGTAGAAGCCCCGCCCGGTGTCTTCCACCTTCTGCAAACCAAGCATGCAATCCAGCCGAAGCATCGGCAACAAAGTCTCTCGCAACCGGTAAAACTCAGCTTCTCCGATCAGCTCGATGGATGCGGCCGCATCTCGCTCAGGCGTATACACAAGCTCCGCCAGCGAACTCTGGGGTAAACAAAAGTTCTGTCCCGCGCTCCGAACCACAAGTGCCGGCACAATCGCGAGCGTCAAAGGAACCCGCAACCGCAGCGTCGTCCCTTGTCCCTCAAGCGATTCCACTTCTACCGTGCCACCGGCTTTTTCGACATTGGCCAGTACGACATCCATACCAACGCCCCTTCCGGACAGATGGGTCACCGTCTCTGTAGTGGAAAAACCAGGCATAAAGAGTAGTTGCAGCGCCTCACGCTCAGTCATGTTCGCGGCCCGTTCCGCCGTAATTACCTCCAGGGCGACCGCCCGCTCAAGAACACGTGCAATGGAGATGCCTTTCCCATCGTCCGAGATCTCGATGATCACGGAACCATTGTGCTGACGGGCCTGTAAACGGATGACTCCCTCCACCGGTTTACCCGCCAACGCGCGCGCCAACGGAGGCTCAATGCCGTGGTCCACGGCATTCCGGACAGCATGTGCGATTGGGTCTTTAATAGCCTCCAGCAAGCTTTTATCCAACCCTGTCTCCTGCCCGGAATACTCCAGACGGATCTTCTTACCGCAACTGCGAGCCAGGTCGCGAATCATTCGGGGAAACTTACCGAACAGGTGACCTACCGGCTGCATACGCGCCTCCATTACGGTCTCCCGCAGGTCAGCAGTTACGCTATCCAACCTTCGGGTCAGTTCGGCAAAATGAGGGGTTATAGAGTGGACCTGTAAGAGCTGATTGCGGGTCAGCACGAGCTCCCCCACCAGGTTCATCATCCGATTTAGAACCTCCACATCCACGCGCAAGGTCTGCTCACCTATACCTCCGGTTTGAGCGGCAAACACGTATGCTGGCGGAGATACGGCAGAAGTTTCGGAAACCATTGCAAGAGACGGCAAGATCTCTTCTACGACTGCATCACGCTCCTCCTGGTCGGGCTCGCCTTGCTCGCCGTTCAAGCGCTTCAACAGAGCCACCAGTGCACTGTCCTGATCGGACGCCCGCGTCCCTTCGCCACCCGTCAGCTCGATCAGCTTTAGGATCTGCCGAAATACATCCAGAAGCTGCAGCAGCCCACTCACCACCTCAGGGGTCGCGGTAATCCGGGCTGCTCGAAGCGAATCCAACAAACTTTCGCCGGCGTGAGCCAACAGCTCCAGTCGATTGAAACCCAGGAACCCGGTTGAACCCTTGATTGTGTGCACCGCGCGAAAGATCTCGCCCAGAAGCTCGCGATCGCCCGGCCGCTGTTCCAGTTCGGTCAGGCACCACTCCATCCGGTCCAGGCCGTCCATACTCTCCGCAAGAAACTCTTTTGTCAGGTCATCCACACTATCCCTATCGGACGTTCCCGCGAAAACATGAGGACTTTTTTTGAGGACTTGCTAACTTTCGAATCGACCCTTAATCTCAAGCCAGACTCATGCCAGAACCTCCCCTCTCCGCAGCCCAGAAAACCGAGTTACTCACCCGTTCCGAGGCCGCCGCCCACCGGGCGTACGCGCCCTATAGCCACTTTTTTGTGGGCGCGGCCATCCTGCTTGAAAGCGGAGAGATTGTTAGTGGCTGTAATGTTGAAAATGCCTCCTTCCGCCTTACCACCTGTGCCGAACAGGGCGCCATCGCCGCTGCCGTCGGCGCCTTTGGCCCGGGGATTCGTATCCGCGCCGTCGCCGTCAGCAATCTCAACCACGCCGCCTGCCAGCCCTGCGGGGCCTGTCGCCAAACCCTCGCCGAATTCGCCAGTCCGGAGGCCCTCATCTTCTATCCCGGCGAGACCGAAGAAGTCTGCGCATGCACACTTGCTGACCTGCTACCCGCCTCCTTCCGCCTGATTGCCCAATGAGCGTCCCGCTGCACCCCATTCAGATCATTCAGCGCAAGCGCAACGGACTGGCCCTCGAAGACAGCGAGATCCGCGGCTTCATCCAGGCCACCACCGCCGGGACCGTCTCCGACGCCCAGATCGCTGCGTTCCTCATGGCCGTTCTTCTCCGCGGACTCAACCCCGCCGAGCTCGCTACGCTCACCGACGCCATGCGCTGCTCCGGCGACGTCTTCGACGCCAAACCCCTCGGCACCTACACCGTAGACAAGCACTCGACCGGCGGCGTCGGCGACAAAACTTCTCTGCTCATTGCGCCCATCCTTGCCGCGGCCGGCCTCGCGCACCCCACACCCGCCGGCGTCCCCGGCATCTGCGTCCCCATGATCTCCGGCCGCTCGCTCGGCCACACCGGCGGCACGCTCGATAAACTCGAGACCATCCCGGGCTTCGACACTCAGCTTAAGCTCCCGCGCTTCGCTGAAATCCTGCGCAACTATGGCGCCTGCCTGATCGGCCAAACGCCCACGCTCGTCCCCGCCGACCGCATCCTCTACGGGCTGCGCGACCACACCGGGACTGTCGAATCGCCCTTCCTCATTACCGCCAGCATCATGAGCAAGAAGCTCGCCGAAGACCTCAACGGGCTCGTCCTCGATGTCAAAACCGGCTCCGGGGCCTTCCTGCGCAGCGACGCCGAAGCCCGTCAGCTCGCCCAACTTATGGTCGAAACAGGCGAGGCCGTCGGAACCACTACCGTCGCGCTGCTCACCGACATGTCCCAGCCCCTCGGCCGCTTTGCTGGTAACTGGCTCGAGGTCTACGAGTGCGTCGAAATCCTTCAGGGCCGCCGCCACGACCTCTCCGCCGACCTCATCCACCTCACCAACACCCTCTCCGGCTGGATGCTCTTGCTCGCCGGCCGTGCCGAATCCTCCGCCGCCGGCTACCTCCTCTCGGACAAGCTCCTCGCCACCGGCGCTGCCTGGAACGCCTGGCTCAGCATCGTCGCAGCCCAGGGCGGAGACACCAGCATCTTCGACCATCCTGAAGCCTTCCACAAACCGCGCGCCTCGGCCGTCCTCACCGCGCACTCTACCGGCTATCTCTCCTCGATGGACTGCACCGAAGTCGGCTGGGCCGTGCAGCGCCTCGGTGCCGGCCGCGCCCGCCCCGGCGACCCGGTCAGCGCCCACGCCGGAATTGAAGTCCACGCCAAGCTGGGCCAGCACGTTCAGCATGGCGCTCCCCTCGTCACGCTCTTCGCCGAGGACGAGTCCCTGCTCGCCGAACCTCTCGAAATGCTCCGCTCCACCTACATCCTCAGCCCTGAGCCATCAGCCCTCCCCGATCTCATCCGCGAAGTCATCCGCCGCTAACCCCGCGCCTGCAGGCCATCCCGCACACTCGCCGTATACTTTGCACACCGTCTCTATCCTCCTCATCCGGAGCCCTCTTTGGCCCGATTCACCGGTCTGCTCGGCCTCTTCACCTTTCTCGCCCTCGCCTGGCTCTTCTCCACCAATCGTCGCGCCATCCGCTGGCGCACCGTGGCCTGGGGTCTCGGCCTGCAGATCCTCTTCGCCTTCCTCGTTATCAAGTGGAACACCGGCCAGCTCATCCTGCGCAGCATCTCCACCGTCATTACCTCGCTGCTCGGCCACTCCGCCGATGGCTCCTCCCTGGTCTTCGGCCGTATCGGCACCCCCGGCGACTCGCTCGCCACTCTCGCCTTCGCCGTCTTGCCGACCATCATCTTCGTCTCCGCCTTTTTCGCCGTTCTCTACCATATCGGCCTAATGCAGAAAATCATTAGGGTCGTCGCGTGGATTATGCAGCGCACCATGGGTACCTCCGGGGCCGAGTCCACCAACGTCGCCGCTAGCATCTTCATGGGTCAGACCGAAGCCCCGCTCACCATCCGCCCCTTCCTTGCCGGCGCCACCCGCTCCGAGCTCATGACCATCATGACCTCCGGCATGGCCCACGTCTCAGGCGGCATCATGGCCGCCTACATCAGCTTCGGAATCAACGCCCAGGACCTCCTCTCCGCAGTCATCATGACAGCTCCCGGCACCATCCTTGTCGCAAAAATGCTCGTCCCCGAAACCGAAGTACCCAAAACCGCCGGCACCGTCCACATGCCGCCCAATGAAGAGCACCGCAACGAGAACTTCATCGCCGCCATCGCCCGCGGCACCATCGACGGAGGCCAACTCGCCTTCAACGTCGCCATCATGCTCATCAGCTTCGTCGCCCTCGTCGGCCTCTTCAACGCCATCATGCTCGGCATCTCGAACACCCTCTGGACGCACGGGCACATCCCCTTCCCCCACTCGCTCAACGCCATCCTCGGCGTCATCGGCGCCCCCATCGCCTGGCTCATCGGCATTCCCTGGAGAGAGGCCCGGCAGATCGGCAACCTCCTCGGCACCCGCACCATGATCAACGAGTTCGTCGCCTTCACCCAGCTCGGTCTGCTCAAGTCCTCTCTCACCCCCCGCACCTTTTCGATCGCCACCTTCGCCCTCTGCGGCTTCGCCAATGTCGGCTCCATCGGCATGCAGATCGGCGGGATCGGCGCCCTCATCCCCAACCGCCGCAACGACCTCGCCCAACTCGGCCTCCGCGCCATGCTCGCCGGCACCATGGCCAACCTCATGTCCGCCTCAATTGTCTCCATGCTGCTCAGGTAGGCGGCGTTATACTTCAGAATTATGAGCGCCGAAGAGCAGGACCAACTAGAAAAGGAGAAAAGCGGAGCAGTTCGCTGCGGACATCTGGACGACTGGCAAAGAGAACGCTCGTAGACTTCAAACAAAGAGTGTCCGCATGATCGCGTCGCCTCGTCGCCACTTCCGCCATCCTTCTCGTACTCTTCCCTGCAGCTGTCTTTGTCCTTCGCTTTTCCTCTACTGACCCCACCCACCCTGCTCGTCCTAGAGTCAACCGTCACCGAAGCCGCTTAAGTCTAAGCGCGCAAGCGATAACCAAGCAGAAGAAAAGCTGTCAAGCCTTTCAAGCTTCCTGTCATCGTCTAAGTCTTTTCCCATCAATTAGTTAGAGTAGTAAGAAACTTGGCATAGTGTCCCCCTCTACCCTGCTATTCTAGAATTAGTTTTGAGGCAAAAGGGAGGACGAACATGCAGGGAGTCTAGAGGCCGGGAGCTCAGACGTAGCGTCATTCTGGCTTCGCCTGAATCCTGTGTTGGCCTTTGCCGTTGCTTGTTTTTCCTTCGAGCACGCACCAGTGGAAAATACAATCGTCGATCCACTTCGTCAGCATAATCGCCTTGCTCATTCCCATCTGGTTCTACTGAGAGAGCCAGGGAATGATGTCTTTGGCCCCGCACAACATCGACATCTTGCTTTAAGTGCTTTGTCTACACGACTTTACCCGCAACTCCAAAAGACAGAGGACTTTACCTCCTACTATCTCGTAAGTCATTCCTTTTGATGACTTTAGCGAGACCCCCGGGGGGGTAACCCCCGAATCTATTGGCCAAAACGCAAGCTCCGCTCAAAACGGATTGTCTGCCTTCAACAACTGCCACTCCATGCGCACATAGCCGCGCCGCTTCAAATGAACTCCGTCGCTGTAGACCTCCGGGTGTCTACCGAGCGCACTCGCATAATCGATCAAAACGGTCTTTCGCTGTGCCGCCAGCCGTTCAATGCCGGCGTTTAAGGTCTGCACCGCCGGCAAATATCTTCCGCCCTCTTTATAGATAGGCGGAATCTCGCTCAGCACCGGACGCACCCCCGCCGCGCTGGCCAAATCCACCATCCGGCCCAGATTCCTCAGAGTCAAAGCCGGGTCTAGTCCAAGCAACACGTCGTTGGTGCCGCCCAGAATAACTACCTCGCGATACTCCGCCGCGGAGATCTGGCGTGGAAAACGCTCCAGCATCTGCGCCGTCGTCTGGCCGCGAACACCCAGGTTCGCCCGCGGAAACGACCAGCCATACGTCAGCGAGTCGCCCATGAACGCAACCCGGCGGCTCGCATGGTTGAGCCGCGGAAGCGCAACCGCCAACGCCACCAGAATCACCAGCAGCCCTGCCGAAGCTCGCCGCATGCACCCGCTCCCCCTGGCTTGTATCATCGCAGAATGATCTCGCTGGAAGACGCGCAGGCCCGCGCACGCAACATCAAAGTGCTCATCTTCGACGTCGACGGCGTCCTGACCAACGGCGACATCACTATCGTTCCGCAGCCCGACGGCTCCGGCGTCGAGGTCAAAAGCTTCGGTGCACACGATGGCCTCGGCATCTCGCTTGCCCGGCTCGGCGGCCTGCGCACCGGCATCATCACCAAACGCCAAAGCCAGACCGTCGCCCTGCGCATGCGCGACCTGAAGATGGAGTTCGTCTACCAAGGGCAGGCGCACAAACTCAAAGCCTTCCAGGAGATCCTCGCCAAGGCCGAAATCACCGCCGACCAACTCTGCTATGTCGGCGACGACATCGTCGACCTGCCTATCCTGCGTCTCTGCGGCCTCGCCGTCGCCACCGCCAATGCCCGTGCGCAGGTGAAAGCCGCCGCCCACTGGGTCACTCCCCTGCCCGGGGGCCAAGGCGCCGGCCGCGACGTCATCGACTTCCTCCTCACCGCCCAGGGCTCGCTCGACCGCGTGATTGAGCTATATCTCGACGCCGACAACCCCGCCGCGCAGGCCAGCGACATCGGCTCCGGCAACATGTAAGCGAACAACAGGCGAACGCGGTACGATAACACATGCCCGCCGAATCATCTGTCATCGCCTCGCTCGCCTGGGCTCATCCCGTGGTCCAGGAGTGGTTCGTGGCCAAATTCGGCACGCCCACCGAGCCCCAGGAGGCCGGCTGGCCGCACATCCTCGCCGGTGAAACGACCCTGATCTCGGCACCCACCGGCTCCGGCAAAACGCTCTCCGCCTTTCTGGTCGCCATCGACCAGCTGCTCCGCAAAGCGATCGCCGGAACGCTCGCCCCAGTCACCGAGGTCGTCTACGTCTCGCCGCTCAAAGCGCTCTCGAATGACATCCAAAAGAATCTCGATGCGCCACTGGCCGAGATCCTCGAGCTCGCCCTCACTCGCGGCTATCTCGCCACCACCATCCGCACCGGCGTCCGCACCGGCGACACGCTTGCCAAAGAGCGCGCCGCCATGCTCCGACACCCGCCGCACATCCTCGTCACCACCCCCGAATCCCTCTACATCCTCCTCACCTCCGGCAAGTCCCGCGAGAACCTGCGCCGCGTCCGCACCGTCATCGTCGACGAGATCCACGCTGTCGCCGACGACAAGCGCGGCGCCCATCTCGCCCTCTCGCTCGAGCGCCTGGAGGCTCTCGTCTCCGGAGAGAACCACCTCACCCCCGGCGCCTTCCTCACCGGACTCGCCATCCCGCCCCAGCGCATTGGGCTCTCCGCCACCCAAAACCCGATCCAGCTCGTCGCCGACTTCCTCACCGGCAGCCATCCCTCACGCCAGCCGGCCAGCATCGTCCAGGTCGGCCAACGCCGCCACCTCGACCTCGCCATCGAGGTCCCCGCGGACGAGCTCGGCTCGATCGCTACGATCGCCATGTGGACCGAGCTCTTCGACAAACTCGCCACCCTCACCGAAGCGCACCGCAGCACGCTCGTCTTCGTCAATACCCGCCGCCTCGTCGAGAAGATCGCCTTCGAGCTCGCCAACCGCCTCGGCCCGGAGCACGTCGCCGCCCACCACGGCTCGCTCTCGCGCTCGCTCCGCCTCGACGCCGAACAGCGCCTCAAGCGCGGTGAAATCAAAATCCTCATCGCCACCGCCTCTCTTGAACTCGGCATCGACATCGGCAACGTCGACCTCGTCTGCCAGATCAACACCACCCGCGCCGTGGCCGTCGCCATGCAGCGCGTCGGCCGTGCCGGCCACTGGCGCGGAGCCATCCCCAAGGGCCGCTTCTTCGCCACCACCCGCGACGACCTGCTCGAACAGGCCGCGCTGATCCGCAAGATGCGCGCCGGCGAACTGGATCAGCTACAAATTCCCGATGCTCCCATCGACGTCCTCATGCAGCACATCGTCGCCGCCTGCGGAGCCGAGCCGTGGCGCGAAGACGCCCTCTTCGACGTTCTGCGCCGTGCGTACCCGTACCGCAAGGTCACTCGCGAGCACTTTGAGGAGCTTCTCAAGCTGCTGCACGAAGGCATTGCATCCAGCCGCGGACGCTACGGCGCCTACTTGCTGCGCGACGGCGTGCATGGCGAACTCCACCCCCGCCGCGGCGCCCGCATGATCGCCATCTCGAACGGCGGAGCCATCCCCGACACCAGCCTCTTCGCCGTCATCCTCCAGCCCGAAGGCGTGCAGATTGCCACTCTCGACGAGCACTTCGCCGTCGACTCCTCGCCCGGGGACGTCGTGCTGCTCGGCAACTCGAGCTGGCGCATCCAGAAGATCGAGTCCGCGGGTCGCGTGCTGGTCGAAGACGCGCACGGCGCTCCGCCCAGCATCCCCTTCTGGGAAGGTGAAGCCCCGCAGCGCACCGGCGTTCTCTCCAACGGCGTCGGCCTGCTCCGCGAGGAGATCTCCGCCCGCAGCCCCGACGTTTCGCCCGCCGCTCTACATCCCACGCACCCGCAGGTCGCCGACTGCCTCACCTGGCTTCAGTCCGAAACCGGCGTCTGCCGAAGCGGTGCCCTCCAACTCATCGCCTACGTTGTCGCCGGCCGCGCCGTCCTCGGCGCCGTCCCCTCCAAAAACACCATCATCGCCGAGCGCTTCTTCGACGACGGCGGCGGCATGCAGCTCATCCTCCATGCCCCCTTCGGCGGTCGCGTCAACAAGGCCTGGGGCCTCGCCCTGCGCAAGCGCTTCTGCCGCGGCTTCAACTTCGAGCTGCAGGCCGCCGCCACCGACAACGGCATCAACATCTCGCTCGCCGAGCAGCACAGCTTCCCGCTCGCGGACGTCTTCCACTTCCTCACCGAACACACTGCGCAGGAACTCCTCGAGCAGGCCTCCATCACCTCGCCCATCTTCAAAAACCGCTGGCGCTGGGCCGCCGGGCGCAGCCTCCAACTCCTCCGCATGCAGAAGGGCAAACGCGTCGCCCCCCAGATCCAGCGAACGCGCTCCGACGACCTGATGGCCAACGTCTTCCCCCAGGCCGCGGCCTGCTTTGAGACCATCGTCGGTGACATCCAGATCCCCGACCATCCGCTCGTCCGCGAAGTCATGAAAGACGTCCTCACCGAGGCGATGGACATCGAAGGCCTCGTTGAGATCCTGCACGGCATCGAGCAGGGCACCATCCGCTGCTTGGCCGTCGACACACCGACACCCTCGGTCTTCGCGCACGAGCTCATCAACGCAATGCCCTACGCCTACCTCGACGAAGCAGGCGCCGAGGAACGCCGTGCCCGCGCCACCACGCTCCGCCGCGGCCTTCCGTCCACCGGCCCCAGCGAGCCTCGCCACCTCGACCAGGCGGCCATCGACACCGTCCGCGCGGAGCTTTGGCCGGACCTCCGCGATGAACACGAACTGCATGACCTGCTGCTCTCGCTTGTCCTGCTTCCGCTTTCTTTCCTCGACACTGAGCAAGCCGCCAGTTGGCCGCTCTTCTACGAGCGCCTCGCCCGTAACAGCCGCGTCCAGACCGTGGAAGTCCACGGCAAACCCTGCTGGATCGCCACCGAACACCTACCTGCAGTCCAGTTCCTCGCGTCGGAAACAGAACCGGTTACAAATCCCGAACTCATCCTGAAATGCGTTCAGGGCTGGTTACAAATCCTCGGCCCCGTCACCGCCAATAGCCTCTCCACCCTGACCAGCCTCCCCGCCCCGGACATCTTCAAGGCATTCCTCACCATGGAAATGCAGGGCCTCGCCCTCCGCGGAGCCTTTGAACATCCAGCCCTCGGCCCTTCCGATCCGGACCACGAGATCGAGTGGTGCGAGCGCCGCATCCTGCAGCGCATCCACCGCCTCGCCCTCGGCACACTGCGCAAGGCCGTCGAACCCGTAACGCCCTCCGTCTACATGCGCTGGCTGCTCGGCTGGCAGCACCTCGCCCCGCAGACCCAGCTCGCCGGAGAAGAAGGCCTGCTCGAAGTCCTCTCCAAGCTCGAAGGCTTTGAGGCTCCTGCCGTCGAGTGGGAACGCACGCTGCTTCCATCGCGCATCGCCAACTACGACCCCCGCTGGCTCGACGCGCTCTGCCTCTCCGGAGCCGTGGGCTGGGGACGCGTCTCGCCTCATCCGGCCTGGAATGTCGGCCAGGGCTCCGCTCCGCGCCGCGTCATCCCTACCAATGCCGCGCCGATCACCTTCTTTGTCCGCGAGTCCGCCGACTGGCTTCCGCATGCCCTCGCTGCCCAATGCGTCGACGAGAGCACCCTGCTGGCCGCGCTCAGCCCCGACGCCCTTGCCGTCCGCACCCTTCTGCGCCAGCGCGGAGCCTGCTTCTCGAACGATCTCCAGCGCCTGCTTGCCTACACTCGGCCGCAAACCCAGCATGCCCTGTGGGAGCTCGCCACCGCCGGCATCGCCGCCGCCGACGGCTTCGACCAGCTGCGCGGCATGATGGATCCGCGGCGCAAGGCGGCCGCCGCCACTCCGGCCAGCCTCAACAAACGCGCGGCCGCCCGCACCACCGCCGGCCGCTGGTCACTCCTTTGCGACGAGGCCGAGCCTCCCGCGCCCGTAGCCAAAGCGACCCCTGCTGAGCGCCAGGCCCAGGCCATCGCCGAAGCCCGCCGCCTGGATGCCGCGCACGAGTCCGCCGCGCGTATGCTGCTCTGCCGCTACGGCGTGCTCTTTCGCGACCTGCTCGAGCGCGAATCGAACGCTCCCAAATGGCGCGACCTTCTCGGCGTACTCCGCCGCCTCGAAGCTCGCGGCGAAATCCGTGGCGGGCGCTTCCTCTCCGGCTTTGGCGGAGAGCAGTTTGCCCTGCCCGAAGCGGTCGACTCGCTCCGCGACTCACGCAGGCGCGCCTGCGCGCACGAGATCTCGGTTGCCGCCGCCGACCCCATGAACCTCGTCGGCATCGTCATCCCCGGCACGCGCACCGCAGCCGTTCCCGGCCGCCATCTTCGTTTCCGCAACGGCATGCTGGCAGCGGATGAAACACAAGCGACTGAGCTTTCCAGCTCCAACACGTTACTACCAGAGCCCGCGGCCCCGAGTACGGAGCAACGCTTATTCTAGTAAGGTGACCAACCCGTCTGACCTACCAGAGCCCGCGTCCGCGGACGAACTCGCGCCCGAGGACTTCTACTTCGATGGCCCCTACATGGTCTTCACCGCTGCCTATCACTTGAAGCGCGGCTATTGCTGCAACTCCGATTGCCGTCACTGCCCCTACAAAGAGCTGTAGCTTGCCCTCCAGCAGCGTCGGCATAAGCCCCAGATAGGCAATCTGCCATTTTTTTACGGCGTTTGAGTCGAGCCTGCCAATCCACCTTAGGAAGCAGGAGCAGGCTTGGCCTCGGCGGTGGCCGTCGCGGGAGCTGCACCGGCCGGCTTGGTGATGCGCAGCGCCAGGCGCGGAAAACTGAAGCTGCCGCCCGCGTCGTCGATCACGTTTACCTGGCACACATAGTCGCCCGGCTGCAGCGGCGTCAGCGGGACGTCGAACTGGAACGCTACGGCCCCGCGGTCGGGGCTGTTGATTGTGTTGGCCTCAACCAGCGGTGTCTCGTAGACCTTTGTGCCAGCGAGCAGAAACTCGATGCTGGTGAGCACATGCACACCGCTCAAAGACGGCCGCCGCGTCAGGCCCGCACCGGTCTCAGGAGGCGCAGCTCCACCCTTCTGATGCGCGGGATCGTAGACCTCGTAGAGAAAATAGAGGTGCTGATCCTGCCGGAAGACATGCGGGATATTCGGAATCCACTCTAGCCCGTCGCGCACCAGCGGATTCGTCGTCTTCTGCGCATCCGGCACGCGCTGGCTCGCCACCACGACGGAGCTGAGCTTCAGCGGAGCCTTCTTCAGGTCAGGCACATTTAGCTCGGTTTCAAAGCTGCCCATCTGTCCCGTCTGGTTCTCGCGGACGACGAACTTCAAGCTGTACTTCCCTGTTGCCAGGTTGAAGCCGGTTGAGTATTGAATGTTTTTCTGCTTCACCTGCTGCGCGGCGTCCACGGCCAGCTTCACCGTCTCGCGGACCTCGCCCACCTTGATCCCTTGTGCGTTCTTCACCTGGCCGATGATATCGAGCGTCGCTTTGTCGCGGTCGCCATTCTTGAGAAACGGAATCTGTGAGCCCGGAACGATCAGGCTTACCGGCACGAAAAAGTGGCCATCGCCGGTGCGGAAGTAGAGAGCCTGCAAATAGAGCGAGACATCGGTGGCGGGAAGATCGCTGCGCAGCTGCTCGGTCAGCGCCAGTTCGCGGTCCTCGCTCTTGGCGTGCTGAAAGTCAGCCGGGGCATAGTAGCCAGGGCGGTACTGAATGACGACATCCGGCCGGTTGACTTTAATCGTCAGGTGCCGGAAGCCGCCATCCCGCGCCTGATTCGTCGACTTGAAGCCAAGGATGTAGTACGCCTCGGTATCGTGCTGTACCTGCTGGAAGGCGGGGCCGAAGTCGTTCGAATCGAAGAACGCCTTGCCTCCGGTATCGGCGCTGAGGGTGCCGAGTGTCTCCTGCGAGGAAAAGTTGGCGCTCAACGCCGCGGTGACCGCACTGCCGCTGTAGGCCGAGTTGCCGCGCAGACTTCCGCGGCTGGCGTCTCCTCCCGGCGGCAGCGCCTGCAGCCCGCGTGTATCGACCGAGTAGATGGCCATGTTGGCCTTGGCGGCGGCGTTGGTCGCGGCTCGCAGACTGGCCTGATTCTCGATGCCGTTGCGCGTCAAACCGCCGGAGAAGTAAAGCATCGACTTCTTTTGATCGACCCGCTCCAAGCTCTTCGCAATCGTGCGGATCGCCAGCAACTCGCGATCCGTGTTCAGGCTGTTGTATTCCGTGTCGTCGGCGGCGAATTGCGACGTGTCGTCGCTGGTGCCGTCGGTCGAACCCGTTGTGCCGTTGGCAAGGCCGGTCGTATCCGTACCGTTGTACTTTGCCAACCCGTGCAGCAGGGCTTCTTTGTCAGACGTGAAATCCTGATCCATGGTCAGGCCAGTTGACATGCTGACTAGGGCGACCAGGTCCGCCGGAGCCATCTTGTTCTTCACGTAATCCGTTGCCGCATCGACGGCACGGTCAATGTCCTCATCCTGCATGGAGCTCAGATCGAAGAACACCACGATCAGCCGATGATCCCGAAGCTGCTGCGGGGACGCGGCAAGATTGTGCTCGAGCAGCTCGGCGATCGTGGCCTTGCCCTGCACCGTGTTCTTCTCCTTGAGTGCGACCGCCTGATCCACGCTCTGATAGTCGAAGCTGCGCACTGTCTGCGGCTTCTTGTCTTCGAGAATCTGGAAGTCGCTGGCCGCCAGTCCCTTGACCAGCTCGCCTGTTTTCTTGTCGCGCACGACGACGTTGGTGAGAACCAGGTTGGTGTTCACGCTGAGGGTGAAGGTGGAGCCCGCCTGCGGTTGCGCCTCCTGCGCCAGCGCACTCACCGGCCCTTGCAGTGTAAGAAGTCCGATCATCAGTGCCGCTGGCCACTGCCGCATCCTGCCTGCCCTTCTCGTCTTTCGCTAAAACCTGTATCGTGCCTGCACCTGCAGCGAGCGCATCGCCGCCGCGCTGGTGACCTGCCCGAAGTTAGCCGAGTTTTCTGTCACGTTGATGCCGTTGTACTGGACTGTGTTGAAGACGTTGGTGGCCGTCACCCGCGCCTCAAACGAGTTGGTTCCACCCAGCTGGAACGTCCGCGAGAGCGAAGCGTTGGTGGCGACGGTCCCCGGCCCTTCAATCGACCCCTGAGATGCCGTACCGTACTGCCCTGTGCCCGGCAGGGTAAATGCATTGGTATTGAAGAAGCTTTTTAGCTGGCCCGCGCCCTTGATCGCCGTCCCGGCCACCCGATCCGGCCTCTGGTTGAAGGTGTTCGCCGCCGAAGCCTCCGCCTGGTTGCCGGAATACTGCGGCGTAAAGTAGGTGCCTGTCGCGAAGGTGAAGTTGCCGCTCAGCGAAAAGCCATCGAGCGCTTTCGACAGCACACCGCCCTTGCTCAAAAATTCACGGTTGGGCCCGAACGGCAGCTCCAGTACCCAGTTTCCGGTCAGATTGTGGCGCTGGTCGAAGGTGGAGTTGCCTTCTTCGAGGTCCGGCCGGTAGAAGTTCTGGATCGGCGTACCCACCGCGCCGGCGACTCCGGAGGCATTGTCGATTGTGTGCGAGTAGACGTAGGTGAAGCCAACGGCGATTCCCTTTTGCTGCCGCTTCTGCACGCTTAGCACAAGCTGATTCGAGTGCGAGCCCGCGATCGATCGCTCGTAGTCAAACGGAGCGATGCCCGGCGTCGTCGTGCCCGAGGGCGTGCCGTTCGGAGAGCCGACCAGGTCGAGATCGCTGCCCTTTGAGCCGTTATAGCCGACGTTCAACACGATCCCCAGCGGAATCGTTTTCTGCACGTTCAGGTTATAGATCTGCACCATGCCCAGGCGATAGTTCGGATCGACGGCCCAGTTGTTGGTGATCTGCTGCGCGGTTGAGCAGCCGAAACCATTGGCCAGGGTCAGATTCGCCGTCGTAGCGGGACGAGTCATGTAGGCCGCCTGCGTCGTCGTGCAGCCCGTAGCCGCGGGAGCTGGGTCGGTGCTCGTCGGCGTCGCCGCCACGTTGTTCTGCGTCACGGCAAACGGCATTTGCTGCGAGAGTAGCTGCGCAAAGGTGCGGTACTGGCCGGTGTTGAAGTTGATGCCATAGCCGGCGCGCACTACGACGTTCTTGATTCCCTCAAAGCGCGGTGTCCACGCCCCGCCGAACCGCGGCTCGAACATCGTCCGGTCCGGACGCACCAGGCTGGTGGGAAGTTGGCCGCTGTAGGTTCCCGTGCCGCCGGGAAACACAGGCTGCACCGCCGTGTAGTTCGCGTTGTGATCCAGGTTGACCAGCCGGTTGTTCTTTTCCGTGTACGGCCCGAAGTACTCATAACGCAGCCCGTAGTTCAGCGTTACGTTCGACTTGACGCGGAAGTCGTCCGTTACATACCAGTCATAGACGTTCTCGCGCAGGTAGGTCTTGTAGATACCGGCCTGGATGCTGGTGCTCTCCGGCAGCCCCAGCAGGAAATCGGCAAAACCTGAGCCGCTGGCCGCAGTTGAGCCGCTCACCCCGGCGACCTGGTAGGCGGGGCTAGCCGTCGCGTATCCCGTGAAGGTGAAGGAACCAAGCGGATTGTTGCCGCCGACTGAATCCGCGTGCACTCGCCGGATGTCGAGCCCAAGGCGAAGGTTATGCCGCTTGTGCCGCCACGCGACGAAGTCCGAAAAGCTGATGGTCTGGCCAATCGATTGCGTCGGCGTGGTGTTCGACAGTCCGGCGAAGTTGGTGATGTTCAGCGATGGCACACCGTTGTAGAAATGGGGATTGGCAAAGGACTGCGCCTGGTTTGGAACGTTCAGGTTCGCCGTCTGAGTCGGGTTCGTAGCACTGTTCGTGAAATAGTTTTGGGTCTCGGACGAACTGCGATTCCAGTTCACGGCGGCATTGTTGGAGAGCCTGCCGTAGCTGACGACGTAGCCGAGGTTGAGCGCGTTTCCGTCGCTCGCCGTCGTCCCGCCTAGCGGCAGAAAGATGTTGCGATCATCGTTCGCGGTGTGTGAGTAGTTAAAGGACGCATTGATATTTTGGCGCAGCACCGGCGGAGCGTTCGAGTTCCTGCCACCGCCTCCACCCCCGCGACCTCCGCCTCCGCCACCAAAGCCGCCGAACGGACCGCCGCTGGTCTGCTGGCCCAGCTGCCGCTGATAGCGCGTGTTGATCGCTACATTATTCGAGCCCTCGTTCGAGATCGTCTGGTAATTGAAGACGGTGGGGTCGTTCGAGCCGCAGTTGATATTGCACTGCGGGTAGTAGTTCAGCAGCGCCACGGCCTGCGGTGAAATGCCACCGACGCTGTTTCGTAGAGTGTTGCCGGGGATCGGCAGCCCGGTGACGGGATCAAAGAGCGAGACTGGAGCCAGGCCTCCGCTGACCCTCTGAAAGGATTGCGAAAAGTCGCCTGCACGCTCGAGCACCGTAGGCACGCGCACCGGAGCTGGAAGGAATGGATTCAGATTTTTCTGTCCGGTCAGATTGATGAAGACGTACTGCCGCGTATCCGGCTTGGTCAGTCCGGGAAGATAGGGCGATCCGGCAATGCTCGCGCCAAAGCGGTTGGAGTACGCGGACGGGTTAACGATGGGCTCCAGAGTCGGGGACCACGGGGCCGAGTTCAGCGCGTTGTTTCCGCCCTGGTAGAAGACGCTTCCGTGAGGCTGCGCCGGGTTGAAGTTGCGGAATGCACCTCCACCGCCGCCGCGTCCCCCACGTCCTCCGCCGAAGCCGCCGCCTCCGCCGAAGCCGCCCGAACCATTCAACATGCCACCCAGCATGCCGACCACGGCCTGAATCTGGTCATTGGTGGCCCCTCCCTGCTGCCGCGCGTTGCTCAAGGCGTCTTGAATCCGAGTGCGGATCTCGTCCTCGCTGAAGCCGGCCAGGCCATTGGTGCTGCCGGTGATGCCCGAGACCGTGACCGAATCTGCCGAAGCGCCGGTGTCACCGCCGGCGATACCGCCCAGTAACGGCAGTGCGGTTGTCGCGCCCATACCGCCTGCAGTGGCCGCTTCTGCTCCCGAAGCATCGCCGAGCATATCCAGGGTGATCGTTGACCGCTGGCCGCCAGCGCCGAGGGTGCGCGTCCGCTGGGTGGCGACGGCCTCCGCCTGAGCGACGCGCGAGGCGAGTTCCAGCTTGAACTCCGCCACTTGATCGGCTGCCTCCGTCGTAATCCGCACCTCATTGGTCACCGGAGCGAAGGCCGAGAAGTCTGCGCGCACCACATAACGGCCGGTCTTCGGGATCGTCATGGCATACGTACCGTCCAGGTCGGTGGTGGTCGCATACTTCTTCCCGGTCAGCGTGTTGGTCGCCGTGATGGCGACTCCGGGCAGAAGCGTTGCACCCGTCTTGACCGTTCCGTGGATCGTACCTCCGACAGGGGGGACGACCGTAGTTACTGGTGCCTGGGCCGCAGTCGAGGGTACTTGTGAGGATGAGCCCGATGCCGGTGCCGGCCCTTGTCCTTGAAGGAGCACCGGAGTGAAGACACAAAGCATCGCAAACGCCACGTCCACGTTTCCGCCCTTTCGGCGTTTCGACCGCCGCTGCGCTCTCATCGTCCTTTCGGCTCTCCCGCTGCAGGGGCCGGACCGCCTGTGCCATTCTGCCGTCGATGACCACGTGCGGACGCATCGCTGATACCAAGGGTCGTCGGCACAAAAACACCTTTTTTCAGCGATCCGGGGCCCGCTACCAGGGAGCCAACCTTGACATCCAGAAGGGTGACGCTCTCACCTGCATCCTGGGGCGAACTCTGCGATTCCGTGCCGGTGCGTCCGCTGCCGAACAATTCGCCAGCCATCTGCATGCTGCGTCCTCCGCGCCGGAAAGACGTGTCTTCATCCACGGAGATCACCTGCCGGACCTGGTCGGGCCGCAGCACGGTGATCCTGGTATCGTCGATTGCTGTTACGGTTCCGGTGATCCAGGTTTTGCCGAGAGCCTCTCGAGCCTTCTTAATCTGTTCGGCGTCGAGGACCACCAGGTAAAGCGCGTGCACCGTTTTGTTTGGAGCATCCAGCTCTCCCATGGCGCCGATCCCGTCGCCGGGGTGGATCTCGGCAAATTTGATCGACTGACGATTCTTTAACACACGCGTGTTTGGTGAGAGCGCTATTTGATAGAGCTCGCCCCGCTCCGTCTTGACGGTGAGGTGGTCTGCGGTTACGGAGGTAACCGTTCCTTGTACGCCACGACCGCCCGCCAGGGTGATGACTGGTTCACCGTTACTATCCTGCTGCGCCGTGGTCGCTTTGGGAGTGCCCAGGACCGTCAGCAAACAAAGGAAGGTCATTCCAATGCACTGCGCGACCGACGAAAGTCTTCTGCTCATCAAGCAAACTCCTGCCCCTACAGACGGTTTTTTCCCGGGAAAGACTCTGCGCGGCTCCAAAGCGTCGTTCGTTCGGGATTGCTTACAGAAAACGCAGCAGAATGCACCTCGTTCTTGCGAACCCGAGCCGCGCCTCCCGCATCCTAAAATAGATTCTTAAGAAAGACCAACCATGTCCACGCAAACCGTACCAGTCTCTTCGTTCTCGGGCATCGCCTCCCTGCTTTCTCGCTTCAGGGATGTGCGTGCCGCCACGCTTGCTTTCACGGCACCGCTTTCGCCTGAAGACATGATGGTTCAATCCTGCGCGGAGGCGAGCCCGGTAAAGTGGCACCTTGCGCATAGTTCCTGGTTCTTTGAAACCTTCGTTCTCACGCCATTTAGCGGAGGGTACAAGGTTTTCCATCCAGATTTTGCTTGGCTCTTTAACTCCTATTACACGTCGCTGGGCGACATGCCGGCGAAAAACCTGCGTTCTTCTTTCTCACGGCCTCCCCTCGATGCGATTTTCGCCTATCGTCGTTACGTTGATGCCGCGCTCGTCGCGCTGCTTGAAAGCGACCTTCAGGAACAGGAGGAGGACGTCCTGCGCCGAGTAGTCCTCGGGCTTGAGCACGAACAGCAACATCTTGAGTTGATCGCTACCGATTTTAAGCACGCCCTGTTTACCAATCCGCTTCAGCCCGCTTACCTTGCTGCAGAGGGGACAAACCGTCAGTACGCGGCACAGACTTCGAACGACGCACTGGCGTCTGCATATACGTCGTTCGAGGGCGGCTTGACCCAGATCGGCGTCTCTCCCGATCCATCCGATCCGGTAGTCTTTGCGTTCGACAACGAAACTCCTCGTCATACCGTCTTTCTTCATCCGTTCCGGATTGCCAATCGCCTGGTGACGACCCGTGAATTTTTTGCATTTATCGATGACAACGGCTATAACCGCCCCGAACTATGGCTGTCTGAAGGTTGGAGCACGATGCGGGCCAGCGCGTGGCAGGCACCGCTCTATTGGCGTCGGGACTCGGACGCGCCCTCCGGCTGGAGTATGTTTACGCTGCATGGATGGCGAAGCCTGGATGAGCTCTTCGACACTCCCGTCTGTCATCTCAGCTTCTTTGAAGCCGACGCGTTTGCACGCTGGTCGGGCTGTCGGTTGCCTACTGAGTTTGAGTGGGAGCATGCCGCCGCTTCGCTTGAAGAAAATGCTGAAGCGTTGGGCCACTTCTCGGCGAATATGCTCGAGTCTGGAAGCCTGCATCCGAGTCCAGCGGCCGTAAGCTCCTCGCTCCAACAGATGTACGGCGATGTTTGGGAGTGGACATCCTCGGGGTATACAGGCTATCCCGGATACCGGCCGCTGCCCGGTGCGCTGGGCGAGTATAACGGCAAGTTCATGTCTTCGCAGGTCATTCTTCGTGGCGGGTCATGCGTCACCCCGGCCTCGCACATCCGCTCCACCTATCGCAATTTCTTTCCCGGAGCGACTCGTTGGCAGTTTTCCGGTCTGAGGCTGGCGCAGGATAACGGGCCGCTCGGCTAGTTTTTCCGTTGCAGTCTCAGTTCGCACCGCGTCGTGTCCAGATTCTGAAGAGCGGCTCAACCACCAAATACTGACGGAGTATGTGTGCCGCACATTGCTGAAGCACTCGAAGCTGTTACCAATGCCGCCCGTGGCGGGCTTTCCGGTTTCCCAAAAACCTTGCCTCCCTGGCTGTTTTATGACGAGGCGGGGTCGTTGCTCTTTGAGCAAATCACGGAGCTGCCTGAATACTCTCTTACACGGACTGAACGGGCACTTCTTGCCGAACACGCAGAGGAAATTCTGACTGCGCTGGGAACGGAGGCCACGATCGTCGAGCTTGGCGCAGGAACCGCGACCAAGACCGGCCTGCTGCTCGCAGCTGCAGCGGCACGGCAGGCGACTGTGCTCTATCAACCGATCGACGTGAGCCCAACGGCGCTTGAAGAAGCTTGCGTGCAACTGTCTGCCGGCATCGCCGGGTTGACGGTGCGGCCACAGGTTGCAAACTACGTGACCGAACCCATTCACGTTAGGCGGGAAGCTCATAAAAAAGTCCTTGCTCTTTATATCGGCTCTAGCATTGGAAACTTTAGTCCGGATGAGGCGCAGGCTGTGCTTGCCAAGCTAAGGCAGCAGCTTCGCCCGGGCGATCATCTGCTGCTCGGCACGGATTTGGCACCGGGTCCACAGAAGTCCGTGGGTTCTCTGATCGCGGCGTACGATGATGCTCAGGGCGTTACGGCCGCCTTCAACCTCAACATTCTGCGCCGGTTGAACCGCGAACTTGAGGCCAACTTCGACCTCTCTCGCTTCCGGCATGAGGCTCGCTGGAATGCGGCTGAGTCTCGTATGGAAATGCACCTTACTTCGACCTGCAACCAGACCGTCTCTCTTCCGGCGCATTGGGCCGACCCGGCGATGCACGTGCAGTTCACGTTGGGGGAGACGATCCATACGGAGAACAGCTACAAATTCGACACGGAGCGTGTGCGTACGCTGCTTCTGCCCAGCTTCCGTCCGGTGCGCAGCTTTTGCGACGCTGAAGATCGCTTCGCGGTTACGCTCGCGGAAGCTATTTGATTCGGGCGAGCAAGTTCTGCGGTGGAAGTTACTTCTTTCTGCGGCGGAAGAGCGCGACGGTTCCCAGCCCTGAGAAGCTGAGGAGTGCGATGACAATCAGCGCGACGCCGCCGAGGATCGGAACCAGCGCCAAGCCGATCCCGGCCGTAAGCGCGCTGGCCAGTACGCGCAAGAGCGCTTGAATCAAGCCGACGAGAATGCGAACGACCACCACTCTGCTGAGCATAGCCGCAAGCCCGGAGAAAATGCGGAAAGAGATCTACCACTTCTGGGTTGTGAAGAGGACTGAAGAAGTTATTGTTCAGTCCGGCGACGGAATCCATGAGTAATGGATCCGTCCTTTCACGGATGTCGGTTACTTTCGTGGGAAGAAATTCTGAAAAGAGTCATTGATTCCACTGCTCGCCTGCTTTATATAGCAAGGAGGATGTGTATCCGGTGGCTCTTTCTCTCGTATTCCTTTCTCTCTTTGCTTGTGATGCAGAGTGGAAATACGTACGCGCAAAAGGCCGTGGAAGGACCTGTTTCAGCGAAAGCTTCAAGCTATGACACCGAACCGATCGTCGTCGATAGCCTTCAATCTATCTATCGAATGCAGGCTGACGGCACCGGGGTTCAGGAGCGCAGCCTGTCTGCCCGGATTCAATCGGAAGCAGCGCTCAAGCAGGTCGCGGTGCTTTCGCTTCCATTTGCCTCGAGCTCTGAACATGTGGAGTGGGTATATGCGCGCACACGCCATAAAGACGGCAGCAGCACGGAGACGCCTTCCAGCGGCGCGATGGAGGTTGCTGAGCAGGCTACGCGCGAGGCCCCCTTCTACAGTGATTTGAAAATCTCGCAGCTGCCCCTTCGGGATTTGCGCGTAGGGGATGAGTTGGAGTGGAAGGCACGCATTGTGCGTACCAAAGCCGAGGCTCCGGGCGAGTTCTGGGGAGGGCACACCTTTCTGGGTAACGGCGTTGTCCTTTCCGAGACGCTAGAGCTGAACCTTCCGCAAGGCGCGGTGGCAACGGTCTGGAGCCCGGGCCAGAAGGCCGTGGAAAGTGAGGCGGGGGATCGACATGTTTACCGCTGGGTGCATACCCAGCTGAACCCGACCATTGGCTCGGAGGCGGAAGCGCGCAACGAGGCTAAAAAGAAAAGGGTTCGAACCGTAGACGAGGAACTGGATGTCCGACAAGGAAAGCTTCCGGATGTGGCTTGGACGACCTTTAAGAGCTGGGAGGCAGTTGGCGCGTGGTATCGCGGGCTCGAGGGAGATCGCATGTTACCGAACGCGGAGATCAAAGCGAAGGTCGCGCTGCTGACTGCAGGCAAGGTTACCGAGGCCGAGAAGGTAGAGGCTGTATATACCTATGTAGCCACGCAGATTCACTACATTGGGGTGGCGTTTGGCGTCGGGAGATACCAGCCGCATAGCGCGGCGGATGTGCTCAGCAATCAATATGGCGATTGTAAGGACAAACATACGTTGCTGGCCGCGATGCTCCGGGTGCTTGGCCTTCATCCGGATGCAGTCTTGATCGGTGCCGGGATCCGGTTCAACGCTGCGGTTCCGTCACCTGCATCGTTCAATCACCTGATCACGCGGATATCGTTGGATGGTAAGCCTGTCTGGCTCGACACCACGGCAGAGGTTGCTCCATTTGGGATGTTGATCTATGTCACGCGGGATCGGAACGCCTTAGTGGTGCCTGGGGATGCTCCGGCTCGGGTGGAACGCACGCCGGCGCGACCAGTTGTGGCGCAGACGCAAAAGATGGAGGCGGTCGGGTCGTTAGACGCGGAAGGGACATCCACGTCCCGTATTACGCTTTTATTCCGGGGCGACACAGAGGTTTTGCTACGAAGCGCAATCCGTCAGCTTTCGCCCGCGCACTACGATCAACTTGCGCAACAGATGTGTGCATCGATGGGTTACGTCGGCACCGCGAGCCACATGGACGTCAGCCGTGTAGAGGATACGTCCGGGCCCTTACGGGTGAGCTTCGATTACAGGCGTGACAAGTCAGGAGATTGGCCGAACTTGAAGATCCTTGCGCAGCTCGCTCCGATCGGTCTTCCAATTCCTGACGAGAAGGAGTCCCCGATCGAGTCTCTGGAACTGGGCTTACCACGCGTCGAGACCTCAGCCGCTGCGATGACGCTACCTGATGGCTGGACCGCTGAGTTGCCGGAGGCGCAGCATGTACGCTCGGCATGGGTCAATTATGACGTGACGTATCGGTTCGAGAAAGGGATCGTCCACGCGGAGCGCCGGGTAGAGGTGCTTCAGGAGCGGGTGCCGGTTGCGGATGCGATGAGCTACCGCAAGTTTGCACAAAAGGCCGAATTTGGGAACGAGATGTTTGTGCAATTGAACCGTAAAAGTACGAGCGGACGGTCTAAGAATGCGTTAAGTTCCCGGAGTGCTTCTGAGACTGTGATTTCTTCGAGAGAAAAGAGCAAGGCAGCGGTCCATACGGAGGCAGGTACGTCCAGAAATGACGCCAGTGTGACGCAACTGCTACAGGAGGCAGTGACGGCTTTGAAGTCGCGCGAACTGGTCCGGGCGCGTTCCCTTGTCAATCAGGTGAAGGCGATCGATCCTACTCAGCCCGGGCTTTGGGCGCTTTCGGCGGGTGTCTCGCTTGGCATGGGCGAGACATCCAACGCGATCCATGATCTGCAAGAAGAAATCAAGCTGCATCCATCCAATTTGAGTGTGTATCCGGCTCTCGACAGAACGCAGTTGGCAGGCGGCTACCGGGCAGATGCCAAGGAAACACTGGCGCGGTGGGCCGAAGCTGCACCAGAGGACCCGGTGCCGGAGGTGGAATTGGTCTCGATGCAGCTTGCGGACAACGAACCCGACCTGGCGGAGGCGAGAGCAGAGCAGGCGCTATTGCGCACAGCTCTGGATGGACACCCGAACGAGCGGCTGGAACTTTTGTTAGGGCGAGCTCAGTTGAGCGCCAATAAGAAAAACGAGGGCCATCAGACACTGACCGCTCTGCTGAAGAAGACGGAAGATGTGGACCTGATGAACGACACTGCCTATGAGCTGGCGAATATAGGCCTGGAACTACCACTTTGCGAGGAAAAGACGCGATTTGCCCTCGAAACGATGGAAGTAGCGAGCCGGTCGTGGACCCTCAATGAAGCTCCCGAAGTGCTTCGAGGGAAAACGGTTTTGCTGCAGGCGAGCTGGGACACGATGGGATGGATTTATTTTCGCGAAGGGGACGCAAAGCGGGCAGAACCATATGTGCGAGCCGCCTGGCTGGGTCGTCAAGACTTGAAGTTGAGCAAGCATTTAGCAGAAATAGATTTGTCTCGCGGGAACCGAAACGCCGCGCTTTTAGATTATGAACTAGGAATAGCCACTGAAGCTGGATATGGTGCGCTTGGTGTGCGTAAACAACAAAGCCGCGAGGCGAAGGTGTCGCTGGAGCGCGTGCAGGAATTGCAGAAGGCGGGAGCGCACTCCGGGGTCTCTGACAGCAGTACGGCTTTAGCAAATGTGCGCAAGATACCGCTTGGGCCAGGTGAGCCGGGTGTCGCAGAGTACAAGCTGCTGGTGAGCAACCAAGGTATTGTTCACGCGGAGCCGACTGGCGATCAGCAGGTATCAGGGGCTATTGAGAAGCTAAAACGAGCAAGAATGAGCGCTTACCTGCCAGAACACGTAGAAGCGCAGCTGATGTTCAAGGGTATGGTCAATTGCCACTCCGGTGTCTGTGAACTGATCCTGGAACCGTGAGCTGTAATCGTTCAGGAACGCCGGTGTCGGCATGACGCTCCCATCTCAGGAGCGAGATGGGAGCATCGTGTGGAAGTTAGCTTAGCCCTGGTTGGGAAGGGTGCGCAGAGTGCGGTAGCTGGCGTTGCCGTGCGACCAGACGAGCAGGAGAAGGTCCTGGTCGGACGGGCTGGTGCCGCGGACGCTCGAGACGAAGTTGTCGGCCGAGGTGACGGGGTGGCGGTTGACCTCGAGGATGACGTCGCCCTGCTGCAGGCCGGCGTTGTCGGCGGGAGAGTCAGGACGAACCTGCTCGACGACGACGCCGTGGACGGTGCCGGGAAGCTGGAGCTGGGAACGGGTGTCCTGATCCAAATTGGCGACGGCCAGGCCTAGCTTGCCGGGTTTGCCGGCGGAGTTGCCGTCCGGGCTGTCGCTGTCGGCTACCTGCGTCCCTTTGGCGGCATACTGGCCGACGGTGAGCTTGACGGTTTGCGGTTTGCCGTCGCGGAGGATGCCGACGGAGATGGAGGTGCCGGGCTGGGTTTCAGAGACCGCGACCTGCAGGGCCTGGCCGTTGAGGAGACGGGCTCCGTTGAGCTCGCGGAGGACGTCGCCCTGCTGTAGACCGGCGCGAGCGGCGGGGGAGTCCGGCGTGATCTGGGCGACGATGGCTCCGGCGGCGTCACTCAGGTTGAAGAAGTGGGCGTTGTCGGGGGTGACGTCATTCATGCTGATGCCGAGGTAGCCGTGCTCGACCTTGCCGTGAGCGATGATCTGCTGGGACACGTTGCGGGCGGTGCCGGAGGGGATGGCGAAGCCGGCGCCGGCGAAGGAGCCGGAGTTGGTGGCGATGAGGTAGTTGATCCCGATGAGTTCGCCGTGGGCGTCGACGAGCGGGCCGCCGGAGTTGCCGGGGTTGATGGCTGCGTCAGTCTGGATGATGCCTCCGGGGGTGCGGGCGTCTTCGCGGTTGGGGTTGTCGCGGTTGATGGCGGAGACGATGCCGCGGGTGACGGAAAACTTCAGGTAGCCGAAGGGCGATCCGAAGGCGAGGACGGTCTGGCCGGGCTCGAGCTTGGAGGAGTCGCCCCAGGAGATGGCGGGGAGGTTCTGGGCGGCGATCTTTACGACTGCCAAGTCGGTAAGTTTATCGACGCCGATGACCTTGCCGGCGAAGATGCGGCGGTCATAGAGGGTGACGGAGATCTGGGTGGCGCCGTTGACGACGTGGTTGTTGGTGAGGATGTAGCCGTCCGGCGAGATGATGACGCCGGAGCCGATGCCGTGTTCGGTCTGGGGAGTCTGGGGCTGCATGCGGCCGTTGCCTCCGCCGGGCTGGCCCCCTCCGAACTGACCGCCGAAGAACTGGCGGAGCTGGGGTGGAAGGTTCTGGAGGTGGCCCTGCATGTCCGGGCCACCCTGTTCGCTTGCCTCCTCGGGGTTGCCGCGGGAGGTGACGGCGATGTTGACGACAGAGGGAGTGACGCGAGCGGCTACGGTCTCCATCGCGTGGTCAAGCGAGGTGAGGGCGGCGACGGAGCTGTCGTCGAGCGGAGCGACGGTGGTGGAGGAGGCGGCGTGGACACCGTTCGAGTTGAAGATCAGGCAAGCACCGAGGGCGGCCGAAGTGGCTACTGCGGTAGGGGCTGCATACCTTCTAGCCACAGCTACTAATTTATTAGTTTTTGCAGACATGGGTGGAAGCTCCTGAGCGTGGTTCGTAGTTAGAGGTTGAGGGTAAGGATGGGTTGAGCAGCCGGAACAGGCTGCAGGACGAGGATCCAGCCGTTAGAAACCGGGACGGCTGTGTACGAAAATTGGTTGGTCGTGACCATGGTCAGGGTTAGGTGAACCCGGGCGTGCGACGGCTGGAAGCGGAAGCTGGTAAGCCGGATGAAGGGAGTCTGCGGCGTGGAGCCGGTCAGACTTAGGACTGTACGGACAGACTTCCTGTGCTTTTGCGGGGCCACTCGGGTGTTTAGGATGGCGGGAGCGAAGCTGGCCGCGACGTGTCTGGGCGTAAAGACGGCTTTGGTTGTCAAGAATGGCGAGACAGTGCGGCGCTCTTGGTAAACGACGGGAAGGAGGCCGCCGCTGGTCTGGGGAGCGATGCTTGCACTGAGCCGGGTTGGAGCCGCAAAGGAGAGCAGCTGCGGCGCATGTGCAAGCTCGACGGAGCCACCTGTGGTCAGGGCGACTATTCCGGCAACCAAAGCAGCGCTGGTGCGCGGGCCAAGGGTTCGGGTCGGACGACTAAGGATGCGGGCGACGCGGCGGGCGAGCTCTGAACGGGAGACTGCGGGACCACTCGCGCCACCGGAGCGGACGCCTACCAGCGCCAGGGCAAGCGACACTCCGCGACGGATGAGGGTGTGCTCGGCCAGATGAGCGAGGCAGATGGCATAGGCCTTGCGGGCGCCTGTGGCTTCAAGGACGCGATCGTCGCAGGCGAGCTCGCGCTCAGTGGCGAGACGGCGCTCGAGCCAGAGGAGGACGGGGTTGAGGGGGAACACGACGAGGGCGAGGCGACCCAGAAGGTTGGTCCAGTCGTCGCGCCGGCGAAGGTGTTCGAGCTCGTGGAGCAGCACCTGCTGGAGTTGGGCTGGGTTGAGGGTTTCGACCAGCCCGGCGGGGAGCAGGATGCGCGGATGGAAGAAGCCGAGGACGCTGGGGCGATCGACTTCAGTAGAGGTGCAGAGCTGGACGGGCTGGGATTCCGTGCGGCTGGATGCAGCGAGCAGGGCTCGACAAGCTCCGGGCGCGGCGATTGGTGTGGCAGCGCGAGCCAGGCGGCGAAGTGCGAGGGCCCCGGCAGTGAGCTGGAGGGCGCGAACGAGCGACGCCGCTGCCCAAACGGCGGCGATAAGCAAGCTCCAACGCACGTCGATATATAGATGGAGCGCGCTTTCCGCGGGCTTGAGGAGCGCTTGGGGCGTGGGTGCTTGGGTAAGGGGGAGCAGGACGGCAAGTGCGGCGACGGTGAGCCAAATCAGCGAGCGAGCGGAGGCGGTAAGAGCCGGAGCCAGACGAAGGCAGAGCGCCACAATAACGGCCAGCAGAAGTCCCTGCCAGATGGCAGCAAAGAGCGCGGAGGTCATAGAGGCGGCAAGCAGCGTCAAGTTAGCCACGGTCATGCCTCCTCCGATTCGCGGTCTGGTGCGGCTAAGGGATCGCGGGTTGAACCCGACCCCACGTCCGGCGGCGCCTGGGCAATAGCGACCTGGATACAGGCGAGCTCCGCGGGGGTGATGTCGCCGTCGCCGAGCAGGGCGAGCAGCAGGCGCTCGCGGGAGTTGCCAAAGAAGCGGCCGAGCACGTGACGGACTTCAGAGCGGCCAGCCTCATGCTCTGCGACCGAGGCGGTGTAGAGGAAGGCGCGGCCTTCCTGTCGGTGGCTGACGTAGCCCTTCTTTTCGAGCACGCGGACAGTGGTGAGAACGGAGGTATAGGCGAGCGGGGTGTCACCGGCGAGGAATTGGGTAAGGTCGGCGACAGAGGACTCGCCGCGGCTCCAGAGGAGCTTCATGAGCCTGAGTTCGGCTTCCGTTAGCGTAATGGACTGGCGCGGCGGCATGGGTCTGAGTGAATAGACGCAGCTACTAATGGATTAGTTAGCAGGCATCAGGCGTCTTGATGCGAAGGATGGTCCGCTTGCCTGCGAGGGTACGCGTTTGTGTTTCGCATACGCTAGACTTGATCCATTCCTTCGTTGGTAAGCTGAGCAGTTGCATTTCTTTGCCGGGGCAAGTGGGATCAGCATAGGTCTAGTCTCGCCGTTGATGCTGTACGTCACAAGCTATTGACGGACGCGAGGCTATCGAGATTTCAACATGAACGCCCCCGACCAGCCGAGTTCATTTGAACTTGGTCTAGCAAAGTACGTGAATGCTCACGTTACCTTTCATCGGCTAATGGCACTTGGCTTTTGCGGCCGATTCTGCTTCGTTCTTGGGTTGTCTATGGCTCATCTACCGAGTAACAGGCTCGTCCCTTAGAGTTACGGTCAGGCTAATGTTGTGATGTCCTAACGATCGTAGAACGATATAGGAGCAGGAATGAAGACATTGTTGAGGCAGCTGTACGGTTTTGTTCTGCCGTGCTTTTACTTGGGTGCAGCTTCGGCGCAAGGAATGGGAACCGCGGCCAAACCTGCGAATACTAAAGATTTTGTGGCTTTGGCCGATGTAGTGAGTGTGGTTGAAAACGTATTGGTGGAGGTGCAGCGGCAGATCGAGACGACCGATCCACAGTTGAAGTCGGCGGAGTTTGATTTTCAGACGACGACGAGCAACGACGCGCATGGAGGCGTGCTGCTGAGTCTTGTGTCGGCGGAAGGCGAGCATTCGAAGACGGTGACGCGGGAGACAGACTTTGTGTATTCGGTGCCGGCGGCTGCGGCCAGAGGTGCGCTTACGCCAAACAGTGTTTCGCCGTTCGGCTGGGTGAAGACGCTGTGGGACAAGCTGCATGCGACGGCCAGGCCGGAGGAGTTCAATACGACGTTGCCGGCGGCCATCATCGCGGCGGCGATGACGACGCGGCAGGTGAGGGCGATCGGCAATCCGGGCGGCGTACCGCTGAGCCATCGGCAGTTTGTGGTGACGCTGACATTTGCGGTGTCGAACAGCTTCAACGCGGGTGGGGATGCCTCGACGCTGGTGATGGTGGCGCCGGAAGGGCGGTATAGCCGCACGGCCGGAACGACGCAGACGTTAAAGCTGACGTTTGAGGATCCGGCCTGAAGGCGATGATGGCGGAGGAGGGGAACTGAGGATCGAAAACGTGGGTTGGCGGAAAGTGAGCGGCAAGAAGGCCAGCATAAAAGAGGCATCTAAATCAACGAGGAAGGATGGGGCAAGGAAAGTGAATAGGCCATGAATCCACCGTTGGCTCCGGCTCGTAGGGAAGGCGAGGCAAATAACGATGCTCCCCCTTCCCCCTCCCAGAGTTCTATGGCCGAAGATGCTGAAGGCTTGTTCCAAGGCTGACTTAGACCTGCTGCGCTGTGACATGCTGATCCAGATGGCAAATCACGGCCTTCCCGTGATAGATGATCCGAAATTAGAGCACGTGGAGTTCCTGCGCAGAATCAAGCTGGAAACAGGGCGCCGGAAGCGCAATCCCGCGACTCTGCGTAGCGCGGCGCAGGATGATGCCGTGGTCTGAACAGCTTCTGCCGCGAACCCTGAACTTCACTCGGGGCGTGTTGCGATCTCGTAGGAACTTCTTCTGAAGACGGCGCTTTCCAGACGGACCGGTATTTTATAGCAGGCCCAGAAGTGACTCTTGTCGGATCGCAAATGTGCCTGAATAGACACGAAGGTGGGATTACGCGTACGCTGTTGCGACTATTAAAATGCGTATTGAGAACGTTCTAGTCCTTCCAAGGAACAGTAGTAGAGGGGTTGTGAAGGTGTTCGTGGATGAGTTTGTGTCGGTAAAAAACAAAAGACGGTTGAACGTGTTGTTCGCAACGATGGTGCTGACGACCTGCCTCGCCGGATGTGCGGTGAAGTCAGGATCCGGGACGACAACCGGGACGACCACGCCTCCGACCACCCCCCCGACGGCAACACCGAGTGGACCGTATATTGCTGTATCGGGCAACTGGGAGTTCACACCCTCGCCGACGAAGGGTCCAGCGCCGTTTACCCTGCTTGCGGGATACCTAGACGAGTTCAACAACAGCGTCGGCGTCGACGACTTCGCAACGGCGGCGTTGCAGGTCCGCTCGTCAACCTGTTATGTCGACCAGACAACAATTCCGTTGACGGGAGGGGTCACGCCTACGCAGGCAGTGTTTCAGTCCTTTCCAATCAATGTGCAAGTGCTGGACCTGAGCGGCATCAAGAATACTGCGGTAAGCCAACTGACGGGTTCTTACACAATCGCAGGAGGGTGCGGTGATGGTGCCTCGGGCAATCTGGCCGGACAGCTTTATGCTCCGCTCGCGGGCCAATACACAGGGCCTGTGACCAACAGCGCGGGGAACTCCATGCAGCTGAGTCTGGCGCAAGACGCGAAGGGCACAAGTGACGGGAGGTCGTTCGTCACGGGCTCGGCGATTTTCCACGGCTTCTCCTGCTTTAGTACGGGAAGCTTGGTTGCGCCGAATGGCTGGGTCCTCGGCAGCTCGCTCTCGCTCACGTTCAACACGAATGAGGCTGCTGGATCGACGGTGATGCTCATGGGCAGCTTCGATCCAGCGGCGGACATCTTGACGATCTCCTCTGCGGCGGTAACAGGAGGAGGGTGTGCAGGCTCGTTAGGGACGGTGACACTCAGTCACTAATTCTCTGGGCCGCGGTTCGGCCCCCTACAAAAGAGCTGATATGACGGAGCGAGAGGATCTGCAAAGCAGTTTGCCTGACACGGAAAGAGCTTGAGGAAAATGCATGAAGGGTAGTTGCTCCATACGAGGTACGCGGTGCATCGCTGCAGTGGCGGCTCTGCTGATTTGCGTCTGTTTTGTGGGATGCACCAATGTCTTCGGCCCAAACTCTACAAGCGCTACACCGTCGTACCAGTATTTGACGGGAAACTGGGAGTTCACTCTGACGGCGACGCAGGGACCTGTCCCCTTCACCACGTTAGCTGGATTTCTTGAGGAAGAGCCCGTTGCGGCAAGTGCTACTGATAAATTGTTGACGCTGACGCAGCTGGAGCAGCCGACGATGTGCTACCTGGGAGGAACCATTCTTCCGCTGCAAGGCACGGTGGACGGCACGGCAGTAAGTCTGTTTTCCTTCAGCTTCAACGGGCAGTACATGTCAGTGAACGGCACAAAAAATGCTACAGGGACGGGGTTTACCGGAACCTACACCGTCGGGAATGGATGTGCGGATGGCTATGCCGGAACGATTGCCGGTACTGAGTATGCGGCGCTTGCAGGCACCTACTCCGGCGCGGCGACGCTGCCCACGCAACAGATCGCGGTGACGCTTCAGCAGGCGACGCTTGGCAACGCTGATGGCACAAGCAGTGTCTCAGGAAGCGCGGCGTTCACGGGGATCTCCTGCTTTAGTAAGGGTACGGTGACCGGGAGCGTGCTTGGCAAGCAGGTCCATCTGACGATCGCGACCAATGAGACAGGCGGCTCGCAGTTGGTGGTTGCAGGGACGTTCGATTCGGCGGCAAGCGTGTTGCAGGCTACCTCCCTGCAGGTGACGGGAGGTAGCTGCGCCGGTTCGTTAGGAAGTGCAACGCTGAGCCACTAAGACTAAGTCTCGAGACGCTGCGGACTTACTTCTAAGAATATCTCCGCAATGTTGCATTCAAGGCTTCCAAGACTGGCCGGGGCGCGCGACCTGATACATCTCCGCCGGAATGCTCTCTAAAAACGAGACGGAGGTATGTGCAGAGAGATCAAAATGGCTAGCACCGGGGACGTAGGTGAAGGAAGGATCCGCGCCGAGCCGTTTCAACCGAGCTTCCAAGAGACGGGCCGAGCCGTCCAGGTAAAAGGTGTCAGCGGTACCTACGGCCAAGTGGATCCGGCCTTTCAGCAGTGAGGCTTTGGACGGCCAGATCCGTTCGACTAGGTTGGCGAGGTCATAGTGCTCGGCCCAGTAGGCGACGACCTGCGGGTCTACGTCGCCGCTTACCCGATCAAACATGGGCAAGGGCGCACCGGATGCGCCTCTTGGGGAGAAGACCCAGTCAAACGACGACATCTGACCGCCGTAAGGTCCCAGAACGGACTCCAGCTTGGCAAACTGCTCCAGCGTAGCAATGACCTTCCCGTCCGCCCGCATGATGGGTCGCGGCGTTCCATCAGGGGCATGATAGACATTGGCGTGGGGGGCGTAGAGGTTGGTGCCGGTCCAGTCATGGAAGTCGGAGGGGTCTGGCGAGGTGGCCCAGGCACCTCCGAAGATTTCGGGATAGTTGACCTGGAGTTGCAGTGTGGCCCATCCGCCGGACGAGTGCCCAGTGACGAAACGACCGGAGGGGCGAGCGTCCATGCGATAGAGGGCTTCGAGCTGAGGAATGACCTCGGTCGTGAGTGCAGTGCCCCACGGTCCGTTATTGATGGAGTCGGCGAACTCGTGGGTTCCCTCGGCAATTGCCTCATCGAGCATGACCCAGATCATGGGTGGAGTCTTCTTGTCCAGCATGTGCTGGCGAATCGTGATCGCCGGGGTCAGGTCCTGTTCGGCGCCTCCTCCAAAGCCATGAGTCCAGTAGACGGTAGGGTAGTGCGTCTCGGGATGGTCGGCGTAGCCTGGCGGCAGAACGATCCAGGCCTGAAGATGGCGTGGCCGACCCCAGAAGTGGGTCAGCACGGGACTGGCGAGGATCTGCTGCTCGATTGCTCCCGGGCGGACCTTGAGCTTGGCGGCGGCGAGCGCGTTTTCCTGCTTGGCATCGGGCTGCGGATGATGATCGAGGATGAGCACCGGCAATGCGGCGGCTCCGCTGGCGTACGGCAGCACAGGGCTCTCCCAATCCTGCGGCTGTCGGCCCGAGTAGTTATAGCTATGCTCCGTATCGAGGACGGCTTGAAACTCCCAATCCCCTGGCGGCCTTTGACTAAAGGGCAAGGGGAAGGCTTGCTGATCGGCGTCGATCTGGACGGTGGCCCCGGGGAGCAGATGCTGGACCTCGACGGCAGCGACCCAGGTATCCTCGGGGTGAAACTCCTGGATGTCCAAGTCCTGCGTACCTTTTCCGCGCTTGGCGAACAAGAGTAGCCGCCCGCTCAGCGGCGTTGAAACGCTGGGATCCAGCTTGACCGTGAACAGAACGGGGGGAGAAAGGGTCGCGGCGGCTGGGGCCTGCGGGCGGGCGGAGGACACGAAGAGAGGTCCGCTCACGGCAGCTATCCTGAGCAGCTTACATAAAGAAATCATTTTTGTGACCTAAGGGTACCACTTCTTCTAGCAGGGTTAGCTTCGGAGTGGTTAGCCTATCGTGTCAACGCAGCGTCCAGCCCACGTTGGATCTGGGGGTCAAGCTCCTCCTGCTCCAGGTCGGGCCGTTGGCGGAGCAGGTTTTGCCGGGCAAGCCGGTAGTGTTCTCTGGCCGCAGACCATTGCTGCTGCCACGCAAGAACGGTGGCTAGTTGCAGCTGCGTGCGAGCCGACGCGGGAGCAAGCGTGGTGGCCTCTTGGGCAAGCGCGAGTGCCTCCGTCAGGTCGCCTTTTCGAACGCACTCCGCGGAGTGGCTTACGGCGACCCAGGCCGCGGCAAGCGGCACCGGAAAATCTCCCTGGTAGACGTATACGCCATCCTGCAGAATGGCGACGGGCTTAAGCTTCCGGAACTCGGCATAGGGATTAAGCACTCCTTCGCCGGACTCCACCCCGTCGAGGTCGCTCTCGCTGATCAGAATGGTGCCATGGATGCGTGGAGGCACGTTCATCGGCAGATTGAACCACCGTAACCCGCTCGGCGTGGGCAAGCGGTGGCAGCGGATGCCATAATTCTCTGGCAGAACGGCACCGTCTGGAAAGTAGGCGAACCAGCACTCCGGATCGTGGTTCTGGTCGAGATACTGCTTAACGGTCTTCAGCTGCTGTCCCCAGTCTACGTTGGCGTCACTCAGAAAGTGGCGGACCTGCAGCGGACCTCCCCAGGCCTCGTTCCCGTAGGCCATGTAATTGGGAGCGACATGGAGAGTCGTCACTCCCTGCCATACGAGCAGACCACCTGCCAGGGCCGCCCAGCCACGTCCTTGCCGGAGGAGCATAGCCGCTACGGCTCCCGCGAGCAGGTAAAGGAACGGATACACGGGCATCAGGTGGCGCGCACCGATATCGAAATGCGAGGTGGTGATGACGGCGAAATAAATACCTACGGGCACCAGAAGAAAGACCAGCTGCCGCCCATACTCCCGACCTGCACGCCGCCAAAACAGGGGTGCGAGGACGAGCAGAAGCAGCAGTGGCAGAGTGGACTTGAGCAGAAAAGCAACGGGAAAGTACTGCCAAGGACCGTGACGGTACACGTGGCCGAAGAAGTAGCTGGTGTAGTCCCACTCCGTATGTTTTGTGTTTGCGAGTCCCCAGAGATAAGCCTGAGGCAGAACGTGAAATCGTGCCAGCAGGGCAAGCTTCGTGCCGTCGGCCGGGTTCGGCAAGCTGGCGAGATACTTGCTGAATGCGGGAGAGAGCTGCAGTCCGTTCGGTGCCGGAGCATAATGGAAGCCGTAGAACGCCCAGAGTACAAGCCACGCACAGGTGAGCACGGCGAGTAATGCGCTCAGCAGTCGTACGGCGGTTCCCGGCTTTCGTTCGCGGATCCCTTCCACAACTGCGATCGTCACCAGCATAGGTACGATGAGAATGCCAGTAAACTTGGCCACTAGCGCCAATCCCGCCAGCAGTCCGGTGGCAAGCAGCCACGCCCAGGTGCGCCGAACGGAGTAGCGATAGAACGCATAAGTCGAAGCCAGCAGAAAACAGGCGCTGCCCATGTCCGTCGAGATCAGGGTGCCGTGTGCGAGAACGTTGGGATCGAAGACAAACAAAAAAAGTCCGCACACGCCGGCGAGCACGCCGAAGTACTGCTTTCCTGCGGCAAAGATCAGCAAGGCCGTCGCCAGGCTGAAGAGCATGCAGGCCATGCGCGCCGGGAAGAGCAGGCGATCGCCTCCGTTGCTGAAGACAAACGCGCGGCCAGCCAGGAAGGCGTTCTCTGTCTGCGAGGTGCCGGTAGACGCGGGCAGCACGGGATGCAACCGTAGTAAGGGCAAAGCGGCCACCACCTTAACGAGTGGCGGCACCTCGGCATTAGCGCGGTAGTCCCGCTGGGTAAGGATCAGATACCCGTCGTACAGGTGGTGCGCCTCGTCCCAGTTGGCAGAGTAAAGATGCGCGACATGAACCAGCTGCAAGGTAAACAGGCCGAGCAAAAAACTCACGCAGGCAAATGCGAGCGTTCGCTTTCCGGTACGCAGGGAGTGGATCCAGGATCCGCTGAGCATGGACACCAGCTTACCTTCGGAGTGGTCTTGAAAGAGGCTTCCGTTTTTTCTAATCTCCTTCCGGGTGTGCCGCAAGCTTCAGGCGGCTTCGAGAAAGCCGGCCCGCAGGCGTTTCTGGCCGCCCTTGAGGAAGTCGACCAACACCATCTGGTCGTGGATATCGAGGACGGAGCCGGAGCCGAAACGCTTATGGCGGACGCGGTCGCCGCGATGAAAGGTGGTTTCGGGGGCAACGGTGGGTGGGGCCTCGGGGGCTGGAGTGCAAAGGTCGCCGTGAACGGACGGCTGGGTAACCTTCGCAGGGTTCGCCGGCGGAGCGGAAGAGTCAGGCGCGGATGTATCAGCTTGCGCTTCATCTTCGCTGCGGGAGATCTGTGAGGCGTCGCGTTTCTGGCGCTGGCAGTTGTCGCAGCGATTGCAGGCTTCGCCTTCAGGCTCGCCGAAGTAACTACGAATGATCTGAGTGCGGCAGATAGAAGTTTCAGCGTAGTGCATCATGTCGGCCAGGCGATCCTTGTCGCGGGCGGCGCGGTCAACATAGGTGCTGAGCAGGGCCTCAAGCTTGTCGCCGGTGGGCGGCTCGGCATCCGTAAGCCGATAGCCCCGGGAGGTGCGGCGGACGAGGTTCGCTTCCCGGAGCAGGTTTAGGATGACCTGGGTGCGACGGCGTCCAAGATCTGCTTTCGCAGCCAAATCGAGGGCGGACAGGATAGGTCGCTTCGTGCTGGTCGAAGGAGCAGGATCGGGTTTATCAGCTGCTCTCTCCGGATGATCTGTCCCCTCGACAGGTGTGCCCGCGAGAGCGTTATAAAGAGCGTTCATCTCAAGAAGATGAGGATACCGGCCGGAGAGGAAGAAGCTTTGAATGCGCTTGTCTTCGAGACGGTAGAAGAGCACGGCGACGGAGGCTTTGCCGTCGCGTCCGGCGCGTCCGGCCTCCTGGAAATATGTTTCGAGCGAGTCGGGGAACTCGAAATGATAGACGAAGCGAATGTCAGGCTTGTCGATGCCGAGGCCAAACGCCTTAGTGGCAATCATCACCTTCTGGTCTCCGCGCATGAAGGATTGCTGCATCTGTTCGCGCTCGTGCATGCGCATCTGCCCGTGATAGCGGCCGACGGAGATGCCGTCCTGAACCAGTTGCTCGTAGAGCTCGTTGGCGGACCGGACGCTGGCGGTGTAGATGATGCCGGTTCCCTGCTCCTTCGCCAAAAGAGCGGCAATACGCGCGAGCTTGGCATTGGTATTGACAGTGGCATAGACGGCGAGAAAGAGATTAGTACGCTCGGATCCGGCGTTAATGCGAGTGGCGTCTTGCGCGTGGAGCGATTGCAGGATCTCAGTAACCACTTCTTCGGTCGCGGTCGCCGTCAGAGCCAGTACGGGAGGGTTGCCAAGCCGCTGGCGAGCTTCGCCGATCGAGAGAAAGGCTGGGCGGAAGTCGTGTCCCCACTGCGAGATGCAGTGGGCTTCATCAACTACGAGCAGCGAAATACCTCCGGAGTCGATGAGCGATGCGAGGAAGTCGAGCTTCTCGAGGCGCTCCGGGGTGACGTAGATCAGTTGGGCGGTGCCGTCGGCGATGTCTGCAGCGGCGCTGCTCTTTTCACGGGAGGTCTGGGTGGAGTCAAGTTTTTCGACGGCGATGTCGGCGTGCTCAGCTTTCTCCTGCTGGTCTTGCATGAGGGCGATGAGGGGTGAGACGACGACGACCGGTTTTGGCAGGAAAAGTGCTGGGAGCTGATAGGTGAGCGACTTACCCCCGCCCGTGGGCATAATGGCAAGCGTGTCGCGGCCCTGAAAGACACTTTCGAGGACCTCCCGCTGGCCGGGGCGAAAGCGCTTGATGCCGAAACGGTCCCGTGCGGTCTGGAGAAGCTCGAGCCACGGAGTTGCCGCGGAGGGTTCAGGTTTGGCTGCGGGTTTAGAGCGGCGTGGTGCTTTGCGTGCAGGCTGAGACGGAGGCGTGGCGGCGGCGTGGGTGGAACTTTTCGGCATGTCTGGCGTAACTTCCTTCCGGCGCTGTTGGATGCGGATAGCGTCCGAGAACGCTGTGAGTCTGCACAGACGGATTTGGGCGAAATGTCGAGGTTACGCTGGGTTGGTCATAAAGTAAGGGCTGGATAACGATGAGATAAAAGTGGCCCGGACTGGTCGGGTAAGCGAGATCCACACAATACGAGTAATTTCCACAGGAAAGTATGGCGAACGACGTAAGAAGTTGCAGCAACGGTCGATAAGGGAGAAGAGATGCAAAGCAGGATTCAGGGAACGACGATGCCGGTGCTGGAGCTGCTCTTGCAGCCGGGGGAGGCTGTCTTTTCTGAAGCCGGTGAGTTGAGCTGGATGTCCAGCGCGATCCAGATGAACACGCATACGCAGATGGGAGGCGGTGGCGGACTGCTGGGCGTCATCCGGAGGGTGGCGGGTGGCGGAACGATCTTCATGACGGAGTACACGGCAGCAGGAATGCCGGGCGAGATCGCGTTTGCGACGAAGGTTCCAGGGCACATCGTGCCCATGGAGATTGGCGCAGGGCAGGAGCTGTTCATCCACCGGCATGGCTTTCTCTGCGCGACCAACCAGGTCTCGCTGGGAGTGGGCTTTCAACAGTCGCTCGGCGCGGGAATCTTCGGAGGAGATGGATTTCTATTGCAGAAGCTCGGCGGGCACGGAACGGCTTGGATTGAGCTTTCGGGCGAGGTCATTATCAAGGATTTGCGGCCGGGAGAGACGTTGCGCGTGCATCCCGGGCACGTGGGTGCCTTCAGCGGCGGGGTGTCCTTTCAGATTGCGCGTGTCCCGGGAATCAAAAACCTGATCTTCGGGGGAGATGGCTTGTTTTTGGCCGCCTTAACCGGGCCGGGACGGGTTTGGTTGCAGACGCTGCCGATCGCCCGGCTGGCACACCAGATTCTTGAATACGCGCCGGGAGAACGGCGGCAAGAGTCTGTACAAAGTGGGGTTGTGGGGGGTATCGTTGGGTCGATTCTGGATGGGATCAATCGAGGCTGAGTCCCGAAGTCAGAGAAGGCGGTCACACATGGTTACCAAAAAGACGGTAGATACGCTGGGAGGAATTGGCTCGCTGCTTGCTTCGTTGGTATGCCTGGGGATCGGCTTCTGGGATCGAGGCCTGCACCACAGCATCTGGAAGGTCTGGGTGTGCGTCTTCGCCGTGCTGCTGCTAAATGGCGTAGCCATGTTGAAGGTAGCAGGCCGTTTGCCTCGTGTAGCGAAGCCGTTGGGGCCGCGGCGTTCATGAAAAGGCAAGCCCATCGTTCAGTGCAACCCCGTTGCGTGAGCGCGATGGGGCAACGTAGACTCGCACACATGAACCGCTCTCTTCGCTCCTTCGCCTGCGTAGCATTCGTTCTGCTGTTTTCCAGCATGGTTTCTGCCCAGGACTGGGCGAAAGCAGCGCTCGACAGAAGCCCAAGGCACCGCGAGTACGTGCCGATAACGCACGACGGGCGAACAGTCAACACGTTTGTGGTCTATCCCGAAAGCTCCGGCAAGGCTCCGGTGGTGGTCTTGATTCACGAAATCTTTGGGCTAAGCGACTGGATCAAGCTGCAGGCCGATGAACTGGCGGCCAAAGGCTACATCGTGGTGGCACCAGACTTGGTTAGCGGCGTGGGTCCGGGAGGCGATGGCAAGACCGGGGGTGGCACGGATGCGCTCTTTGCCACCACCAACTCGACCGATCCGGTGGTGAAAGCGGTGACCAGTCTCGATCCGACGCAGGTAACGGCGGATTTAGATGCAGTGGCCGACTACGGCAAGAAGCTGCCGAGTGCCAATGGCAGGCTGGCAGTGGCAGGGTTCTGCTGGGGCGGAGGGAAATCGTTTTTGTTTGCGACCCACCGTGAAGATCTAAGTGCGGCCTTCGTATTCTATGGTCCGCCGCCGCCGGAGGCCGCGATGGCATCGATCCACGCTCCGGTTTACGGCTTTTACGGAGAAAATGATGCACGGATTGGTGCGACCATTCCGCAGGCCGTCGCGGACATGAAGACGGCCGGCAAGTTTTTCGAGCCGGTAACCTATGCCGGTGCAGGACACGGGTTTATGCGGGGCGGGCAGGCTCCGGACGCGAAGCCGGGAGACAAGAAGGCGTTCGAGGAAGGGTTTGCACGCTTAGTAAAGGAGATAAAGACAAATACAACCGGCACGCTGAAAAAGCAGGCTGGGGTTACACGAAGCCACACACGGCAGGCCTTGGTAGCGCGCGCGGCAACTGCGGAGTGCGGCCACGGGCTGATGCCTTAGGCAGCAAGAAGACGGTGTAACGAAGGTCAAAGCGGAACGCCAGGCAAGCGAGGGACAGTGGCGGAAATGCTTTACACTCCGATTTGTGCGCGAATAGCTTGTGCGATCGCCTCGGCATGATAAGTCATCTGAGTCGGATTTTCGGCCTCGATCATCACGCGGGCAAGTGCTTCGGTGCCGGAGTAGCGGATCACCACGCGACCCGTACCGACGAGGTCCTGCTCGGCTTCGGCAATGGCTTTGGCAACGGAAGGAATCTGGTCCAGCGGCTTCTTTTCGCGCACCTTCACATTGAGGATGACCTGCGGAAAGGTTTTGAGGTCAGCCACAAGCTCGGCGAGAGACTTGCCGGTCCGGTGGACGATATCGAGGACGAGTAGTGCGGTAAGCAAGCCGTCGCCGGTGGTCGAGCGGCCGGAAAAGAGGATATGGCCGGACTGTTCGCCACCGAGAGAAGCGCCCGCCGCGAGCATCTGTTCGAGTACGTACTTGTCGCCGACCGGGGCGCGGTGCATGTGGATGCCAGAGCGGCCGAGTGCAGCTTCAAGACCCATGTTGGACATGGTGGTGGCGACAACGGTAGCGTTGGCCAGCTTGCCCTGAGCATGAAGATCGCGGGCGGCAAGCAGCAGGACGGCATCGCCATTGACCACCTTACCTGACTCATCAGCGAAGAGGACGCGGTCGGCGTCGCCGTCGAACGTAATACCAATTGAAGCTTTGTGGCGAACAACCTCCGCGGCGACCACCTCGGGGTGGAGCGCACCACAGACGAGATTGATGTTGCGGCCATCGGGACTGGCGTGGGTGACGAGGATCGTGCCGCCAAGATCGCTGAAAAGCTGCGGTGCAACCGAGCTGGCGGCTCCATTGGCGCAATCGAGGACGACCTTGTGGTTGTCGAGCGAGAGGCCAGGGACAGCGGCGAGAAGGTAACGGGTGTATTCGGCGCGGTCAGCTTCGTTGACGGGAGGCGCTTGAAGAGGGGTAGGGGACGAGGGGTAAGAGGTCAATGCAAGCTGCCGGAAAATTTCTTCCTCGATGGCAAGTTCGGTAGCGTCAGGGAGCTTGTAGCCATCTGGACCAAAGAGCTTGATGCCGTTGTCTTGCCAGGGATTGTGCGAAGCAGAGATGACCACGCCAGTATTGAAACCGTGCAACCGGGTGAGGTAGGCGACGGCGGGAGTGGTAATGACGCCGGCGTTTTCAACCGATACTCCTTCGGCGTCGAGTGCAGCGGTCAGGGTGGCCGCGATGGAGTCGGAGGACTCGCGGGTGTCCATGCCGAGCAGCACGCGCGGGTGCGGCGTGGAAGCTTGAAGGGTGTGGGCAAGCGCGAGGCCGACGGCATAGACGGTCGCTGGATCGAGCGGGGCCTGGCCGGCGACGGCGCGAATGCCGTCGGTGCCAAAAAGCTTCTTCATGAGGGCCGATTCTCCGGGATAGTTTCGGTGATCGTCGCACGAACGCTGCCATGGGCAAGGCGAGCACGAATTTCTTGTTGTGGGCGAGCCTCTCCAGAGCTACGTAAAATGCCGGGCAGCCCGCCGTCCAGCTCCAGGTACACAATGGCATAGCCGCGATTAAGGACGGCAAGCGGTGAAAGGGCGGAGAGGTGTAAAGATGCGCGCTCAAGCCGGTATTTGCGTCGGCTGACCAACCTTTCCGCAAGGCGATCGATTCGTTGGGAAGCTTCCGTAAGACGGCGCTTTGCCGCAGCCATGCGGAGGGTGGGCGCTTGGTGACGGAGGCGGAGCTCAAGGGCGGCAAGCCGCCTATGGGAGGTCCGGAGGCGATTGTCCTGCGCGGCCTCAAGGCGCCGATAGAGATCATCGATGTGCTGCTCGCGCAGACCGATCGAGTCACGGACACGAGCAAGAACGTGGCTGGCGGAGAGCCGCTGGAGGCGCTGACGGCAGCGGAGCAGATGATACTCGCCTGCGCGGAGAACACGACGCTCGAGCGAAAGAACGCGGTCTTCAATACGGTGCTGGGCTGCGGTGATCAGCTCGGCTGCGGCGGAGGGGGTGGGAGCGCGAAGGTCAGCGACGAAATCCGCAATCGTCTGGTCGGTCTCATGCCCGATGGCTGAAACGATGGGTAGGCGGGAAGCGACGATGGTGCGGGCAAGCGCTTCGTCATTGAAGCCGGCGAGGTCCTCGATCGAGCCTCCTCCTCGAGCGACGAGGATGAGCTCGACGCGCTCGGGATGACGGTTGAACCAGCGGATACCGGCGGCGACCGTTGAGGGACATTGGACGCCCTGCATGATAGCCGGATAGATAAGCAGGTTGAGGCGGGCGTGGCGGCGCCGAATCACATGGATAATGTCGCGCAGAGCGGCCCCTGAGGGCGAAGTGACGATTCCGATGCAGTGTGGGAAGGGTGGCAGCGGGGTACGGGAGCGATCGAACAGGCCTTCGCGACGCAAACGATCGCGAAGCTGCTCAAAGGCGAGCTGAAGGGCTCCGGTACCGCGCGGACGAAGCGTTTCAGCGATGAGCTGGAGCTGGCCGCGAGATTCATAGACAGAAATGCGGCCGCTCACTTCCACCGCGAGACCGTCACGCAACTTGAAGGCTAGCAGCTGAGCCTGGCGACGGAACATGACTACCGGCAGCTGGGCGTCGCCGTCCTTGAGGGTGAAATAGAGGTGTCCGGAGCCGGCAGGACGGCAGTTAGATACCTCGCCCTCGATATGGAGGATGCCAGTGTAGGCCGATTCAAGGTGCCCGCGGAGTTCGGCGATCAGTTGACGAACGGTGTATAGGATAGGTTCGCGGAGCAGTTGCACAGAATTCGGCGCGGGAAGCGGTGAAGAGGCAGCAACCTCGGGGAAGGTAAGGTAAAAAGCGAGTTGACCGGAGACTGCATCCTGCCGCTGGGCGGATGCAGTCTGGGCGGGGCGGCTCTTCAACCTTCGGGAGGCCGGAGTCCGAAGGCTCAGGAAGCTCGGAATGGAGCTGTCGTCGTTCATCGGCTACAGCTAAAGTTTATCCCACCCGCGTTGCGATTTTCGAGCTGCTCGGAACAAGGCTACACCAAGGTAACGTAACCGCTCGCTATGCGAGGACGGCGAGCAGGTTTGTCAAAGTCAGCGGCGAAGTTGGCCGAAAATCCAAAAAAGGAATGACAACAAGGCGCTGAGCAACAGACACGAGACAACGGGAAACGAAAAGGAAAAGTTTTTCCCGCGATAGCTAAAGTCTCCCGGCAACCTGCCGATAGGGAAATTATGACGGCCTAAAACAGTGACCAGGAGCCCAGTGACGAGCAGAGCCAGACCAAAAAAAATAAGGGTGCGACCAAGGTCAGGCATAGGTTGAACCTTTATTAGCAAGCGCTTAGCAAAAGAGAATGACCATCTGTGACTGGAATGCATTCAAAGAATGATTATCCACAGCTAAACCATTTTATCGACGCCCGGCTTCCGCAGGATCTACGACGTAATAGACGCATATGCACATCCGGGGACAGGGGAGGCGGCAAAGTCAAGGAAGAGCGGCGTCGGTGGATTATATGCAAATGCATCGTGCGGTTTTCACCGCCGTCTAAGCCTGAGACACACCGCTCACGACCGGGAGTTCCCTATGCGTATCGCCAGTCTGTTGCTTGGTTTGATCTTCTGCTTTGGTGTGATTCTTGACGCATTCCAGACGATCATTCTGCCGCGTCGTCCAAGAGGCCGCTTCCGGCTTACGCGCTTCTTTTATCTCTTCACATGGAGGCCATGGGTTGCAGCTGCAAGCCTCGCAAGGGATCGCAACCTGCGAGAGCAGATTTACAGCATTTACGGTCCGATGTCACTGCTGCTTCTGTTAGGGCTGTGGGCGGTGCTACTCGTGTCCGGGTTTGCCTTGATTTATCTCTCTCTCGGGACGCCGTTCTCGGATACTCTCAACGGTCATCAGCTCCAGCTCAGCAATTTACGTACCGATCTTTATGTCAGCGGTACAACGTTGTTTACGCTTGGACTGGGCGATGTGACGCCGAAGAGCTTGCCGGCGCGTGCGCTGATCGTAATCGAGGCCGGGACGGGTCTTGGATTTGTGGCGCTGGTGATCGGTTATGTACCGGTGCTCTACCAGGCGTTCTCGCATCGGGAAGTGAGCGTGGCAATGCTCGATGGGCGCGCAGGATCGCCGCCAACCGCCACTGAGCTGCTGCGTAGGCACGCGTATCCGGGCGGCGAAGTGGAGCTGATTGCGTTGCTTGCGGAGTGGGAACGCTGGTCGGCGGAGATCTTGGAATCGCACATCTCATATCCCATTCTGTGCCACTACCGCTCCCAGCACGACAATCAAAGCTGGCTTTCCGCATTGGTCTCAGTATTGGATGCATGTGCCTTGCTGATTACGACAGTTGAGGGCGCTGCAGCACGTCAGGCGCAACTCACCTTTACGATGGCGCGGCATGCTCTCATTGATGTCGGTCACGTCTTCCATCTGGAGCAGTCAGCCAAAAAGAAGACCGAGGCTTTGGACCGGTTGCCGATCGAGACCTTCGGCGCAATGTGTGAAATCCTGGGCGATCTCCATATGCGTTTGTGCGGCGATCCGGAGAGCATGCGTCGACTGAGAGCGATTCGTATGCTCTATGAGCCTCACGCCCACGCGCTATCCGGTTTTCTAAGGATGGAGTTGCCGCCGTGGGTGCCCGCACTAAAGAAAGCGGATGTATGGAAGACCGTGACCAGCCTGCGTGCTGGCGGAGCACAGGAGGGCTTGGACGCGCCCGAGTTTGTTAGTGATCACTCCACATCCGCTTCTCACCTACGAGACGAAATTCGTAGCTTTTGACAGCTCGCCGATCTAGTGAGTGGAGATTACAGCTGCGGCACAGGGCTGCCGGCCGGCGTAGGATTCAATTTTTGCGCGGCGATCGACCCGGCAGGCCCTTGCAGACCTTTGGCGTCCTTGTCTTTATCTTTCAGCTGGGCGTAGATCTGTCGCGCCTGTTCCGGCTTGCCCTGGTCGGTGTAAAGCGCGGCAAGGGTAATCTGGGCGAGGCCGGCGGGGATGGCGTCGGTTGGCTTTGCGGTGAGCTGGTGGTAAAGCTCGATAGCCTGCTGGTCGCGACCGGTGCTGTGATAAAGGTCGGCGAGCGCGAACTTGCCCAGAGCGGCAAGCTCTTTGTTCCAGGAGCCGGCAACTTCTTTCAGGCTGGATTCGGCGGAGGCCGTCTGGCCGGCTTCCATCGAGGTGATGCCGGCAAAGTAGAGGGCGTTCTTGCCGTCGCGGGTGGAACCGTATTGATGCGCTACGGCCAGGAATTGCGTGTTGGCGGCCTTGGCACGCTCGGCGGCGGAGTTGTAGACGGTGACGCCGGGCTCCTGCGGCTCGCCGGGAGTGACGAGCGGAGACTCGTACGTCTGCATGGCGCGTCCGAAGGCAGCAGCGGCAGCATCCGAGCGCCGGCTGAAGAGAACCGCGGCGATGACGGCAAGCACAATGGCGGCAAACAGGACCGAGGACGTCACGATGACGGACTTGCGATTGGCGCTGACCCACTCGAGCCCGCTGGGGGAGGTGGTGAGGAAGTGATCCTGCTTGAGCGCTGCTTTGCGGTCTTCCAATTGCTGGACGCGAGTTTCGTTTGCCACGGTGAGAGTCTTCCTTGAGGTACTTGGCTGGTCTGGCGACGCGAGCCAGCGATCAGGCGCGAACGTACGCCTTTACGCGACTTCTAAGTCTATCAGGTGACGAGTCCTGGCTATGGTGTCTGCCGCGCCCGGTCTTCAAGCCAGCCCTCGACGGTGGTTCCGCCGAAGATGCCGCGATGCACGCCGTCCTCAAAGAGCGAGTAGAAGTGTCCGGCGGGAAAAGCACTTGCCTGTTGCAGGCGTGCGAGCGCGGGTCCGGGAAGCTGGAGATGAGCGCGGCCAGATTGCTCTCGAGTTGCTCGGGCTTTGAGGCTCCGAAGATAAGCGAGGTCATGCCCGGCTGCGTGAGCGCCCAGGCCAGCGCGACCTCTGACGGAGACTTGCCGACACCTTCGCTGACTTCGCGTAGGGTGTTGAGGATCGTCCAGTTGCGGTCGGTGAAGAAGCGGAACGGCTGGTCGTTCGAGTCCAGTCGTCCACCTCCCGGAGCGGCGCTGTCTCCGGAGCCGCGGCTGTATTTACCGGTGAGAAAGCCGGCTGCGAGCGGACTCCAAGGAGTGATGCCCATGCCAAGCGACAGGGCGGCGGGCACATGTTCGTGCTCGATGGTGCGCTCGACCAGCGAGTACGGCAGTTGCAGCGCGATGGGGCCGGGAACGTTGTGCGCCTGGGCGAGGGTGACCATCCGCGCGGCGTACCAGGCGGGCACGTCCGACAGGCCGAAGTAGCGGATCTTTCCTGCGCGGATGAGGTCGCCCATGGACTGCAGCATCTCCTCAGGCGGGGTGACGCGATCCCAGACGTGCATCCAGTAAAGGTCGATGTAGTCGGTTGCGAGGCGGCGGAGGGAACCTTCGAGCGCGCGGTGGAGGTTCTTGCGGCCGTTACCGCCGCTAAAGCTGAACTTGGTAGCGACGACGATGCGGTCGCGGAGTTTGCGCTCGGTGATGAACTGGCCGACGAGCTCTTCGCTGCGGCCTCCGCTGTATACGTCCGCGGTATCGATGAAGTTGCCTCCGGCGTCGAGGAAGGCGTGAAACAGAGTGGCGGCTACGTCATCCGGCGAACCCCACTTCTTGTTGCCGAAGGTCATGGTGCCGAGGGCGAGTGGACTGACGGGCAGGCCGGAGCGGCCGAGGGTGCGGCGGGTGCTGAGTTGCATGGAGGTTCTCGTGTGGAGATTACCGCAGGCGATGCCTTCTACGGACGAACTTGCCTCGCCTACAGAACATACGGAATGTGAATATGGAGCGATGTCGAAGAGAAATCCCGTGTGTTCTGGTGATCAAACCCGGCCTTGCACTTGGGCGGTGGCAAGAATGATCGCGTCTGGAAGTTTCAGGCGGGTCGTTCTACGATTAGCGATCGTCTGCTCTGAAATTTCGTCCGTGAACGGCACAACTTCGAATCGCTTAAGAAAGACCCGGGTGGCCGTGACACGTTCCAGAGTCGCTCCTGCCATGACTTCCATCCAGGAAATCACGCTGATTGCTTTGTCGGTATAGCGATCGATCTCGTTCCGTGCTCTTTCGAAGCCCTTGAGGTAGTCGATGAGAATGTTGGAGTCAAAGAGCGGCTCTAACGTTCCCATTCGCTGCGTAGCCTTTCCTGATAGGTGAGCCCGTCTTCAGTAAAGTCGGCCCACAAGCCAAAGGCTTCATCATTTTCCAGCTGTGGCTGGATGTCTTTTGCTTGCTCTGCAAGCTGGGCTTCTAGGTAAACAGACACCGCTGTTCTCACGAGTTCGTCCCGTGAAACCTGACGGTCTTCGCTGAGCTTATCGAGAAGAGTTATATTTGGTTCGGGAATGTCGATGAGCGTTTGCATAGACGGGCTCCGTGTGACGGAGTTTATCATTCCTCTCTTTAGCTGCTGCCGGCTGAGTGAGGAAGAACTCAGAAAATATGCTCATTCTCCACCCCAAGACGCGGGATATCGAACGTCTTGAAGATGAAAGCGGGTCGTCTGAGGGCGGTTTCGGCTGACAATCTCTTCGCATCCGGCGCAAAAGATCACTCAATGTTTTCTCGGCTTCAGTCAGGCTGCGATGGAATTGTGCTCCGATATCTCGGATTGATGGCGGTATAGAGCTGCGAGTACCTGGGGAGGAGCTACAAGAGTCAAGCTGTTGACTGCATCGGCATAGCGTCATTTGGCGAGTACATCTGCTGCACTATGCATTGCAGCGGAATGTGCCGCTATGAACTCCCTGTAATGTTCCAGTTTCATCTTTCTCCAGTCAGCTTCGTGGTCACGCCGCTTCCCAAGAAAGTTCGAGCCCACAACGCTACCGACGGCAACGAAGAATGAAGTTAACGCGGATACAAGTGTCGTGACGATGGCTTGATTCATGGCCGCTCCCAGAAAAGTGATGCACTTGATTACTTGATGTCGCGCCAGTTGTCCCCTAAACCGACGTCGGCGACGATGGGCACGGAGAACTTCGCTACGTTTTCCATCTCGTGCTTGACTAGTGCCTGCATCTCCTCGGCTTCTTCGGGCATGACGTCAAAGAGGAGTTCGTCGTGGACCTGGAGGGTCATGCGGGAACGTAGTTTGCGCACGGTGATCTCGCGGTCTAGCGCGATCATGGCGAGCTTGATGAGGTCGGCGGCTGTGCCTTGCAGAGGCGTGTTGACGGCGGTGCGCTCAGCGAAACCGCGCATGTTGGGGTTGCGTGAGCCTATGTCCGGGATGGGGCGGATGCGGCCGAAGTGAGTGCGTACGGCCTGGTCGCGGCGGACGGTTTCTAGCGTTTCGTCGATAAAGCGACGGACTCCGGCGTAACGGTCGAAGTAGGTTTCGATGTAGGTTTTGGCGATCTTTTGGTCTATGTTCAGCTGGACGGCTAAGCCGAAGGGGCTGATGCCGTAGACGATGCCGAAATTGACGGCCTTGGCGCGGGCGCGGGTTTCCTTGTCTAACTGATCCACGGGGATGCCGAAGACCTCGGACGCGGTGAGGGTGTGGATGTCCTGGTTGGTGCGGTACGCGTTGAGCAGGAGCGGGTCTTGCGAGAAATGGGCCATCAGGCGCAGCTCGATCTGCGAGTAGTCGGCGGACATGAGCAGGTTGCCAGGGGCCGCGATGAAGGCAGCACGGATGTCGCGGCCGATGGCGGTGCGGATGGGGATGTTCTGCAGGTTGGGGTTGGTGCTCGAGAGGCGGCCGGTGGCGGTACCTACCTGGTTGAAGGTGGTGTGAATGCGGCCATCGGCGTCGGCGAGTTGCGGGAGCGCGTCGAGGTAGGTGCCGCGGAGCTTTTGGAGCTGTCGGTACTCAAGCACGCGGGCGGCGATGGGATGCTGCTCGGCGAGCTCTTCGAGGACGTCCTGGGCGGTGGAAACGATCTTGCCCTTGCCGTACTTCATGGGCTTGGGCAGACCCATGTGGGTGAAGAGGACTTCTCCTAATTGCTTCGGGGAGTTGATGTTGAAGCGGTGGCCGGATTCGGCGTAGATGCCTTCGCCGAGGGTGTCGATAGTGACGGCGAGGCGGGAGCTCATGTCGCGGAGGAAGACGGGGTCGATGCGGACGCCGGTCTGCTCCATGCGGAGCAGGACGGGGACGAGCGGGAGGTCGATGGTGCGGTAGACGTCAAGCAGGGGGGACAAAACAGACGCAGGTCCTCCGCCTTCGGCGGAGGATGACAACTTGGAGGTGACGGGGGTGATGAAGAGCAT